>NZ_CBTJ020000008.1 GCF_001051235.1 Candidatus Competibacter denitrificans Run_A_D11 | reverse complement strand
CGCCTTCTTATCAGGGTCCATCGTCACCCCTTTCTCGCTGAAGGCTTGTTCGACCGTTTCTATGGCCAGTCGAAGCGTCTTTATATCAAGCACTGGCCTAATAACCTGCTGATCTTTCTTATCTTCTTGATCTTTCTGCGGCCCTTCGCCGGTAGCTAGCCAGAGGAGGCGAACGTCTAGTGCATACGCCAACTTCACTGCTTCATCAATTTTGGGTCGAGAGAGGCCGTTCGCCCATTTCCTGATTGTCCCTTCCACTACGCCAACATTTCGTGCGAGAGCACTGATGCTTTCATACGAATCAACAAGCTCCTTCAGCCTGGCGGCGAACTGTAAACTATCCCATTCTGTAAACTGTAAACTGAGTTTACGGTTTGTCATGGCAGTTTACTGAAAGTAATGAATTGATATTAAAGACATATTTAAAATCACCTTTTGTCTTCAGAGGCGAACAAATGCCTAGTAACCGATCTCACCATGCCAAACTGTAAACTCATACGATCTCTTGAATTTCGCATAAAAATATCGTATAAATGTTTACATGACAACCGAACCTCACTCTAAAAATACGAATTCCAGGGCGCTCTGGATCAAGCATCAGCTTGAGCGATTAGGCACATCGTATGCCCAGATCGCACGCGAGGAAGGCGTGTCCCGTCAGGCAGTCAATAAGGCTGTTTACGCTCCTTATCCAAAAATGGAAAGAGCCATCGCCAAGCGCTTAGGGCTTACGGCGCGAGAAATCTGGCCGGAGAGGTATCCGTGATCAAAACATGGTACAGCGCAAAAGAGGCCGCTGGTTTGCACGGCATGAGTAAGCTTGGCTTCATCAAAATGGCGAAGAGAAAGGGATATGAAACTCGCCACCGCTCCGGCAAGGGAGGCGGTCTTGAATATCGTATTGACTGCTTTCCTGTCGCCGTGGTGGCCAAAATTGCAGAAATCCCTTCGTATCAGGCTGACCATCTCCTTACTCAACCTCCTTTGCTGCTTAATAAAGTACAAAACCAAATAACAGTCCTTTCCAAAAGCGGCGAACTCTCAAAAGCCGAAGGCGACGCCAAAGCAGCCGCTTTAGACGGCAAAGCGCGCCTTCGCATGGATACCCGATTAGAGGTTTTGCGCCAATTCGAGCGGTATTGTGCGCAAGAAAATGCCTCTCATTGCAAATTCGGCGGCAAATATCACAAAGCGGCCTTTGCCATTGCTTGGAATAAAGGCGAAATCGCCAGTTCCGCGCGCGATCTCATTCCCATTCTCTCCAGCGACAAACTCACCCGCTGGCGAAAGCAATGCCAGCGCGAAGGATTAGCGCGGTTAGCGGGAAAAGACGGCCATCGCAAAGGCCAAACGCTCATCGACACCCAACCCCAACTGGTGGCCGCACTCAAAGCATTATTGTGCGTCTATCCCCATGTCAGCCCCGGCATTGCCCATAGCTGGCTCATCGAACGGTATGAAACGCAGGTCTTAGAGCCTATCCGAAAATTCTTATTCAGATACAAATGATTAATCGCAGCCCTCTTCATTAAGAGGTGGATACAATTTCTTCAGTAGAATACGGATAG
>NZ_CBTJ020000007.1 GCF_001051235.1 Candidatus Competibacter denitrificans Run_A_D11 | reverse complement strand
CCATGAGGGGTCCTTAGGCGACATCCGCCAGCGTGAGTTGGGTTGCGGTGGTGATCTGGTATTGACCGAGCGCATTGGCGCTGGTATCGCCGGTCAAGACCCGTGCCCCGCGAAAGGTCGCGCCTGCCCAAAAGCCAAGCCAGGCCACGGCCTGATTGGGCGTCAGGGTAAAATTCACCGCCGTACTGAGCGCGCGCTCTCCGCTGGCGGCAGTGGCAAAGGTGCAGCTTTGGCGGCTATAGCCGCCGCCAGCCACTTCGTTGGCCGTGCCAGCGGCGCCGGGATCGGCGGTATGAAGGCTCAGCGTGTTGATATCGCTGGCCGCTAATAACAGGTTTTTAAAATCTACAGTGGAAGTCATACAATCTCCAGAAGAGGGATGAGGGATATCACGTCAACACCGCCGTCAGCGGCAAGGTGAGGGAGAGGCGGCACGCCGCCGGGTCGGTGGGTTGCCAGTCGAACACATCGCGGATGGCCAGGGTATCGGCATCAATCCGGGCCAAGGCGGCTAAGTCGGGTTGGCTGATTTGCGGAATCAGCACGATGGGCGCGTCGTCGGCCTGCTTGCAATCATCAATCAGGTGCAGCAGCGTGGCCCACTCGGCCCGCCGCAGGTTGTTTTCCCAGCGTAACTCGCCACTGAAGCCCGATCCCAGATAGGCCGCTCGCGGGTTGGTGCCCTCGCTGCGGGCCATGGCGTAATCCCGTCGCAAGGTCAGGGCAGCGTTGTACAGCGGCGCAAAGGGATCACCGGCATAGAGCCAGCCCAGACTCATCCCTGCCGCGTTGCTCAGGGTGAGGGTGAGGGTGCGCACCGTGGTGAGCGGTGCGAGCAAGGGCATGATGAGAGGTCCGTCGTTGATCGTGGGCGTTAGCGTGGCCAGCACGCTGGCGGTGGCATCGTAGAGCGTAATGACCACCGTGGCCGGTGCCATCAGGCCATGGCGCAACAGGCCCACCAGGCTGATGGTTTGCGCCGTTGGCCAGGTGATCGTTAATACCGCATCCGATCCAGACCAGCGCCACTGCTCGCCATGCGGACTGCGCACCGCCGCTACCCCATGGCCTTGCCGGACTGAAAAGAGGTAACGATCCCCTGATACAAAACTCGGTGCTGCCCCTGGGACGAATGCCGCACTCAGCCCGTCAGCCAGCGGCACACTGGCCGCTAGGGCGGTATCCGATGACCAGGTGCCGCTATCCTTGCGCCAGCGGAAGCGACCGCCCACCTCCACGCTGAAGCGGAAGGCATCGCGCAACGCAAAGGGCAATCCCCCGCGATGCAGGGTAAAGTCGATGCCAGACGCACTGTAGGCGGGTTCGGCGGCCGTCAGTGCATAGTCCGGCAAGGGACCCAGACTGCTCTCGAC
>NZ_CBTJ020000006.1 GCF_001051235.1 Candidatus Competibacter denitrificans Run_A_D11 | reverse complement strand
GCCATGGCCTCGACTTCATCCGCTCCATCGTCCTCAACTGGGCCGACCGCTGGCTTGATTTCCTCGGCCTGCTGAAATTTTTGTCCTGTACTTAGCGGTTTTAGAGACAACTTTGGTGCGGCGGCGGAAGCGGGCGAGGACGTGGCGGATGTTGCTGTTATCTTGTTCAATGGGGAAGGTGAGATGCTTACCAGTCGTCAATTGTGCAGCAGGAATCAAGCGATGGTAGCCGGGCCAGTCGTCGGTAATGAATCGCTTGCCCTGAAGACCGATCCGGTCAAGCAGCTTTTGGCAGGTGGCGTCATCACGGCCACCCAGCACCCAGGCCAGGGTTCGCCGACGGTCAGGGTCCTACGCACGCCAGACCCAAAGCTTGGCGGTTTTTTTTTGAGAAAATGCCACATCTCATCCAGCGTCACCACCACGGTTTCTCCTGCCACTTCCGGGATGGGCAGTTTCCGCGCCTCGGCGCGTACCCACTTCAATACCGCGACATCGCTGACGTGCAACAGGCGCGCAATCGAGCAGAAACTGACATTCCCCATCGCGTAGAGCAACAGCGCCAACGCCTTCATCGCCGCGGGCTTACCCCGTGGAGGTGTCGCCGTAAAATGGTAGCCACACTCCTTGCACCGATACCGTTGCAAACCCCGCACGCGACCGCTCTTGACCGACGCTTCGCTACCACACCGCTTGCAAGCACCGCTTTCCATCTCCAAACCTCGCTTCAAGTGAGCCTTTCTTCCTATAATATCAGTAACTATCTTAGATTAGGATTCTCATCGGCAAACGGGATACATTCGCGGCTTCCCCCTCGACGGGGCGGATCGACTATGCACTCGATGGCGCGCTTTGCCATCGCAATTTGGTGATCGGCGCCGATAGTGTGGAGGGTCGCCCGCTCACGACTGAAGACGCAGCTTATGCGCGACGCTTACAGCAGGGGATTGCGGAAGTCCAACTGAGCGCGCGGCTGCGCGGCAAACCGACGCTGATCGTGCATGGTCGTGCCGACGCACTTGTCCCCGTTAACCATGCATCCCGCGCCTATTACGGGGCAAATCGCCTCATCGAAGGAAATCGCCACCAGGCGGTATCCTACATTGAGGTCACCAATGCCCAGCACTTCGATGGGTTCCTGGCGTTTCCAGACTACGCGGCACGATACATACCCCTTCATGTTTATCTTATCCGCGCGCTTAACGCCATGTGCCAGCACCTCACGGCGGGCACCGCCCTACCACCAAGCCAGGTGGTGCGAACCGTGCCACGCGGCGCCAGCGGTTCGCCCTCTGCATCCAACCCCATCACCGCCACCAACGTGCCGCCAATAGCCGAAAATCCAGCTACGGGAGACCTGATTCGATTTGGGCAAAACACGCTCTACATTCCTGACTGACAATCGGCCGGATTAGATCGCTACGTCTCCAAGTGGGCTATGTCGCTTGGAGCGCTGCATCGTCAGTGTGCGATCCCGCCATTCATGGACAGTTTAATTTTATGGCTTATGTTATACGATGATTTGCCCAGTCTCTGGCGAACCAGCACCGGGATCAGATCGGCAAGTCCGCTCCGAAATCAATCAACTCCAGCTCGACTTTGCACCACTTCAGAGGAAGAGAGTCCTAACCAAAGATAGATAAGAAAGTGGCGGACAGGGCCGCGAAGGCGGCGGGGTGATCATGGAGATGATGGTAGAGGCGTAGGGAAAGATCCACCCTTTCTTCGGTTTTAGAGACGACTTTGGTGCGGCGGCGGAAGCGGGCGAGGACGTGGCGGATGTTGCTGTTATCTTGCTCAATGGGGAAGGTGAGGTGCTTACCAGTCGTCAATTGTGCGGCTGGAATCAAGCGATGGTAACCGGGCCAGTCGTCGGTAATGAATTGTTTGCCCTGGAGACCGACGCGGTCGAGTAGCTGTTGACAGGTGGCGTCATCACGGCCACTCAGCACCCAGGCCAGGGTTCGCCGACGGTCAGGGTCATACGCACGCCAGACCCAAAGCTTGGCGGTTTTT
>NZ_CBTJ020000005.1 GCF_001051235.1 Candidatus Competibacter denitrificans Run_A_D11 | reverse complement strand
AACAGGCCCTCAATCGCTTCGCCATTCAATTCGAGGGCCGCTTGCCACTCTCACTCCACTAACCAAAACCGCATTTACACAAAAAATTTGACAGACTTGCCATAACAGCGTTGCCCAATCGGAGCATAGCCCTGCCGACGCGGCATGTCCTTGGAAAAACCCACTCTCGTCAATCCACACCAACGGCCGTCCGGCCGCTTCATAAGCGGCCTGCCGCGCTTGAAAGGCGTCCCGCGCCACCGCGTCTGCGCGGGGATGGTACTGCGTTTTTTTATAGGACACCCGCAGCTTTTTCTTCAGCGCATAGCAAATCGTACTCTGCCGAACGCCTAATCGCGCCGCCCGCTCGTATGGGTAGGCATCCGGATACTCTCGCAGGTCCTGTTCCAAGGCCGCGATGTCCAGCTTGCCCCGCCGAGCGCCCGATGGCTTGCGCTCCACCCGTTTCAGCCAGCGCGTCACGCTCGCACTCCCGACCGCAAACCGTTCTGCGGCTTGCGCAATCGATAACTGATCCCGTTCCCGAACCGCCAGCACTTTGCACCGAAAATCGTGTGAGTAGGCCATCGCTTAATCCTAATCAAATTTAATCGATCTTGCTATAAAGCCAAATTGTGCATTGCCGCTGGACCAGTGCGGCCATCAGTGCGCGGGTGCCGCGCCGCAACGGTTCGGGATAGCGCCAGCGCTGCCACCAACCGAGATGTTGTTCACTGGGAATTGCCGGATTACAAATCAAAGTGTCATCAATATCGAAAGAAATACGCACACAATCGCCGTTTTGTTAGTGATTTGGTATGGGATGGTTATTCTCTCACAGTCCAGGGGCCGCCCGCACTGTGGAGGACAGCAGATAACGCTCGTCCGCCTGCCCCTCCAGAAATTTGGCAAAGCGTTTTTTGATGCCCGGCAGTCGAAAGAATCCCATCGCCCCCAGTTTGCTGGTGTTGCGAATCACCGTAGAAGGCTCGAAAAAAGCCATCGCATTGTCCACGGTCAGCACGAACGGCGGTTTGCCCGCCCGCAGCAGGAGGTAACTGGCCAGCAGCACACCGGTGCGGTGATTGCCTTCGATGAACAGTTGGGGCTTACTCAAGGAGCGCACGTAAGCGCCTGCCGCTAATCGCCAAACGGAGTCGCCTGAATGAATGGCGCACCATTCCACTAAATCCTGAATACCCGCGCCCGGCTCGTCGTAAAAGCGGGTTTTAGTCGCTTCAATATGCTGGGAAAATTCACCCCGCCCGATTTCGTCGGGGCCGCACAGCACGATGTTGTTCAACTCAAGCAGGTATTGATGCTGGCCCATCGCAAAAACGTCAATGCCCCCCTCAACGAGGATATCGACGTAGCCATAACCCGCCAGCAGGTTCTCGACCACCGCATCGCTCATCGGGTCACGCTGCCCGCTCAGCCGTCGGTTGATGGCTGGAAACTCGCGTTGCACCTGGCGCAGCGCGGCTTCGATAGCGGGCAGGTTCAACAGCCCCATCGCTATTGCACGCGATCCACCGCGGCACGGGCCAGCGTCGCCACGCCATCGGGCAGTGGGATATAGCCCTCGGCGGCGCTGTGTTGCTGACCATCCGCCAGCGCCCAGTTGACGAAGCCTTTGAGTGCATCGCGCTTGCCCGCATCGGCATACTGACCGTGCAGCAACAACCAGCTAAAGGTCACGATGGGATAGGCGTCCTTGCCGTCGGGATCAGGCAGGAATACCCGCAGGTTCGGCGGAATCTGCCCGACGTTGGCGGCCAGCGCCGCCTGGGCACTGGCGAAATCCGGCGCGATAAACACACCGGCCTTGTTTTGCAGATGGATCATCGGTAGGCCAAGCCGTTTGGCAAAGCCGTATTCGACATAGCCCAGTGAACCCCAACTGCGCTTGATGCGGCCAGCGACGCCTTCGTTGCCGCGTGCGGTCGCGGAAACGCCAGGCCAGTTGACCGTTTTGCCGATGCCGGGGCCGTTGCGCCAGTCCGCGCTGATGGCGGCCAGATGCTGGGTCATGGCGTAGGTGGTGCCGCTGCTGTCCTGTCGGGCAATCAACGCAATGGTCTGCCGGGGCAACTTGATCTCCGGGTTCAGCGCCTGAATACGGGGATCATTCCATTCGCGGATTTTGCCGAGAAACATATCGGCGTAGACCTCCCGGCTCAGTTTCAGCGTTCCTTCCACATCCGGCAGGTTATAAGCCAACACGATGGCTCCTGCCGTGGCGGGAACCAGAACCGCGCCCGCTTTGGCCTTGGCGATTTGCTCATCGCTCATGGCGGAATCGCTGGCCCCGAAATCGACCGCGTTATCCAGAAAGCGCTTAACCCCTTCGCCGCTGCCGACCGCCTCATAGTCGATGGCGACTTCAGGATGCGCCTTGCGGTAAACCTCAATCCATTTCTGATACAGCGGTGCGGGAAAGGTCGCCCCAGCCCCGTGCAGCGTGACCGGCGCGGCGGGCGTCTGGGCGAAGGCGACGGACATCAGACTGACCCCGCCGATGAGGGCGGCCAAGAAAGTACGCAGATGCATGGTGCCTCCGTCCCGTTTCAACTGAATTCGCCCCGGACGTATTCCCGCGTCAGTTGTTGGGCGGGTTGCTCGAAAATCTGTTTGGTTGGCCCCATTTCCACCAGATAGCCGGTGCGGCTGCCTTGCGAAATGTCCACGCCGAAAAAGGCGGTGGTATCGGCTACCCGCATCGCCTGTTGCATGTTGTGGGTGACTAACGCGATGGTGTACTTCTCTTTGAGTTCGACCATCAACTCCTCCACCGCCGGGTGGCGATGGGATCGAGCGCCGAGCAGGGTTCGTCCATCAGCAGCACGTCCGGCTCGGTGGCAATGGCGCGGGCGATGCACAGGCGTTGCTGTTGGCCACCGGACAGCGATAGGCCGCTATTCTTCAGCTTGTCCTTGACCTCGTTCCAGATGGCCGCGCCGTTGAGCGCCTTTTCCACCCGCTCATCCATGTTGCCCTTAAAACCGTTCAGCCGTAGTCCGAACGCCACGTTGTCGTAGATGCTCATGGCGAAGGGGTTGGGCTGCTGAAACACCATGCCGATGTAACGCCGCACGATCACCGGATCGACCTTGCCGTCGTAAATATCCTGGCCGTGATAGGTGACTTTGCCCTCGAAGCGGAACACCGGAATCAGATCATTCATCCGGTTAAGGCTGCGCAGCACGGTGCTCTTGCCGCAGCCGGACGGGCCGATGAAGCCGGTGATCTTGTTCTTTTCCAGCGGCAACTTGCTGTCACGCACCGCCAGAAAATCACCGTAAAAGACTTTCTGGAGCTGGCAATCCATCACCACGCCGTTGGGTGCGGGTGATGAACCCGCCGCTGTCGTTTCTGAATTCACAGGCATGTTGGAACCTCGAAGCACTCAGTATTTTTGCCGCCCGATCAGCCGGGCAAGGATGTTGAACACCAGCACGATCAACACCAGCACCAGGGACGCGGCCCAGGCCAGTTGAATCTGGTTGTCGTAGGGCATCCCGGAGAAGTTGTAGATCAGAATCGCTAGCGATGCGGTCGGCTCGGTCAGGCTGCTCAGGTAGTAATCGCTAAACAGCGCAGTGAACAGCAGCGGCGCGGAGTTGCCCGCCGCGCCAGCAATCGCCAGCATCACGCCGGTCAAAATGCCCGACGCACCGGTGGGCAACACTACTTGCAGAATCACCTGCGTCCGGGTGCAGCCCATGCCGTAGGCGGCGTCTTTCATCTTTTTCGGCACCATCGCCATCGCCTGTTCCGCTGCCAAAATTACGGTGGGCAACATCAGCACCGCCAGCGCCACGCCACCGGCCAGCGCCGAATAGCTTTTCATGGTGACGACCATGATGGCGTAGACGAATACACCGGCCAGAATGGAGGGAAAGCCGGTCAGCACTTTGGCCAGAAAGCGCACGGTATGGGCTAAGCGACTGTCAGGTTCGAGAATCGCCAGATAGACGGCGGCCAGAATGCCGAACGGTACGCTGATCAGGGTGGCGAGGCCGACCATCACCACGGTGCCAACGATGGCGTTGCCAAAGCCGCCGCCGAGATCGAAGGCGGAGGGCGGTAGGGCGGTCAGCGTTTCCCAGCTCAGGCGGGAGCCACCTTCCACGAATAGCATGTAAATCACTGAAAATAACGGTACCGCCGCAATCAGCGCAGCCAGCCAAGTCAGGCCGGTCAGGATGCCGCTTTTCAGCGCCCGCCCTTCCAGCGGTGAGCGTTGGAGACGGAGTAAGCCGCCAGGAGTTCGCTCCAGTGTATGGAGTTGCGATTCAACGACCAGATCAGGCGCGCTCATCGTTCGGCCTCAAATTTGCGGGTAGCGAATTTCATCACCGCCAGACCCACCGCGTTGACGATCAGGGTAATCGCCAGCAGCGCCAGCGCGGCGTACATCAACGCCTGAATTTCGACCGGCCCGGCTTCGGGGAAGCTGGAGGCCAGCAGCGCCGCCAGCGTGTTGGCGGGTGCGAACAGCGACAGGCTGATCTGGTTGGAATTGCCGATCAGCATGGCCAACGCCATGGTTTCGCCCAGCGCCCGCCCAAAGCCCAGCACCAGCGCGGCGAGAATGCCGGAGGAAGCCGTCGGCAACATCACTTTCAAAATCGCTTCCCAGCGGGTCGTGCCCATGCCGTAGGCCGCTTCCTTGACCTTGTAGGGAATCTGGCGCAGTGCATCCACCGAGATCGACGCCACGGTCGGCAAAATCATGATAGCCAGCACCAGCGCGGCAGGCGCGAGTCCGGGGCCGCTCAAGGAGGTGCCGAAAAAGGGGATGCCACCCGCCACTTCATGCAGCCAGTTCGCCACCGGCCGCAGCAGCGGAATCAGCACATAGATACCCCACAGGCCGAACACCACCGACGGAATCGCCGCCAGCAATTCGATGATGGTGCGGAAGATCGCCGCCAGCCGGGGCGGCAGAAAATCCTGGGTCAGGAAAATGGCGATGGCGATCCCGAACAGACCGCCGAGCAGCAAGGCCAGAAAGGAGCTGTACAGCGTCCCCCAGATTTGCGGCAGGATGCCGAACTGTTCGGTCTGGACGTTCCATTCGGTCGAGGTCAGAAAACCGAGGCCGTAGCGCGACATCGCGGGCAGCGCCTTGCCGCCGATTTCCAGAACGATGTACGCCACCAGCACCAAAATCAGCGCGGCGCTGAACCAGGCGATGCCGCGAAAGGTCCGGTCGAGGAAGTAATCGCCCCCGGAGGGCGGCCCGGACACCGAACCGGATTGCGCTAAATGTTCAAAAGGTTGTGCAGCCATGAATCACCGGACGTTCCGCAGGGTTGAGAGAGACGCAAAGAGAGACGCAAAAAATCGGAAACCGGCAGGCGCTCAACATCACGCGGCTGCCGGTTGTCGGGGAATCGCCGTGTTTACTGGATGAG
This sequence comes from Candidatus Competibacter denitrificans Run_A_D11, assembly GCF_001051235.1. Classification (GTDB taxonomy): domain Bacteria; phylum Pseudomonadota; class Gammaproteobacteria; order Competibacterales; family Competibacteraceae; genus Competibacter_A; species Competibacter_A denitrificans. The sequence goes on along the minus strand of NZ_CBTJ020000005.1, from coordinate 7,591 downwards.
TGCGGCCGCTTTTCTGACCTGGGCCACGACACTCTCGGGCAGGGGGATGTAGCCCATCTTCGGGGCCATCGCCTGACCCTTGGTCAAGCCGTACTCGACCAGTTCGCGCAGCACTTTGGCCTTGGCGTCGTCCTGATCCTTGTAGAACAGCATCCAGGTGAAAGTGGCGATGGGATAGGCTTGCGCACCCGCCGGGTCGAACAGCCAGACCCGCAGGTCGGGGGCATCGGAACCGGGCAAGGTCTTGGTGGTGAATTCGGCGCCGGCCAGGGCGGCCTTGCCGGCTTCATCACCGGGGGCGATGTATTGACCGGCTTTGTTTTGCAGCACGGCCATCGGCTGTTTGGTGGCGATGGCGTAGGTGTATTCGATGTAGCCGATCGCGCCGGGGGTTTGCTTGATGGTGGCGGTCACGCCGTCGTTTTTCGGCGCTTTGACGAAGCTGGTGGGCCATTGCACGGTGGTGCCGTGGCCGACGCTGCTCTTGAAGGCGGCGTTGATCGCGCTCAGGTGGCCGGTAAACACGAAGGTGGTGCCGCTGGAATCGGAACGGGCCACCACGGTGATTTTCTGGTCGGGCAGTTTGACGCCGGGGTTGGCGGCGGCGATTTTCGGGTCGTTCCACTGGGTGATTTTGCCCGCGAAAATGTCGGGATACACCTCGCGCGGCAACTTCAGTTCCTTGACGCCTTCAAGGTTGTAAGACAGCACGATTTCACCGGCGGTCATCGGCAGCAGCACCACGCCCTGCTTGATCTTGGCGATTTCTTCATCGGACATGGCCGCATCGCTGGCGGCGAAATCAACCGTATTGTTGGTGAAATCCTGAATGCCCGCACCGCTACCCTTGGCCTGATAATCGACGGTCACGCCCTGGGTTTGCTTGCCGAAATCCTTGAACCAAGAGGAGTAGAGCGGAAACGGAAAACTCGCGCCGGAACCGGTCAGGCGCAGGTCTTGCGCTGAAGCGGGTGCGATGCTGGCCGCACCGAGCAAGACAATCATCGCGGAGGTCAGAAATGGCTTTCTCACAAATAACCCTCTACACATGGAATGGTTTGAGAAAGTCAGTGTGGCGGGCTGATGTTGCAGTGCAATGTCAAAATAATGACAAGCTGGTGACAAAGTGGCTGGCTCCCATGCTCCAACGTGGGAGCCTTCGTGTGGACCGCTGGAGCGGTCAAACCCATTCCCACGCCGGAGCATGGGAATGAGAAAGACGAGAAGGCGCAGCCTGCCGCTTATCTGAAAACGATGACGCCCAAACTGTCATCAAAAGATCATGATTGCGTCATGTTGTTGTTATTTATGCTTCCCACACTCCTTAACCCATCGTCTCCTTCACGCTTGGGTTTGAAGTCGCATGGTCAAAACACTTGGCGCCACTCTGAGGCATCAGGCACACGATTTGTTTTTCAAAACCGTTCACCAACGCTATCTGATCTACAACATGTGCTGGGAAGACCCGCGCATCGACCGGCAACTGCTGGGCCTTGACGGCAACAGCACGCTGGTGGTTCTGACCAGCGCCGGTTGCAACGCGCTGGATTATTTGCTGGATGGCCCGGCCGAAATTCACGCCGTGGACGTGAATCCCCGCCAAAATGCCCTGTTGCAACTCAAGCTGACGTTGATCGAGCGCGGCGATTTCGATGATTTGGAACAGATGTTCCGGCGCGGTGCGCATCCCCGTTTCCGAGAGTTGTACCAGGCCGTGCGCCCGCGCTTGCCGGACTACGCCGCCGCGTTCTGGGATAAGAAAATCAGCTATTTCGACCCGGCCAACCCCAAGCATTCGTTTTATTATCGGGGCACCTGTGGGGCGGTGGCGTGGCTGGTGACCCGGCGGCTGCTCAAATCCGGGCGCAAGCTGCGCGACTACCTGTTTGATCTACTGGACGCGCAAAACCTCAACGAGCAGCGCGAACTGTATACCCGCATCGAACCGGCGCTGTGGAGCCGCTTCAGTACCTGGTTACTGCGCCAACCGACCGCCCTGGCCATGCTCGGCGTGCCGCGCCCGCAGATTCAGTTGATCCAGCAGCGCCATTCCGGTGGCATCGTCGGTTATGTCAATGACAAGCTGCGGCATGTGCTCACTGAAGTACTGATTCACGACAACTATTTCTGGCGGGCCTATCTGACCGGTTCCTACAGCGAACGTTGTTGCCCCAACTATCTGCTGCCGGAGCACTTCTCCCGCCTGCGGGCCGATTTCGGTCGCATCCATACCCATAACGCCACAGTCAGCGACTTTCTGCACACCCATCCCGGCGAATACAGCCATTTCGTGCTGCTCGATCATCAGGATTGGCTGGCCTGGCATCAGCCAAAAGCCTTAGAAGAAGAATGGCGGTTGATTCTGGAAAACAGCCGACCGGGCAGCCGGATCTTGTTGCGCTCGGCGGGCAACGATCTCGGTTTCTTGCCGGAATGGACCCGGCGGGCGCTGCGCTTCTTCCCGAACCGCACCGAACCCTTGCACTGGCAGGATCGGGTCGGCACTTACGGCAGCCTGCATTTTGCGGAGGTGGCATGAACCGATCTGAGCCGCTGTGGTGGCCTACTGAGCGACAGACCGATCCATTAAGTCGTTACTACCGTTGGCACGCCCGGCTGTACGACGCCACCCGCTGGAGCTTCCTGTTTGGACGCGCCCAGTTGATCCAGGCCATCGCCACTGACCGACAGCCGCGCCGAATTCTGGAAATCGGCTGTGGCACCGGCGCCAACCTGCTGCGCCTCAGCCGCCAGTTTCCCAACGCCCAAATCACTGGCCTGGATTTATCCGCTGACATGCTGGCGCAAGCCCGGCGCAAGCTGGCGCAGCGTGCGTCAGCAGTCACGCTGCTGCAACAGCGCTATGACCGTCCACTTTCCGCCGAACCGGCCTTCGACCTGATCGTATGTTCCTACTGCCTGTCGATGATCGATCCCGGTTGGCAGCAGGCTCTGGACGCGGCGCTGGGCGATCTCCAGCCCGGCGGGTTGCTGGCGGTGGTCGATTTTCACGATACGCGCTTTTCCGGCTTCCGCCGCTGGATGGGCTTTAACCATGTGCGCATGGACGGGCATCTGTTGCCATCTCTGAACGAGCGCAGCGAGGCACTCACACAAAATGTTCGCCCCGCTTACGGCAATGTTTGGCGCTATTTCAGCTTCATCGGTTGCAAACGGGGCAGTTGAGCGTATGGGGGCCGCCACTTTTCGCACGCTGTGGATTGCCACCCGACTCGGCGCGATTCATACCACCGCCGACGCCGAATCCCGCACTCCAGCAGGCCTTTGAACGCCGTCGTCAGTTGCTCAACCGCGACTGATGGATACCCTATTTCGGGTGATGGCCCTGAAAAAAGGCATGACCACACCCGGTTCAACTGATCATCCCCTAGCGCCGCACCGCGTTCAGCGCCCAATCGTACTCCAGAGAGCGAATTTTTAGGCCACCCTTGCGGATCGCAGCTTGGGCCTGCGGCGTGTCGCCGAGTGCGTCAGCGTAGCGGGCGAAGGTGGCGTCAAGTGAAGTGAAGCCCTGATGCCCCTGCTCAAAATCGCCCTTGTACCAATCAAAAATCTTCGAGACTGACAAGGTGTTACTGGCAGCGTCGAACCAGTTGCGGCTGCGGTCTGACAGAAAGCGCCACATACTGTCTTCGAGTTGACCGTCCAAACGATCCGCCGTGAAGGCCTCATCCCGCAGCATCGGGCAACCGACGGAAGCGCAGTTGACCGCTGCGTGAATGCGCGGTTCGTCGAACGCGCCGGGTGCGCGGATCATGCCGTGCTCCACCTCGTCCAGGCTGCGTTCCTGACCGAGCAGGTTGAAAAATGTCTTTTTCCACGGCGATTGCAGCAGCGATCCCAATTCCTTAATCGACTTGAGATCGGGGTAGCGGGTCAGGATCAGCTCTACGGTAAAAGCGTTATAGGCATTGATCAGAAACGCCAGTCGTTGGGGCTTGCCCCAGCGTTGATAGTCGGCTTCAGGAACCGCTGACAGGCTATCGAGATAAGCCTTCAACGTGGCCCGGTCGTTCTTGAAGCCGGCATAATCGACCTGCGAAGCGTTGCCGTTGCTTATCAGCACCCCATGTTTTTTGAGCAGCGTATCCCAAGCGACATGGCGGTGGTCGAACGCCGCCTGAACCTGAAATGCCGCCAGCATGAGCGCCAGCAACAGCGTGGATCGTGGAATGAAGCGGTAGCGCATGGCGATGGCTCTCGTCAATGGCTTGGATTCGGGTTCGGGGTTGGGTTCGGATTGGCGCGCGGTGTTTCCGCCCGCATCCGGCTGTCCGGCCCGCGCCGCCAGGTGTGGAAACGTTCCACCCAGGCCAGCAGTTTTTCGGGGGCGTGGGCCTTTTCCCAGACGCCAGCAGCATATTTGTTGGCCTCAGCCAGGGTCGGGTAGATGTGGATGGTAGCGAGGATTTTGTTCAGACCGATGCCGTGGCGCATCGCCATCACGTATTCGGCCAGCAAGTCACCGGCGTGCTCGCCAACTAGGGTCACACCTAGAATCTTGTCTTTGCCCGGCGCGGTCAGCACCTTGACGAAGCCGTGGGCCTCGCCGTCGGCGATGGCGCGGTCGAGATCATCAATGCCATAGAGCGTGACTTCGTAAGGAATGCCCTGTTCCTTGGCTTCCTGCTCGTTTAACCCGACCCGCGCCACTTCGGGATCGACGAAGGTAGACCACGGGATGACCGAATAATCGGCCTTGAAGGTCTTGAACGGATCGAACAGGGCATTCACTGCTGCATACCAGGCTTGATGAGCGGCGGTGTGGGTGAACTGATAAGGCCCGGCCACATCGCCCGCCGCGTAGATGTTGGGGTAAAGCGTTTGCAGGTACTCGTTGGTTTCCACGGTGCGAGATGCTGGAATCCCCAGTTCTTCCAGCCCGTAGCCGGTGGTGTTGGCCACTCGCCCCACCGCGACCAACACCGCATCGAACGGCACGCGCACGTCGCGGCCTTGATGTTCGGCAATCAGGATTTTTTCGCCGTTTTCCACCACGAACTGCTTGGCTTTGTGCTCGGTCAACACCGCGACGCCTTCCTCCCGAAACCGTTCGGCCACCAGCGCCGATACTTCAGGATCTTCCCGGCTCAGGATGCGCGGCCCCATTTCGACCTGTGTCACCTGACTGCCGAGCCGGGCAAAGGTCTGGGTCAGTTCGGAACCGATGGGGCCGCCGCCCAGCACCACCAGCCGTTTGGGCAACTCGCGCAGATTCCAAACGGTGTCCGAGGTTAAATAGCTGACCTCCTCCAGACCCGGAATCGGCGGCGCGAACGGTCGCGCGCCGGCGGCGATAACGATGGCGCGAGTGGTTAGCGTCCGCGTTCCGTCTGCCGTCGTCACCTCCACGGTCCAAGGCGAGGTGATCTTCGCCGCGCCCTCGATCACCTCCACGCCCAGACCGGTATATCGCGCCACCGAATCGTGCGGCGCGACTTCGCGGATGACCCGTTGCACCCGCGCCATCACCTCGGCGAAATCAAACTCGGCATCGGCCTTGCGGATGCCGAACTCCGCTGAGCGCCGGATGTGGGAGAGCAATTTAGCGGAACGGATCAGCGCCTTGGACGGCACGCAGCCGGTGTTCAGGCAATCGCCGCCCATCCGGTGTTTCTCGATCAGCGTGACCTTGGCCTTGACCGCCGCTGCGATGTAGGCCGTCACCAGCCCGGCGGAACCGGCCCCGATCACCACCAAGTTGCGGTCGAAACGCGCGGGCTTCGGCCAGTTCGCGTACACCCGTTTCGCCTTCACCAGCGCCACAATCTTCTTGGCGATCAGCGGGAATAGACCGAGCAGGACGAACGACGCCAACAGACCCGGTGACAGGATGCCTTTCAGCGAGTCGATCTGGGCCAGTTGAGTACCCGCATTCACGTAAACGGCGGTGCCGATCAACATGCCAAGCTGGCTGACCCAGATAAACGTCCAGATACGAATCGGCGTCAGGCCCATCACCAGATTAATGATGAAAAATGGAAAAATTGGAATCAACCGCAGGGTGAACAGATAAAAACCGCCTTCCTTGGCAACGCCCGCGTTAATGGCCTTGAGCTTGTCGCCGAAGTGATCTTGCACCCAGTCGCGCAATACGAAACGGGCGATCAAGAAGGCCAAAGTCGCGCCGAGGGTCGAGGCGAAAGAAACGAGGATCGTGCCCCACAGGACTCCGAACAGCGCGCCCGCGACCAGCGTCAAAACCGCCGCGCCCGGAAATGACAGCGCCGTGGAGACCGCGTAAACCGTGAAGAAAAGCCCAGCCGTCCACCACGGGTGTGCGGCTTGATAGGCTTCGATGGCGGCCTGTTGGGATTTGAAATACTCCAGGCTGAAAAACCGACCCAGATCAAAGGCGAAAAACGCGCCGATCAGCACGGCGACAGCTCCGACGAGCAACAGTTTGCGGATGTTCACAAAAAAAGACTCCAAGGCCCAGCGGCCGGTCAAGCGAAAGGATTGGTCCTTGATGTTGAGAACGTTTACGCAATTCGATTGAGTTTGGATGCGTCAGTGGAGCTAAAGCACGGTTTTTTTAGGGGCAAACTCCCAACCAGCCAGCACGGGGCAAACCCAACAGTCGTGTCACCAGCCGCCATTTTGATTACGGCAGATCAAGGCGAGTGTCCATATCGAGGTCGAACCGCCCATACGGGTTGACATGCTCCCATATCAGCGGGGTCAAGGCGGCATAGTCGCGCGGTGTCATCTTGCTCTGCCAATGCGGCTGAGCCAGCACTTTCTGGATCATCAACGTGTTGATGTAGATCATGCAGTTCTGGATCAGGTGCAGCGCAAGCATGCTGACCTCGTGATCCTCGCGGCGGTTGCTCGCTATCTCGCCCCCGGCGGGCGAAGAACACGAAGTCGGTGGCCCCATTTCATTGCCGTTCAGCCCCTGGTGGATCTCGCGGCGCAGTTCTTCGGAGTGCAGGTGTATAGCAAAATCGAACAAAGGTGATCATATTCTATTGGAGCGAAAGAGATCATCGACGGAGCAGTGGGTTTGCCTGCGGATAGCTTTGGCCTGTGCCCACTTGTGTTCGATGGGGTTGAGATCAGGGGAATAGGGTGGGAGGTATTCAAGGGTGTGGCCGGCTTGGCGGAGGGTGTTTTGAATGTCGGCGTGTAGTGCCCCAAAAAAGACTTCCGCTGATTAAGAGAGTATAGCGACCTCCTGGGCCAAGACGGCGGCGGGGGTGCGATACGCTAAATGACTGTGTAATCGCTGCTCGTTAGACCAACGCTGGAAGGCGGGTAGAAGTGCTTGGAGGTCGGCCAAGGTATTGACCTCGTGGCGAAAGACGAACTCGTGCTTGAAGGTGCGGTTCAAGCGTTCCAGGATGCCCATACCACCGACCTGAGCGACACGACAGCGCACCCACTGACCGAGGGTCTGGCAGGTCTGCTGAAAGTGGCTGGAGGTAAAATCCGAACCGGCGTCGCTTTGGATGAGGCGGGGGCCAGCCTTCGAGAGACTGTAAATTCGATTGTGTAAATGCTCCACTGTAGGAAACGAGGACACTGACGTGTCAGGAGCATTGACGATGACGACACCATTAAGCAAAGT
>NZ_CBTJ020000004.1 GCF_001051235.1 Candidatus Competibacter denitrificans Run_A_D11 | reverse complement strand
AAAAAAAAACCGCCAAGCTTTGGGTCTGGCGTGCGTATGACCCTGACCGTCGGCGAACCCTGGCCTGGGTGCTGGGTGGCCGTGATGACGCCACCTGTCAACAGCTACTCGACCGCGTCGGTCTCCAGGGCAAACAATTCATTACCGACGACTGGCCCGGTTACCATCGCTTGATTCCTGCTGCACAGTTGACGACCGGTAAGCATCTCACCTTCCCCATTGAACAAGATAACAGCAATATCCGCCACTTCCTCGCCCGCTTCCGCCGCCGCACCAAAGTGGTTTCTAAAACCGAAGACATGGTGGACCTTTCCCTACGCCTCTACCATCATCTCCATGATCAGCCCGCCGCCTTCGCGGCCCTTTCTGCAACCTTCTTATCTATCTTTGGTTAGGAATCTCACCCGGTTTAAGGACTCTTTCAGGTGCTTTGGTAGCTTGGCTTGCGCCTGCCAGTCGTATCTGGCTTACGGACTGATCCGTTAGAGGAACCACTCGTCCAGATTCTAGTGCTCTTCCCGGATGTGTATGTCAAGTGCCCATCTTTTCCTCTTATCCTGCTGTGGCGTGGTTTTCCGTTCGCTTGCAGCGCGGCGGGGTCTGCGTCTGTAGTGTCCAGTTTTTCTGTTTTGTGCGTTTATAAAAAACTCGATTAATAAATAAACTGACTATAGCGACCACTTAATGCAACCCGCTAGAACACTTATTGAGAAGCTGGCGTGAAGAAGGGGTTTTGCTGGCGAAGTGGTTACGTTCCCGACCTAAAAGCGAGGGTTCTTAGCCGTTTAGTCGGTTTTATCAGAACACTTAATTTTGATGAGACGTTGATCTTGGCGCGTGAACACTCAATTCTGTGTGATGGCAGTGCGTGTATAAGGCGGCTATGGTGAAAAAGAAGGCGACCGTCTTGCGATTTTTGCGGGAAAAAGGTGCTCGGTGTGCTTAGGTTCTGAAAAAGCGCAAAAGGTCCCCGCCGGTGGCGACCGATGGGCGAAGCAAGAGGACAGGGGAAAGTAACGGACTAAGAGGAATCTGGCAGTTGAGCCGCCTCTTTCAATCGCTTTTTAAGCTCAGCCAAGCTCAGGCCCTGGGTGGCCAATTCCGCGATCTGCCGGTTCAATTCAAGAGCCACCGGGTCGGTGACCCGTGGGGTGGCCGGTGTCCCAGCCGCAGCCTGAAGCCGTTGACGCAGGGTGAGCGCCGGTCGCTGCGGCGTCGAGGGTCGCGGCCCCCGTGCCGGTTCGGTCTCTGTCGAAGCGGATTGCAACGGCGGCGTGGGGGAGGCGATGGGTGCTATCGGTGCGGGGACTGTTGACTTACGGGCTTTCCGCTGGGCTTGCCGCCAGGACACCTCTAACCCCAACGCTCGAACCAGCTGGAAAGAGAACTGCCGAATCGGTCCCCAACCGACGCCGACCCAGCAGCGGCGACGCTTATCAAACTGCCGGCCCCGACCGGTATTCACCACGAGCGCCGAGCGGGCCAGCGTCGCGAGCGCTCGTTTCGTCCGTGAAAGCGACAGGCCGCAGTGGTCTGCTAGCCAGGGTGCGCTCAATCCGAGCCAGTCGGGGCTACGGGGGATGGCGATTTTTAGACTGGTAATGTCGGTATAATATACCATCAATGTAAGGACAAGAATCACTGCTTCTCGCCGCTCACTACGTTGTTGCCGCCACCGAATTAACTTGGCGTGCAGCTTTTGACCGGCGGGGGTCTCAAGGCCCCCCACAGCCGCTNTTTGCTGTTCCAGGCGGTGATGTCGCTCGCCTTGGCTCAAGGCGTCCCAGCAACCGTCGCGCGGGTTTTGGTAATACTGCCGCAGCTTGGCCACGGCTTTGGCAATCACCGCAGGACGTGCGGGATTGGCATCCTTGGGCAGATGAAGGAGGTGGAAACAGGGGACCATCGGCGTGTGCCCGCAGCGATTGCCGACGGCATAAACCCTCTTCAGCGGGGTCGAAGCCGCCAGAGGCACGGACACAGCCGATGAGGCGGGTCGCAACTCATCGCCTGGAGAGGGCAGGCGCAAAGCCGCCAACGCGGGAAAATCGCCAGGACGCATGGCGGAAGACAGCGCTGTCGGGCGCGGGTACGGTGTGCGGGGAAACCCCAACGACCCGCACCCGTCAGCGGATTGTCCTAGTCAGACAGGATGCGCGGACCCTGAATGGGGGTCTCGCTGAGAGGATCAGAGCAAAAAACGGTCATCTTAAGCGGAACGGACATGGTGCTCTCCAGGTTTTGGGCCAATAACCCCCTACGAGAGGCTTGCAAGTCCCAGCCGGTCCGCTATAATCAGATTCCAATGTCAAGAAGGAATTCTGATTATCATCCTAAGCGGATCGACGGGTGGTAACTTGCAAGACTCTCTGGAAGAAGACCCCGCCCTCAAGCGGGGTTTTTGCATTCAGGGGTCTTGAGTTGTCAGCAGTAAGGGGGTAGACCTCCACGGTGTTGGGTTGCCCGCCGCCGGAACCCTCCGGGCCTTCGGGGCATTCTTCCTATTATAGCGCGTGTTGGGCTGGGGCAAGCAAGCGCGCGGTAACCGGCGCCGCTCCTGAATGACCGCATCCACCAACACCTCGTGCACGTAACGATGCGATTGAATTTTCTGCACCGTCGCCGTAAAGAGACCCTCTAAAAAAAGCTCGACGCCGACGTC
>NZ_CBTJ020000003.1 GCF_001051235.1 Candidatus Competibacter denitrificans Run_A_D11 | reverse complement strand
GCGATGAGGGTAGAAAGCGCTTCGGTGGAGGTCCTCGTCACGACCCCATTCTTCTGGCACCTCTATCGGGTCTCGCCATTCCGATGGAGAAACGTCAGGCTCCGTCGGAGAGGTCGGCGGCGCAAGGCGGTCGAAGGGCAGGCGCAGCGTAAAGGTTGAGCCGACCTGCTCTTCACTGTCGACGTCCAAGGTTCCGTGATGGAGTTGCGCAAGCTGCTGACAAATGGCTAATCCTAAACCGGTACCGCCTTGCTCGCGCGTTGTTGAAGAATCGACCTGGTTAAACGAACCAAAAATTTGGTCTCGGTAGGCTTGGGGAATCCCGACCCCCGTATCCTGAACCGTGAGTTGAAAGGTGAACGCTGGTGCATCGGTGAGCGAAGCCACACGGGCTACGACGGATACGCCGCCCTGGCGGGTAAATTTGATGGCGTTGTCCAGGAGGTTGATGAGCATCTGCCGAAGATGCTGGGGATCGCCCTTCACCCACCTTGGCAAATCGGGCTGGAGACGCAAGTCCAAGGAAAGCCCTTTCGTATAAGCGTTGGCCGTGAATAACTGAACGGTTCTTTCCAGGCAAGTCGGTAAATGAAAGGGTTGAAGGTGCACCGTCATTTTCCCGACTTCTAATTTGGAAAAATCGAGAATTTTATTCATCAGCCCCAACAACGTGGTGACGGAGTGTTTTAAAAAACGCCAGTAACTGCGTTGGGTTGGGGTTAACGGCGTCTCGCCGAGCAGGT
>NZ_CBTJ020000002.1 GCF_001051235.1 Candidatus Competibacter denitrificans Run_A_D11 | reverse complement strand
TGCGAGGACGCCGGCGTACTCACGTCGCGTTAACGATCCGCTGTGCCGCATACGCTCTATACTCCCATGACAACAATAGATGCTTTCGGAGTAGACGATGATCACAGATCCACGCCACGCGCTTGATACCCGTGCTATTCACGGCACGACGCTGCAAGATCCGCACGGTAGCCCTCATCTGCCGATCTATAACACCACGACCTTTGCCTTTCCCTCGACTGCTGCCCTGCTTGATGTGGTGGATGGCCGTAAACCGGGGAGCCTTTATACCCGCTATGGCCTGAATCCCAGTCTGTTCGCATTGGAAGAGACGCTGGCTGGCTTGGAAAGCGCGGAATTGGCCTGGGCGTTCGGTTCGGGGATGGCAGCCGAGGCCGCTCTGTTTTTGGCTCACGGCCGCGAAGGGATCGTTTGTATTGGTGATGCCTACGGCGGCACGCTGGAATTGTTGTCGAGCCAGTTACCTTTGCTGGGTATTCCAACCTACTTTTTGCTCGGCGCTGAATTGGAGCGCCTGGATGCTTTGTTGGCTGGTGGCGCCAAGTTGGTGTTTTTTGAAACACCGACTAACCCGCTTTTGGAAGTGTTCGATATTCGGGCCATTGCCCAATTGGTCCATGCCCGTGGTGCTTGGCTAGCGGTCGATAACACCTTCGCCTCACCCGTTAACCAGCGACCGCTGGAATTAGGCGCCGACTTTGTGATTCATAGCGCAACCAAGTATTTAGGTGGCCACAGCGATCTGACCGCCGGTGTGTTGGCGGGCGCCAAGGACTTAGTGCTGCCGGTCTGGAACTGGCGCAAGAACCTGGGTTCGACCATCGCTCCCGAAACTGCCGCGCTACTTTCCCGGAGCCTGCGGACCTTAGCGGTGCGGGTTCGCCAGCAGAATGCGAGCGCGCAAGTCATCGCAGAGGCCATGGCTCGCCACCCGAAGATCGCTCGCGTCTATTATCCTGGACTGCTCGATTTTCCCGGTCACGCCTTGGCGCAAGCGCAGATGGATGGATTTGGCGGGATGCTCACTATTGAGATCGCCGGTACCGGTGAGGATGCCACCCAGGTCGCGGATCGGCTCCGGCTGTTTGCACTGGCGCCGAGCCTTGGTGGCGCAGAAAGCTTGGTGACGCAACCCTGTACCACCACCCATCACGGGCTGACCGCCGAGGAACGAGCGAGGCGGGGTATCGCTGATTCGCTGCTGCGCTTATCGATTGGCCTGGAAGATCCGGCCGACCTGATCGCCGATCTGGAACAAGCGCTGGTTTGAGCGCAGCGCGCCTTCAGAACGAGTGATCGACGCTCAAGATGCGCGCTTGCGCAGGAGAAAATAAAAACGCCCGTTTTCTTCGCGCGACTCCAGTAGCGCATGGCCCATTTGCTGGCTGAAAACCGTGAAATCGCGGACCGATTCGGGATCGGTGGCGATGACCCGCAACAACTGACCACCGACAAGCCCAGCGAGGGCTTTCTTGGCTTTAAGGATCGGCAGGGGGCAATTGAGTCCTGACGTGTCGAGTTCGGTCGTGACGGCGATCATAGCGGGGATAGGGGAAGCCGGTCAGTCATTGCATTGAAGCACGCTTGACTGGGCGGCGCAAATTTCGGAACCTCGCCCGCTTGGCAGGTTCCAAGCCCATGTCATCCATCAGGTTACGGTTATCCTATGTTCCAGCGTTTCCTTGCTCTCGCCTTGAGTTTTGCCCTCGCGGTAACCCCGCTCAGCGCGCCTGTCGCTCAATCCATCCTGCTGCCGGATATCGGCGATCCTTCCCAGGTCTATGTGGGCAATAACGAGGAGCAGCGCCTGGGTTTGGAGACCATGCGCAAGTTGCGGGAACGCGATCTGGTGATCGACGATGTGCAACTGAATGCCTATCTGGCTTCCATCGGTCAAAGCATCGTGACCTACGCCGATCAAAACGGCACACCCTATACCTTTTTTCTGGTTCGCAGCGGCAGTATCAACGCCTTTGCGCTGCCCCATAATTTTATCGGCATCAACGCCGGGCTTTTGCTGGCCACGGAGCGAGAAGACGAGTTAGCCGGTGTGCTGGCTCATGAAATTGCCCATGTGTCGCAGCGGCATATTGTGCGCGCTATCGCCGATATGCGGCGCATGGCGCTCCCCTTGGCGGCGGCGATGCTGGCTTCGGCCGCACTGGCGGCTGCCAGCAAGCAAGGCGGTCAGGCGGCGCTGGTCAGCACCATGGCGGCCAGCGCCCAGCATCAGATCAGTTTTACCCGCACGAACGAACAAGAAGCCGACCGGGTGGGTATGCGCTTGTTGGCCAAGGCCGGTTTTGATCCGCGTGGGATGAGCGATTTTTTCGCCAAGCTGGAGCGCCTATCCGGGAGTTCGGAAAACCGGCTACCGGAGATGCTGTTAACTCATCCACGGCCGGAAAGCCGGATCGCTGATACGCGGGACCGACTCGAAATACCGTCCGGCAAGAAGCCTGCGGTGCGTAGCCGGAAAGCTTACGAACTCGCCAAGGCGCGGGCGCGTGTGCTGGCCACCGATGACGCGCAAACCTTGATCCGGGAATTTGAAACGACCCTGGCCAAAGGTAATCCGGCGGATGAAACCGCCACGCGCTATGGCTATGCCTTAGCCTTGCGGCAAGCAGGCCGTTATGACGAGGCCCAGCAGCAAATCGAACGCCTGCGTAAAAGTGATCCCGACCGGCTAGCCTTTCGCCTGGAAACAGCCGAGATTGCCTTGGCCAAGGGTGAGCCAGAGCGGGGCTGGCGACAGTTTGAGGAGGCTCGCGCGCTTTATCCCGATGATTTCGTTTTGGCGATGCATTACGGCCGTGCCCTGGCGGCTCAAGGCGATCCCAGACAAGGATTGCGCCTGTTACGGCCGCATCTCAGCCGCCATCCCAACGAGCCTCAACTGTACGCTACTTACGCACAAGCGGCGCAACGGGCCGGCGACCTAACTGCGACCCACGCCACCATGGCGGAGTATCATTATCTGAACGGCGAGTTGTTACCGGCCATCGAACAGTTAGAACTTGGGTTGCGAGGGAGTGGCCTCGCTCCGAATGAAGAGGCTGGGCTACGGGCTAAGCTCAAGCAGTTCCGCGCCGAAGCACTCGCCCAGGATTTGCCGGTGCCCAAACCGGTGACGCCTTAATGGCCTAATCGTCGGCTGCGGGCAGCGAGCAAGTGCTACCTGAGCCGTCTATACTGGTTTTAACGCTCATATCCACTATCGACCGGAATCCTTGTTGCCATGGCCGATCAAACCCAGACCGTTGACTCCCCGAAGCCACTTGATACTCAATTTATCATTGATCAGGCGCGCGGCTACTTGGCCTTTGGCGAGCAAATCGCTGCTATGGGCCAACAACTCCAGGGCAGTGCCGCAACGGGCGCTGATTGGGGCACTATGCTGCGGGAGAATTTCGCGCAATTTAAAACGGCTATCCTTCAATCTGCCGATGACCCTAACGTCAATCCTGAACTGGCCCGGCTGTGGAATCAGACCCTTGATTTGTGGCAACAGACGGCGACTTCCTTGGGCTTCGTTGCGCCCGCCGATGGGGGAGGCGACGCTTGGCAGGCCTATCGGGGTGTGCAGAATCAGTATTTCGACATGCTGCGCAATGCCGCCAAGGGCGCATTAGATTTGATGGAAAAACAGCTCAGCGAACGCGCGGCGACGGGCCAGATGATCGGGAGCTTGCGAGAACTTTACAACCTGTGGGTCGATTGTAACGAAAAAACCTATGGGCAAATGCTGCGCGGCTCCGCCTATGCCGAACTCAGCGGTCGCCTGTTTAACTCCCTGTTGGCTTGTTCCCCGAAAAGAGAGAATACCCCATGATCGGCCTAACCCCGGAACAGATCAGCGAAGAGCTGAAAGGCTATAGCGCTCGCTTGACGGAGGGAATGCAAACCCTGCGGCGCGTCGGGGAGATTGAAGCCGGCGTCTCGCCGCGTGATCCGGTGTATCGAGAAGATAAGCTCGTCTTATACCGCTACCAGCCGCAGGTTGCTAAACCGCACCCCATTCCGCTGTTGATCGTTTACGCCCTGGTCAATCGGCCCTATATGATGGATATTCAGGAAGATCGGTCGATGATCCGGGGCCTGTTGGCGGCCGGTATTGATGTCTATTTGATCGACTGGGGTTATCCAGATGCCGGGGATCGCAATTTGACGCTGGCAGATTACATACACCGGTATATCAGTCACTGCGTCGATTTTCTGCGGGAGCGCAACCAGCAAGACACGATCAATTTGCTGGGCGTATGCCAGGGCGGGGCATTGAGTCTGTGTTTTACTTCGCTTTATCCAGAAAAAATCCGCAACCTGGTGACGATGGTTACGCCGATTGATTTTCACACGCCGGATAATCTGCTGACGCATCTGATCCGGTATGTCAATGTCGATTTGCTGGTTGATAGTTTTGGTAATGTGCCGGGCAGCTTCTTGAATTTCGCATTCTTATCCCTGAGTCCTTTCCGCTTGGCTGGCCAAAAATACGTCGATCTGGTTGATATCCTTGATGACGCGACAGCCTTGAAAAATTTTCTCAGAATGGAAAAATGGATTTTCGACAGTCCCGATCAAGCGGGTGCGGCGTTCCGCCAATTTGCTAAGGATTTTTTCCAGCAGAATAAGTTGATCAGAGGCGAAGTGGTCATCGGTGAACGCCGCGTGGATTTAGCGGCTATCGTCATGCCGGTGTTGAATGTTTATGCCACCCAAGATCATTTGGTGCCACCTGCGGCTTCTAAAGTCTTGAAAGATCTCTGTCGGAGTCGAGATTATTCGGAGCTTTCCTTTCGGGGTGGCCATATCGGGATTTACGTCAGCGCACGCGCCCAACGTGAAATTCCCCCAGCCATTGCTGCTTGGCTGATATCACGTTAACCGGTTTTTTCCATGCGGTTGGAACCGAAGAGGGCTAGAGGCAGTGCCTCATGAACCTTTGGTTTTTTTGCCGGATCGCTCTTTACCGGGTTTTGTTGGCTCGGTGCCAGGCTCAGCGTTCTGGGATGAGGTGGCTGAAGGGGAGAGTATTGGGATTTCACCGGTCCCTGGTGGAACATACTGTTGCAGCCGGTCGTTGACGCTTTTCCACAACGAGAGGTTGTGCTCCACCAACTCGGTCATCATCGATAGTGGGTTTTTACCGATGAGGGTCCGCATCTGTTCCCGGAACAGATGTTGTTGATCGACAAAGGCTTGCAAGCTTTTTTCCAGATAATTACCCATCATTCCTTGCAGCGTATCACCGTAGAAACGGATGATGTGCGCAAGAACCTCCGTAGTAAAAATCGGGTTGCCTTGCTCTTCTTGTTCGCTGATGATTTGCAGCAAAATCCCCCGGGTAATATCAGTGTTGGTTCTGGCGTCGATCACATTAAAAACGGCACGATCCAACACCAGTTGCTTGACGTTTTCAAGCGTGATGTAGCTGCTCACCGCTGTATCGTACAGGCGGCGATTGGGATATTTCTTGATAATGCGGGGTTCGCTCATGACAGACCGAGTGCAAAAAAACGGCGACGCCGCCGGTTAGGCGACGTCGCGGCGCAAAGTTTAGTAATTAACTGTGGTAGTAAAGACCGCCGTTGACTGTGATGTCTTCACCGGTGATGTAACCGGCATCATCAGCGCTTAGAAACACAACGGTACGGGCAATTTCGGAAGGCTCACCCAGACGCCCGGCCGGGATACCGGCAATGACTTTCTCCAACACGTCCGGCTTGATGGCCCGCACCATTTCGGTACCCATGTAACCCGGGGAAATGGAGTTGACCGTCACACCCTTCTTGACGCATTCCTGCGCCAGCGCTTTGTTGAATCCATAGATACCGGATTTGGTGGCGGAGTAGTTCGTCTGGCCAGCCTGACCACGCAAGCCATTGACTGACGAGATATTGACGATACGACCCCAACCCCGCGACGTCATCCCTTCATAAACTTGCTTACACATGTTAAAGACGCTGTACAGGTTGGTCTTGATGACCTGATCCCATTGCTCTGGGGTCATCCGATGGAACATAGCGTCACGGGTAATACCGGCATTGTTGACCAAGATCTCGATGGCACCGACTTCTGCTTCGATTTTCTTACAGACTTCGGCGCAAGATTCAAAGTTGGAGACATCGGCTAAGTAGACCGGTACGTCAATACCTTCCGCTTTGCGGTCGGCTTTCCACTTGTCAACGGCTTCTGGTTTCAGGCCCGTGTAATCGATTGCAACGGGGCGCCGACCGGCGGCAGCCAAAGCCTGGATCATCGCTGTGCCCAACCCACCAATAGCGCCGGTAACGACTGCAATTCGAGACATTAAAATTCCTCCTCAATGATCGTTTAGATATCAACTAACTGCGTTCGACAGCCAAGGCGACGCCCTGGCCGCCGCCGATGCACAGGGTCGCAAGACCCTTTTTGGCGTCACGGCGCACCATTTCGTGCAGCAAGGAAACCAGGATGCGGCAGCCAGAAGCGCCGATCGGATGGCCCAGTGCTATGGCGCCGCCGTTGACATTCACTTTGCTGGCGTCCCAGCCCATTTCGCGGTTAACGGAGATCGCCTGTGCGGCGAACGCTTCGTTGGATTCCACGAGATCCAGTTGGTCGGCGCTCCAGCCGGCTTTTCGTAAACAGGCGCGGGAAGCGGGGATCGGACCGGTACCCATGATCTTCGGATCGACGCCGGCCTTGGCATAGGCGACGATGCGTGCCAGTGGCTCCAGGCCATAATCCCGCGCCGCGCTGGCCGTCATGACCAACACGGCGGCAGCGCCGTCATTGATGCCGGACGCATTGCCAGCGGTGATCGTACCATCCTGCTTGAACGCCGGTCGCAACTTGCCCAACGCAGCGGCCGTCGTGCCAGCGCGGGGAAATTCGTCGGTGTCGAACACCAGCGGATCGCCTTTGCGCTGCGGAATCTTGATCGGGACGATTTCGTTCTTGAACCGGCCGGCGTTAATGGCGGCCACGGCTTTTTCCTGGGAAGCTGCTGCGAAAGCATCCTGCTCTTCACGAGAAATAGTCCATTGGGCGGCAATGTTCTCGGCGGTGATGCCCATGTGGTAGTGATTGATGGCGCAATGCAGCCCTTCACTGAGCATGGAGTCTACCAACCGGGCATCACCCATGGTGGTGCCGCGCCGCGAATGAATCAGCAGGTGCGGCGACAGGCTCATGTTTTCCTGACCACCGGCAATGACGATTCGGTTATCACCGTCACGGATGGACTGATAGGCGAGATGAACCGCTTTAAGCCCGCTGCCACAGACTTTGTTGATGTTTAGGCAGGGAACCTCAATGGGCAAACCGGCATTCAGTGCAGCCGTGCGCGCGGGATTCTGGCCCGTACCGGCGGTGAGCACTTGGCCCAGGATCACTTCATCAATGTGTTCCGGCTTAACCCCGGTTTGGCCTAGTAACGCTTCAATGACCTTGGCGCCTAGAGTATTTGCTGGGATGGTTGACAGAGAACCCATGAAATTGCCGATGGCGGTTCGGGCGGCGGCGGCAATGACGACTTCTTCCATCGGGTAACCTCCGGATAGCTTATTATTTTGATACCGCAGTGTTTCGCGGACAAACGGCTTAATGGCAATTGTTGGGTAGCGATTGCGATGGGCAAAAAGCAACCGCGCAAAAATCCTTACGATGCTGTCAAGCTCTAACCCGGAAAACGGCGGCAAGACTGGGTTTTTTAAGTGCAGCATATTGAATGCTGCCTGTATCCTTGTCAACCGCTTTGGGTTTTGCAGCAGTTTATAGTGCTTGATCGGGTGCTCAGTCAGGGTGTCTGATTCAGCAATTCGAAATAGACCAGCAGGGTTGTTTGCACAAGGCTGCAATTATCATCGCTGACCATAAAGAAGCGAGCACCTCGATAGCGGGTCAGCCCTTCAAAATTATCCAAGTGCCATCCTTGATCGCTTTTGAAAATGGCCACGTCGCTGACCGACAGGGGTACGGTTTTTTGTGGGTTCGGCAACACAGTGCGCCGCAGGCTAATGGAGAAGGGTTGCAGAGGCGATACAAACGCGCGCTCCAGCGTCAGCAATTCCCCATTTGGTAATGCGTCCATGGCGACCAGGGCACTGCCGGGTGCCTGGCCCAGCGGATACAGCCAAAAGCGGCCATCGGTGGCGAAGATGCGGATCAATTTCTTCGGTGGATCATTGCGCAAAGGTACTTCGGAACCCGTTATGATTCCCCAGCGCTGATCGATGGTTACCGCTTCCAAAGACTCGTTACCGTTACGGTAGTTGTAAGGGTTTCGCAACGTGTCCGGCAGCGGTATTTCGCCCCGCCATTGGCCAGTAGGGCTGTAACGGACGATGCGCGGTTTCATCTCGAAGGAGATGAGCAACTCGGTATCATCCATGATGTGATTGGCACCGTTACGGATCGCCAAACCTTCAGAGTCGCTGAACAGATAGCGCACCGGCTTGCCTGCGGTATCACGCAGGGCATATCCCGCTATCGAGCGTGCGCCGACCAGATACCCTTGCTCATCGAACGTTGGCTGCAAATGAAATAACGTGCCTTGATCGGAAAGGGCGTACAACAAGCCCGCATCTTCATCCCAAGCCAGTCCGGATAAGCCACAAAGTGGCAAGTCATCGATATCAGCGCGGTTGAACCGCAAGGCGCCCAGTAGCCGAACGCCCTGATGGCGATCACCGGGGCCAATCGAGGAATGCAAAGTGAACGGGGTCGCCTCAAAGGCTCGTGAACCGCACGCACTGAGCGGTAATCCGCAAAGCAGTAAGAGACACCAGATCAAACGGAGCATGTAGATTCGATGGCGGTTACCGTCACGAAAGGTCACGCGGTTTTAGCGCTGGTAGAAAGTACTTTGCAGGTACTCATCATGAGCGTGACGCAAGATGACCGCAATCACTGCCGCTGCTGGCAAGGCGAGCAGGATGCCGAAGAAGCCGAATAAATGCCCACCCGCTAGCACCGCAAACAGAACGACCACCGGATGCAGGCCGATGCGGTCGCCGACCAATTTGGGTGTCAGAAAGAAATCGCTGATCAATTGGCCAACACCAAAGACGATCAAAACGGGAATGATATTGAGAAAACTCTGCGATTGTAAAACCGCTGCGGTGCTCGCTACAGCGATGCCGACGATCAAACCCAAGTAGGGCACGAAGCTAACCAGCCCAGCCAACAGACCGATCAGCAACGAGAATTCCAAGCCGATGGCAGCCAACCCCATCGAATAAATAACCCCGAGCGCGCTCATCACGATGAGCTGTCCGCGCAGAAAGGCGCCGATCACCTCATCGGATTCCCGTGCCAATGCCGCGACCGTCGGCTCGATTTGTCGCGGTAGCAACCCGTGGATTTTGGCGACCAGAATGTCCCAATCGCGCAGCAAATAAAATGTCACAACCGGCACCAGGACCAGGTTGGCCAGCCAACTGAACAGGGCGGCGGATGATGCCCGGAACGATTGCAGCAGTCCACCCGCCAAGTCCCCCAGTTCCTGCGCGTAGGCCATGATTTGGGTACGCAAGCGGCTCAAGTCGAACATCGCCGGGTCAATGCCCAGCGTGTGTTGCAACCAAGGCAGGGTGTGCAATTGAAACCAGTCGATGTAACCGGGCAGGCGCTGCATCAGCCCCTTGAACTGGTGCGCTGATAGCGGAATCAGCAACAATAACAGCAGCAGTAAACCCAACAGCAAGGCGCCGAATACCAATGCCACCGCCCAGGATCGGGACATGCCACGCGCTGTCAGCCGGTCGATCAGCGGATCTCCCAAATAGGCTAACAGTGCCGCAAATAGAAACGGTGTCAGTACAGGCGCCAGCAGGTAAAGCGTACCCAGAAAGAGCGCACCGACAATGAGCCAGAAGCGCGTTCGGGACTTGCGAAGCATGAGCTGTCCTCAAGGTTGGACGTGGGCAGTTTTCGGGTGAAACTTGGTAAGCGCTGCGTAAATTGGGTGAGCGCATAGTACACTATTCAAGCTAACTGAACGGTGCGGACCTTGCCATTATGAGGCGCTCGCAAGCCTGATCGCGCTCGCTGCGCAGGCTTCAGCCGGGTGATTCCGCTGGCGATCTTGGTCGTGAGCGACTTTCCGTTACAATTCACACAATCAGCGCCGTTCCGATGAGGTACGTTCATGACGGAAATCTATTTTGCCCGCCAGCCGATCTACAATCGTGACTTAGAAATAGCGGGCTACGAGCTGTTTTATCGACAGGCGGCCGATGCCGACTCCGCCGATTTTCTCGACGCCGAAATTGCGACTTCGCAAGTTGTTCTTAACACCGTCGGTGAATTGGGTCTCGAACAGGTCGTTGGGTCGCATAAAGCGTTCATCAATGTCGCACGCGATTTTGTGGTCAGCGGTTATCTGGAAATGTTTGCCTCGCCACAACTGGTTTTCGAAGTGGCCGGTAGCTTGGTGGTGGATCAGCAACTACTGGAAGTGTTGCAACAGTTGCACGAGCGGGGCTACCGTTTCGTGCTTGATGATTATCGTGACGATGAGGCGAATCAGGCGCTGTTGACCATCGTCGATTACGTCAAAATCGATATGCTGGTCACTCCGCAAGACGAGGTACAACGCATGGTGGAGCTGTTGCGCCAACGCTCAATTGTTTTGATGGCAGAGCGCATTGAGACGCAGGAAGTTCAGGAGTTTTGCCAAGCGCTGGGGTTTGATTATTTCCAGGGCTATCACTTCTCTCAGCCCAAGGTGCTCAAGTTTCATGGCGTGCGCGCCAATCAGCTCTCGGTCTTGCAATTGGTCAGCAAGCTCTATCAGCCCGATATCGATCTGGAAGCTATTGAGGCGTTGATCCGGCAGGATGTGTCGTTGAGCTACAAATTGCTCCGTTACATCAATTCGGCCTATTTCAATTTGCCCCACCGCATCGACTCAATCCAGCGGGCCATCGTGCTGTTGGGTACCCGCAATGTCCGGGCTTGGGCGACCTTGGTCTCACTGGCCAACATCGATAATCACCGCAGCGATTTAATCACCATTGCGTTGGAACGGGCCAAGATGTGCGAGTTGCTGGCAGCCGCCATGGGTATCAAGCAAAAGGAAAGCGGGTATACGGTCGGATTGCTCTCGGTACTGGATGCCATGACCCAGGCGCCGATGGCCAATGTTTTGGCGACACTGCCTCTGGATGAAGACATCAATGAGGCGTTATTGCGCCACGAGGGGCCGCTGGGGCGCATTTTGGCCTGCACTCTGGCTTATGAGCGTTGCGATTGGGAAGGGCTGGATACGCTGGGATTGGAGATGAATCAAATCAACGATGCGTATATGACCGCTTTGGCGGAAGCTTACCGGATCTCCTGCGAACTCTTGAAAAGCTGAAGGCGGACTCAAGATCACTCAGTGGGTGGGGAAAGACCTTGCGCGGTGTGCCACGCCGACCGGCCCCAGCGCCATACATAGGCCAGCCCGCTCCAGATGGTGGTTATTGCCGTCAGGTAGAGCAACCCTGTTGGTAGCCAGTCGGGCAGAGGCATCAGCCCGCGATGGGCGATGACGACAAAGACAAGGACCAGTTGCAGCAGCGTGTTTAATTTGCTGATCAATAAGGGATGGGGCCGGATTCGTTCAATCATCAGGTGATAGCTGACCGCGCCGGCGACGATCATCGCATCGCGCAAGATCACCAGCACCACCAGCCAAAGCGGCAGAACCTCAAGCCAGCCCAGCACGAGGATCGCACCGACCAGTAATAGCTTGTCGGCGATGGGGTCGAGGATACCCCCTAAATCACTGGTCCAGCCGTAACGCTTGGCCAGAAAGCCATCAAGTGCGTCGGAAAAGCCCGCTATCGTAAAGAGCAACAGCGCTGCCCCGTAGCGGCCTTGTAGCAGCAGCCACAGAAAAGGCGGCACGAGCAGAATCCGCAGGCTCGTGATCAGGTTAGGTATATCCCGGATTTGAAAGGGCCACGGTACCACGGAGCGCTGCTCTTGTCGGGTTGTGGGGAGCGCCGAGCATCTCGGCGAATTGTCCAATACCGCTTAAGAATACCTAATTTTTGCGTGAGCGGGGCAACCGTCTCCCACCATCGCCGTTAGAATAGCCACTGTAAACCCGAGGAGCACACGATATGACCGAACCCACGTATGGCAATCGGTTCGCCCGGCAGTACGGCAAGATGATGGAGCGGGTCAAGCTTCATCTGGACGAATTGGAAAAGGCTGAGAAGGCCGCTTTTCCGCGCTTGAGCGCCAGTATCGAGCACGCGGCGGAAAAAGCGGTGATCTTAGGAGATCTGACCCGTGAGGAAGCCCGGCTGATCGGCGGTTATCTCAAGCGCGATATGGAGGATGCCAGCCAGTATGTGGTGGCTACGGGTCGTGATTTGCGCGCGTGGATGCGCTTCGACCTGGAGTTGATTGAAGATCGGTTGTTGGAGTTTTTCGAACACGGTGTCGATCAATCCCGCTTGGAACTATCGGCTTTCGAGCAACCTCTGACGGAGGCTGTCCTAGAGGCGGCCTATCGTAGCGGTGAAGTAACTGGGCCAGGTACTTTGCGGTGTGAGAATTGCGGTGAGCAGGTGGTTTTTTACGCGCCCACGCTGATCAGTCCATGCCCGATCTGCCAGGGGACTTCGTTTATGCGCCTGGCCGAAGACCTCTGATGTGTGGCTAGGTAAAAACCCTGATTAGGTTGGAAATCGTCCCGATTTACCCCGCCGCCGGATTGGCGTTTACTAAGTCCCGCTTGAGCTGGTTTCTACAGCGAAGCGTGTTTTAAGCTCAATATCCTGTACTTTACCGCCAGCCGGATTCGCTGGCGGTTTTTTTATGCCTGCTCGCTTTGGACTTCTGAGATATGAACCAGGTAAAATTGGTTTTATATCCAGCAGGTTATAGGATGGTAACGGCTTGCGGGTAACAGCGGGTTAACTGGCTGCGATAGCGTTCGGCCTGCTGGCGCACTCGGTGCGCGCGCTCCATCAGCCATGTTTTACTGCGATAGCTGCCTTTGGCAAAGCCATCTTGGCCTTCGTGATAGGCGAGATACTGGTTATAAGCGTCGTGGCGTGCAATCCGGTTCTGGCGCGCGGTTTGATCGATATACCAGCCCATAAAATCGACCGCATCAGCGAATTCGTCGCGGTCGGCGCCCCGATTGCCGGTCGCTATCCGATAGCGTTCCCAAGTCCCGTCCAAGGCCTGGCTGTAGCCACTGGCGGAAGACGGGCGCGGGCCGGGGATAAACCCTAAATACCACCGCCGTGAAGGTTTGGCATCGGCCCGGAACGCTGATTCCTGGTGCATGATGGCCAACAGGACCGGTAGGGGCACGTTCCAGCGACGGCTGGCGGCGTTGCTGTGGGTGAACCAGTCGCGGTATTCGGCAAAGATCGCGCAGGCGTTGTTCACGTTACGCGGTGGCTCGGTCACACAGGACACTGTAGCCAGCAAGACGCCTGCTATGAAGGTTACCCGAAACCAGTTAAAGGGCGAGGCGCTGCGTGAGCGTAACCGCCAGGTCGCAGGGTTGTTGCGCCACGCTCGCCAGAGTGGCGTCAGAGGTACGGAGTTTTCAGTCATGGCCCAATTTTGGCTGGGCGCCTTGCCAGCAGCAACCCCATCACCAGAGCCAGGGTGATTAAGATCAACACCGGCGCATCACCGAATTGTGCATAAGGCGTTTGACCGCTGTGTGGGCGTATCTCCCCCCGCACGACAACGGCCTCAAATTGGGGGCCACGCGCCTTGATCCGGCCACGGTCGTCGATCAGCGCTGAAACGCCGGTATTGGTAGCGCGAGCCATCTCACGGCCTACTTCCAAGGCACGCATCTGGGCAATCTGCAAATGCTGATGGGGGGCGGTGGAATCCTTGAACCAGGCATCGTTGCTGACGTTAATCAGCCAAGTGGCTTCAGGGAGCGCCAGACGGATTTCGCTGCCGAATACCGCCTCAAAACAGATCGAAACGCCCACGGGTTGGCCTCCGGCGCGCAACAAGGGTTGTACGCGGTCGCCGGGGAGAAAATCGGCCATCGGAATGGTCACCCAGTCACGGAAGAACTGAAAAAACCAGCGCAATGGCAAGTATTCGCCAAACGGCAACAGGCGACGTTTGTGGTAGAAATGAGTGGTCTGCCCGACGCTGACCACGCTGTTGTGAAAGATCAGCTTTTCCCATGACCCGGTTGGAATTCCTGTCACGTAATCGACGTGATCCTGGCGGGCTTTTTCGCCCAGCGCGTCTAAAAAGGGAACGACGTCATCGTAAAACGTAGGGATAGCGGTTTCCGGCCAAACGATCACATCGGCACGGCCATGTTCCGAAAGGCTCAGGCTGACATAACGCTCCAGCGTGTCATCCAGTTGGCCAGGCTGCCACTTAATCTCTTGCCCAATATTGCCCTGGACGATGGCAACCCGCAGGGCAGGGCCGGTGGGTTCGGTCCAGCGGATAATCCCCAGCCCCCAGGCAGCCACCCAAAAGGCTACCAGTAACCCCGCCCAACCCAGGCGCGCTCGCCAGTTAGCACTGTTCAGTACCGTCCATAGCAGACCAGTGCTGAGAAGAACCGCCCAGTTGATACCGAACACGCCGACATAAGGTGCAAGCTGCCCCAGAGGCGAATCGATCTGGCTGTAACCCAGCGCTAACCACGGAAAGCCGGTGAATAACCAGCTTCTAACCCATTCCAGCAGGCTCCACAGGGCGGGGAGTACCAGGAGCCAGCGCGCTGGGCCTGGTGGCGGCCCCCAGCGATTGAGCAGCCAGCCGGCGACGGTTGGATACAATGCCATCGTGATGATGACCAGTGAGGTGGCTAGCGCCGCAAACGGGGCCGGTGCGTTACCGTAATCGTGCAGGCTGATGTAGATCCAATAGATCCCGAATCCGAACATCCCCATGCCGAATAGCCCACCCCGCAGCGCGGCGCGGCCAGGGGTTGCGCCATCCCAGACCCACAAAAGGATGATAGGTAGCAAAATCGCCAGGGGCCAGTAGCCGAATGGCGCGAACGCCAGCGGCATGGCCACGCCGGCGAGCAACGCCGACAGATTGCCGATCAGTGGGGAAGGGTGGGGTATCGTGGGCATGGTGGCCAGGGGGATGATAGGCAAATCCGGCGGGCGCGGGATAGGTTGGCGTCGGATCGCTTCGGCTCTGGTTTCGTCCGCAGATCACGCCCTCTCCACGGATAGGAGAGCGCAGACAGCACCAAAATCAGCTTGCCAAAGTCGAGATGGAGACTGGCGTTTCCTTGCCGTCTCGTGGGGTCATTTCCAGTGTATGAACCCGCCGGTTATCGGCGCGTAATATGCGGAAATGGAACGGTCCTAAATCGACTATTTCGCCGCTTTTGGGCAATCGACCCAACTCCATGACCAGCAATCCACCAATGGTGTCGGCTTTATCGTCACTGAGTTCAGCTTGAAAATAGTGGTTGAAATCCTCGACCGGGGTTAACGCCTTGACGATAAATACATCGCCTTGCCGGCGAATGAAGGTGTTTTCCCCATCGGTGGTATCGTGCTCATCGTCGATCTCCCCAACGATTTCCTCCAGCACATCTTCGATGGTGATGACCCCGGCCACCCCACCGTATTCATCGACCACGATGGCCATGTGAAAGCGACTGCTGCGAAACTCGTTGAGCAAAATGTTGAGTCGCTTGCTTTCGGGAATGAATTTGACCGGGCGTAGCAGAGTGCGCAGGTCGAAATCTTCGCGGCGGTCGAAGGCGTGAATCAACAGATCCTTGACGATCAGAATCCCGATAACGTTGTCCTTACTCTCATCGATCACCGGAAACCGGGAGTGGCCGGATTCAACGATTTCAGCAATCAGGCGCTCGAAGCTCCAATCACTTTCCAACACCACCATCTGCGCCCTGGGGATCATCACGTCACGCACCTGGGTTTCCGAAACCCGCATGACGCCTTCCATCATCTTCAGGGCTTCCGGGTCCAGCAAGGCCCGCTGTTGGGCATCCCGCAGCAAGTCGATCAGATCAGCGCGATCCTTGGGTTCGCCCGTCAGGGTGAGGCCCAGGCGCTCCAGCCATGACGGTTTATGGCTTGATTCGGATCGTTCTTCGCTCATGGGTTTTGTAATTCTCCATAGGGATCGGGATAGCCCAATCCCTCCAGAATGCGGACTTCAAGGGATTCCATTGCCTCGGCCTGCTCTTCGTCATGATCATAGCCCAGCAGGTGCAAAACGCCATGTGCGACCAGATGCGCCCAGTGAGCGGCGACGGCTTTCCCTTGATTAATTGCCTCGTGGAGCACTACCGGCGCACAAATCACGATATCGCCCAGCAGCGGGGTTACGATCTCCGGGGGTGGCTCAAAGGGAAAGGAGAGGACATTGGTCGGGCCTTGCTTGTGGCGATAGCTTTCATTGAGCGCGGTAATTTCCGCTTCATTTACGATGCGGATGGTCAGCTCAGCGTCTTTTTGGTAATCGGCGCCGACCAGCGCCGCTTCGGCCCAGCGGTGCAAATCCGCCTCAGCAGGCAGACCGGGCATGTCCAGAGCGATTTGCAGATCCAAATCCAGAGTCATGTGGGGTGATCCTGTTCGTAGCGGGCATAGGCGGTGACGATGCGTTGCACCAGCGGATGGCGCACCACATCGCGGGCATTAAAGAGCGTGATGCTGATACCTTCCACATCCTTGAGGATTTGCAGTACTTGACGCAAACCGGATGGGACGTTGCGCGGCAGATCGACTTGCGTGATGTCGCCCGTCACGACCGCCGTGGAGCCGAAGCCGATCCGGGTCAGGAACATTTTCATCTGTTCGACGGTGGTGTTTTGCGCTTCATCCAAGATGATGAAGGAATCATTGAGCGTTCTACCGCGCATAAACGCCAGCGGGGCGACTTCAATGATGTTGCGCTCAATCAGCTTGGCGACGCGCTCGAAGCCCAGCATTTCGTATAAGGCATCGTAGAGCGGGCGCAGGTAGGGGTCGATTTTC
Source organism: Candidatus Competibacter denitrificans Run_A_D11 (assembly GCF_001051235.1). Lineage (GTDB taxonomy): Bacteria > Pseudomonadota > Gammaproteobacteria > Competibacterales > Competibacteraceae > Competibacter_A > Competibacter_A denitrificans. Next base: position 85,188 of record NZ_CBTJ020000002.1, on the reverse strand, counting down.
TGGGCCATGTCGCCGGGCAGAAACCCCAGTCGCTCACCGGCTTCCACCGCCGGGCGTACCAGCACCAGCCGCCGGGCCGCATTGGCTTCCAGCGCATCAACCGCACACGCCACCGCCAGATAAGTCTTGCCGGTGCCTGCGGGGCCGACCCCGAAATTCAGGTCATGGTGTTGGATGTTCCATAAATAATGCTGCTGATTGGGGCCACGCCCGCGAATCAGGCCACGCCGGGTGCGGATGACGATTTCATCGGTGGTTGTGTCGATCTCATCGGCCAGTGCATCGGCTCCGGCTTCCTGTAAATACAGGTGAACCTGAGCCGGGGTCAGGAGTTCTTCTGTGGTAGCACGATAGAGCGCTTCCAGCACCGCCACGGCGACCGTAACCGCCTGGGTTTCGCCGACCACCCGAAACTGATGGCCGCGATTGTTGATTTCCACCCCCAGCCGCCGTTCGATCTGGCGCAAATGTTCATCAAGCTGACCACACAGCCGGGCCAGCCGTTCGTTATCGGCAGGTTCAAGCAGCAGGTCCTGAAAGGAGGGGGGCGTATTTGAAACAGCAGGGACTTCTGGGGATCGGCTCATCAACAGGCTTGTTTCAGCGTGACGACCGCAAGCCGCCCGCGCAGAGAGTTGGGTAAGGCTTCGGTGATGGTCACATCGGCGAACTGACCGATGAGGCTTTTCGGGCCGTCGAAATTGACTACACGGTTATTTTCGGTACGGCCGGCGAGCTGGCGGCTGTCCTTGCGCGAGAGCTTGTCCACCAGCACCCGTTGCACGGTGCCGACCATCTGCTGGCTGATGGCGTGGCCATTCTGCTCGATCCGCGCCTGCAACCGGGCCAACCGCTCCTTTTTGACCGCCAGCGGGGTGGGATCGGGCAGATTAGCGGCGGGCGTGCCGGGTCGGGCGCTGTAGATGAAGCTGAAACTGTGATCGAAACCGATCTCGTCGATCAGGCGCATCGTGGCCTCGAAATCCGGCTCGGTCTCGCCGGGAAAGCCGACGATGAAATCTGAGGACAGGCTGAGATCGGGGCGAATGCTGCGCAGTTTGCGAATCTTCGCCTTGTATTCCAGCGCCGTATGGCCGCGCTTCATCAGTGTCAGAATCCGGTCGGAGCCGCTTTGTACCGGCAAATGCAGATAACTGACCAGTTGCGGCACGCGGGCGTAAACCTCAACCAACCGGTCGGAAAATTCCACCGGATGCGAGGTGGTGTAGCGGATGCGCTCAATGCCGGGCACGGCGGCGACGTGTTCAATCAGCAGCGCCAGATCGGCGATATCGCCATCCTCAGTCGGGCCGCGATAGGCGTTGACGTTCTGGCCAAGCAGGTTGATTTCGCGCACGCCCTGTTTGGCCAGTGCGCCGACTTCGGCCAGCACATCTGCAAACGGGCGGCTGACTTCCTCGCCACGGGTATAGGGCACTACGCAGAAGGTGCAGTATTTGCTGCACCCTTCCATGATCGAGACAAAGGCGGTAGGGCCTTCGGCGCGGGGTTCCGGCAGCCGGTCGAATTTTTCGATTTCCGGGAAGGAGACATCCACCACCGGCCGCCGCTCGGCCCAGACCGCCGTCAGCATCTCCGGCAGGCGGTGCAGGGTTTGCGGGCCAAAGATCAGATCAACCTGGGGGGCGCGTTCACGCAGCGCCTCGCCTTCCTGACTGGCCACACAGCCGCCGACGCCGATGACCAGATCGGGCCGCTGCGCTTTCAGCAGCTTCCAGACGCCCAGTTGGGAAAATACCTTCTCCTGGGCTTTTTCCCGGATCGAGCAGGTGTTGAGCAGCAGCACGTCGGCCTGTGCCGGATCGTCGGTGCGTTCCACCCCGTGGGCCGCCTGCAACACGTCCGCCATTTTCGCGGAGTCGTATTCGTTCATCTGGCAGCCGTGGGTCTTGATATACAGTTTGCGGATCATAAAGCATTATTAAACAATAACAGGGCGAAAACTATAGCATTGCTGGCAGGGGGGCGCTAGGCGGTGGTTATACCGATGGTTTGGGTAGCCGAAGGAAACTGATTTTTCTGACTCCCATGCTCTAGCGTGGGAGCAAGTTCAGACGCTCCAGCGTCGTCAGTTCCCTGAGTTGAGGCGGGCCGCTGGAGCGGCTCAACGGCATTCCCACGCGGTGAACTCTACATTTACTATTTTACGGCGTCATAACGATGGAACTTCAACATGAGAATCAATGAATGCGGACAAATCACAATCCCCCAGGAATTCCGCGAGCGGTACGGGCTGATACCCAACGCCGAAGTGCAGTTCGTACCAGACGAAAACGGCCTCCGATTGGTTGTCAGCCCTGCATCCAGAGCAGCAGCCATTCATGCCCTGTATGGACGCAAGCATTTTGATCGCAGCACCGACGAACTTCTGGCTCTCCTGCGGGAATGAAAACCTATCTGGTCGATACCAATGTGCTGCTGGACGTTATCGGCGCGGATGCCCATTTCGGTTGCCTTTCCAGAGATTGCCTGATCCGCTGTGGAAATGAGGGAATTCTGGTCATCAACCCTGTGATTTATGCCGAGGTCAGTGCGGTTGTGGAAAGCCTTGAGGAATTAGATACGTTGCTGTCGGGAACTTTGTTTCGGCACGATCCGTTGCCGTGGCCAGCGGCTTTCCTGGCGGGGCGGGCTTTTCGTCAATATCGCGCACGCGGTGGCAGCCGAACGCGGGTGCTAGCCGGTTTTCTCATCGGTGCTCATGCAGCTACTGAAAACATGATCCTGATTACGCGCGACCGAGGGTATGCAACTTACTTTCAAGTAGCCATTGAAGACCCAACAGAAAACAAGAACGGATCTGAAGTCTGACGTAATTCGATTGGGCCACCACGAAACCTCTACAGTTTTTATCTGGCTCCCACGCTGGAACGTGGGAGCCAGATGATGTGGAGCATGGAAGCCAGTTGCAGCCGTGCATCGGCCTGGAACGGCTGGTATGGTAAAAAGCAGCTTTCTGATCTTCTAAAGAGCGGGGCGTGATGGAATTCTTAAGCGAATACGGGCTGTTTTTGGCCAAGACAGCGACGTTAGTGATTGCGATACTGGTCGTTGTCGGTGGTATCGTTATGCTGCTGCGGCGCGGTGATGGTCCCGCAGAAAGCCGGGGGCGGCTGGAAGTCCGCCATCTCAATGAAACCTACGACACTATGGCGTTGACCCTCAAGGGCGCCACCTTGTCGAAGAAAGCCTTCAAGCAGTATCAGAAAGCCGAGAAAACCCGCGAGAAGCAGCGCGAAAAGACCGAGCGCCGCCGCGTATTCGTGTTGAATTTCCACGGTGATATCCGGGCTGCGGCGGTGACCTCGCTGCGTGAAGAAGTCACTGCACTATTGACTACTGCCCAGCCAGAGGATGAAGTGGTGCTGCGCTTGGAAAGCGCCGGGGGTCTGGTTCACGGTTACGGATTGGCAGCGGCCCAGTTACTGCGGATTCGGGATCGGCAGATCAAACTCACCGTTGCGGTGGACAAAGTAGCGGCTAGCGGTGGTTACATGATGGCGTGTGTGGCGGATCACATTCTGGCCGCGCCCTTCGCCATCGTCGGTTCTATCGGCGTGGTCGCGCAGTTGCCCAACTTCAACCGGCTGCTCAAAAAGCACGATATCGATTTCGAGCAGTTCACCGCCGGGGAATTCAAGCGCACGGTCACTCTCTTTGGCGAGAATAACGAGCAGGGCCGACGCAAGTTTCAGGAGGAAATTGAGGATACCCACGAGTTGTTCAAGGTATTCGTCAGCACCCACCGTCCAACGGTCGATTTAGAACGGGCGGCGACCGGTGAGCACTGGTTTGGCACTCGCGCGCTGGAAACCCGATTAGTGGATGAATTGCGCACCAGCGACGATTATCTGCTGGCGGCCAGCAACGATGCCGATGTCTACGAAATTACCTACACCGGGAAAAAGCCCTGGCTGGCGCGATTGCTGGCGCATACCAGCGAATCGCTGAGCCGCTTCTTGTAAAACGTCCTCCTCCAGGCGCCGATGAGCCTGGCGTCGGTTCAAAACGGGATATCGTCCTCGAAATCGTTATCGGTTCTTGGCCCGGATGCGGCCGGTGGGTAAGCGGAGGGAGGCGGATTTTGGCTTTGAGGAGCGCGGGCGGGCGGCATGGCGGATTCCATCTCGCCTCCTTCCGGCGCGAACGGTACGCTACCGCCGGAGCCACCGCGTCCGCCCAACATTTTCATGTCGCTGGCGATGATTTCGGTGGTGTAGCGGTCCTGGCCGTTCTTGTCTTGCCATTTGCGAGTTTGCAAGCGCCCTTCGACGAACACCGATGAACCCTTACGCAGATATTGACCGGCGATTTCCGCCAGTGGGCTGTAGAAAGTCACATTGTGCCATTCGGTGCGTTCCTGCTTCTCGCCGGTATTCTTGTCTTTCCAGGTCTCATGGGTGGCGAGGGTAACATTGGCGACTGCCCGACCACTGGGCATATAACGAACTTCCGGGTCCTTGCCCAGATTGCCGATCAGAATGACTTTATTAACACTGGCCATGACGCTTTACTCTATGCTCCGCAAGGGCGTTGCTGCGATGGTAAGGTCCGCCATCATGCCATAGATTGGCGGGGATACGTAGACCGGCTGCTTGCTGATCGCTAACTGGCGGCGACCAGATGTTGCAAGGCCGGTTCATCCAGGATGTTCCGATCCACCTTAAGATAAGCCACCCCCTCGGTGGCGACCACCACCGCTTCTGCGACGCCCCGCACTTTATTCAATTGCTGAGCCAGCAACTGCGCCTGAGCGTCATCCAGATCACCAACCTTAAGGGTATAACTGCTGAGATAGCGGGGATTCGCCATTGTCCAAGCCACAACCAGCCAGGCCAACGCAGCCAGGGTCGTGAAGGCGAAAACTCCCTTCAGGCCGAGCAAACCGCGCAGCCAACCCCCCAGCGCCCCACCGGCGAATGCACCTAGAAACTGGCTGCTGGAATAAATGCCCATGGCGGTGCCCTTGGCGTCGGCGGGTGCCATCTTTGCGATCAGGGATGGCAGCGTGGCTTCCAGGAGATTGAAGGCCGAGAAAAACACCAGTAGAAGCGCCGCCATTTCTAACACTGTGGCGTGCAAGTTCAGCAGACCGAATTCGGCCAGCGCCAGCGCCAGCACCGCTCCGAGAAACACGGTTTTCAATCGGCGATATTTTTCGGCCAGGATCACGAACGGTGCCATGATGGCCATCGACAGCAACAACACCGGCAGATAGACCTCCCAATGCTGAGCGCTGGCAAGACCCGCGTCGCGCAATGCCAGCGGGATTGCGACGAAGGTCGCCGTCAACAATAAGTGCAGGATAAAAATACCGAAATTGAGTCGCAGTAGTTGCCCGTCGAACAACACCCGGCCAAATTGTGCGGCGACCGGTTCGGCATCATGATGGATACGAGCAGCCGGCGGCTCAGGCACCAGCAAGCGCACCACGCCCATGCTGAGGACAGCAAAGAGAGCGGTCAACCAGAAAATACCCGGTACGCCGATCCAGCCGTTCAGGGCAGGTCCCAGGATCATCGAAACCGCGAACGACAGGCCGATAGTGACGCCGATTACCGCCATCACCTTGGTCCGGTGCTCTTCGCGGGTCAGATCGGCGGCCAATGCCATCACCGCCGCCGACACCGCACCGCCCCCCTGGAGCGCACGACCGAGAATCACTCCCCAGATCGAATCGGCCAGGGCCGCGACCACGCTGCCTAGAGCAAAAACCAGCAAGCCAATGTAGATGATGCGCTTGCGGCCGTGACGGTCGGACAGAAAGCCGAACGGAATCTGAAACAGCGCCTGACTGAAGCCGTAAATGCCGATGGCCAAACCGGCCAGCGCCGGGGTATTGCCGCGCAGGTGTTCGGCGTACAGCGCGAACACCGGCAGGATCATGAACAAGCCCAGCATCCGCAGCGAAAAGACGCCTGCCAGCCAGAAAGCTGCGTGGCGTTCGTCGGCCGTCATCCGTTCGGGTGTCAAACTCACCGCCTTCATCCAGTCCCAAGCTCCCGTTTCGTCTGTATGGATTCAAAGCCGCTCATACTACTACCCTTGCTCCTGACACGCATGATCCGGTAGTTTTATTAAACCTCACACCTAATCGCTATTTATGTACGCCTACATCTTGCGCCGCCTGGCGCTCATTCCGCTGACCCTGTTTGGCATCATCGCCATCAACTTCGCCATCGTCCAGATTGCACCCGGCGGGCCGGTGGAGCAATTGCTGGCTCAACTCAAGGATACTGCTGTTTCCGCGACATCGCGGGTCGGCGGCGGCGAGGGTGTGGAAGCCGGACGCAGCAGCGCAGGGTCTGGGAACGCCAGCGGCAATGGTGCGTATCGCGGCGCGCAAGGTCTCGATCCGGCTTTCATCGCCGAGCTGAATCGCCAATTCGGCTTCGATCAACCCGCCTATGTGCGCTTTGGCCGGATGATCCGCGATTATCTCAGCTTCGACCTCGGTAAAAGTTATTTCCGTGACCGGGCGGTGTTGGATTTGGTGCTGGATAAATTGCCGGTGTCGATCTCGCTCGGCGTGTGGAGCACCTTGTTGATTTATCTGATTTCTATTCCGCTCGGCATTGCCAAGGCGGTGCGCGATGGCTCGCGTTTCGATGTCTTGAGCAGCGCGGCGATCATCATCGGCTACGCGATTCCCGCGTTCCTATTCGCCATTCTGCTGGTCATTGTCTTCGCTGGTGGCCGTTATCTGGACTGGTTTCCCTTGCGCGGGCTGGTCTCGGATAACTGGGCGGATTTGAGTTGGCCGGCGCGCATCGTGGATTATTTTTGGCATCTCACTTTGCCGGTGACCGCCATGGTAATTGGCGGTTTCGCCTCGCTGACCATGCTGACCAAAAACTCGTTTCTTGATGAAATCAATAAGCAATATGTGATGACCGCCCGTGCCAAGGGCTTGAACGAGCGGCAGGTGCTCTACGGTCATGTGTTCCGCAACGCGATGTTGTTGGTCATCGCTGGCTTTCCGGCGACCCTGGTGGGGATGTTGTTTACCGGTTCCTTGTTGATCGAAGTCATTTTCTCGCTGGACGGGCTTGGGTTACTGGGCTTTGAGGCGGTGATCAAGCGCGATTATCCGGTGATGTTCGGCACTCTGTACGTCTTTAGCTTGATCGGCTTGCTGCTGAATCTGGTCAGCGATCTGACCTATCGCTGGGTCGATCCGCGCATTGATTTTTCGGCGCGGGAGGGCTGAGCGATGCTAAAGCGATTGGGCATTCACGTCACACCATTGACTCATCGCCGCTTCGCCCAGTTTCGCGCCAACCGCCGGGGCTGGTGGTCTCTGTGGCTGTTTTTATTGCTGTTCGGGTTGAGCTTGAGTGCGGAATTTATCGCCAACGACCGGCCGTTGTTGGTGAAGTATCAAGGCGGATTTTATATGCCGGTGTTCAAGGAATACGCAGAAACCGATTTTGGTGGCCTCTTCCCCAGCGCCGCCAATTATCGTGATCCTTTCCTGGCAGATTTAATCCAGAAGAATGGCTGGATGCTGTGGCCACCGATTCGTTTCAGCCATGCCACCGTGAATTACAACCTGCCGGTTCCCGCACCCGCGCCGCCGTCGGCCGAAAACTGGTTCGGTACGGATGATCAGGGCCGGGATGTACTGGCGCGCTTGATTTACGGCTTGCGGATTTCGGTGCTGTTTGGCTTGTTGCTGACGCTGACCTCTTCAGTCATCGGGGTAGCGGCGGGTGCGGTGCAAGGTTATTTCGGCGGTCGGGTGGATTTGCTGTTGCAACGCTTTCTCGAAATTTGGGGTGGCTTGCCGCAACTGTTCGTGCTGATCATCGTCTCCAGCGTCGTAACGCCAGGGTTTTGGACACTGCTTCTGGTCTTGATGTTGTTCAGTTGGACTTCTCTGGTCGGGGTGGTGCGGGCGGAGTTTCTGCGTGCCCGTAATTTCGATTACGTCCGGGCTGCTCGCGCCTTGGGCATGACCGATGGCCGGATCATGTTCAAGCATGTCTTGCCAAATGCGATGGTGGCGACGCTGACCTTCATGCCGTTCATCCTCTCCGGCTCTATCGTTGCCCTGACCGCGTTGGATTTTCTTGGGCTAGGGTTGCCGCCGGGATCGGCTTCCTTGGGGGATCTGTTGCGGCAGGGCAAGGACAATCTGCAAGCGCCGTGGCTGGGTATTGCCGGGTTTGTGGTGGTGGCGCTGATGCTGAGCTTGCTGGTGTTTGTCGGTGAAGCGGTGCGAGATGCGTTTGATCCGAGGAAGAACTTGCTGTAAGCAAGCCGCCCAGATCAGAACCCTGAATCACGTTGGGTGTTTTTCTAAACCAATATTCTGAGTATTTTTATCAGTTAAATTATTTTTGGAACACTGCTTTACAGGTCAAATGAGAATGAATATCATTTGAGTGAATTGTAAAGCCCTGGAGCATTCGATGTCTGCCCGATTCAAGCGCACTGTTTTGTTACCGCTGTTTTGCCTGCTCTCTGGAGCGATTGCTACACTTGCGCTGGCAGCCGATGAAGTGAATATCTACTCAGCGCGCAAGGAAGACCTGATCAAGCCGCTGCTGGATGATTTCAGCAAGCAGACCGGCATCACGGTCAACCTGGTGACGGATAAGGAAGAAACGCTGCTGCAACGGCTGCAAAGCGAAGGCGCCAACACACCCGCCGATCTGATGCTCACCACCGACGCTGGGCGTCTGGCCGCCGCGAAAAAGGCCGGGGTGTTGCAAGCGCTCAAATCAGAAACGCTGGCAGCAAAAATTCCCGCTGCCTACCGCGATCCTGAAGGCTACTGGTATGGGCTGTCGGTACGTGCCCGACCGATTATCTACGCCAAAGATCGGGTCCAACCCGCGGATCTGTCCACCTACGACGCCTTGGCCGATGCGAAGTGGAAGGGCAAAGTCTGCGTCCGTTCTTCGGACAGCATCTACAATCAATCGCTGGTCGCTGGGATGATCAGCCATCACGGCGAGGCCAAAACCGAGGCGTGGGTCAAGGGACTGGTCGCCAATTTTGCCCGCCCACCCAAAGGCGGTGACCGCGATCAGATCAAGGCCGTCGCTGCCGGTGAATGCGATGTGGCCTTGGCCAATACCTACTACCTCGGCGGCATGAGCAATTCCAGCGATGATGCGGAAAAGCAAGCCGCCGCCAAGGTCGCTGTGTTCTGGCCCGACGCCAAAACCACCGGTGTTCACGTCAATGTCAGCGGAGCCGGGATCACCGCCCACGCCCGCAATCGTGATCATGCCATCAAGCTGCTGGAATTTATGGCAGGCGATGCCGCCCAACGCTGGTATGCTGAAACCAACAATGAATACCCCGTCAATCCGGCCATTCCGCCCAGCGCCACTCTCAAAGCCTGGGGCGAGTTCAAGGCCGACACCCTCAACGTGGCCAAATTGGGCGAACTGAACGCCGCCGCCGTGCAATTGATGGATCGGGCGGGTTGGAAGTGAGCCGATAGAATGCCGCCAATGTGACCGTTTCCCTCGAAGCCGGGGCGTCCGCGTCCCGCTGCACCACATCCCCTGTCGCTGGACGCAACCGCTGCCAGCGGTTGTGGATACTGTGGCTTCGCCTCGACCGCTGGGTTTTGCTGGTGGTCGGGGTTTCTTTGTTGCTGGCACTGCCCGTCCTGACGGTATTCCTGACCGCATTGCAACCGGTCGGCCCGGTCTGGCGGCATTTGGCCGATACCGTGCTGGCGGATTATGTGCGCAATTCGCTGGTGTTGATGCTGGGTGTTGGCGTGGGCACCTTGTTGATCGGCGTGCCTGCCGCCTGGTTGACCAGCATCCACGATTTTCCCGGTCGGCGGTTGTTCGAGTGGGCCTTGCTGCTGCCGATGGCGATTCCCGCCTATATCATCGCCTACACCTACACCGGCTTGCTGGATTTCGCCGGGCCGGTACAAACCGCCTTACGTGAGAGCTTCGGCTGGAACCGCCAGGATTATTGGTTTCCCGAAATCCGCTCCCTACCCGGTGCGGTCATCATGCTGGCGCTGGTGCTGTATCCCTACGTCTATCTGCTGGCGCGGGCCGCTTTTCTCGAACAGTCAGTCGCCGTGCTGGAAGTCAGCCGCTCGTTGGGGGCGGGGCCGTGGCGGCGCTTCTATGCTGTCTCATTGCCGATGGCGCGACCGGCGCTGATCGCCGGGGTGTCGCTGGTGCAAATGGAGGCGTTGGCGGATTACGGCACCGTCCAGTATTTTGGGGTGAGCACCTTTACCACCGGCCTCTTTCGGGTCTGGTATGGGATGAACGACAGCACCGCCGCCGCCCAACTGGCGGGATTGTTGATGCTGTTCGTGTTTGCGCTACTGGCGTTCGAGCGGTTGTCGCGGCGGCTGGCGCGATTTCACCACACCGGCAATCGACCAGTGCGGCTCGCTCGACTGGCCCTGCGAGGTGGTGGGCGGTGGTGGGCGACGGTAGCCTGTCTGCTGCCGTTATTATTCGGCTTTCTGCTGCCAGCGGGGCAGTTGGCGGTCTGGGCCTTCCGTACCGCACCACACATGGTGGACGGACGATTTTGGTCCTTGCTCACCCATAGTTTATCGCTGGCGCTCGGTGCGGCCTTGTTGATTCTGACGCTGGCGTTGTTGTTGGGATACGGCCACCGCTTGCGGCCGCAAACGCTGGTGCGGGGAGCCGTGCGAACGGCCGGACTTGGTTACGCCGTCCCCGGCGCGGTGGTCGCTATCGGAGTCATGCTGCCGCTGGCCGCTATCGACCGCAGTGTGGATGGTTGGGCACGGCAATGGCTGGGATGGTCCACCGGCTTGTTGCTGAGCGGAACGGTGACGGCGCTGTTATTCGCCTATTGCACGCGGTTTTTGCCGGTGGCCCTGCACAGCGTGGAAGCCGGGCTGAGTCGCATTCGGCCGAGCATGGATGATGCGGCTCGCGCACTCGGTTCGACGCCGAGGGAAGTGTTATGGCGGGTCCATATCCCGATGCTGCGTGGCAGTTTGCTGGCCGCTGTGTTACTGGTGTTTGTCGATGTACTCAAGGAATTGCCAGCGACTTTGATTCTACGACCGTTTAACTTCAACACGCTGGCGGTGCGGACTTACGAACTGGCCTCTGATGAGCGATTGGCGGATTCGGCGGGTTTCGCGCTGGCGGTGGTGCTGGCTGGCATCGGGCCGGTGATTCTGCTCAGTCGCGCCATCGGCCGTGCGAGACCTGATCATGACGCCGTTCCTTGAAGTGACCGACATTGATATTGCCTATCCGCCGAAGCGGGTGGTCGAGGGCGTCTCATTCAAAATGGCTGAGGCGGCTATCGGTTGCCTGCTCGGTCCCAGTGGCTGCGGCAAAACCACGCTGTTGCGTGCTATCGCCGGGTTCGAGCCGGTGCAGCGGGGTTTGATCTGGCTGGAAGGCGTCGAACTGAGCCGACCCCATTGGACGTTACCACCTGAACAGCGCCGCATCGGCATGATGTTTCAGGATTTGGCGCTGTTTCCGCATTTGACGGTTGCTGACAACGTGGCCTTTGGCTTGCGGAGCTGGAAAGCGGCAGAGCGGTGGGCACGGGTACACGAGCTATTGAATGTCGTCGGTTTGGATGAGTATGCCCAACGTTATCCGCATCAGATTTCCGGGGGCCAGCAACAGCGGGTGGCCCTGGCTCGCGCTCTCGCGCCGAGGCCGCGATTATTGCTGCTGGATGAACCGTTCTCCAGCCTGGATGTGGCCTTACGCGAGGATTTGGCGCATGAGATTCGGGCGATCCTGTTGCGGGAAGGCATCGGCGGCCTGCTGGTCAGTCACGATCAGTTCGAAGCCTTCGCCTTTGCCGATCAGATCGGGGTGCTGAATCAGGGCCGGCTGTTGCAGTGGGATAGCGCCTACAACCTCTATCATCGACCAGCCGATCATTTTGTCGCTGATTTTATCGGCCAGGGCGTGTTCTTGCCGGGCCGGATGGGCGAGGGCAGCCGGGTTTGCACCGAATTGGGTGATATTGATGGCATACCACCGGCCGGTTGTGCGCCGGGCGATCCGGTCGAGGTGCTGGTGCGGCCGGATGATGTGACCCACGATGATAGCAGTCCGTTGATGGCCGAAGTGGTGGAGCGCGCGTTTCGCGGTGCGGAGTTTCTCTACACTCTGAAGCTCGATAGCGGCGCGCGTTTGCTCTGTCTGGCTGCTAGCCACCACAATCACCAAGCGGGGCAGCGGATCGGCATTCGGCTGGAAATCGATCATCTGGTGGTCTTCCAGCGGGCGTTAGGGGCCATGAATGAGGCGTAGCTAGCCAGCGCCGACGCTTCGGGAGAAAATTGGCCAACCGCAGCCGTTTTTAGAACCTATTTCGGAGCACCCCGTGGAAAAGGTGTGGCTAAAGTGCTATCCGCCCGATGTTCCGGCGGACATCAATCCCGATCAATACCGCTCGCTCGTTGAGATCTTCGAGCGGAGCTGCTGTCAGTTCGGTCGCCGTCAGGCATTCGCCTGCATGGGTCGTAGCCTCACCTATAACGAGTTGGAGCAGAAAAGCCGAACCTTCGCCGCCTATTTGCAGCAGGATCTGCAATTAGCCAAAGGTGAGCGGGTGGCGCTCTTGCTGCCGAACTTGCTGCAATATCCGGTGGCGCTCTTTGGCGTGTTGCGCGCTGGGCTGGTGGCAGTCAATATTGATCCGTTAAGCGTGCCATCGGAGCTGAAGCAGCAGTTGCACGATTCCGGCGCGAAAGTGATTGTCATTCTGGCCAACTTCGCCCATGTCCTAGCCGGCATCATCGGCGAGACGGCGGTTGAAACCGCCATCGTCACCGAGATTGGCGATCTGCTTTCCTACTGGAAGGCTAAAGTCATCAATTTGGCGATCAAGCACATCAAAAAGACCGTGCCTGCTTATGTTTTGCCTAACGCGGTCGCTTTTCAGACCCTCCTTACGGCAGCGGGCGAGCGCTCGCTTTCTGCTGACAAGGTGAGCGGTGAGGATCTAGCCTTATTGCACTACACGAGGGGCATCACCGGCGTACCCAAGGGGGTGATGCTCAGTCACCGTAATCTGGTGGCGAATGTCGAACAATGCCTTGCCTTCCTGGGACCGGAGCTTGGTAAGAGCAAGGAAGAAATCATGGTTACGGCCTTGCCATTGCATCAGCTTTTCTGCCTGACGGTGAATTGCTTTGCTGGTGTGCGACGCGGTGGGTTGAATGTGCTGCTGGCGAATCCACGCGATATTCCGGTTCTTATCGCGGAAATGCGCCACACGCGATTGACCGCCATCACCGGGGACGACGGTTTGTTTGCAGCGTTGACCAACCATCCAAAGGTGAGCCAGATTGATTTTTCTGGGCTTAAAGTGGCGGTCGGCAGTGGCGTCGTGGGCGCAGCAGTGGCGGCGCGTTGGCAAGCGATCACCGGGGTGCCGATCTTGGCAAGCTATGGCCTGACCGAAGCCGGGCCGCTGGTTTGTCTTGATCCGCTGGAGGTTGGCGAGGCGGGCGGTCGCGTTGGCTTGCCGTTACCATCTACGGCCATTGAGTTACGCAGCGCGACGGGTATTGCAGTGGAACCGGGTGAGCGTGGTGAGCTGTGTGTGCATGGCCCCCAGGTGATGCGGGGCTATTGGCAACGGCCTGAAGAAACGGCTTGCGTGCTGCGCGATGGCTGGTTATTGACTGGCGATGTCGCCACAATTGATGAGAACGGCTTCGTGCGGATCGTCGGTCGGCAGCGGGATCGGATTTGCGTCTCCGGTCACGAGATCTTTCCCGATGATATTGAACGGGTACTACAGGATTGTGAGGGGGTATTAGAAGTGGCGTGTGTCGGGGTACCGGATGACAAAACCGGTCAGGCCATCAAAATCGCCGTCGTGCGCAAACCCGGCGCGGAATTGACCGGTGAAATGGTGCTGGCGCATTGCTATCGGCGACTGACCGCTCAGCAGATGCCACGGCACATCGAATTCCGTGACAGTTTGCCCAAGTCTCGCGCAGGCGAGGTATTACGCCGGGCGCTGTGTTGAGCGTGCGGCTGCGCTCAGAGGTGGCTTTCGGGGGATGAAGTTGTAGCCGAGTGCGGCGCATTCGGCAGGGGCAGCGCCGCATCAGGAGCGGCTAAGAGGGGAAAGATTTCATCCAGATGGCGGTGGATTTCCTGTTCCAGTCGCTGTTTGAAGGGGGTCAGCAGCCAACCCAGGCGCACGTTGACTCGGATCGAGCCGGGCACCAACTCGATTTGGCCATCAATGCCGCTGCGTTGAAAATGCAGCGAATCGCCTTCCCAGCGATAGCTGATTTCGTGCCGGTTGGCGAGGTGCTCGGCAAAGGTTTCGGCGGCTTGCCGGGCTTGTTGCGGGGTTAGCGGGTGAGAGCGCTCAATGGCGATGTCGAACATGGTGGTTTTTCTGAGGCAGTCATCAATCTTTCACAATTAGACAGCATCTGATCTGTGGAGTCCAGAATCGGCCTGGCGCTAGTGTAATCTTAAATTTACGGCCCGCTTGCACTGACTTGGGCTTGGCCGCCAATTAAAATAAACCGAGACGTGGCGTTAGGAGAGCAGACCATGCAGTGGGTACTGAGGGAGAGTAGGGTCTTTGCCATTGCCGCTATTTTCTTGCGGGTCGGGGGCTGGCTGCGCCAGCCGCTGTCGGATGATGCAAGGGAATTTCTTCGGCAATCCAATGACCTGCCGGTTACTGGATAACTGTGAATATCCAGTTACGGATTGAGCGCTTATTCACTTGGCTGGCCGGAGGGTTAGCCACGGTCGTCGTACTATGTCCTCCCGCTGCTTATTTCTTCTGGTCCTACCAGCAGCTAAGCGGTGCGTTGGAAAACGAGGTTGCGGTCACCGCCACGGCCATCACTGACTTTATCAATCTTAACCCCGCTCTGTGGCGCTTACAGCCCGAACGACTGGAAGAAGTACTCCACAAGCGAGTCAAGCAAGACTACACCGCCGTCCTTGTCGATGAGGCGGGCCAGCGCATGGCCCAGGTGGCGCCTGATTTACGCCAACCGCTGGTGACGCGCCGACATCCTGTTTACGAGTTGGCGGTCAAGGCGGGTGCGCTGGACATGGCGGTCTCGCTACAGGGGTTGCTGGTGGAAACTGCCCTGGTTGGTTTGAGCGGGCTTGTCCTTGGCTTGATCGTGTTTTTTTCGCTGCGGACTCTGCCGATCCGTACCTTACGGCTCTTAACCCAGGCGTTGATGAATAGCGAGAATGCGTATCGGCAGCTAGTCGAGCTATCGCCAGATGGGATTTACATTCACCAAGACGAGAAGATCGTCTACATCAATGCAGCGGGTGTTCGCTTGTTTGGTGGCCACGCGCCGGCCGATCTGCTGGGAACCTCCTGCTGGGACCGCTTGCATCCTGACTCTTATACCTTGGTTCGTCAACGGTTGCAGGAGATTCAAGTAACCAAAATGGCAGTTGCTCTGGTTGAAGAGACCTATGTCCGCTTGGATGGCAGCGTGTTTCCGGTGGATGTGGCCGCCGCGCCGTTTATCTATCAAGGTAAGCCGGCGTTGCAGGTGGTCTTTCACGATCTCACCGAGCGCAAGCGGGTTGAGGGTGCGCTGGCACACGCCCGCGATGCCGCCGAGGCCGCTAATTTCGCCAAGTCACGGTTTTTGGCCAATATGAGCCACGAGATTCGTACCCCGATGAACGGCGTGTTGGGGATGGCGCAACTGTTGACCCGGCAGGCAAATCTCACCGAGCAACAGCGCCACTACCTGGAGATGTTACAAGATTCTGGGAAAACGCTGTTGCGGATCATCGACGAGATTCTCGATTTTTCCAAGATTGAGGCCGGTAAGCTTGTTTTGGCAGAGGTCGAGTTCGATTTGCGCCAACAGGTGGGTGATGCGCTGCGAATGCTGGTTCCGCAAGCTCAGCGCAAGGGTTTGGTGCTGTTCTGGCAAATAGCGGCCGATGT
The DNA here is from genome assembly GCF_001051235.1 of Candidatus Competibacter denitrificans Run_A_D11. Lineage (GTDB taxonomy): Bacteria > Pseudomonadota > Gammaproteobacteria > Competibacterales > Competibacteraceae > Competibacter_A > Competibacter_A denitrificans. Next base: position 69,255 of record NZ_CBTJ020000002.1, on the reverse strand, counting down.
ACCGGGCCGGTTTTGCGGCGATCCCGACCGGTTGCGGCAGATTCTCTGCAATTTGGTCGATAATGCCGTCAAATTTACCCGCCATGGCGAAGTTCAGGTGAGGGTGTCGCTTGCCGAGAGCGATAAAGTAATCAGTCGGCGTGGCGACGGCGTTTGGTTGTATTTCCGGGTGCGAGACAGCGGGATCGGTATTCCCGATACGGCCCATGCCTATCTTTTCCAACCCTTTATGCAAGCCGATGATTCCACCACCCGCTCGTATGGCGGTACGGGCCTTGGCCTTGTCATCGCCAAACAAATTGTCGAACTGATGGGTGGTGAGATTGGTTACGAGCCTGCGCCGGGGGGAGGCACAATCTTTTGGTTTACCGTGCGGCTGGCCCCTACGGCTAAGGCATCTAGTCCGGCGGCCGTTCAGCTTGGCAAGCTCGAAACCTTGGCCGGTCATGTGCTGCTCGTTGAAGATAACGCCATCAATGCCCTGGTAGCGCAGGCCATGCTTCAATCCTTTGGGCTAGAGGTCAGCATGGCTGCCAATGGTAAAGAAGCGTTGGAATTCTGGGAAAACGGTCGATTTGATGCCGTGTTGATGGATTGTCAGATGCCGGAGATGGATGGTTTTGAAGCGACCCGCCAAATTCGGGAGCGCGAGGCGGCTCCCAGCCAGAACACGATCAGCCCAACCCCCATTATCGCGTTAACCGCCAATGCGTTTCCAGAAGACCGGGCGCGATGCCTGGCGGTCGGGATGGACGATTTTGTGGCGAAGCCATTTTCGCGGGATGATCTCTATCAAATCCTCCGAAGTTGGCTTGTGAAAACCCGCCACGTCAGTGGTTCTCAATAGAACCGTTTAAGCGAGCGCCCGACTTTTGCCGGAGGCTGGCGGGGATTTAATGAGCAGGTATTGTTCGCCGCGCCGCTCGTAGGCGCGTTCTTGCATCGGGCGCATACCGAGCGCATTAGCGGTAGTTGAACGGCCGCTCTGCGCGTAAGCCACTGAAACGGAAGGCACGCTTTTCGTCATGATGAATTGTTGTCCGTGGAGTTGCCCGTCAGTTCGCGCTCGATCTGTTCGATGCTGGGCAGGCTGGTCTGCAACTCTGGCGGTAAAGAGGCCAGCAGTTGATATTCAGCCACGCCGATGGGCTGGGTGTTGTCGCGCAGGGCGTATTCGGCCACCACCTTGTTTTTGCTTTTGCATAACAGTAAACCGATGGTGGGGCCATCCTGGGGGTGTTTGATCTGAGCATCAACCGCCGTGAGGTAAAATTTCAACTGACCCAGATGTTCGGGTTTGAATTTGCCGCCCTTGAGTTCGATCACCACGTAGCAGCGCAGCTTGAGGTGGTAGAACAGCAGGTCAATGAAGAACTCGTCACCGCCCACGTCGAGGAGCACTTGCCGCCCGACGAAGGCAAAACCCGCGCCTAGCTCTAGCAGAAATTCGGTGACATGTTTCACCAAGGCGTTTTCAATCTCGCGCTCCTGGGCTTTGTCGGTCAGGCCGAGAAAATCGAAGCGGTAGGGGTCTTTCAGCGACTCACGGGCCAGGTCGGATTGTGGTTTGGGCAAGCTGGCGGTGAAGTTGGTGACGGCCTTGCCGGTTCGTTCCAGCAGGCGGGTTTCGATCTGCATCACCAGAATATTGCGCGACCAGTTGTGCTCGATGGCTTTTGATAAATACCAATTACGTTCGTCGCGGGTTTTGAGCTTGTCTATCAGCGTGCAGAGATGAAACCAAGGTGATTGTGCAGCAGCCTGCTGCACAAATTCCGCATCCGGCCACGCTTCGGCAAAGGCCCGCATGTACTTGAGGTTGCGGGGTGAAAATCCTTTCATATCGGGGAAAGCGGCCCGCAAATCATTTGCCAGCCGTTCAATGACTTTGGCACCCCAGCCTTGTTCGGCTTGCCGCGCCAGAATGTCGCGGCCTATCTGCCAGTACAGCAGCACCAGTTCCCGATTGACCGCCAGCGTGGCCCGCTGCTGGGCGGTGTGGATGCGTTCTTTGAGATCGGCCAGCCAATCGGCGTAGCCGTCGGGTGGCGACATCAGGCCAGCGGGTAAATCGTTCATCGGCTCCCCGCGATTTCAAGGTCGGTCTGGCTGAATTCGCGGTCCGTCGCCAGAATCGGTACGCGGTAGTATTTGGCGCAGGCATAGTGCAGGCAATCGCCCAGGTTCAGGCCATGCCGCCCTGAACGATAACGGTGCGCGGCGGCCAGGGCGAGTTGGGTCGTATCGGCGGCAGGTGGCAGATCGCGCACTTCGATGTCTCGTTCATCGAGAAACTCACGAATCAGCGGCGCGGTGACTTCGATAGACAGGTTGAACTTGTCCGGCCGCGCCAGCGCCAGCGCGACCTCAAGCACAGCGACGGGTGAGGTGAGTCTGGTTTCAGCGGCAGCCAGCACCTCGGCTATCCGGCTGGCTTCGCGTTCATCGGACAACAGGGCGATAAGGGCGGAGGCATCGACGAACATCAGCCCTCCCGTTCCAGGTTATCGCCCCACATCGCGTCGAACACCTGTTTGGGCAGCGGTTTCCGCGCTTCCTCGCTTAGGGAAACGCCATATCTTTCTCTGATCCGTGCCGCCGTTTCCAGTGGTGTTTCCGCGGTACGCCGCCGGGTGATGGCTTCCTTCATGGCGATGATGATGGCGTCGGTGATGCCGACGCCCGCCATCACCGCGAACTTGCGGGTCAGTGCATCGGCTTCGGGGTTGTTGACGTTGATGGGCATGGCTGGCTCTATGTAGATAAAATAATGTAGATTTCTACATCATTACGCTTTGGCCTGCAAGACGGGTCAAAGCGCACCTGATGCCTTTGCGGGGAAAAGGCGGCCGTGGCGTCATCCCCGCTGCTTTTTTGGCTTGGCTGCCGCTGTCATCTTGGTATACAGATCAAACAGTTTCTCCAGCCGTTCGGTGTCGTTGCGGAAGCGGCGACCGATGTAGATGCGTTCTACCACTTCATCGTTACGCTCGTGCGCCTCGCGTAAATCGGCGGGCATGTGGTCGGGATCGTACAGGTCGGCAATCGTCGCCGGAAAATGCACTTCGCGGGTCAGCAGGATGTCTTCAGCGCAGCGAGTCAGGTCGGCTTGGTTTTTCTCGGTGAGCGGGGGAACGGGAAAGGTGTTCCAGCCGAGGGAGATGCTGGTCTGGATTGACGAAAGCGGCTTTGCTGACAACATGCCCCGTTGGCATGGCTATGCTCCCCTATCGGGCAACGCTGTTAGTACGGCGGGATCGCCACACCGGGGAAGCGGTACTTGAAAAATGGGTCGATATTCGACCGGTAATGCGGATGCTTCAAGATGACCTTGCGCAACCGTTCTTCATCTGCGGCCTCAATGAGGAAACCGCCGACATTGGCGCTGGCGATGTCAAACGCGACCTTTATGATGTTATCGGCTGCGAAATCGCCGGTCACCGGTGCTTCGGGAAAGCGGCGGTAGTGGAAGTAGACGGCCTGCGCGACGTAGGCTGCCGCCTCCGCGTCCTCTTGTGCCAGAATCAACCGCTGAATGTCCTGCATCGCGTGGGTTGCCTCGTGGATCACATTGGATACGGCGATATAGTCGGCCTGATTCAGCGAGGCTTTCACCTGCAACGTTGCCTTCTTGTCGGGGTGCGCCGTGCAAGGATAGTATTCGGCCGCAGTTACCGTACCGAAGGGCATCTCGGTGACCTGGATTGCTCCCATCGAAATATACGACGCGACCTCCTGGAATTTCGTTTGCGAGACCAGTTGCGTACCGAAACGGAAGTTACAGTACGCTGTATCGCCACCGGTGAGGATATAGCAGACCTGCTTGGCGAGAGGCGAGAGTTTTGCTGGATTTGGCATCTCACATTTTCTCCATACCCAAACTATACGCTGATTGCTGTTGATCGCAGTGCTTATCGGTGGATTCTTTCCTAATATGGTAAGTGGGTAATCTAAAGGTATCCAGTATTCGGATTAAATATTTTCAAATACTTAGCCCAACTTTCCCCATTGATAAGAAATTCCCTTGATGTTGGGAGATAGCAACCATGACGATTTCTTTCCGACTAAAGAGAGCAAGCACCTGGGGACACTACCGCCTGATATAGGCATGTTTGCGTCGTTGTTGAGCGAACGGGTCTGGCGGCAGGTACAAGTGCTGCTGGTGATGGAGGTGTTGCAGGCGATGGGATTGAGCGGGAAGTGGCGGTTCAGCACCTATCATTGGGTCTTGAGTCAGGCGCGTTGGTCTGGGCTGGCACAGTAAACAGTCCAAAAACGCCAATCCCCGCAAATTTACGGGGATTGGTGAGACGGACAAAGCTAGAGGTGATTAGGCCGCAACCTTCACCTGATCCGCCACTGCCCGATATTCCGGCACCTGATCGAAGTTCAGATAACGGTAAATCTCCGCGCCCTTGCTGCCGATCTCGCCCATGTACGTCATGTACTCGCTAAAGGTCGGAATCTTGCCGAGCAGCGCACAGACCGCCGCCAGCTCCGCCGAACTCAGGTACACATTGGCGCCCTTGCCCAGGCGGTTGGGGAAGTTGCGGGTGGAGGTGGACACCACGGTAGCATTGTCGGCGACCCGCGCCTGATTGCCCATGCACAGCGAGCAACCCGGCATTTCCATCCGCGCCCCAGCGCTGCCGTAGATGGCATAGTAACCTTCCTCGCTCAACTGGCGGGCGTCCATCCGGGTCGGCGGGGAAATCCACAACCGGGTCGGGATGTTGGATTGCCCGTTCAGCACCTTGCCGGCGGCGCGGTAGTGGCCGATGTTGGTCATGCAGGAGCCGATGAACACCTCGTCAATCTTCGCGCCCGCCACATCCGCCAGCGTCTTGACATCATCGGGATCGTTTGGGCAAGCCAGCAGCGGTTCCTTGATCGCGCTCATGTCGATTTCGATGATGTCGGCGTACTCGGCATCGGCGTCTGGCTCCATCAGGGTCGGGTTGGCCAGCCAGGCTTCCATCCCCTTGATGCGCCGTTCCAGGGTCTTCGGGTCTTGATAGCCGTTGGCGATCATCCACTTCAGCAGCGTGATATTGCTGTTGAGATATTCAATGATCGGCTCCTTGTTCAAGCGCACGGTGCAACCGGCGGCGGAGCGCTCGGCGGAGGCGTCGGACAGCTCGAAGGCTTGTTCCACCTTCAAATCCGGCAGGCCCTCGATTTCCAGAATCCGGCCGTTAAAGACATTCTTCTTGCCTTCCTTCGCCACCGTCAGCGTACCGGCTTTGAGCGCGGCGTAAGGAATGGCGTTGACCAGATCGCGCAGGGTGATGCCGGGCTGCATCTGGCCCTTGAAGCGCACCAGCACCGATTCCGGCATATCCAGCGGCATCGAGCCGGTGGCGGCGGCGAAGGCGACCAGCCCGGAACCGGCCGGGAAGCTGATGCCGATGGGGAAACGAGTGTGCGAATCGCCGCCGGTGCCGACGGTATCCGGCAGCAGCATCCGGTTCAGCCAGCTATGGATGATGCCATCACCGGGCCGCAGCGCCACCCCGGCGCGGCTGGAAATGAAATCCGGCAGGGTGTGGTGGGTTTGCACGTCCACCGGTTTGGGATAAGCGGCGGTATGGCAGAACGACTGCATCACCAGATCGGCAGAGAAACCGAGACAAGCCAGGTCTTTCAGCTCGTCGCGGGTCATCGGGCCGGTGGTGTCCTGCGAGCCGACCGTGGTCATCTTCGGCTCGCAGTAGGTGCCGGGACGAATGCCCGCCACGCCACAGGCTTTGCCGACCATCTTCTGCGCCAGGGTGAAACCCTTGCCGGAATCTTTAGGAGCCACTGGCCGGCGGAAAATCGGGCTGGGGCCGAGTCCTTGCACTTCCCGCGCCCAGTCGGTCAGGCCGCGGCCGATGATGAGATTAATGCGGCCACCGGCCTGCACTTCGTCCAGCAGCACGTCGGACTTATATTCAAAGGTCGAGATGACTTCGCCGTTTTTCTCGATCTTGCCGGCATGGGGATAGATGTCGATGACATCACCCATGTTCATTTTGGTCACGTCGCAATCGGTGATCGGCAGCGCGCCCGCATCTTCCATCGTATTGAAGAAAATCGGCGCGATTTTGCCGCCCAGACAGTAACCGCCATAACGCTTGTTCGGCACGTAGGGAATGTCGTCGCCGGTCCACCACAGCACTGAGTTGGTGGCCGATTTACGGCTGGAACCGGTGCCCACCACATCGCCGACATAGGCAACCGGATGGCCTTTCTTCTTGAGGGATTCAATCAGCTTCAGCGGGCCGATTTTGCCGGATTCATCGGGCTGAATGCCGGGCCGTTCCATCTTCAGCATCGCCAGGCCGTGCAGCGGAATGTCGGGGCGGCTCCAGGCATCGGGGGCGGGCGAAAGATCATCGGTATTGGTTTCGCCGGTGACCTTGAACACGGTGACGGTGACTTTTTCTGGCAGTTTGGGCCGACCGGTAAACCATTCCGCCTCCGCCCAGGAGGTCATGATCTGTTTAGCGTGGGCGTTGCCTTTGTCGGCTTTTTCCTTGACACCGTGCTTGTAGTCGAACATCAACAGGGTTTGCGACAGCGCCTTGGTGGCGGCGGGCGCGCACTCGGCGTCATCCAGCAGATCAATCAAGGGCTGAATGTTGTAACCGCCGACCATGGTGCCCAGCAATTCGGTGGCTCGCACGCGGGAAATCAGCGGACATGAGGTCTCGCCCTTGGCGACGGCGGCCAGAAAAGCGGCTTTGACATAAGCAGCCTGATCGACACCCGCCGGCACGCGCTGGGTCAGCAAATCCAACAAGAAATTTTCCTCGCCTTTAGGCGGGTTTTTCAGCAGTTCGACCAGATCAGCGGTTTGTTGCGGAGTGAGCGGTAGGGCAGGAATGCCCAGGGCGGCACGTTCGGCGGCTTGTTGGCGATAGGTTTCAAGCATGAAAAAGGCCCTTTTAGATAGGGCGATCCCGAAGAGCGGGAACGCTGACAAGTGGTGATGGGTGATCGATGGTTTCCGGTCGAAATGCCGGCGCATTAATTTGCGCTTTCCCTATTGAAGGAAAGGAAATTCAATTATACCGGGAACGGCAAGAAGCGGGGTAGTTAGGGATACGCGGCCGGTCGCATTGAACTATCCGCTACGCGAGCTAAACCAATTTAACGAATCCACATTGATTGGAAAACAAGATGGTTATACCCAGAGCGAACCCTGCGACCGGGTGCTTGATGAGCGGCCAGGATTTTCGGGACTCTCTTCGCAAGTACCAGCCCACCGTCTATGTCGATGGCCAACGCATCGAATCCGTCGCGGATGCGCCCGCGTTCCAGCCGGGCATCAACGCGCTGGCAGTGAGTTACGATTTCGCCCGTGATGCCGCTAAAGTGCCCTTGATGACCGCTGTGCAATCGGTTAGCGGCAAGACCGTCAACCGGATGCTGCATATCAACGAGTCTGCTGGCGATTTACTCAATAAATTGGAAGCCGTCCGACTGCTGTGCCAGGAAACCGGCTGCGCGCAGCGTTACCTGGCCCATGATGGCCTCAATGGGATTGGCCAAGCGGTTGCCCAGTTGGATGACGCCAACGGTACGACGGAGTGCCGTGCCCGCTTTGCCGCCTACTTGCAGCAGGTACAGGACCAAGATTTGAGTTTGGGGATTGCCATGACCGATGCGAAGGGCGACCGTAGTCGCCGCCCACATCAGCAGAGCAACCCAGATGTCTATCTGCACATCGTCGAGCGTAACGGCCGAGGCATCGTGATTGCCGGCGCCAAGGCCATCGTGACGGCTGCTCCCTATGTCCATGAGTTTCTGGTGATGCCGTCGCGGAATATGACCGAGGCCGATGCCGATTTCGCTGTCTGCTGCGCAGTACCGGTCGATGCGTCCGGCATCACTATCATTGCCCGGCCGGCCGGCCGGCCGGGCGAGAAGCCTGAACATGGTGCGCCGCTGTTTTCCCGCCGCTACGGTCAGTCCACGGCCGTGGTGATTTTTGATCGGGTGCTGGTGCCTTGGGAGCGGGTCTTTCTTGCCGGTGAGTGGGAGCATTCCGGGGCGGTGACTTATCACTATGCGACGCATCACCGGCATAGCTGCATCGGTGCGCGTGCCGGTTTTGGTGATTTGTTGATCGGTGCAGGCGCGCTGATGTGTGAAGCCAACGGCCTTGATCCCAACCGCAAGGCCAGTTTGCGCGAGCCGATGGTCGAGTTGATCAAAATCACCGAGGGATTCTATGCCTGCGGCGTGGCGGCCAGCGTCTATGGCCAGCAAGATCCCTATGCGAAAAGCTTCATGCCGGAACCGGTCTTTGCCAATATCGGTAAGCTATTGCTATCAACCCAGATTTACGAGATGCACCGCTTAGCCCACGAAGTATCGGGCGGGTTGATCGTCGCGCTGCCGGGGCCGGACGAGGATCACAATCCGGCGACGGCGGCGACGCTTGCTGAGGTGCTGCGGGCCAACCCGACGGTTCCCTACGACAAGCGGATCGAGGTCGCCCGCTTCCTGGAGGATTTGACCGCTTCTTACCAAGGGGGATGGTATTCGCTGATCAGTCTGCACGGCGGCGGTTCGCCAGCGGCATTGAAGCAGGAAATCTGGCGGCATTACCCCCTGGGCGATAAGGTCGCTCTGGTCGAGCGTTTGCTGGAACGCGGCGTGCTGGCCGACTCCAATCGGCCGATCCTGCGTAATCGCCAACCGGGCCGGTGTTGTGATGCTGGTTGTCGTCAACCGGGACAGCCGCTCATGGTGCCGCTGCCGACTGCGCCGTCAGCAGGGGATGGGGTGGAAAATCCCGGCCAGTAGGATTTTTCTGTTGGAACTCATGGCCCTCCCCGGCGTAAAGGCCGCCGGGGAGGGCATCAAGGGGAGGGCGGCCGTTTTATTTCTTGGCTTCCTCGGGAATCGTCAATGCGAGGAAGATCGCCCCATTATCCCGCCGCACCAGAACCGGTATCGGCCGACCGGCCGGCAAATTCTCAATCAGATCAGCGAATTGGCCAACCTCATTCACATCGATATTATTGATACGGGCGATGATATCTCCGGGCCGAATACCGGCTCTGGCTGCTGGCCCTTCGTCAACATCCTTAACCAGCAAACCGCTCGCACCCTGTTTACGTTTTTCTGCGGGCAATTCGGCAACAGCCAAACCCAATCGATTGCTGGTCGGCGATTCTACAGTCGCCTGTTGCAATTTGACCTCATCCGGTAATTGCGTGATCTGGACGTTAAGCGCTTGTTCCTTGCCGTCACGAATGACCGTCAGCGGAATGGTCGTGCCGGGCCGGGTGCGGGCGACCATCAAGGGTAAATCAGTGGAGTGCTGCACCGGTTGACCATTGAAGGCCACGATGATATCGCCCACCTTGATACCAGCCCCTTGCGCCGGCCCCTCTGCCATCACTTGTCCGATCAGGGCACCGCGCGGTTTGTCGAGGCCGAAAGATTGGGCTAATTCCGGTGTCATTTCTTGAATCAAAACGCCCAGCCAGCCGCGTGTCACCTTACCGCCCGATTTGAGTTGCTCAACCACCTCCATCGCCACGTCGATGGGAATGGCGAAGGATACCCCCTGATAACCACCAGAACGACTGTAGATTTGCGAATTGACGCCGATCACCTCGCCATCAAGATTGAACAGCGGTCCGCCGGAATTGCCGGGGTTGACGGCAGCGTCGGTCTGAATGAAAGGGACATAATTGTCGCTGGGTAGATTACGGCCTAGGGCGCTGATGATGCCCTGGGTGGCGGTGCGCTCAAAGCCGAAGGGCGAACCGATGGCCAATACCCATTGACCGACCTTGATCTTGTGGGCATCGCCGAGTTTGACGGTAGGTAAATTGCCGTCGGATTTAATCTTCAGTACCGCAATATCGCTGCGCTTATCTTTGCCGATCAACTGTGCCGTCAGCTCGGTGCGGTCGGGTAAACCGACGACGATGCTGTCTGTCTGATCAACCACATGGGCGTTGGTGACGACGTAACCATCGGCCGAAACGATGAAGCCGGAACCGACCGACGAGCGTGGTTGAGCCGGGGAGTCGGGCATTTCGTCGAAGAAGCGTTTAAAGTAATCGAAGAACGGGCTGTTCTCAGGAATATTCGGATGGCCCAGTCTGGGGCGTTCCTTGAGATCGGATTTAGTTTGAATGCTAACCACCGCTGGGCTGTAGCGCTCGACCAGGGTGACAAAATCGGGATACTCGGCTGCCGGTGCGGTCGCACTCCATAGCAGCCCAATCAAAGCGCTCAGCCAGAACGGCTGTTTTGCATACATAGCATTGTCTCCCATAAGGTAAATTAAGCGTCAACAGGTGCGAGGATCAAACCCATTCGGCTAGCGGGGATTGACCGCTAGAGATTGGCTTGGTTCGACGATGGCGGGTAACGCCGTCGGAACACGGGCTGAACCGCATAGTAGCGCGCACCACCAGGTTCCCCGATATTGCTAACGTTGTGAGGTGAAATCATGGCACAAACGCCGTCCACGATGCTGCCGCTGGCTACACTAGCCCCCAATTTTAATCTACCAGAGCCAGCGACAGGTAAAACCGTGGCCCTGGCTGATTTTCAAGACAGTCCGGCCTTGCTGGTGATGTTCATTTCCAACCATTGCCCGTTTGTCAAACATATTCGGGCGGACTTGGCGCGATTTGCCGCCGATTATCGCGCCAAGGGGTTGGCCAGCGTCGCGATAGGTGCCAACGATGCCGCCAATTATCCAGATGACAGTCCAGCCCGGATTGCCGAGGAGGCCAAAGCGCTCGGCTTTTCCTTCCCCTACCTGTACGACGAAAGTCAAGCCGTAGCCAAAGCCTATCGGGCGGCCTGCACACCGGATTTTTTCCTGTTCGATGCCAACCGCAAGCTGGTCTATCGCGGCCAGTTCGACGACAGTCGGCCGGGTAATGCCATCCCGGTGACGGGCGCGGATTTACGCGCGGCGGTGGATGCCTTGTTGGCGGGTCAGCCGGTTGCACCGGAGCAAAAACCGAGTATCGGCTGTAATATCAAATGGAAGGCGGGCAATGAGCCGGATTATTACAAGTAGCCGCTGAGGTCAGGGTCGATCTCGGCAAAGTGGAAGCTGCCAAGCATTTGGCCCTGTCGCAAATGGCGAAACTGAATGCCGCGCCACCGCACCGCGCGGTAATCCGTCCTGACGGCTGGCTAATGGCCCTCTCAACGTTCGATGGTGTAGATGAAATCGCCGCCCGTCCCGCTGGAGTTGGTGGCGGATTCCAGCATCAGATGTTCGGTGAAGCGGTATTTTAGGAAGAAGGTGTTAAGGGCGTTCAGCAAGCCGATTCCGTAGCCAACATAAAGCCTTGGCGTCAGGTACTTGCCGAGCATGAAGGACGTGCCGCCCTGGCTGGTGCTGCCGAGTTCGGCGGAATCCAGCCCGAACGCATCGGTCAGGCTCTTGCTAAGGCCGCCGCTTTGCCCGGAGCCGAGCGCGCTCGCCGCTTTGAACAGCATCGCCGTTTCGGTGCCGGAACCGCCCGGCGCCCGACCCAAGACCAGGTAGGCGAGAACATCTGGATCTGACATGTTCGGGGAGGAGAAGAAGGTCAGCTTCGGCCTTTTCAAGGTGCCGCGCACCTGTGCGCCCGCCATGATCTCTGCACCGGAAATGATATTTCGCTCTTGACGGACGACGCGCAATTCCAAGCTGGGGTTGTCGAGCGCGCTACTGCTGAATAATAACTGACCGCGTTGGATCTCGATTTCTTCGCCATAAATTTTGTATTTACCGGCCACGACTTCGATGTCACCGCTGGCGCGCGGTGCCAACTGCGGACTTTGCAGCACCCGCAAATCACCCCGGAGCTTACCTTTGAAGGCAGGCGTTTCCAACTGCACATCCTGGCCTAGTACGACGCGCATATCCGCGAAAATCGCCATGCCGCGCTCTTTGGCTTCCGGCGCCGTGCCATCCCGATTCTTGACGATCACCGTGTCGCTGGAGGCGTTAATCGCGCCCGGACGCTGACCGCCGGGCCGCAAAAAGGCCCGTGGAATGGTCAAGGTGCCTTGCAGACGGGTTTGCTGCGGTGTGTAGTCGATCTTGAGGTCAGGACTGATCTGGATTTGCACATCCGTGGTTTTGAGCGCTTGAAAGTTTTCTCCGATGATCGCCAGGATAAGCTGTCCTTTGAACGGATCATAATGGCCGTCAACCTGCAACTGGCCTGGCTCGGATTGCACCGAACCCGCCAAGCGGATCGGTCCCTGGCCGGTGCTGGTGGCGGCGAATTGCACAGCGCGCAGCTTCAGACCAGCCTCTGGAATCGACAGGGCGGTATTTTCCAGGCGCACATCGCCGCGCATTAAGGGTTTGGTCAAGGTGCCGCCCAGCGCCACATCCGCACGGACTTGCCCGGAAATTTCCGTGATCTCCGGCACGAAAGCCGAAACAATCTTTAAGTCGGTGATCGCTCCCTCAATCTTGCCGTTCAACCGACCAGCGCCGAGCGGGTCTTGTACTTGCAGGTTAGCCTGCAACTGCCCGGTTGATCCCAGATCTAGCCGGGCTTGGCTGGTCGCAGTCCGCCCATTGCTGTCCAGCTTGAGGGTGCCGCCGTTGAAGGCGATAGTGACCGGTCGGCCCTGATTTTGCAGGCTGACGTTACCAGGGGCGATGGTGACGTTGGCTTTACCCAGCAGCGCGCCACCGATTTTGCCGCTGACGGTGGCTTCGCCATTGATACTGGTGGTGAGCGCGACCTCCTTGGGGAAAAAGCGTTTGAATTGGTCTGGGTTGAGATTACTGAGTTGTACCCGACCATTGAAGTCGCCGGCTTGTTGCCACTGGCCTTGTAGGCACAACCGGGTGGGTGCGCTGCTCAAGCAGGCGGTATCAAGGCTCGCCTCCTTGGCGGAGGCGCGAACCGCTGCCGGTTTCTCCAGACTCCAGTTGCCGGCCGGGGTGTTTTTGGCAGTCAGCTGAGTGATACGGCCTTGCCAAAGCATGGCCGGGGTTTGCAGGCTACCGGCCAGAGCGAGCAGAAAACTCCCCGGTTCGCCGCTGAGTTCGGCTTTCAAGTCGTGCGCAGCGGCCGTGCCGGAACCATCCACCTGCAAGCTTTGCCATTTCTGGCCGCCCAGCACCAGGCTATCGCCGATGATTTTCAATTGCGAGCGGCCGACACCGCCCGCGTCGATGTTGGCCTCACCGCGCAAGCGCTGGATTTGATTGGCCCCTTGCTTAAGGTTATCAACGGCGATATTGGCGGCTATGATCGGGCTGGTGCGGGAGCCGCTCAATTTGCCAGTGCTGGCAACGGTGCCGCTCAGCCCAGGAACTAAGGATTTAAGCTGCGGCGCATTCAGCTTCCAAACCAGATCCAAGCGTTCAGTCAGTGTTCCGGTTGCTTCCAGGCGCGCGTCGCCCGCGCTTACATTCAGGTCCCGAACGGTGAGATTTTGGCCGCGAACACTGACATCGGCCTTACCGGCGACTCGTTGCCCGCTTAGAGTACCGGTCAAGTCTTCCAACAACACGTTGGTTCGCAGTTCACCATTTTCCAGCCCGCCATCACTTTTGAGCTGAAAATTCAATTTGCCGGGTACATCCTGCCAATGAGCGCCCGGATTGATCCCTTGACCATTGACGCTGGCTTGCCAACCGACTGCCGGCGCCCAGGTCGCATCGGCGGCGGCTTGTAGAGTTCCCTCCAAGGTTTTACCCGTCAGCTTGACATCACGAACCCCTTGCTCCGAGCCTTGGCCCGTCAGCGCCCAGGTACCCTTGGGAACATTCGGTCCTCGCAGATCGGTGGCCGTGGCGGTAAAGCGATAATCCTTGGGCGTACCCTCAGCCGTGAAGTCACCCTTCGTGCTCTGGATTTGCGGGATGCCCTTTAACGGCCAGGCCAGTGATTGCCATTGACCATTAGCCTGGAAACGCAGATCGGCCAATTCAACCTGGCCTTGCACGTTGAGCTTGAGCGGATGCTGGGCGGCGGTCAGGCGCAATTCGTTGAGCTTGACGGTCTTGGCGTCGCCATCGGCAGTAAAGCGCAGTGCCACGGGACCGAATTGGGGGACAGTGGCATTCATTTCGCCTTGGGCTTGCAAGCCGGAAAAGGCCCCATCGGCAAATTGCGCTTCGCCTTGGGTGAGCAGATTCAACGCCCAGGCAGGCGCAGTCAGGCGCACGTCGTCGAGTTTGATGGTTTTCGCGTCGCCGGCGGCGGTCAGTTGCAGAGTGGTCGGGCCGAGTTCCGGCACGGTCGCTTTCAACTCGGCATGACTGCGAAATTTCGGTAAAGCCCCCTCGGTCAATTGGGCCTCACCCTCGGCAGTTAACGTCAGATCGCGCTCAGGAGCGGCTACCTGCAAGGTGTCGATTTTAATGTTCTGTGGGTCGCCAGCAACGGTAAAGCGCACGGTGGTCTTGCCCAGTTCCGGGAGCGTCGCAGCAATCTCTCCCTGGCCGGTAAAACGGCTCATCACCCCTTGGGCATCAAGGTGAGCCGTCAGCGGTTTGCCCGCTAAATCGGGAGCGAACGGTTTGAGGTCCGGCACATCCAGTTTGGTTTTAGCCGACCAGATCGCTTCCGTCAGCGGTTTGCGCACCTCGGCATCTAACTCCAAAGTCGCAGGCCCCGTGATTTCATGAGTGACCGTCAGCCGTTCCCGCAGCGTACCCCGGACTTTGCCCTGGCCACTAAAGGTGCCGTATTGGGACAAGAATGGGGTTTGCCAGTCCAGATCCAGCGTGAGCGGATAGTTACCAGTCGGATCGACCTGCCCCTTCAGCCGCAGATCACCCAGCGGCGATTTAATCGCCAAATGATCAACCTTTAGCCCCTCGGCGGCGGCGTGCGCCTTGAGGTCGATAGCGTCAATTTGAATCGGTGGCGCGTTAGCCGGGATAATACGGATATTGCGGCCTTGCAGATCGGCGATAGTGGCGCCGATTGGCAATTGTATCTCCGGCAATACGAACGGCTCGGTGGTGGGTGGCTTGTCTTCGCCAGGCGGCGGCAGATGGATTTCCAGGCCGTCGAAGTGCAAGCGATCAAGATTGAGTTGCCGGCTGAATAATTGTGCTGGATTCCATTCCAGATCGGCTTTATTCAGCTTGAGTTTTAACGGGCCGTCTTCGTAGCGGAGTCCTTCGATGTGTAACGGTCCCCAGAGTCGGCCGCTGATCTTGTCATAGGTCAACTGGCCTGGCGCGAAGCGATGGGCCAGTTCCAGCAGCGAGTTAAGACCTGCTTGAGTGGTCAGGCCGATGCCGCCCAGCACCAGCAGCAACAGGAGGAAGACCAGCACGCCGCCGCCCAACCAGAGCGCCGCACGCCGCATGGTGGGAGCAATGCTCAAAGATCCGGCCCCAGGCTGAAGGAGAAACGGAAGGTATCACCGGGGGGTTGGTCCAGTCCGGTGGCGAAATCGATACGTACCGGCCCGATGGGTGAGCGCCAACGCACCCCGACGCCGGCGCCGGTTTTCAGTTCTGGGCGGGCGCCGTCGAAAGCGTCGCCCACATCCATGAAAACGGCCAATCCCCAGTTGTTCCAGACCCGGTGCTCGTATTCCAGGCTGCCAACGACCAGATTCTTGCCACCGATGATCTTGCCGCTGTTATCGGTGGGGCCGATCTTGTTGTAGGCGTAGCCGCGCACGCTGGCGTCACCACCAGTGAAAAAACGCAGCGATGCTGGCATCTTGGTAAAATCTTCGCGGATCGCGGTGGCGCCCATGTCGCCCCGGACGATAAGGCGACTGTCTTCGTTGAGCGCGCGAATCCATTTCAGGTGCAGGAGTCCTTGCAAGAAATTGATATCGGACAGCAAGGCCGTGCTTGCGCCACGCACTTCGAAACCAAACATCAGGCCGCGCGTGGTGAAAAGCCGGTCATCGGCATCAATCCAGGTCCAGTTCAGCCCCGGAATCAGCAGAAATGAGGTGGCACGAGGTTCGTTGCCGACTTTGTAATCTTCATACTGCATGGTCAGATTGTAGATTTTGAGCCATTTTCCTTCTTCATGCTGGTAGCTGCCGCCTAGCGCGATGCGCTCGAAATCCTGGTCTTGGTAGTTTTGCAGGGTGTAATTGGCGCTTAGCGCGTATTTTTCGGTGACGGGATCGCGGCCGGGGATCACATACTTACCCCCGATAAAGGATTTGATCGGTGAGAGTTGTAGCTCCGCTTCGTAATAGTGGCCCCACCGATTCAACCAGCGATTTTCAACCTTGAGCTTGCCTCTAGGCCCGGTATCGGTGCCGTAACCCAGGCCAGCGCTGTATTTGTGTTTCTTATTCGGTTCCAGCGCGACATCGACCGGCACGGAGACGGTTTTGGCGTCGGGCGATGTGTTGATCCGAATTTGGCTGAAATAGGTGCTGCCGCCGAGATCGCCTTGCAGTTTCAGCAATTCGTTGGCGTCGTAAGGGTCGCTCGGCTTGAAGCGGAGATAGCGGCTTAATAGCTCTGGTGAAAGGAAGTTTTGCTTAAAAGTAATATCGCCGAACAGATAGCGCTTGCCGGTGTCGTAGTGCAGCTTGATGGCGGCCTCATAGGCGTGCAAGTCAACTTGGATGGCGTGCTCCGTGAAATGGGCGTCGAAATAACCACGCTCAGTGGCCAGAGCTTCCAGGTTCTGTTTGAATTGCTCATATTTGGCGTGATCAAGTGCCTGGCCTTTCGCCAAGGGCCGCTTGTCCACGAGCGCTTGGAAGACCGGATCGTTGGCCGCATCGCCCGTCAACTGAACATCAACTAAAGCGATGGGGAGTGGGCGACCGGGTTGAATGCGATAACGCGCTTCCCACCCACCGCCGGTGGTCTGGTTCAAGGTGCTTTCAATCACCGGTTCATAATAACCAAAGGGTTGCAGCGCCTCTTGGATATGGCGTTCGGCATTGGTATGCAACCAGCGCAACTCGGTTTCCGCCGGCGGCGCTTTGCCCGCGAAGCGGTTGATGTCGAGGTGGGCCATGATGTTATCGCGCAGCGGTTCTTCTACGCCCTCGACGATGACGCTGAGCGTGCCAGCCGGGGCCGGATCGCTGGCTGAGGTCGGTGGCGTGGGCTGTTCTTGACCATGCGCGGGGATGGCGAATAACGAGAGCCAAGCGAACAACAGAGGCAAGCAGCGGATGAGGCAGGGTCTCAAACCAGGTCGGGTCATGACAAAATCAGCGGTTGGCTTGGGATAGCGGTTCAGTTTGATTAAGGTGGCCGTTGCCAGCGGCGATAATGTTGGCCCCGGCCCACGAAATTTTGCTCTTTGTAATCGGTTTAACATATTTCACGGGGCGGGAAAACGCCCGATCCCAGAATTTTGCGGACAACCCGGAATCCACTATGCCCCATTCTCCCTATCCCACGCTGGAAAGCTTTGTTGGCAACACCCCGTTGATCCGCATACAACGCTTGGCGGTTCAACGAGATAATCTGCTGCTCGGCAAGCTGGAAGGCAACAATCCCGCCGGTTCGGTGAAGGATCGGCCGGCACTGAGCATGATTCGGTGTGCCGAAGCGCGTGGTGCCATACGCCCCGGCGATGGTCTGATCGAAGCCACCAGCGGCAACACCGGTATCGCGTTGGCCATGATCGCGGCCATCAAAGGCTATCGGCTGACTTTGGTGATGCCGGAGAACCAGAGTGTGGAGCGGCGCGCTGCAATGCGAGCCTATGGTGCCGAGCTGTTGCTGGTTAGCCAGTCAGAGGGGATGGAAGGCGCCCGTGATCTGGCGGCGCGGCTGGAGCGGGAGGGCAAGGGTAAGGTGCTGGATCAGTTCGCCAACCCCGACAATCCCTTGGCCCATTATCAGACCACCGGCCCGGAGATCTGGCGAGATACGGGGGGCAAAATCACCCATTTCGTCAGTGCGATGGGGACCACCGGCACCATCATGGGTGTGTCGCGTTATCTCAAGGAACGTGATCCCACCGTGCAAATCGTCGGCGTACAACCGACCGAGGGTTCCAGCATCGCCGGCATTCGCCGTTGGCCGCTGGCGTATCTGCCGGCCATCTTCGATCCGGCGCGCGTCGATCAAATCATCGATGTCAGTCAGGCCGAGGCTGAAAATACCACGCGCCGCCTGGCCTGTGAGGAGGGGATTTGTTGCGGCGTATCGTCCGGCGGGGCGGTGGCGGCCGCATTGCAACTGGCTGATACGGTCGAAAATGCAGTGATCGTGACCATTCTTTGTGATCGTGGCGACCGCTATCTATCGACCGGTCTGTTTGCCGCGTGACGCGAGGGATAAAGCCATGGGAAAGTCAGCAGCGAAAAAACGCCAAGCACTCGCGGAGATGGCGCCCTTTACGGTTGGGATCGAGGATTTAACCCACGAGGGCTATGGAGTGGCGCGGCGGGATGGCAAGGCTATCTTCGTGGACGGGGCACTACCCGGCGAGCAGGCGGAATGTGTCTACACCGCGCGCCGGAGCCGCCGCGACGAGGCCCGCGCAGTCCGTATCCTGACACCCGCTGCCGACCGGGTTGAACCGCAGTGCGCACACTTTGGCGTTTGCGGTGGGTGCGCCCTGCAACATCTGCATCCGACTAGCCAACTGGCCACTAAGCAGCGCTGGTTACTGGATAGCCTGACGCATATCGGCAAGGCACAGCCAAATCAAGTGCTAGAACCGGTTACCGGACCTTTGTGGGGTTATCGGCGCCGCGCGCGCTTGGGCGTGAAGTGGGTGCCGAAAAAGGGCCGGGTACTGGTGGGGTTTCGTGAACGGCATAGCGCTTATCTGGCCGATTTGCGCCGCTGCGAGGTGCTCGACCCGCGTATCGGTGGTCTATTGGAGGAACTGGCCGGTCTTGTCGAAGCCTTATCCATCCGTGACCAAGTGCCGCAGATCGAAGTGGCTGGTGGCGATGCGGTGCTGGCGTTGAGTGTGCGGGTTCTGGCAGCCCCCAGCGAGGCCGATTTGGCGCGGTTGCGCGCATTCGGTAAGCAGCACGGGGTTACGTTTTATCTGCAACCGGGTGGCCCGGACAGCTTGCAACCCCTGGAATCGGAGCCGCCGATGCTGGCTTACCCACTGCCGGCTTTCGATTTGGATCTGCTGTTCCAGCCCGCGCATTTCGTTCAGGTCAATGCCGCCATCAACCGACAATTGGTCGAACGCGCCGGTGAATTGCTGCAAATCCAACCCGAAGATCGGGTGCTAGATTTGTTTTGCGGGCTGGGTAATTTCACTCTGGCCCTGGCGCGTCGGGCGCGTGAGGTGATTGGCGTGGAGGGAGATACCCATTTAGTGGCGTGGGCGCGGCACAACGCAGCGCACAATAAAGTCAGCAACGTCGCTTTTTACGCCGCCGATCTGGCCGGCGACTTGGAAACGCAACCGTGGTTGCAAGGCCGCTACGACAAGATACTGCTCGATCCGCCGCGCTCTGGCGC
Source organism: Candidatus Competibacter denitrificans Run_A_D11 (assembly GCF_001051235.1). Taxonomy (GTDB): domain Bacteria; phylum Pseudomonadota; class Gammaproteobacteria; order Competibacterales; family Competibacteraceae; genus Competibacter_A; species Competibacter_A denitrificans. The sequence continues at coordinate 49,880 of NZ_CBTJ020000002.1, read as the reverse complement.
GTTGGCGATGATGCCCCGCTTGGCGGCGCTGGCCGCACAGCGCATCGTGTATGTCTCCTGTCACCCTGCCACCTTGGCGCGTGATATTGGTGAGTTGGTACACCATTGCGGCTATCACTTGGAAAGTGTCGGTGTGATCGATATGTTTCCGCACACTGCACATGTTGAGTCCATTGCGCTTCTGGTCCACAAGTGATGCATCATGGTAGTGGATAGTTTAATCTGATGCGCTAGCAATTGTTGAGACACCTGCAACCTTGGCGACTCTTGGGTTTGGCCTGTTGAGAGCGGCAACAGCGCAATTTCTGTTTGCTGAATTCTCTAGCAGGTGGAATAAAACATGCATAATTCTGACCATCGTACCGATCTGAGCGGTGGTGGGAGTGGCGGATGGGCAAAGCGAAGACGGTAACACCTCGGCAAACAAGGGTGATTAAGGGATTGATTGTATTGGCTTGTCTCGGTATAGGGGCACGCGCTGAGGCCGTAGAGACAGACTTAACACAGCTAAGCATCGAAGATTTGATGCAAGTGAAGGTCGTGTCGGCGACCAAAGTGGAACAAACCTTACAAGATACGGCAGCGGCGGTTTTTGTGATTACCGCTGAAGACATTCGGCGGTCAGGGGCAACCGTCATCCCCGAAGTATTGCGGCTTGCGCCCGGCGTCGAAGTGGCACGTATCGATGCCAGCCGCTGGTCGGTCACGATCCGGGGTTTTGCCGGTACCTACTCTAACAAGCTGTTGGTGCTGGTCGATGGCCGCTCGATTTACACCCCTTTATTTTCCGGCGTTAACTGGGAAGTCGAGGGACCGCCGTTGGACGAGATCGAGCAGATCGAGATTGTGCGGGGGCCGGGTGGCAGCCTGTGGGGAGCCAATGCGGTCAATGGTGTCATCAATATCATCACGAAGCATACCAAGGACACCCAGGGTGGCATGGTAACGCTGACTGCGGGTAACAAGGAACGGGCCATTGCCAGTGTACGTTATGCCGATCAGCTAGGCGAGCAGGCCCGGTACCGTCTCTACGGCCAGTTCGCTGAGCGCGATAGCTTGGTCACGCCTGCTGGCCGCGATGCCCAGGATAATTGGCGCCAGGGCAAGGGTGGGTTTCGGTTGGACTGGAATCCGGCTGCCATGGATTCGTTCACGGTGCAGGGGGAATTTTATAACGCTGATCTTAAACAGAATTTTACGGTCTTTAACCTGGCAGCACCCTATTCGACACATCTGCTCTCGCCGGTTGAGGCATCGGGCGGCAGTGTGCAGGCCCGTTGGCAGCGCCAGTATTCGGCGCAATCGAAGATGGAATTGCAGGCTTATTACCATTATGAAAGCCATCAGGATTATCTGTACGACGCGACCCTGGATACGGTCAATCTCGACTTTCAACACAACTTTCCGCTGGGGGATCGTCAGGAGATCGTCTGGGGGTTGGGTTATCGGCGTAATCAGGATGAGTTCACCGATACAGTAATCACCGCTATCAACCCAAGAAGTGTGGCCACGGAGCTATTCAGTGCCTTCGTGCAAGATCAGGTCGACCTGATCACAGACCGTTTTCGGTTGATTGCTGGCGCTAAGCTAGAGCACAACGACTTCACAGGCTGGGAATGGCAACCGAGTCTGCGCGCGTTGTGGACGCCACATCCCAACCATCGGCTATGGGCTGCCGCCTCGCGCGCGGTGCGGACACCCTCACGAGGTGAACGGGATGTCATGAGACTTAATTTGACCACTGTGTCCCCTTCGGCCCTCACCGGCAATCTGCCAGGCTTGCTGTACTTTGCCGGGTCGCCTGATCTTGGTTCGGAAGAGTTAACCGCTTATGAGATCGGTTATCGCGGGCAGTTGACCGAACGCTTTTCGTTAGATGCCACCGTTTTTTATCACGATTACGCGCAACTGTTGATTGGCAATCTGGGAACTGTTGCAGTGGCGGGAACGCCGTGGCCTTCCTATTTGCTCCTGCCTGTGACCCTAACCAATGCGGGTTCAGGGGTTAAAAGCGGGTTCGAACTGGCGGCAGACTGGCGCCCGGCCGAGCGATGGCGGTGGCGTTTGGCCTATTCATACCTGGATTCGGAACTGAAGAGAGATGACGATTCTAGCCCCATTTACACGGATGGCGACCGTCAGCAGATTTCCTTATTGGCGTCCTGGAATGCCCGAGATAATGTTGATGTCGATGTGTGGTGGCGTTATGTGGCCGCCAACGAAATAAGTTTGGTGTCTTATAGCGGCCGGATTGAGAGCAGCTCCTACCCTGAATTGGGCGTGCGCTTGGGCTGGCGGCCGCGCAAGGATGTGGAGCTGTCCGTGGTCGGTAACAATTTACTCGGCGCTCACCATTTGGAGTTTGTCTCCGAGGCTTTTGCCTTTCCGGTCGAAGTCGAGCGCAGCGTGTATGGCCAGGTGAAATGGAAGTTCTGAACGTGCCAACTTCACGGATGGCTGGATCGGCTCGGCGTGGCGCTCAAAAGCGAGCACCGCCTACCCAATCCAAGCCATCCCTGGCGTTTCGGTGGCATCAAGCGTTGCTTGTCTTAGCGTTCTGGCTGACCACCGCGTTATTGGGTAGCACAGTCTGGGCCGGTGAGTTTGACGAATACTCGGTTAAAGCCGCTTATCTGTACAACTTCGCTAAATACGTCGAGTGGCCGCCAGGCGTATTCGACCGTCCCGATGCGCCTGTGATGATCTGCATTGCCGGTGAAAATCCGTTCGGCGCAGCGCTCAGCGTGTTGGTCGGCAAAGCGGTGGGTAGCCATCCTGTCGATGTGCGTGCCGTTTCCTCCAATACTGGTCTGGAAAAATGCCATGTCGTGTTCATCAGCCGGGCTGAACAGAGTCGTGCCCGGGTACTGTTGGCCAGTCTGGCGCGCTTGCCGATCTTGACCGTCAGTGACATCGACGATTTTGCCCGGGCCGGTGGCATGATCGGCCTGGTGGAGGCTGAACAGCGCATCCGTTTCGATATCAACTTAGCAACTGCCCGGCAGGCTAACCTCAAGCTAAGTTCCCAATTGCTCAAGTTGGCGACCATCGTGGAGTAGAGCGCTAGGGTGAGGCATGAGTCCCTTTGATAGGCTTTCGCTGAAAAATAAACTGATGGCGGTCATGCTGCTCACCAGCGCGCTGGTTCTGCTAGCGGTTGGCGTAGCCCTGGTCGTCAATGAGTCATTTTCCCAACGCAAAATTGCCCGATCACAATTGATAACGCTGGCCGATATCATCGGCGCCAATGTTGCTTCGGCTTTGCTATTTAATGACTTGAAAGCGGCCGAGCAAAACCTGGCGGCGCTGCGCGCCCGATCCGATGTGCCCTATGCCGTGATCGACGATCCCAAGGAAAACATGCTGGCTGAATACCGGGCGCCGGGGCTGACCGACCAGCAGCGCGAACAAATTCGCCGCTGGGAAAGGGAGATCGAAGGGGATTACGCGCAACAGGGACCAAAGGCCGGCCAATTGGTGCTCGGCGGTAGTCCAATGCTTGGGTTTGGCGGCCAGATGCTGGCTGTCAGAATGCCCATCGAGCAAGAGGGCCAAGCGCTGGGTTATATCGAGATTTATTCGGATTTGCGAGAGCTAAGCGCGAGCTTAAACCGCTACTATTGGATCATCGCCGGGTTGATGGGGGTTTCACTGTTGCTGGCGGCCTTGTTGGCGGCGCGGTTGCAGCGGGTGATTTCAGAGCCGATTCTCGGTTTGCGGATGGCGATGGGCGCAATCACTGACACCCGTGATTATAGCGTCCGGGTTCCGCGCATCAGTGAAGATGATCTCGGCGCGCTAGTGGATGGTTTCAATGACATGCTGGTGCAGATCCAGCAGCGCGATGCGGATTTGGCCGGCTATAACGCCCGGCTGGAGCAAGAGGTGGCTGCACGCACTGACGAGTTATCACGCGCCAACACCGAATTGCATCATGTGGTGCGGGAGTTGAGCCTCGCCAAGGAGCGCGCGGAGGCGGTCAGTCAGGCTAAATCCCAGTTCTTGGCCAATATGAGCCACGAAATCCGCACGCCCATGAACGGCATTCTAGGAATGACGGATTTGCTTTTAGGAGCGGAACTGCCGGCCAGGCAGCGCGAGTTCGCCAAAATTATCAAGCAATCCGGGACTACCTTGCTGCGCATCATCAACGAAGTGCTGGATTTTTCCAAAATCGAGGCCGGCAAGCTGGATCTGGAGACAATCAATTTCCCGTTGCGGTCCCTGCTCGAAGAGGCCGTCATCCTGTTTGCCGAGAGCGCCCAACGCAAGGGTTTGGAGTTTCTATGCGCCTTGCCCAGCGAGATGCTCTGGGTGCGAGGTGATCCGGTGCGCTTTCGTCAGATTGTAAGCAATCTGCTGGGCAACGCCATCAAGTTCACCGAGCAGGGAGAGGTGGTGCTGCGCCTGACCGTGCTCGACACACAGCCTGGCTATTACCAGCTTCGGCTGGCGGTGAGTGATACCGGCATCGGGATTCCGGCCTTGGAACAGGAACGTATTTTTAATGCCTTCGACCAAGCCGATGGCTCAATGACCCGCAAGTATGGTGGAACCGGATTAGGGCTGACCATCGCCAGGCAGTTGGCCGAATTGATGAATGGGGCTATTTCCGTCAGTAGTGTTGAAGGTCAGGGTTCTACCTTCACCTTCGTCCTGCTCATGGATCGGGTCCAGGGCGCACCGGCCGAACCGCAAGAGAGTGGGCAATTTCAGGGCGTTCGGGCGCTGGTGGTTGACGATCATGCCACCAGTCGCCAGATTTTGTGTGATGACTTGCTGGCCTGGGGAATCCGCGCGGAAAGCGCCAGCAGCGGCGAGGCCGCATTAACTCAGTTGCAGAGCGCCGTCGCGGCCGTTGACCCCTATACGGTCGCTTTTGTAGGCGAGCGTCTGGGGGGGATGACTGGAGCCGAGTTGGCCTTGGCGGTTCGTGCCAACCCCAAGTTGCACGCGACTCGGCTGTTGCTTTTGAGCCGTTTGATGACCCAGAACGTACCGTGTGAAAAAATCCTTGAAGCCGGTTTTGACCAACAATTGCATAAGCCGGTGTTGAAAGCTCAGTTACGGGAGTGCTTACAGCGCCTATTGACGAATGTGGGCGATGGTTCGGTGGTTGCCCTCGACGCGGCCAGGAGAGAAGATACTCGGCCTAATCTGCCGGCATATCAGCGAAAGCGCATCTTGTTGGTCGAGGATAATCCGGTAAACCAAGCGGTTGCCAGTGCGACTCTGACGCAATTCCATTGCGTGGTCGATATAGCGAACCATGGGCAGGAAGCACTCGACATTCTGGCCCATGATCATACCTACGACCTGGTGTTCATGGACTGCCAGATGCCGGTGATGGACGGTTTTCATGCCACTGAGATGATCCGCGCGCGTGAGCAGCGCGCCGCCGAATTAGGTCAGCCTTTGCGGCGAGTGCCGATCATCGCGTTGACCGCGCACGCGATCAGCGGTGACCGAGACCGTTGCTTGCAAGTGGGTATGGACGATTATTTGAGCAAACCGCTTGCGCGAGAGGATCTGATCGCAGTGCTCGACCGTTGGTTGCGGCCTACCCTGGCAAGCCCAGTGGCCGTAACGGAGCAGGCCCCACTGCTTGATGCAGCGCCTGTGGCGGCAGACACCTTGATGAGTAGTCTAGATCGGGATGCGTTGAACAAGATCTATGCCCTGGAGCGCGGGGGCGCCACTGGTTTAGTCGCCCGCTTGATTGAGTTGTATTTACGAGAGTCTCCGCCCCTGATCGAAGCGCTGAAACAGGCTGACCAGGCCGGTGATTTAGCGGCGCTGGGTGCAGCGGCTCACACCTTAAAATCCAGCAGCGCCAATGTTGGCGCCATGAAACTGCGTGCGTTGAGTGCGGAACTGGAACGTCAGGCGCGGGCGCGGGCTGTCGAAGATGCCGCCGCAGGCCAGGTCGAAGCGATTGAGCAGGAATTTGCCGCCGTCCAAGTGCTCTTGCGGCGAGAGCTGACCGTAGGCGGGGATAACATATCCGGCGCACCGGGATGAATGGGGCGTTGCCCAGTCTGGTGTGGACGGATTTTGGCGGCTGTTGGCTTTAGTCTACATGCCCGGCGACGGCCATGACCGGTGCCGGCTGGATCGGTTTCATCCGCGACCCCAGCGGTGGAATCGATTCCCCTAAACCGAGGCGCTGAGCGTAGAGGGTGGCGTATTCCATGACCCGTTGCACGTAACCGCGGGTTTCCTGGTAGGGGATGGTTTCCGCCCAAAGATCGGCAGAGAGGGCAGTGCCGGTTGGTAGCCAGCGCTTTACCTTATTGGGGCCAGCGTTGTAGGCGGCGGTGGCCAGTACCGGGTTCTCTTGCAACTCTCCCAGCAGTTTTTGCAGATAACCTACGCCCAGACGAATGTTGGTGTCTGGCTCCAACAGCCGTTCGGGTAAGCCCTCTGTGGAATCCTGCACAAGCTTCGCCATCTCCTGAGCGGTGGCGGGCAGCATCTGCATCAGCCCCAGCGCGCCGACCGGGGAGCGGGCAACAGCGCGAAAGCCGCTTTCCTGACGAATAATGCCGTAGACCCAAGCCGGGTCTAGCGCGCGAGCGCGGGCGTTGGTGAGGATCTGATCACGATAGGCCAGCGGAAACCGCAGCTCCAGGTCATCCCAATAGTCGGCGCGGGCGATGGTCGCGATGGCCTGCGGGTGCCAATCCCAGCGGTGGGCCAGCAGCGCGGCGCGTTGCAGCCCCGTGCGGTCGAGGCCGCGCAGAACCTGTCGCCACTCGGCCTCAGCTTCCGTTTCCCGGCCCAGGATGTACAGTTCGCGCGCGCGCGCCAGGCCGGGCGATGTGGCCAGTAGCATTTCCAGTTCAGTGGCGGTCGATGTCAGCGGTGTGGCGGTGACGGTATAAGGGACACCGATCCGTTCGGCGGCGAGAAAGCCGTGATAATCCCGCTGGAGGGCGACGGTCTGATAAAGTCGGCGGGCTTCCTCAGTGCGGCCCAGTAACTCCAAGACTCGCCCACGCCAATATTGCCAGCGCGGACTATCGCGTTCCGCTTGCGTCAACTGATCCAGCCAGTGCAAGGCAGTCACCCAATCGCCCTGCCGTAGGCAGACACGCACTCGCCATTCCCGCACCGCGCTATCCGTCGCCTGCTCAGGCACAGCGCTCAGGCGCGCTAATGCGCTCGAATGGTAGTCCGTGGCGATGCGCAGGGCCAAGTCCCGTTCTGTTGCGGTCCATTGGGTGGCGAGCGTCGGGTGGCGTTCCTTGAGCCTATCGAGCGCTGCCGCCGCTGCCAGCACGTCCCGCTTGCCCCACCATTGCAAGGCCGCCGCGATCACTGGCCCCGCGCGTGCATCGTCCTTTGGCAGGCGCGCGGGATCAAGCACCAGGTGTGGGTCGGTGGCAAGCATCAGCCAGACATCCGCCAATGGTTGATCGGTGGCCGACAGTTCCACTCGCAAGGCTCGCCCCAGGCTGACGTTGCGTTGGCTCATTGCCAGGCTAAACCGCTGCCATAAGGCTGCCGGAGAAGGCTCGCCTCGGAGCCGCCAAGCAGCAATCACCGGATCGCAAGCGGCAGGTAATGAGCTACCGCGCAGCCAGATCGCGCCAAAATCCCGCAGAGCTGGTTCCGCTTGGCCAGTGGCCAAGAGCGCTTGTCGGCGCCAACACTCGAACGCCGGGTCGGTGGATGCAATGGCATCCCGCAGATAATCATCCCAGCGGCCGATACGGGCCAACTGGCGCAGCCAAGCGTCCCGCAAAGTCCCGGCCAAAGGCGTGGCTGCGTACTGCTGCAAGAAATCGCGGACTTCGACAACCGGCAATTCTGCCAGTCGGCGCGACAAATCTCGGTAGCGAAGATAAGGGTACAGCGGATAAGGCTTAAGGTCGGCGTAATCAAGCCGCTCGCCGGTTGACAGTGACCGGTCGGCCGCTTGAAAGCGTTCACGTTGGCTTTGTGGTGATTCAGCCGCTCCGCTGTCGCCCGCAATGAGGGCGACACAGAGCAGAGTGGCAATCACACGCCCGTATTGAGCGAATTTCCGCCCGCCGCGTGACTCCGCAACGGGGTTTAGGTAGCGGGCACCGCGCACGGAGTGGTGAGCGAACATGCCCTTGTCAGCAGGCCCGATGTCATTTGTCGTTACCGGCGAAGAGCGGTGCTGTACTGGCGGATGAGGCGGCGGTTGCCGACGGGTTTGGTTTGGACGAATAAATGACAGGAGGACGCACACTCCGGCTGGGCATTCCGCTGCTGTTGCCGACAATAATCCGCGTACCAGTCGGCGTCAGGTAGGTGCTGGGGATGGTAGCCGATCCGGTGCTACCGCGAGCGGCGATAGAGCGTGGGGTGAGGATGGTGATGCCGCCGGTGCGGTTTCCGTAGCTGGAGGTCGCACCGGTATAGCCGCTGCCATAAACCCGTGGATTACTGGCCAAAGCCGTGTTGGCACTCGCACTGTAAAACATGCCACCTTTATATTGCTCATAAAAGCCCAAAACGCGGGTGACGTAAGTGCGAGTTTCCGAATAGGGTGGTATCTGATTGCCATATTTCTGCACTGCGCCTTCACCAGCGTTATAGGCGGCCACTGCGAGGCGGGTATCGTTAAATTGATCGAGCAACCAACGCAGGTAGCGGGCACCACCATGCATGTTGGAGATCGGATCATAGGGATTACCGACCCCAAATCGGTTGGCAGTACCGGGCATCAACTGCATCAGCCCCATCGCACCCTTGGGCGATACCGCCCAGGGATTATAGGATGATTCGGCGCTGATCACCGCATGCAACAAGGCTGGATCAAGCCGATATTGGGTGGCGATGCGGTCAACATCGGCGGAAAAGCGCTGGCGGTTTTGTTCGTTGACACGGCGGGGTCGGGGCGAAGCGTTCACGCGGGGGTAGTAAGACTGGCTGTTCCAAGTGCCCGGCCGGTATCCGGTGTACGAACTGTACAAGTTACTTGGAGCGAAGCTGGAAGATTGCGGAGAAGGCGTGCGGTAGGCTGGCGTTCGCATGACCAGCTTGTAGCGGTTATCGTTGGGGACGTTGCTTAAGTGTCGTATGCCGTTGCTGTCTACAAAGGCGTAAATATCTGCGTGAACTGGTCCGGAAAACAGGAAAACCGCTGGAATCAGACTAGCCAATAGCCGCCGCTTCATCTATTTCTCCTATTCTTATTGACAAGCTGGGCGTGTGATGGATGGTCTGGCGACTATCCTGGCCCCAGCAAAAGAGCCGAGCGTCTGTCGGTTGATGCAATTAGATTAACACAATCTCCAGGATTGCAAGCCCGCGCGCGGACCAACTAGGAACCACTGGCAAGGTAATGGCAAAAAAACAGCTTGAAAAAGATAGTAAAATTAATTTTTAGGGCGACTCGTAAATCGTCGAAGCCTATCGTCTACTTTCAGCGTGAGTGAGATACCCATGTTCCGGACCGCCGAACTGAAACGCAAGCTGCCCAAAGAGCATTACCACCAACAGGTTCCACAGTTGCGAGAAGATCTGCTGATGGTGCAGATGGAGTTACGGGCTGCCGCTTTTCCTGTCATCGTGGTGTTTGCCGGGGTGGACGGGGCTGGCAAGAGCGAAACGGTCAACCAGTTGCACGAGTGGCTTGATTCGCGCTGGCTGGTGACTCGTGCTTACGGTGAACCGTCCGACGAAGAGCGCGACCGCCCCGAATATTGGCGGTTCTGGCGCCAGTTGCCCGCTCAAGGGCGAATCGGTTTGTTCCTCAGTGCTTGGTATTCGACGCCGATCCTTGATCGGGTTTATGGGCACACCAGCGAGGCCGAATTCGACGGCCGTTTGGAACGGATCAAGGCGTTCGAAAAAACCTTGGCCGACGATGGCGCCTTAATTTTGAAGTTCTGGATGCATCTCTCCAAGAATGCCCAGAAAGATCGCTTGCGCAAATTGGAAAAGAATCCACTGGAAAACTGGCGGGTCTCTAAGCGGGATTGGCAGCATTGGGAGATGTATGAACAGTTTGTAGTTGCTGCCGAGCGCACGATCATGAAAACCAGCACCGGCCAGGCGCCCTGGAAGATCATCGAAGGTTACGACGAACGCTATCGCAGCACGGCGGTGGCTACCGCCATCCGCGATGCGATCCGGTTCCGATTAAATGAAACGGCTAAAGCGTCCGGCGGCAACGGTGGCGCCGATAGTGCGCGTTCAAAAGCGCCGGTACCTGAGACCGACGGTTTACCGGCGGTTACGATCCTGTCACGGCTGGATATGAGCCAAACCTTAGAAAAGGTGGACTACGACGCGGGCTTGAAGCGCTATCAGGCCAAGCTTAATCAGCTCCAGCGGGTCGCGCGCGAACAGAAGATTTCCACCATCCTGGTGTTTGAGGGATGGGATGCCGCTGGCAAAGGCGGCAGCATTCGCCGCATCACCGCCGCGCTGGATGCCCGCGATTATCAGGTGATCCAGATTGCTGCGCCAACCGATGAGGAGGCGGCGCATAACTACCTCTGGCGATTCTGGCGCCACATCCCGCGCGCCGGCCGCGTCACCATTTATGACCGCAGTTGGTATGGCCGGGTGTTGGTCGAGCGGGTTGAAGGCTTTGCCCGTACCCGCGAATGGCAACGCGCCTACGCCGAAATCAACGATTTCGAAGCCCAATTGGTGGAGCGCGGTATCGTGCTGCTGAAATTCTGGCTGCATATCACCCCAGAGGAGCAGTTGCGTCGCTTCAAGGAACGCGAGCAAATCCCTTACAAAGCATGGAAATTGACTGAGGAGGATTGGCGCAACCGTGAGCGCTGGGCTGACTACGAACTGGCGGTTAACGATATGGTGGAGCATACCAGCACCCAGAAAGAACCCTGGACCTTGATCGAGGCGAACGATAAGCGTTATGCGCGGATCAAAGTGCTGCATACCCTGTGCGAGCGGCTGGAAGCGGCGCTTGCCGGAATCTCCAACCATAAGGTGGCGAAAATCGCCAAGGGATGAGCGGATTCATGACCGAAGAGATCACAGTGATGCCAAGCTCGAATGAAAACGTTGCGCGGATGGCGGAAGCGAAGGTCGGCAGCCGCAAGCGTCCAAGCGAGGCCGCGCTGGTGGAGGCGAGCATCCCGCCTGAACCGGAGATCGATCTTGATGCGGCGGAGTGGTATCTAAACCGCGAGTTGACTTGGTTGGCGTTCAACCGCAGGGTCTTGCGTGAGGCCCAGGATGATCGCGTTCCGCTGTTGGAACGAGTCAAATTTCTGGCCATCGTCAGCGCTAACCTTGATGAGTTTTTTATGAAGCGCATCGGCGGACTGAAGCAGCAGATCGGTGCGCGGGTGCGGGAATTGACGGTGGATGGTCGCAGCCCTGAACAACAGTTGCGCGAATGTTTGACCGTGGTGCGCGATATCGTTGACCAGCAGCGGCATCTGGCATCGGAAATACACGAATTGCTGACCGAAAAGGGGATTCGGCTACGTAGTCACCATTCATTGACCGAGGACCAGCGCGAGCAAATGCGCGACTATTATCTGCGCAATATCTTTCCGCTGGTCACGCCACAGACCATGGACCCGGCACATCCTTTCCCGTTCATTTCCAATCTGTCGCTCAATTTGTTAGTGACGGTTCGCTACGCCGACGATGAATCAAGCGGATTGGCGCGAATCAAGGTACCGGTAGGCTCCGGGATTCCGCGCTTTCTCAAGGTCGGTGAAGAGGATCTGTATATTCCGCTGGAAGACGTGGTGGCCAATAACCTCGACCTGTTGTTCCCCGGCATGGTGGTGGAAGCCTGCGAGTTGTTTCGCGTCACCCGCAACGCCATTGCCGAGCGAGCCGAGGACCAGGCTGATGACATGTTGTTGATGATTGAATCCGAACTGCGGGAGCGCCGCTTCGCGCCTATCGTGCGTCTGGAAGTGGACAAGAACATGGACCCGATTCACCGGGGGATGCTGGCCGCCGAACTCGGTTTGGACGAAGCCAATGAGGTATTCGAAGTCGATGGCATGATGGCGTTGCGCGATTTGTTCCAGATCGTCGCCATCAACCGGCCGGAGTTGCACGATCCTTCGCACCACCCGCTTGATCATCCCAAGCTCAACGACAAGCGCAATATTTTCCACATCATTCGCGAGACGGGGCCGATCCTGCTGCAACATCCCTACGAATCTTTTGTCACATCGGTTGAGCGTTTTGTGCTGGAAGCCAGCGATGACCCGAAGGTGCTGGCGATCAAGATGACGCTCTATCGCACTTCGGCCGATTCCAAGATTATCCAGTATCTAATCGACGCCGCCCAGGATGGCAAACAGGTGACGGTCGTCGTGGAGCTGAAAGCCCGCTTCGATGAGGCGGCCAACATTCGTTGGGCCAATCGACTGGAAGAAGCGGGGATTCACGTTACGTATGGCGTGGTGGGGCTGAAAACCCATAGCAAAGTGATTTTGGTGGTGCGGCGTGATTTCAATGGCTTACGCCGTTACGCGCACATCGGCACCGGCAACTACCATGCCGGTACCGCCCGTTTGTACAGTGATTTGGGCTTGCTGACTTGCGATCCTGTCCTTGGTGAAGATCTGACTGAGCTGTTCAATTATCTAACGACTGGTTATGTGCCCAAGCGCAACTATCGCAAGCTGCTACCGGCGCCCAAAGTGCTCAAACCGGCGTTGTTGGCCAAGATCGACCGCGAGATCCATCACGCCAAGGCCGGTAAGCAGGCACGAATCCAATTCAAGATGAACGCGCTGGAAGACAAGGAGATCACCGCCGCCCTGTATCAGGCCTCGCGCGCGGGTGTGATGATCGATTTGATTGTCCGCGATACCTGCCGACTGCGCCCTGGGGTTGCGGGTTTGTCGGAAAATGTCCGGGTCATCAGTGTAGTCGGGCGCTTCCTTGAGCACACCCGAATTTTCTACTTCTACAACAACGGTAACGAGGAATACTTCATCGGATCGGCCGATTGCATGAAACGCAATCTAGAGAGCCGGGTTGAAGTGGTCGCCCCGGTCGATACCCCAGAGCTACGCCTGGAGCTAAGGCAGATTTTCGATGCGCAATTGGCCGACCACCGTTCGGCGTGGGATATGCAGCCTGACGGCAGCTACGTTCAGCGAATGCCCAGGGAAGGTGAAGATCCGCGCGGTTGCCAACAACTATTGATCGAATTGGCGGAACGGCGCCAGAAGGAGGCGCTGCGTTTGAAGAAACGCAAACCGAAAGGCATCGCCCGCCGCCTCGCCAATTGATGGCAGGGCTGTTGCCTAGCGTTTAGGCGGGCAACCCATACCAATAGACTCCGAATCATCAGGTCATTTTCCGGCAAAATTTATATGAAAAAAGGCCAGTTTTTAGGCGATGTCAGTCCTAGAGAAGCGTGGGATGCGTTGCAAAATCACCCCGAGACGATGTTGGTTGATGTCCGTACCAGGGCCGAATGGGCCTATGTCGGTGGTCCCGATCTGAGCAGCTTGCACAAGCCGCTGATTCAAGTCGAGTGGCTGATGTTTCCGAGCATGGCGTTCAATCCGCAATTTCTTGAGGAACTGCAAGCCTATGGCATCAAGCCGGGGCCGGTACTTTATATGATCTGCCGCAGTGGAGCGCGTTCCCACCAGGCGGCTGAACTATTGGCCGACTACGGTTATGCGACTTACAACGTGGCAGATGGTTTTGAAGGCCAACTGGATGAGATGGGTCATCGCGGGGTCGGGGGTTGGCGGGCTGAAAACTTACCCTGGCGACAAGGTTGATAGCCAGGATGGCCACCTTTCTGTGCTGCCAAAGGGGCCGCCGATAGCATCAAGGTCTTGGAATTACCCCTCTATCGGTCCAACCCGCAGGTTTTACCGGTCTGCCTTTTCAGCGCATCCCTCGGAGCGTTGCCACCATGAATCAAAAGATTATTGCTCCCGTCAAGGCCAAGCCGCTGGAGTTGAGTGCCGATACCACCACAGAAGACGCCTTCGTAAGGGTCATCAGTGTCTGCCTCTGTCACGCCCAAGCTAACCTGCCGGCGGTGCTGGATGGGCAGATAGAGGGAGTGCATCAGATGCGGGTGGGGTTTCGGCGGCTGCGTTCGGGCTTGAAGATATTCCGGCCGCTGGTGCCCCGCGAAGCCAGCGAGATGCTGGTGGAGGAGATTCGCTGGCTGAACGGATTTTTAGGACCGGCGCGCGACTGGGATGTTTTTTTGTATGAAGGTCTCGTGCCGCTGTTCAACTATTTTCCACGCAAGCGCAGTTTGCATTTATTTAGGGCTAAGGCCGAAACAATTCGTCAAACCCATAATCGACTTTTGCGGGATGCTTTAGTGGAACCCCGCTATGCGATCATTGGCGAGCGTTTTATCGCTTGGCTGGCTGAGCGCGCTTGGCATAATGAGGCCAGCGAGCGTCAAGCGAAACGGCTGGCCGAGTCGGTTGCACGCTTCGCCACCCCACTGTTAGAACAGGATCATCGCCGGGTGATCAAGCGCGGGGAGGCGTTTGCCCGCGCATCCCCCGAACAACGCCACGCCTTACGCATCCGTATCAAGGAAATCCGCTACGCACTCGATTTTTTTGCCGGCCTGTATCCCTCGAACACCATCAAGCCATATCTAGCGAGTTTGGCGAAATTACAAGACTGTCTGGGGGTCATGAATGATATTTCGGTGGCCCATCGCCTACTGGATGAAGCGGGTTCAGGCACGGCATCGGCGGCGCGTCAGTTGATCGATGGTTGGTACGGTTGTCGGTACGATGTCTATCAGCGCGAGTTCCCCGACCTTTGGCAGCGATTCACCGTGTGCGAGCGGCCTTGGAAAGAATAAGTGGGATCTGCCCGGCAGCGACTACACTAATGCCGACTAGCCCGATCAGCCCCGCCCAAAGGAGGATGGCATGCCCGATCTGACGCTCACCCAACAGTTGACCGAACTGATCACCGCCAAAGCGGTTCTGCCCACCGATCTTGAACGTGCCGCGTTATTGACCCTTGATGCGATAGCGAATGCGCTGGCAGGGCGCGCCACAGACCCTGGCGCGATATTGGTGCGTTGGGCTGGCGCAACTCCGGATACGGATGCTGCTCGTCGAGCCTTTCTATGGGGAGCGTTGACCCACATCCTGGAAACCGATGATTTGCACCGGGCCTCGGTCGTCCATCCCGGTTGCGTGGTGGTACCGGCGGCCTGGTCGGTGGCGCGGCGCGAGGGCCTGCGCGGTCACGCCATGCTCAAGGCAGTGTTGTGGGGATTTGAGGCTGCCACGCGGGTGGGTATGGCGGTAGGGCCGTCCCATTACCGGATTTGGCACAATACCGCGACCTGTGGGCCGTATGGTTCCGCGATGGCTGTAGCAGCGCTCTTGCAGCTCGAACCCGCACAGATCGTTCATGCGTTGGGTAATGCGGGTACGCAATCTTCTGGCCTCTGGCAGTTTCTGGAGGCCGGCACCATGACTAAACACCTCCATGCGGGCCGTGCCGCCGAAGCCGGCTTGTTGGCCGCTGATTTAGCACGCTTTGGCTTTACCGGGCCGCCGACGATTTTGGAGGGGGCTAAGGGCTGGTTTGCCGCCACCTGTCCCGATGCCGATCCAGGAGCGGTGACGCGCGATCCGACCGGGCCTTGGCAACTGTTGCAGACATCGATCAAGCCCTGGCCTTCATGTCGGCATACCCATCCGGCCATTGACGCCGCTGTTGAATTGCGCCCGCAGATCGTGGCCGGCACTATCGAGCAAATCGATGTCGAGACCTATCCAGCGGCTTTGGAGGTTTGTGATCGACCGTTGCCGAATAGCGAATACGAGGCCAAGTTTTCACTGCAACACTGTGTGGCAGCCGGCTTGATGCTGGAAAATGTGAATTTTGCCGCCTTTGCCGATGTCGCCCGTGCTGGGTTGGCGGATTTGCGCGAACGGGTGTCGATTCGAGTAGCCGAGCCGTATGCCTCCGCCTATCCGCGTGCGTGGGGCAGTGCGGTGACCGTCACTGTGCGGGGTGGACAGCAATTGACGGTGCGGCGCACCCATGCCAAGGGCGATCCTGAAGCGGCCGTATCACCGGTTGAACTGATCGCCAAGGCACGAATGCTGATGACGTATGGCGGGGTGCGTGACCCAGATCGGCTGATCGATGACATTCTTGCGCTTTCGGACGATTCGCCGTTACCGGATTTGCCGTGCAAGCATGATTAATTTTATGGCAGTGCAGCAAAAAACCTGATTTTAACCTATTGTTTATACAACAGAATGTTGTTTTTTGCCGAAAAACAACGAATATCGGTATCGTTTGGCAGATTTTTTTGGTATGATCGCCATCGTGCGGTGGGCACTTCTTCTCCTCAGTCCACCGCACATCCTCCTTTGGTGGTTTTTGGCCGGATTTCTTAATCCGGCCTTTTTTTTGGTCAACTGGCGAGAGAATGCGCTGAAAGCCGGTCAAACGACATAGACGTGGCCATAAAAAACCCCGCATTTGCGGGGTTTAGGCCAAACGAAGGCATCAACCGATTGAGTTAATCGTCGCCGGACATGATGCCCAGGATTTGCAGCAGATTGACGAATAAGTTGAACAGGGTGATGTACAGGCTGACGGTTGCCATGATGTAGTTGGTTTCCCCGCCATGAATGATCTCGCTGGTTTGCCAGAGGATCATGCCCGACATCAGCAAGATCACCATCGCCGAGACGGCCAAGGCCAGCGTCGGCAAGTTGAACAGAACCGCGCCGATGCTCGCCAGGAAAGCCACCAGGATGCCGACCATCAGGAAAGCACCCATGAAGCTAAAATCCTTGCGGCTGACCACGGCATACGCAGAGAGCGCTAGAAAAATAGCTCCGGTCCCTGCCAACGCCGTCATCACCAGCTCAGGCCCGTTAGGCAGCTTCAGATAGAGATTGAGTAGCGGACCTAGCGTATAACCCAGAAAGCCCGTTAGAGCGAAGACCGCAGCCAAGCCCCACGCGCTATCACGCAGGCGGGTCACGACAAATAGCAGCCCAAAATAGCCGCCAAGCGTAATCAACCAGTGCAATGGCGGCGCATGAGTCGCCATGGCGATACCGGCGGTCAGTGCACTGAACAACAGCGTCATTGACAGCAGCATATAGGTATTACGCAAGACTTTATTGCCGAGAGCCGGCCGGTCCACATTGAGCGTAATCGGCGCTTTGGCCAATAGGTCGTCTCTTTGAGCCATTGTGGAAAAACCTCCTAAGCTTGGGAATCTGGCTATATTGACCTTCGGCAAGCGAGAAGGGTTCACGCGCTGGAAGGTCTAATTCGCTGAAAATTACTCAATACTCCGATGATATAGGGATTGTGGACTCTTTTTCAAAAGTATTGCGGTCAAATAAAAATCTACCGAAGCGGTTCGGCTGTAGTGACTTTGCTAATGGCAATAGTTATGCCACTCATGAGTGAAGGTTCTTGTCTCTTCGGCGCTAGTGCTGGATCACACAAACCTATGGGAACTGGTCTAACCAGGGGTGGATAGCTATTTTCAAGCTAGACTGCTTGGGCCAAATATGTTACATCCGCTCTAGGCTAAGTCGAGAATATCAGCACAACTGATTGGAATTGGTGCGTCGTGTCTGATTCGGCCGGCGATGTGTGAATAGCTTAAAAACACACGGTTCGTTGACGGTCTCTATAGGAGATCGGCGCAACGCTCGGATGTTGATTCTATCGAGTGATGATCGGGAGGATGGTCTTGGTAAGCGGACAAGAGCATCAGGGAAAGATTCTGGTAGTGGATGATGATCCGCTGACCCAGACTGTGATCAGGGGTATGCTGGAGCATGAAAGCTTCACCGTGGTCGAAGCGGCCGGTGGCGAGATGGCGCTTACCCTTTTTCGCGAACAACCCTTCGATCTGGTCTTGCTTGATGTCTTGATGCCGGAGATGGATGGTTTTACCACCTGCGCCCGTCTGCGCGAGACACCGGCCGGTCGAATGGCCCCGATTGTCATGATCACCGGCCTAGATGACGAGTCATCGATTCGGAGCGCCTACGGCGCTGGGGCTACCGATTTCATCACCAAACCCCTCAACGCATTTATTCTCGTCCATCGGGTCCGTTATATCCTGCGGGCGACCGCCGCCATGCGAGAATTGGCTTGGCGGGTCGATTTTCAGCGGGTGCTGATCGAAACGCTCCCGGTTCCATTTATCGTGGAAGATACGAAGGGGCATTGCCTGATGGCGAACCCGGCTTTCGCGACCCTACAGGGAGAAGATGCTGCGGGCGTCGCTGATGAGCCGCACGCCGAGAGCCGTAGCCGTGTACCGCAACCTTCTTCCGTTGACGGCACCAGCATAGGTGCCGAGGGCCAGCGGATTTATGAAGCCGAAATTCTTCTGGCCGGCAAGGAGCCACGATCAATGATCATCCATCAGGCGATGTTTACCCCACCAGTCACGGGCGAAACCGGGGTCATCAGCGTGCTGATCGATATCACCGAAAGAAAGAAAAACGAGGAAAATCGGCGGTTAGCGGAGACCGTTTTTCAAAATGCCGCCGATGCCATCATGGTGACCAGTGCCACCGGAATCATCAAGTCGATCAACCCGGCGTTTAGCACCATCACCGGCTATGGCCGGGAAGAGGTCATGGGTCTAACACCGCGTTTGTTGCGCTCTGGACGCCAAGATAACCAGTTTTACGCCGCATTCTGGGCAAGCTTGCGCCAATATGGCAAGTGGTCGGGCGAGTTATGGCAGCGGCGCAAGAACGGCGAAGTTTATCCTGTCTGGGAAACCGTGGCGGCTGTGCGGTCACCGGAAGGCAGGATCATTGAATATGTGTCGTTTTTTAACGACATCACCGCGCGCAAGCAAGCCGAGCAAGAGATTTTTTACCGCGCCAATTACGATCCATTGACCGGCTTGCCTAACCGCAGCCTCTTCCATGAGCGTTTGGAGCAAGCACTCAAGCAAGCCCGTCGCTATGATCGGCGCGTCGCGCTGATGTTTGCTGACCTGGATCGCTTCAAGCAGGTCAACGACACGCTAGGACACAGTTTTGGTGATCAGCTACTGGGTCAGGCCGCATTGCGTTTGGAAGCGTGTGTACGTGATACCGATACCGTGGCCCGCCAGGGCGGCGATGAGTTCGTGGTCGTCTTGCCGAATGTAATTGAAGAGCGCGATGCCGGCGTAGTGGCCGAGAAAATCATCTCCCGGCTGCGGGAGCCGTTCGATTTGAGCGGCAACATCGTCCATATCGGGGTCAGTATCGGTATCGCGCTTTATCCTGATCATGGTGACAATTCGGAGGATTTGGTGCGCCATGCTGATCTGGCGATGTACCAGGCGAAGCTGGCCGGGCGCAACACCTATCGGCTGTATGAATCCGCAATGGCCGATGAGCTTAACCGGCAATTGATGCTGGAAACGGATTTGCGAACCGCGCTGCAAAAGAACGAACTGGAGCTGTATTTTCAACCGATCCTCAAAGTTGAGGACAAGAGCCTGGTACGGGCTGAGGCGCTGTTGCGTTGGTTCCATCCCCGGCGTGGCCCGGTCGCGCCGGGTGAGTTCATTCCGCTGGCTGAGGAAACCGGTTTGATCCGGGATATCGGCCTTTGGGTGTTTGAGCGCGCCTGTCAAACCCTCGAAAAGTGGCACGAACTCGGTTTGATGATCCCGTTGGCCATCAACCTGACCAGTGCGCAGGTATTTCGCGGCTTATCGCTGGAGGTCGTATCCTCCTTGTTAGAGCGCTATCACTTGGCGCCGGAATCTCTGGTGTTCGAAATCGCCGAAGGGGTGCTCCTGGCGGATAGCGCGCAAGCCCGTCAATGGCTCAAAAGTATCCGCCAACTGGGCATTTGTTTGGATCTTGACGATTTTGGCACCGGCTATTCCTCGTTATCCTGCCTGAAGCGCTTTCCGATTGATCGGGTCAAGATCGATCTCTCCTTTGTGCGCGATATGGTGCTAGATCTGGATGACCGCGCGTTGGTCGAAGCGATTTTGGCCTTGAGTCGGAGTTTACGGCTGGAGGTGGTGGCCGAGGGCGTGGAAACCCAGGAGCAATTCGACTTGCTGCGTGCCCTAGGTTGCGGGTACGCTCAGGGCTACTACTTTTCACATCCGGTATCGGCCGACGCCTTTGTTGAAGTCGCTCGTGCGTTGGCCGCCCGCTAGCTAGCCACCCGCTTTTTCCCCCATGAGTGTTGCCGTCGTCGCGGAGAAACCTGCGGTTGCCCGCGATATTGCCAAGGTGCTCGGCGCCCGCCAGCGCGGTGCGGGTTTTCTGTATGGGAACGGTTACGTGGTGACCTGGGCGGTCGGCCATCTGGTGCGGCTGGCCGAGCCTCACGAAATCGACCCAAACTGGAAACGCTGGCGGCGTGACGTGCTGCCGATGTTGCCGGCGCGCTGGCCGCTCATTGTAGGCGATGCGACGCGAGAGCAGTTTGAGGCGGTCTGTCGTATTCTCAACGATGACACCGTTGAGCGAGTCATTTGCGCCACGGATGCAGGCCGCGAGGGCGAGTTGATCTTCCGTTATCTTTATGAAGCGGCCCATTGCCGTAAGCCGTTCAGTCGGCTTTGGGTTTCTTCGCTGACGCCGGATGCCATCCAGCATGGGTTCCAAAACCTGCGTGATGGACGCGAGTTGGAGCCACTGGCCGCCGCCGCGCGAGGCCGCAGTCAGGCCGATTGGCTCGTTGGCATGAACCTATCTCGCGCCTATACCTTGGCGTGTGGCGGTACAGATCAAGAAACTCTCTCAGTCGGGCGGGTGCAGACGCCGACGTTGGCGATGGTCGTGGAACGGGATTTAGCCATCCGCGCCTTCGTTCCTGAGGATTACTGTGAGGTTGTGACCGTCTTCGGCCCGTGCGCACCGCTTGATGGGCTGATCGAAGACACAGCGAATGCCGAAGGAGACGAGGCAACGGTTTCTCGGCCAGGCGATGACAGAGGAAGTTATCGCGGGGTCTGGTTCCGTGGTGAAAAACCCGATGCCAAAGCCAAGCGCTTACCCGCTGATGGTATTGAAGCAGCCGAAATCGTCGCCCGTGCCCGGCAAGGACAAGCCACTATCGAATCCTGTACCGCCGAAACTCGCCGATCACCGTCGCCACTGCTCTACGATCTGACCGAGCTGCAACGCCATGCCAATCGACTGTATGGCTTCAGCGCACAAACCACCCTGGATTTAGCGCAAAAGCTTTACGAACAGCATAAGTTGCTGAGCTATCCGCGCACTGACAGTCGCCATCTTTCGACGGCGGTCGCGGCAACCTTGGGAGCGGTGGTCGCGGCGATTGTGGAACCGTTTCGGGCGCAGCTAGCACCGGACACCGGCCGACGTCCATTGGGGCGCCGATTTGTGGATGACAGTGCAGTCACTGATCATCACGCGATTGTGCCGACCACCCTGCAAGCCCGGAGTACGCTCACACGGGACGAGCACAAGATTTACGACCTGGTTTGCCGCCGCCTGCTGATGGCCTGGCATGAGGAACACATTTGGGCCGTCACCACGCTGATCACCGCGATCACTACCGCCGAGGCCGACGGCCCGACGACCATCGACCGCTATCACAGCAGCGGCACGACGGTAGTCCAAGTCGGCTGGAAAATCCTGGAGGTGAACCCTGAACCTCGGTCGTCGAAAACGGCTGTACGCACGGAAGAGGCTGCGCAGCGGCGACAATCTCAGTCACTCGATGCCGGGTCTGTCGTCGATGACGGCCTTGATCAGCGCTTACCGCCGGGATTGGTGGCCGGTCAGCCTCAGCAGGTTCTCGAAGCCCGCGCCGCGATCAAGCGGACCCGGCCACCCCCGCGCCTGACCGAAGCCGCTTTATTAACGGCGATGGAAACCGCTGGGCGGGCGCTGGAGGATAAAGAGCTATCGGCTGCGTTAAAGGAGCGGGGTCTCGGCACTCCGGCGACTCGAGCCGATACCATCGAGACCTTGTTGAAGCGGGGTTATCTGATCCGCGAAGGCAAGACCCTGAGCGCCACCGAGCGTGGAATTGGCCTGATCCAGGCTGTACAACCGCCGATCAAAAGCCCCGCGCTGACCGGTGAATGGGAGGCGCATCTGAAACGGGTCCAGCGCGGCGAGGTCGGTCTGGCCGATTTTATGGCGGCGATCACCGGCTATGTGCGTGAGGCGGTCGCAGGAGCGCTAGCGAGTGTTTTACCGCCCGTGCCAGTCCCGGCCAGGGTGAGCGCACCGGCAGGCAGATTGGCGCGTGAGCCGGTGCCGGTTGATCGGTTAGCGGAGCTGTTGCGTACCGTGTTCCGGTTGCCAGGCTTTCGACCGTATCAGGAACAGGTCTGTCGAGCCGTAACGGGTGGCCAAGACGTGTTGCTGGTGATGCCGACCGGGGCCGGCAAGTCGTTGTGCTTTCAATTACCGGGCCTGGCCCGCGCCGGAACTACCCTGGTGGTCTCGCCGCTGATCGCGCTGATGGAAGATCAAGTCGCCAAGCTATGCGAGCTGGGTCTCCGCGCCGAACGGATTCATTCCGGCCGAGATCGGGCGGTTTCCCGCCAGGTCTGCGCCGAGTATTTACAGGGCCAGTTGGATTATCTGTTTATCGCGCCGGAGCGTCTGAGCGTGGCCGGTTTTCCAGAGATGCTGGCCAAACGCCAACCGACCTTGATCGCGGTAGACGAAGCGCACTGTATTTCCCAGTGGGGCCACGATTTCCGGCCCGATTATCGGATGCTGGGTCGCTATTTGCCTCTGCTGCGGCCAGCGCCGGTCATCGCCCTGACCGCAACGGCGACGGTTCAAGTACAGGATGATATTGTCCGCCAGCTCGGCATGGAAACCGCAACGCGCTCTATCCATGGATTTCGCCGACCGAATCTCGCGGTTGAGGCGTTGGAGGTGCGCCTACCTGACCGCTACGATTCTGTGCAGCGGTTGCTGGCCGATCCGGCCCGACGGCCGGCCATCATTTATGCTCCGACCCGTAAGGACACCGAAGCACTCGCTTTGGCACTGGCCAATGCATTCCCCGTGGCGGCTTATCATGCCGGTATGGCGACCCAAGAGCGTGACCGGGTGCAGAGCCTGTTCAATAGCGGCGAGCTATCGGTCATCGTCGCTACCATCGCGTTCGGCATGGGCATCGACAAGCCCGATATCCGAACAGTCGCCCATGTGGCGCTACCGGGCAGCATTGAGGGCTATTATCAGGAGATCGGGCGCGCGGGGCGCGATGGGCAACCGGCGCGCGCGGTGCTGTTTTACTCCTACGCCGACTTACGGACTCACGAGTGGTTTCAGCGGCGCGACTATCCTGAACCTGAACGGTTAGCGGAAATCTTTGCCATGCTCAATTCCACACCACAGAGCAAGCTGGCGTTATGGGATCAGTTGGATGTAGAACTGGATGAGTTTGAAACCGCGCTGGAAAAATTGCGGGTGCATGGTGGGGTCTGGCGCGATACGGAAGGCAATCTTACGCGCGGCACTGGCGATTGGTTGACGCCTTACCAGCGACAACGTGCGCACAAGATGGCGGAATTGCGGCAGATTCTGGATTTCGCCGACAAGGCGACCGGTTGCCGGATGGTGCGGCTGGTCCGGCACTTCGGCGACCGGGACGATGATCAGCCCTGCGGGATTTGCGATGTGTGCGCACCACAAGCCACGCTGGCGCGGCGCTCACGGCCGCTGACGGCGGCCGAATCCAAATTGGCCTTGCATGTGCTAGATGTGTTGCGGTCGCGAGATGGTTTGACCATTCGTCAACTGCACGAGCAGATTGCCGGTGGCGTGGTGGATAGGCGCACTTTCGAGCGTTTGTTGGAGGCATTGGCGGCCGCCGGGCTGGTGACGACGCAGCAGGATGCCTTCAGTCGTGACGGTAAGGTAATCACCTTTTGGCGGGTCTATCTCACTGATGTCGGTCGTGCCGGTGGTATTGGCGCAGTGGGTTCGGCCCGATTGGCGGCGCAACAAGCCTCTCCAGCAGCGACTGGCCGGAAGCGGCCCGGCAAAAAGCGGTGTTAACGCGGCTGGTTTAGCGGGTCGAAAGCGTAGAATGAGCTGAAAGCTGCCACGCGGCGTGTTTCTCAAATCGGCTCAGGGCGCGGGCGTGATGCTTTGCCGGCCGCCGCCGACTTGGAACGCACCGGACGGGCAGCGGCCAAACGTGCCTGCAAAGCGGTTTGGACCAGAGTCGTAATGGTGGTGTAATCCTGATTGTTGAGCAGGCGCGTGAGCTTGGCGGCGATGACGGGCTTAGCCGGCTGGATTTCCTCAATCAGACTGTGCAGGGTCATTTGGCTGGTGGCGAGCACAGCGGCGAATCGCTCCAGGATGCTCAACGATAGGCTCGACAAATTCGATGCTTTCAACGCACGGGGCGGGGCCGTGGATGTGCCCACAGCGGTTGGTTGCGATACTTGATCTTTGGCTAATGCTTGGCGGTTGAGGAATTCGGCAAAACGCATGTCCGCCTTGGAGGTATGGTTCACGTACCAGTCCTTGAAAAAGCTAAGGATCGGTTCGTAGTTGTAATCCGCTTCGGTTTTAAGATCGACCATGACGATATTCAGATCCTCCAGCAGATGGAGGTGGGTGCTGCGGTGGGCTTCAAGTCCAGGATAACGGGCCGCGAACATGATGTTTTCTTCGCTTTGGAAATGGAATGCCGCATAGCGAACCAGTGCCTGCACGATGCGTTGCGCCATAACCGGATTGGCCTTGTTTTTATCTAATTCATTGATTATAACTACAAAAGTTTGATGCTCAAGATCGATCTCGCTGATACCAAGCGAAATCCCCGGATTCCAATTGACGTAATCGGACATCTTGGTCGCCTTCTTTGTTCTTAGTCAAAAACCGCGCCGCTGCCTTTGGTCAGGGGCCGAAGAGAGGAAACACCCACGATGCTGTTCCAATCCTTAGCCGGTTTGCCCTCATTCCTGGCCTATTTTGCCGTCGCCATCATTTTGTTGACGCTGTTTGGGATGGCCTACATCTTCATCACGCCCTATCGGGAGATCCACTTGATTCGTGAGGGCAATCTCGCAGCGGCGCTGGGTCTGGGCGGTGCCTTGCTTGGATTCGTTTTGCCGCTGGCGAGCGCTATCGCTCACAGTGTCAGTTTATTGGATATGGCAGTTTGGGGTTTGATCGCCTTACTGGTGCAGTTGTTAGTCTATCGGGTGGCGTGCGGGTTGATGCCCGAATTGGTGCGCGATATTCCCGCCGGCAAGGTTGCGACCGGGGTGTTTGTTGGTAGCCTCTCAGTGGTTACTGGAATTCTTAACGCCGCTTGTATGACGTATTGACCCGTGCGTCGGCCAGCGCGCTGGAACGGCTGGGTGGTCGCTTGACGATACCGCAGGGTCGGCGGTGGCCAAGAGCCGAGTCGTCACTCCGGCCGCCGTGGCGACCAGAGACGCACCAGCCAAGGCAGCCAACGCTGCAACCGTTGCGCCCAGCCGGAGGTAGATGATGCGCTGGTCGTCGTCGGCTGCGGTGTTCGCGCCCGGATTCGGCCGCCTGATACTGAGCCGGGCCGCGCGTCAAGTTGTTGGAACGCTTGCAGTAACTCCTCGCTATTGGCAAAGCGGTCTTCGGGCTTTTTGGCCAGCAGCCGGTCAAGGATTGGCTGAAAGCGGCGGAGCGTGTCCGGTAGGGTTGGTATCGGCCCCTTGACGTGCAGCATGGCGGTCTCAAAGGCATCCGCACCCTGATAGGGACGGGTGCCGGTCAGCATTTCGTAGAACACCACGCCCAGGCTATACAAGTCGCTGCGGCCATCGACCGGCTTGGCCAGGGACTGTTCGGGACTCATGTAGTTGGGGGTGCCGATTCGCCAGCCGACTGCGGTCAGTTGGGTTTTGTCTTCTAAATTCTTGGCAATCCCGAAATCGGACAGCACGGCCGTTTCACGATCTCGAAACATGATATTGGCCGGCTTGATATCCCGATGGATGCAGCTTTGCTGATGGGCGCAGCCCAGCGCCTGGGCGATCTGGCGCAGGATTTTGACCGCTTCTTCCGGGGTCACGCCGGCCTTGATGCGTTCTTTAAGCGTGTCGCCTTCCAAATATTCCATCGCGATATAGAACAACTCTTCGTAGCTGCCAGCATCGAAAATCGTAACAATATTTGGATGGCCTAACCGGCCGATGATGCGGGCTTCCTTGACGAAGCGCTTGTTGAAAGCGGGGTCGGCGGCTAACCGGGGAGTGAGAATCTTGATCGCGACCCGCCGTTCCAGCGATTCCTGAACGCCTAGAAAAACGGTAGACATGGCACCTTTGCCGATGGCTTGTTCGATCCGGTAGCCGGGGATGTAGGGCGTTTCCATGAGGTGAAGACCTTGCGCGGAGGTTCCGTTAATGGGCGAGATAATGGGCTAGGGTAACGTAAACGGCAAGCTGATGGCGCATTGGTTAACCCCATTTTGGTGACGATGGCGTTTATAGCGCATGAACTTGAACCCATACGAGGTCTCGCAGATGTCAAAGCCAATCAGCATAGTGTGCGTATTATACGTGGTAGCGTTACTCGGTGGTTGTTCGCCCAGTAACCCGTTGCCAGTAGCCGGCAAAGCGGCAGATGAGAAGCCGGCTGTCTCCAATACAGTCCAGGAACCAGCAAAATCTGCTGATAAAGAAGCGGCGCCGCCACCACAATCGGTGCCCGCAGGTGTTACGTCCCCGGCCCCCAGCGCTCCGGCACTGGTCGGCGCCGGTCTTGAAAAGCGTGCCCAAGAAGTGAAACAGTCTACCGTTGCTGTTAGCGCAGCCCATCAAGCGCCCGCCAGATCGGCGGAATTGGATGCCTTGCGGCCACCGAGTCAACCGACCGACCGGGAGAACTACGCTCAGATCGAGGAAAATCCGGTCAAGCGGGTGGCTGAACAGCCAGTGTCTACCTTCAGCATTGATGTCGATACCGGTTCCTATGCCAATGTTCGCCGTTTCCTGAACAGTGGCCGTTTGCCGCCACGCGCTGCGGTGCGCATTGAGGAGATGATTAATTATTTCGATTACGACTACCCGGCACCCGCCAGCCGCCAGCCGCCGTTTCAGGTCAGCACCGAGCTGGCATCGGCCCCGTGGAATCCGAAGACGACGCTGTTAGCCATTGGGATCAAGGGGTATCAATTACCGCAAAATCAGTTGCCGCCGGCTAATCTGGTGTTCCTGATCGACGTATCCGGTTCAATGAATGCACCTGACAAGCTGGAACTGCTCAAGCCAGCCATGAAGTTGCTGATCAAACAATTGCGTCG
Source organism: Candidatus Competibacter denitrificans Run_A_D11 (assembly GCF_001051235.1). Lineage (GTDB taxonomy): Bacteria > Pseudomonadota > Gammaproteobacteria > Competibacterales > Competibacteraceae > Competibacter_A > Competibacter_A denitrificans. Next base: position 22,679 of record NZ_CBTJ020000002.1, on the reverse strand, counting down.
TGAAGACAAAGTGGCGATTGTTGTTTACGCCGGAGCGGCCGGGATGGTGCTGGAACCGACACAGGGCAATGATAAAGCCAAAATCGAAGCGGCCATCGACCGCCTTGCCGCTGGCGGTTCCACTAATGGCGGCGCCGGCATTCAATTAGCCTACGCACTGGCCCGACAAGGCTTTATCGACCAGGGCGTCAATCGGGTGATTCTGGCCACCGACGGCGATTTCAACGTCGGCACAGTCAATTTCGATGCGCTAAAGGAACTGGTGGAAACTCAGCGCAAGAGTGGAATCGCCCTGACCGCGTTGGGGTTCGGCACCGGCAATTACAACGACCGCTTGCTGGAGCAATTGGCGGATGCCGGTAACGGCAATTACGCCTACATCGACACCTTGCGGGAGGCCAACAAAGTATTGGTCGAACAGATGAGTGCCACGCTGTTGACCATTGCCAAGGATGTCAAGATTCAGATTGAATTCAATCCGGCGCTGGTCGAGGAATACCGGCTGATCGGCTATGAAAACCGCGTGTTGCGGCGGGAAGACTTTAATAATGATGCAGTCGATGCGGGTGACATCGGTGCGGGTCACACGGTCACGGCTCTCTACGAAATCGCCTTGAAAGGGAGCGGTGGCAGCCTAACCGAACCGTTGCGCTACAGCGGTACGATGGCAAATCCAGCGGAGTCCGCGCGTGGCGATGAAATCGCGTTCTTGCGCTTGCGTTACAAGCAACCCGACAGCGATGCCAGCCAGTTGCAGGAGTGGCCGATCCAGCGAGGACAATTAGCGGAGAAGTGGCAAGCCACCAGTGAGCGGTTCCGTTTCGCGGCGGCGGTCGCTGGCTTTGGCCAGTTGCTGCGTGGTGGGCGCCATACTGCTTCGTTCGGTTACGATGAGGTGCTGGCCATCGCCCGTGGGGCGCGCGGTGAGGACCCCTTCGGTTATCGGGGCGAGTTTCTGACGCTTGTTAGCTTGGCTCGCTCACTGGACGCAGGCAAGGCCGAGGGAGGGCCTCAGGCCATCCGTTGAGCAGATTGCCAGGGTCTCGCCAGGAAAGCACCCCTGGGCATGAGGATCAGTGATGGCGGGAAAATCGCTGGATGGCTTCCCCGTTACCGAGTGGACGGGTAAAGTGCCGTCCTCATGCAAGCCGATAACGACACCGACGAGACCCTCATGCTGCATTACCGCGATGGCGATTCTGGCGCCTTCGCTCGGTTGTACACCCGCCATAAAGGGCCGTTGTACCGCTATCTTTTGCGCCAATGCGGCCCCGTAGTCGCTGAGGAATTATTTCAAGAGGTCTGGCTGAAGTTGGTGGCAGCCCGCGCTGGCTACACTGTGCAGGCCAAGTTCACCACTTGGCTGTACCGGATCGCCCACAACCGGTTGGTGGATCATTATCGAGCTAGCGCGCGGGGCCTGCCGCTGTCTTATGCGGATGACTGCCCGGAATGGGCGCACATTCCCGGCCCGGAAGGCGCTCAGCCTGAAGTTTGGGATGATCGCCGGCGCCAAGCGGAACGCTTGCTGGCGTTGTTGGCGGAATTGCCCGAAGCGCAGCGCGAGGCGTTGTTGCTCAAGGAAGAGGCCGGGCTATCGCTGGAAGAGATCGCACAGGCGACCGGCACGGGTCGGGAAACCGTCAAGAGCCGTTTACGCTATGCACTGGCCCGTTTGCGGCAAGGTTTGGGAGGGGCGTCATGAACGAACAACCCGACGCACTGCACGACGAGCACCTGTCAGCCCTTTACCGTGCCATCCCCCAGGTCGAGCCGCCAGAGTGGCTGGATCGGCGGATTCTGCTGGCGGCTAAAGCGACCGTTCAGTCGTCTGCACCACGACCAGCGGCTATCGTGCCGAAGCGACGCCCGTCCCGCTGGGCGGTACCATTGGCCCTGGCTGCGACCGTGGTGTTGAGCGTGGGGGTAGTACGGCTGGTGCGCGAGTCAGGCGAGTTGGCGACAGCGCCATCGCTGGAATCCGCCCAAGTGGTGACAAGTTCTGCTAGCCCAGCTAATGCTGAGCCATCAGGGGCTTCTCAGGCCCTATCGGCTGAGGAAAAGGCACAGCCGCGAGCGGCTGCATCGGCCCCATCTCCGTCCGCACCGGCTACAAGTCCCATAATCTCACCGTCTTTGGCGCCGCCTGCCCCTCTAGCGGATCGGCTGCTGCCCGCCGAGTCGTCCGCGCGTCCTGCTGATGCAAAGCCCACCGGATCAGGCCAGCCCCCATCTTTTTCCCGGCAGATGAAAGAAACGGAGAAACTGGATGAAGCGCCGGCCCGCGCCCGTAAAGAACGCTCTAAAACCGAAGAGAAGCAGCTATTCCGAAACTCTCCAGAGCGCTGGCTGCGGGAAATTGCCGAGCTGCGGCGTCAGGGTGAGACGATGAAAGCGGAAGCCGAATGGTTGGAATTCAAACGCCGTTATCCACATTATCCGCTTGATCCGTCGGAGGCGGACTCCAACAAGCGATGAGCGCCGACTTCGTGCCAGTGCCTGCCGCCCTGATAGAGCTTGAGCGGCACCTGTTGGCATTTCTGGAGGCACATCCGGCTGGCCTGAGCGAATACGAGCTATTGAAGCGACTGCGTGAGCAAAATGCGCTGTTTGCCGACTTTAACGCCCGCGAACCGCTGAGCCTGTTTCGCAGCCATTTTTTGCTGTTTCATGCCCTGTACCGCTTGCGGGATCGGCTGTGGTTAGAGCAGCGCGGTCAATTGCAGATCGATCCATTGCAAATTGTGCTACTGCCCAGTAGACCAGTCGAGCATGTTGCCGACCGTACAAACGTTCTCGCGCCTTACGACGGCCTGGGGGTTTGGTATGGCGATCTGGAGCGTGGGGCAGCCGTGGCCGGGACCGATGTGCGCGAATGGCTGAATCAGTTTGAAAAATCCCGGCAGGCACTAAACCAACGGCAAGCTGCTTTGGCTGAACTGGGGTTGCAAGACCCGGTTGATGCAACCGCCATCAAGCGGCGTTACCGCTGGCTGGCGATGCGACACCATCCCGACCGAGGCGGCGACGGTGTGCGTTTGCGCCGAATCAACGCGGCGATGGCGATACTGAAAGCCGCTGCGATACGACCCGCCTGGCCAGGGCGCTAAGCGGATTGCACGCCAGGGCCAGGAGAGGCCAGGGGATCGGGGCTTGATGAGGCAAGACCCATTGCACGTCGTTCATGTCTTGGGCAGGAAGGGCTTAATGGTCTCCATAAGGATAGCTTCTTCCACCGGTTTGGTGACGTAGCCTTTAGCGCCTTGCCGCTGTCCCCAGATTCGATCCGTTTCCTGATCCTTGGTGGTACAGATGACCACCGGAATATGGCTGGTGGATGGATTTTTGGTGATCTGCCGCGTGGCCTGGAAGCCATTGACGCCCGGCATCACCACATCCATGAGGACCAAATCAGGCAATTCCGCTTCGGCCACCACGACGCCTTCGGAGCCGTTTTTTGCCGTTATCACCTCGTGCCCATTTTTTTTAAGAATTTTAGTGAGACTCATGGTCTGCGTGGGTGAGTCATCGACTATCAGTATGCGGGCCATGCTGCCACTCCTGGAGTGCTCTTGCGTATCTCATTTGTACGACCTTACCGGCATCGGAGCGATCAAACGATTCCGCGCCAGCCTGAAAAATTTAGCCGATCTTTGCCGGTTTCACCAAACACATCATAAGCGAAATACGGTATTTCGGGGATGGTTTTGAAGTGGTGGGCGACTTGCCGACGCATGATAGGATACAGGATCGGTGAACGGGTTTCGCGGGAGTTTGCTTTATGAATGATTCACAACCGGGTTTTTTTGCGCGGCTGGCCTTGGCGCTGCGTGTGTTCGGGCGAATTTTAGGCGATGGGGCATTTGCTGGCAGCGTGTTGCGGCTGGATCGAGGCGAATCAAGCGTGGTCGCCGCGCCCTCGCTGGCAGAGCCACCCAAGCCGGCACCGCTACGGGAAACATTGCCCGAATCCGCTTTACAGTTTTTGACCCTGCTACAACAGGAAGGCCGCTTCGTCGATTTTCTGGAGGAGAACGTGACGGCCTATTCCGATGCCGAGATCGGCGGCGCGGCTCGCGTGGTGCATGAAGGTTGCCGCAAGGCGTTGCGCGATTATCTGCAAATCGAACCGATCCGGCCTGAAGCGGAGGGCGCGCGGTTGACGCTGGCCGCTGGGTTCGATCCGGCGACGGTACGCTTAACGGGTAATGTGGTCGGCCAGCCGCCGTTTACCGGTACTTTGATGCACCGGGGTTGGCGAGTCGCGCAGATCACCTTGCCAAAACTGGCTGAAGGTCACGATGTCCGCATTCTGGCCCCGGCGGAGGTGGAGCTATGAGCGAGGCCCGCTATGCGGTCGGCATTGACCTGGGAACTACCCACTGTGTGATGGCGGCGGTGGATTTGACTGCCGAGGAACAGGATGGCACGGTGCAGTTGACCGTGCCGGTGCCACAGCTTACCGCGCCCGGTGCGGTGGAAGAACGGCCGATGCTGCCCTCCTTTCTCTATCTGCCGCATCCCGATGAATTGAAGCCGGATGACCGCATTCTGCCATGGGGCCAGCCGCAGCCCTTCGTGATCGGTGAGCTGGCGCGGACCATGGGTAGCCGCACGCCGATTCGGCTGGTGGCCAGCGCTAAAAGCTGGCTCTGTCATCCCGGAATTGACCGGCGTGCGGCGATTTTGCCGGTGGAAGCACCGGAGGAAGTCCAGCGCGTCTCGCCGCTGCAAGCCTCAATCCGTTATTTGGAACATTTGCGCGCTGCCTGGGATCAGCAGTATCCCGACTACCCGCTGACCGGACAGGATGTGATTTTGACCGTACCCGCGTCCTTCGATCCGGCGGCGCGCGAGCTGACCGCCGAAGCGGCGGCGGCGGTCGGTCTGTCGCGGCTGGTGCTGTTGGAGGAGCCACAGGCGGCGCTCTATCACTGGATACTGGCGGCGCAGGGCGAGTGGCGCAAGCAGGTGAAGGTCGGCGACATTATCCTGGTGATCGACCTCGGCGGTGGCACCGCCGACTTCTCGCTGATCGCCGTGACCGAACGCGACGGCTCGCTGGAACTGGAGCGGGTGGCGGTCGGTGATCATATCTTGCTGGGCGGCGATAACATGGATTTGGCGCTGGCCCACGCGGTTCGCGTCAAATTGGTGGCCCAAGGCACCCAACTCGATCCCTGGCAGTTGCAGGGCATCACCCACGGCTGCCGGAGCGCCAAGGAAACCCTGCTCAGCGATGCGAAGGCGGAGGCCGTGCCGGTGGTGGTGCCGAGCCGAGGCTCCAAACTGATCGGCGGTACCCTGCGCACCGAGCTGACCCGCGCGGAAGTGGCTCAAAATCTGGTGGAGGGCTTTTTCCCGGCGGTGGACGCGGCAGCCCGGCCAGCCAGTCGGGCGCGGGCGGCTTTGACCAAGTTGGGTTTACCCTACGCGCAAGATCCGGCGATGACCCGCCATCTGGCGTCGTTCCTCGCCCGGCAAGTCGGCGCGACCCGCGATCTGGCCGGTTTCGAGGATCGCCTACCAGCCGATGCGACTTTCCTGCATCCGACCGCTGTGCTGTTCAACGGGGGGGTATTCAAGGCGCAGCCGCTGCTGGAGCGGACCTTGAAGGTGCTGAACGATTGGTTGGCCGCCGAGGATGCACCGCCGGTGCGCCTGCTGGAAGGAGCCGATCTCGATTTGGCGGTGGCGCGTGGTGCGGCCTACTACGGTTTCGTGCGGCGCGGGCGTGGGGTGCGGATTCGCGGCGGCACCGCCAAGTCTTATTACGTCGGTGTCGAAAGCGCCATGCCAGCGGTGCCGGGAATGGAACCGCCCATTGAGGTGCTGTGCATCGCGCCGTTCGGGATGGAAGAGGGGACGCAAGCCGAACTGCCGCCGCAGGAAGTCGGGTTGGTCATCGGCGAGCCGGTGCGCTTTCGCTTTTTCGGTTCATCGGTGCGGCGGACTGATCAAGTGGGCGCGGCGCTGGAGCAGTGGGCGCCGGAGGAAATCGAGGAACTGGAGGAAATCGAGGCAACCTTGCCCGCCGAAGGCCGCCAAGTGGGCGATGTGGTGCCGGTACGGCTGCGCGCTGCGGTCACCGAGGTCGGCACACTGCGGCTGGAAGCGGTGCCACGCGACGGTTCTGAAGGCTGGAAGGTCGAATTTGATGTGCGCGGGGAGAGTTGAAGCCATCATGATCCACTGGCTATCTGCCGGAGCGGTTTATGTACATCCCCAAGCATTTTGATGAACCGAAAGTCGAGAGATTGCACGAGTTAATGCGGGATCAACCCTTGGCTACTCTAGTCACTTTTTCGTCACATGGACTTAATGCCGACCACCTACCCTTGCACCTTACGGAAACATCGAATTCCCTTGGCACACTACGTGGCCATGTTGCCCGTGCCAACCCGCTCCGTAGTCATTTGGGTGAACATGCTGAGGTTCTGGCGATCTTTCGGGGTTCGGACGCCTATATCACGCCGTCGTGGTACGCGACTAAGGCCGAAACCGGAAAGGTTGTGCCGACTTGGAACTATGTCGTTGCCCATGCCTATGGGACGTTGCGATTTCTTGATGATGCTGCGTGGTTACGCGCTCACCTCGAAGCTCTGGTCACCCATAATGAAGCTGCATTCGATAAACCGTGGCAGCTATCGGATGCCCCACATGACTTTATCGAGAAGCTCATCGGAGCGGTGGTCGGCATTGAAATCACTATCACTCGATTATTGGGTAAGTGGAAAGTCAGCCAGAATCAGCCTTCAGAGAACAAAATGGGTGTTATTAACGGTCTTCGGGAGAGCGGGACCGCAAAAGCTTTAGACATGGCCGATTTGATCGAGAGGGCTAATTGATGGGTTTATGCATCGATTCGGGATCTTGGCAAGGCACTATGATTGCCCCTTCCCCCAAGGATTGACCCATCGCCCACCAACGCACCCCCCGTTACCTCGTTGGCATTGACCTTGGCACCACCCATACGGTGGTGGCCTACGCCGACCTGAAAGCCGCCGGCGCGGCGATCCGACTCTTTCCCATCCAGCAACTGATCGCGCCCGGCGCGGTGGCGGCACGACCGCTACTGCCCTCGGTGCGCTATCACCCAACCGATGGGGAACTGGCGGCGGCGGATGTGCGGCTACCGTGGGATTTCATCGACCCCGGCGCGGTCCCGGATGTGGTGTTGGGGGAACTGGCGCGTGAGCGGGGTTCGCGCACGCCAGGCCGGTTAGTGGCCAGTGCCAAGAGTTGGCTATCCCATGCCGGGGTGGACCGCATGGCGCCGATCTTGCCTTGGGGCGCGGCGGAGGGTGTAGCGCGGGTATCGCCGGTCATGGCGACCGCCAGTTATCTCGCGCATCTCGCCGCTGCCTGGAATCACCACTTCCCCCGTTATCCGCTGGCGCAACAAGATGTGGTGCTGACTGTACCGGCGTCGTTCGATGAAGGGGCGCGGGTGCTAACGATTGGCGCGGCGCGACTGGCTGGATTGCCGCAATTGCGGTTGCTAGAGGAACCACAGGCGGCGTGCTACGACTGGCTGTACCGACATCGCGCCGAGGTAGCGACCGATCTCAGCGACGCCCGACTCTTGCTGGTCTGCGATGTGGGCGGCGGCACCACCGACCTGACGCTGATCCAGATCGAATCGGGCGAGGCCGAGCCACGTTTGACCCGGATCGGCGTGGGTGAGCATTTGATGCTGGGCGGCGACAACATGGATTTGACGCTGGCACGCACGGTCGAAGCGCGGCTGGGTGGCGCGCGACTGAATGCCGGGGAATTGTCGCAACTGTTGCAACAATGCCGCAACGCCAAGGAGCGATTGCTGGCGGCAGATGCTCCAGCACAAGTGGCGGTGACGGTGCTGGGCGGTGGTGCCCGACTGATTGGCGGTGCGCGGTCGGCCGAATTGAGCCGCGATGAGGCGCGAAGTTTGCTGGTGGACGGGTTTATGCCGTTGGTCCAGCCGACGGAGCGGCCGCAGGGACGGCGCGCGGCAGTCGTCGAATTCGGTTTGCCCTATGCCGCTGATCCGGCCATCAGCCGCCACCTGGCGGCGTTTTTTAGCCAGCACACCGACGTTGTTCAGCAGGCGTTGGGCGAGACTGCGGCCGACCGCGCCGCGATTCCAGACGCTATCTTACTCAACGGCGGCGTTTTTCATGGCTCAGTGCTGGCGGATCGCTTGCTGGAACTGCTGTCGGATTGGCGCGGCGCACCTTTGCAGCGCCTGGATAATCCCGAACCCGATCTGGCGGTAGCGCGCGGCGCGGTTGCCTACGGGCTGGCCCGGCGCGGTCAGGGGGTACGGATCGGCGGCGGTTCGGCGCGCAGCTATTTCCTGCTGATCGATGCCGACCGCGACCGCAAGCAAGGCGTTTGTCTATTGCCGCGCGGCGCGGAGGAGGGCAAACCGATCCGGTTGGAGCGCACATTCTCCTTGCGTCTTGGCGCCCCTGTGCAGTTTCACTTGCTGTCCTCGACGAGTGATAAGGTCTATCAGCCAGGTGAGGTGGTGACATTGGTGGCGGAGGTTTTTACCCCATTGCCGCCCATCGCCACGGTCATCGACAGCGAGACGACCGGGGAAGTCCCGGTGCAACTGGTCACGCAATTGACCGAAGTCGGCACGCTGGATGTGGAATGCGTGGCGGTCGATGAACCGGCGCGGCGCTGGCAATTGGCCTTCCAGTTGCGCGGCAGCGATACGGCGACGCTGGCCCGCCTGCATCCGCGTTTTTCGGAGGCGGCGGCGCGATTGGAACGCTTCTATGGTGCGCGCGCGCCCGATGTGGAACAGAAAGAAATCAAGGGGCTGCGAGCTGAGTTGGAGCGGTTGCTCGGCAAGCGTGAAAGCTGGGAAACCCCATTGCTGCGCGAGCTGTTCAGCGTGCTATGGGCGGGTGCGCGACGGCGGCGGCGGTCGGCGGAGCATGAACGGTTATGGTTTAGCCTCACCGGCTATTGCCTGCGGCCGGGTTTTGGTTATCCGCTGGACGATTGGCGAGTCGGGCAATTGTGGGCGCTCTACGAACAGGGTGTGCAATATGGTCAGGATGCCCAGAATCGCTCGGAATGGTGGACCCTGTGGCGGCGGGTGGCCGGTGGTTTGGATCGAATTGCGCAGTGGCGTCTGAGTGATGATCTGATGGCGGAACTGCGGCCGCTGACTGGCAAGGCGGCAAAAGATAAAACGCCGGGCATCGACGATATGGCGCGGCTGGCCGGGGTGCTGGAGCGGTTATCGACGCCGCGAAAAATTAAACTTGGCCAGCTTTTACTGGAGCGACTGGCGCGCAAAGGCGAATCGCCGCAGCTTTGGTGGGCAGTCGGTCGGCTGGGGACGCGGGTTCCCGCTTACGGCAGCGCCCATGATGTCGTGCCGGCGGCGACGGCGGCGGCCTGGGTAGAACAGGTGCTGGCGCTGGATTGGCGCGCAATCGCACCCGCGCCGTTTGCGGCGGCTTTGCTGGCGCGACTCAGTGGCGACCGCGAGCGCGATTTGGATGAAGCCTTGCGGGCGCAGGTCAGCCAACGGCTACGCGCCGCCAAAGCCCCGGCCTCTTGGCTGCGAATGGTTGAGGACGTCGTGGAGTTAGACGAGGCCGATGCAGGCCGGGTGTTCGGTGAAACCCTGCCGCCGGGGTTGCGGCTGGTGGGCTGAACCATCTACTTTCCCGAACTGTATTTCAGCGTTGGGGCGGCGATTGGCTGTTGGGAGTTGTTATCCACTCTTGCGGCGCGACCCGCCAACCGATCCATATATAGGTAAATCACCGGCGTCAGGTACAACGTCAGCAATTGCGACACCACCAGACCGCCGACCACCGCCAATCCCAACGGTTGCCGCACCTCCGCGCCCGCGCCCAAGCCCAGCGCAATGGGTAGAGTGCCGACCAGCGCCGCCATAGTGGTCATCATGATCGGCCGAAAGCGAATCAGGCACGCTTGAAAAATGGCCTGATCGGGGGCTATGCCGTCGTTGCGCTGCCGATCCAGCGCGAAGTCGATCATCATGATGGCGTTTTTCTTGACGATGCCGACCAGCATGATGATGCCGACGAAGGCGTACAAGCTGAGATCGATCTTGAACAGCAGCAAGGTCAGTAACGCCCCCAATCCCGCCGAGGGCAGACCCGACAGAATGGTCAGCGGGTGGATGAAGCTCTCGTACAGAATGCCCAGCACGATGTACACCACCAGTACCGCGACCAGCAGCAGGATGCCGAGGCCCTGCAAGGAATCCTGAAATGCCTGGGCGGTGCCTTGCAAGCTGGTGTTGAGCGACACCGGCAAATTCAATTCGGTTTCGAGCGCCTTGATCCGATCCACCGCCGCGCCGAGCGAAACGCCGGGCAACAGGTTGAAGGAAATCGTCACCGAAGGCAGTTGGCCTTGATGGTTCACAGTCAGCGCTTGGGTCTTGCGCGCCACCGAGACCACGGTATCCAGCGCCACCAGCGCCCCATTGCTGGAACGCACGTAAAGCCGCGCCAGCGACGCCGGATCGGCCTGAAATTCGGGGGCCAGTTCCAGAATGACCTTGTACTGGTTGGTCGCGCCATAAATGGTGGACACCTGACGGGCGCTGAAGGCATTTTGCAATGCGTCCTCGACTTGGCCGAAATTTAAACCGAGCGCGGCCAGTTTGTCCCGATCCACCGCCACCGCCACCGCCGGGCTCTGGTTGTTGAGGTTGCTGGTCACATCCACGAAGCCCGGCAATTGCCGGAAGCGGCCGACCAGGGTTTCCGTCCAAGTATAAAGTTCTTCTAAATCAGTGTCCTGTAAGGTGTATTGATACTGGGAAGCGGTACTTTGACCGCCGATGCGGATCGGCGACGGATTGCGCAGATAGACGTTGATGCCGGGGATGACCGCCAGTTTGGGCCGCAACGCTTGAATCACCTGCTCGGCGGACAGCGTGCGTTCGCGCCGGGGTTTCAGGCGGATGAACATGCTGCCGGTGTTGGCGGTAGGCCGGGGGCCACCCGCGCCGACCGACGACATGAACGCCTCGACGTTCGGGTCTTGCGCCAGGATCGCCGCAACGGCTTGCTGTCTCTCCACCATGGATGCGAAGGAGGCGTCCTGCGCGCCTTCGGTGGAGACGGTGATCTGGCCGGTATCGCCGCTGGGCAGAAAATCCTTGGGAACCAAGCCATACAACCACACCGTCGCCGCGAGGGTCAGCACGAAAACCATCAGCACCGTGCGCGGCCAGGCCAGCGCGCCGCGCAGCGTGCGCTCGTAACTCGCCAGCAGGCCGGCGAAAAAGCGCTCGAAGGCTTGATAGATCGCGTTATGTTGGCGCGGGTCGCTGTGTTTGAGATAGCGGCTGCACAGCATCGGGGTCAGGGTCAGCGAGACGAAGCCGGACACCAGAATCGCGGCGCAAATGGTGACCGCGAATTCGTGCAGCAGCCGACCCACGATCCCGCCCATGAACATCACCGGGATGAAGACCGCAATCAGCGATAAGGTCATCGAAATGATGGTGAAGCCGATCTCCTTCGCACCGAGGATCGCCGCCTGAAACGGAGCTTCGCCGCGCTCGATGTGGCGGACGATGTTTTCCAGCATCACGATGGCGTCGTCCACCACGAAGCCCACCGCCAGGGTCAGCGCCAGCAGCGACAGGTTATCGAGGCTATAGCCGAGGATGTGCATGGCCGCGAAGGTGCCGATGACCGAGATCGGCAGGGCCAGACTGGGAATCAGCGTCGCCGACAGATTGCGCAGAAATAGCAGGATCACCAGAATCACCAACACGCCAGCGAGAATCAGAGTGAATTGCACGTCGTGAATCGACTCGCGGATCGATTCGCTGCGGTCGTAGAGGATTTTCAGCTCGATGGAGGCTGGCAGCGTCGTTTGAAAAGCCGGCAGTACCGCCTTGATGGCGTCCACGGTGGCGACGGTGTTGGCCCCCGGCTGACGCTGGATCGCCAGCACGATAGCCCGCCGGTCCACGTACCAACTGGCCACCTTGTCGTTTTCCACGCCGTCCAGCACCGTGGCGACCTCGTTCAGCCGCACCGGCGCGCCGTTGCGATAGGCGACGATCAGCGGGCTATAGGCGGCGGCGGTTTCCAACTGGCCGTTGGTCTGGATGGCGACGCTCTGGCGGGGGCCGTCGAAGGTTCCGACCGGCTGGTTGACGTTGCTGTCCCGAATGGCTTGGCGCAGTTCGTCCAGACCGATGCCGCGCGCCGCCAGCCCATCCGGGTCGGCCTGCACCCGCACCGCGAATTTCTGCGAGCCGAAAATCCGCACCTGCGCCACCCCGGTGATGGTGGACAGCCGCTGGGCCAGCATGGTTTCGGCGTATTCGTTGACCACCGACAGTGGCAGGGTCGGCGAGGACATGGCAATGAAAAAAATCGGTGAATCGGCCGGGTTGGACTTGCGGAACGACGGCGGCGACGGCATATCGGCCGGCAACTGGCGCAGCGCGGTGGCGATGGCCGTTTGTACGTCCTGGGCGGCGGCATCGATATTGCGATCTAGCGCAAATTGCAGGGTGATCGAAGTGGAACCCTGAGCGCTGGTCGAACTCATCGAATCCAGCCCGGCGATGGTCGAGAACTGGCCTTCCAGCGGGGTCGCCACCGCCGCCGCCATGGTTTCGGGCGACGCGCCAGGCAAGGAAGCGGACACCGAGATGGTGGGAAAATCGACGCTCGGCAATTCGCTGACCGGCAAGGCGCGGTAGGCGATGACGCCGAAAATCAAAAATGCCGCCATCAGCAGGGTGGTCATCACCGGACGATGGATGCACAACTCAGGCAGTTGCATCGCGCTTGGCCTCAACCGCCGCCGGCTTTGATTTGCACTTTCGCGCCCGGCGTCAGCCGCAACTGGCCGTCGGTGACCACGGTTTCGCCCCCGCTCAAACCCTGTCCGATCACCGCCGTTTCGGCTTGCCGCAGGGTGACGGTGACGGGGCGGGTCTCGACCGTCTCATCCGTTTTGACCACGAAGACGAAAGCGCCTTGCGGCCCTTGCTGGATGGCGATGGCCGGCACGGTCACAGCGGCGGCGAGGGTGTCAAGGGTGAGGTTGATGTTGAGAAATTGGCCGGGCGTCAACGCCTGGGCGTCGTTCGCCACGGTGGCTTTCATTTGAATCGCGCCGGTGGTCGGATCGACCGCGTTATCGAGAAAGCGCGCCTCGCCGGGGAAGGTCTGTTCGCCATGACCGGGAACGGTGACGACCACCGGCAAAGCGCCCGACCGCAGCGCCGCGCGCAGCCGGGGCAGGTGGCGCTCGGGAACGCTGAAACTGACATCAAGCGGCCGCACCTGATTCAGGATCGCCAGCGCGGTGTCGTTGGCTTTGACGGTCGCGCCGGGCGACACCAGCCTGGCGCCGATCACGCCGGCAAACGGGGCTTTGATCGTGGTGTAACTCCGTTGCAGTCGAATCACGTCCGCTGCCGCCTGGGTGGCTTGCACCGTGGCGTTCATCGTATCGACGGTCACACGGGCATCGGCCAGTTGCTGGTCGGAAACGAAACCGCGCCCCTTGAGCGTTTGTAAGCGCCGCACATCGTTTTGCGCTTTGGCCAGTTGCGCCCGGTCGCGCGCCAGATTCGCCTCGGCCTGTTGCAAGCGGGCGTCAAAATCGGCGGGATCGAGCCGCGCCAGCACCTCGCCCGCTGTGACGGTTTGCCCCTCTTTGAATGGCAGAGCGGCGATCTGGCCATCGACCCGCGCCTTGAGGGTGACGCTCTCGTGCGCTTCCGCCCGCCCGACCAGTTCCAGGATCAATGGCACATTCTTGACTGTGGCCGGTGCAACTGTGACCGGCGGGGCGGCGCGGGCCGGCTTTTTGGTTTCGGCCGCCGTTCGGGGATAACCATAATGGAACACCGCGCCCCCGACGGTGAGGGTGGCTAGGAACAAAAGGAGCGCGGTGGATTTTTTCAGGGGCTGGCCTCTAGCGATAAACATCGCCCCACGTCCCCCCTCCCAGAGGGAGAGGATTTTTTTCGTATAGCCTCAAGCCGCCACACTCAGTTCCAGCACCTTGCGGCTGGTGGGTAGATCGATATCCCCGTATTCGCCGAGCTTGGTCAACTCATGCCGCTCCAGTTGGGCCACCAGGGCCGGCACGGCGTCGGCCTTGATGCCATAGTCGCCCAGATAGGTATGCACCCCCATCCGCTCGAAAAACTCGCGGGTCTTGGCGATGGCCGCGTCGATCCGCCCGTCCTCGTCACCGTCGGTGAGATTCCAAACGCGGGCGGCGTATTGCAGCAGCTTGGCGCGTTTCTTATCGCGCTTCACCTGCATGACGCTCGGTAAGACAATCGCCAGCGTTTGCGCGTGGTCCAGACCGTGCAAGGCGGTGATTTCGTGGCCGATCATGTGGGTCGCCCAATCGCCCGGCACGCCCGCGCCAATCAGCCCGTTCAAGGCCATCGTGGTACACCACATGATATTGGCGCGCACGTCGTAATCATCCGGCATCGCCAGCGCCTTGGGGCCTTCCTCGATCAACGTCAGCAGCAAGCCCTCGGCGAAGCGATCCTGAATCGGCGCGTTGACCGGATAGGTCAGATACTGCTCCATGATGTGGGTGTAGGCATCGACCACGCCGTTACCGATCTGCCGAGGGGGTAAGGTAAAGGTGGTGGTCGGATCGAGCACCGAAAAGCGCGGGTAGACCAGCGGGTGCATGAACGCCAGCTTGTCGTTGGTGGCGCGACGGGTGACGACCGAACCACTGTTCATTTCCGAGCCGGTGGCGGGCAGGGTCAGCACCGATCCCAGCGGCAGCGCTGTTTCGATGCGGCCGCGATTGGCCAGAATGTCCCACGGATCACCGACGAAGGGAATGGCAGCGGCGATGAATTTGGTGCCATCGACCACCGAACCGCCGCCGACCGCCAGCAGAAAATCCACCTTTTCCCGCCGGGCCAGTTCGACCGCTTTCATCAGCGTTTCATAGGTCGGATTCGGCTCGATACCGGCGAACTCGAACACGGTGCGACCGGCTAGCGCCGCCATGACCTGATCGTAAACCCCGTTTTGCTTGATGCTGCCGCCGCCGTAAGTGAGCAAGATACGCTGATCCTTGGGAATTTCCTTACTGATGGCGGCAATCTGGCCCTTGCCGAACAGGATTTTGGTCGGGTTGTAAAAACTGAAGTTGAGCATGGCGCGAGTTCCTAGAAGGATGAATCAGTCGGCGACGTGGAGCACGATCTTGCCGCGCGCGTGGCCGCCCTGGCTGATGGCGTGCGCTTGGCGGGCGTCGGACAGCGGCAGGGCGGTGTGAATCAGTGGCTTCATTTTACCGTCGTCGATCAAGCGGCCGATGGCGGTGAGTTGTCGGCCATCGGCATGAATGAAGACGAAGGCGCGGCGCAGGCCGCGTTCGGCGGCGATTTCCTTTGATGGTGGACTGACCACCGATACCAAAATACCGCCTGGTTTCAATACCTGCCACGAGCGCTCTTGGGTGTCACCGCCGATGGTATCGAACACCACATCTACCTCTTTGACCACCTCTTCAAAACGAGTTCGGGTGTAGTCGATAAACTGATCGGCGCTGAGTTCGGCCACCAGCCCGGTGTTGACCGCCGAGGCGGTGGCGATCACCCGCGCGCCTTTGGCCTTGGCCAGTTGCACCGCCAGGCTGCCGACCCCGCCGGCGGCGGCGTGGATCAACACCGTTTGGCCGGCCTGCAACTGGGCGGCATCCACCAGCGCTTGCCAGGCGGTCAGCCCGGCCAGCGGCACGGCGGCGGCGTGGATGTGATCGAGCGTCGCCGGCTTATAAGCGGCTTCGCTGGATTTGACGGCGATGTATTCCGCATAGCCGCCGTCGCGTTCGATGTCCGGCCGGACATAAACTGTGTCACCGATCTTAAAATCAGTCGCTTGCGGGCCGACTTCGACCACTTCGCCGGACACATCCCAGCCAAGCGTCAGCGGTAATTGATGTTTCAATACGCCTTGCAGATAGCCTTCCCGAATCTTCCAATCGACCGGGTTGACCGCCGCTGCCCGCACCTGAATCAGAATATCGTCGGGTTGGAGCCTGGGTATCGGTACGTTTTCGTAGTGCAATACGTCGAGTCCGCCATAGGCGTGAATGCGCACGGCTTTCATGGTCAGGGTCATAGTGTTTGATGACTCGTGGGGTGATCAGGGTGGAGAGAATCGATGATTCCAGCGCCAGCACCAGGCGTTTGCCGAGTGCCGCCGCTGCGCGTTCCAGTTGGCGCAGGGTAGGGGAGTGACGGGGGTTTTCCAGCCGCTGCGCTGCGGGCTAATTCGGCCAGCGAGCGGTCGCCGCGCGCCCGACGGATCAGCAGCATCGTATTTGCCGTGGGCTGGAACCGGAAAAACTGTGCCACCTTTCATCATGACTGATGGCTGCCGTTGATCCGCGCCAGCGTCCAGCCGGCGGCTTGCAGTTTTTGACGACCTCATTCCCGTTCATGATGGGGAATCTCTATCCTTAATGGTATATCCATTGGCCATATATTTTGCAATGGGTCTAATAAGCCAAACCGACTAAAGACCTCTTCGACTGGCTATTGATTGTGCAGGCGCCGGTCGTGGACATGACTCTGGCTGGTGGCCATTCAACCGGTTAGCCGGTTGCTGACGCGGAGGGTACGCTTGAGTGCTTTGAGTTCGTGGGCCGCGAACAGTGGGAGCCAGCCAGCTACAGGGGTACGCTGGAGCATGGGAGCCAGACCCCGAAAAGCTGTAGCTGAAGCAAGCGGGTGAACATCCAATAGACGGTACAATCGTTTAAACCGTTCCAAACCGCTCCAAATCACTCTGCACCGTTTGGAGCGTTTCAATCAACTGACTCGCCATGAACTGAATAAAAGGCGTAATGTCGCCTTGATCAGCGATTTCCAGCGTCTCCAAATAAGTTCGTTTTTGTTCGCGGCGGATGACGGCCGGAAAGAAGCTCGCCTTGAGCAGAATCAGATTCATCAGAAGACGCGCCCCCCGTCCGTTGCCATCATCAAAGGGATGGATACGCACCAGGTGGTAGTGCGCTACCCCCGCTCTCACAATGGGGTGAACTGGCTGGTCGCCGTTGATCCAGGTAACCAGGGTTTGCATTTGGGGGGCTACCTGTTCTGGAACAACATACTGATGCAGGGTGCCGTCCTGCTGGAGAACGTGATTGGGCAACCGCTTATACTGTCCGGCGTGAACCGTCTTGCTGACGGCTTGCCCGGCCGGGGTCCGCGCCGGGGTCTGTAAAACGCCATTGAGAAGCAGCGCATTCACTTCTTTGAGCAATCCCTCACTGATCGGCCGAGCGTTCGCCACGACATCGAAAAGAAGATCAATCGCTTCCGCGTGATTCCTCGCATCCAGAAAATCCTTGAACGGTTTCCCTTCAACCGTCAGCCCTTCCTGCAAAAAAAACAGGGTATCGCCCCGATTTAGGGTCGAGCCTTCAATAGCGTTACTGTGGTAAGTCCAATCGACACGCATTTTCTCCAGTATTTTTGACCAAAGGTCAGATTCAGGATGGAGACTGGCTTTGCCCGCATCGATCCGGCGCTTCAAATCATCGGCCAGCGCCAGAAGCGCAATGACGGCTTCAGGGTTTTGACGTGGATATAAAGCGCTGTCAACATCATCTTCTACGGATGATTCTGAAGCATGGATTCTATGTTCTGGTGGTTTCATGTCGTAGGTAGCCAGGCATTGCTTGCTTAAGCGTATTCGATGACCATTAGCACATCATTCTGCTAAGGTCTTGCGATGTTTTCTACCTTACCTGGTTTGACTCAAAAGGCGGCGCTCCGTGCGACATAACGCGGTTTTCGCTCTGCTGGCTGTTGCTTTGACGCTGGTCGCTTGCAACAAGCCCGATCTGCCGCCTCCCGCCGCAACGGTGCGCCCGGTATTGGTGCAGGCCCTGCAAGCGGCGAGTACGACACCAATCCTTTATTCCGGCGAAGTGCGCGCCCGTCATGAGTCGGATTTGGCCTTCCGGGTTCCCGGCAAGATCGTGGCCCGGCTGGTTGATGTCGGTGCGCGGGTCGAGCGCGGTAAAATCCTGGCCCGACTCGATCCCGCCGATCTGCAACTCAACGCCCAGGCCGCCAAAGCACAATTGGCGGCCGCCGAGAGCGATTTAAGCCTCGCGGAAGGCGAGCAGGTGCGTTACGCCGCCTTGCTGGAGCGCAAGCTGATCTCACCATCAGTCTATGACGCCAAAGCCACCGTTTATAAAGCCGCCAGGGCCAGGCGCGATCAATCGAAAGCGCAACTGGCCGTGATCGACAACCAGGCCGAGTACAGCACTTTGACCGCCGATCACACCGGTGTAGTGACGGCGGTGCTGGCCGAAGTCGGGCAGGTGGTCGCTGCCGGTCAGCCGGTCTTCAAGCTGGCGCGTCCCGACGAACAGGAAATCGTCATCAATATTCCCGAAGGGCGGGTGGCCGAACTCCGGCAGGCAAAGGCGATGACGGTGACGCTGTGGGCGAAACCGGAACTGCGTCTGTCCGCAGAGTTGCGGGAACTGGCCCCGGCGGCTGATGCTGCGACTCGTACCTATGCCGCCCGTATCCGGTTGCTCGCCGCCGATCCGGCGGTGCGGCTGGGCATGACCGCCCAGGTGATGGTGCAGCCCGCCGCGTCCGATGGTCAGTTGCTGGTGCCGCTGACGGCGGTGGTGGAGCACGGCGCGGGGCCAGCAGTTTGGGTGGTGGCGGACGGCAAGGCGCAGCGCCGACCAGTCACCATCGGCCAATATCGTGAAGAAGGCGCAGTGCTGGCCAGCGGCGTCCAGGCCGGGGAATTGGTGGTGACGGTCGGCGCCCATAAGCTCGTTCCCGGCCAGGCGGTGCGACCGGTCATGCAGGATACCGCCTCCGCCGGAACACGGCCGTGACCGGCTTCAACCTGTCGGACTGGGCTATCCGCCATCGGGCGCTGGTCGGTTATTTCATCGTCGCCGTGGCGTTGATGGGCGTGTACGGCTATCAGCATCTCGGTCAGGCCGATGACCCGCCGTTCACCTTCAAGGTCATGGTGGTGCGCACGCTGTGGCCGGGCGCGACCGCCCAGGATGTTGAGCAGCAGGTCACCGACCGCATCGAGAAGAAATTGCAGGAAGCGCCCCACGTCGATCACCTGGTCAGCTATTCCCGACCGAGCGAATCGGTCATTTTATTCATGGCCAAAGATTCCGCGCCGCGCTCGGTGATTCCCGAAGTGTTCTATCAGGTCCGCAAGAAAGTCGGCGACATCCGCCAGAGCCTGCCCGCCGGGGTGGTGGGGCCGTTTTTCAACGATGAATTCGGCGATGTTTACGGCAACATTTATGCGGTGGTCTCCGATGAATTGAGCGATGCCGCCCTCAAGCAGTACGCCGACGGGGTGCGCGATGCGCTGTTGCGGGTCAAGCAGGTCGCCAAAGTCGATCTGTTCGGTGAGCAGGATGAAAAGATTTATCTGGACATCGCCAACGCCAAATTGGCCACACTGGGCCTGGATCTCAACACCGTCATTCAAGCCTTGTCCCGCCAGAATGCCATCGCCGGGGCCGGCTTTTTCGAGACCGCCACCGACCGGATTTATCTGCGCCCCAGCGGCGGCTTCGACACCGTGGCCGCTGTGCGCAATACCGTAATCCGGGCCGGTGGGCGGCAATTGCGCATCGGCGATCTGGCCGAGGTGCGGCGTGGTTCGGTCGATCCGCCCGCGCCCCGGGTGCGCACCGGCGGCCAGCGCGCCATCGCCATCGGGGTGGTGATGACGCCCGGCGGCGACATCATCCAGCTTGGCCGCGAACTGCGGGCCGAAATGCAGCGCTTGCAGAACCAACTGCCGCTGGGCGTGGACTTGCAGGAAGTGGCCAGCCAGCCGGAGGTCGTGAAGCGGTCGATTGATAATTTTGTGAAAGCCCTGGCTGAAGCGGTGCTGATCGTGCTGGGCGTCACCCTGTTCAGTCTGGGGGTGCGCACCGGTTTGGTGGTGGCGCTGTCGATTCCGCTGGTGCTGGCGGCGACGTTTCTGCTGATGTGGTTTTTCAACATCGGCCTGCACAAGATTTCGCTCGGTTCGTTAATTCTGGCGCTGGGCCTGCTGGTGGATGATGCCATCATCGCGGTGGAAATGATGTGGGTGAAGATGGAAGAAGGCTGGGAGCGGGCCAGGGCCGCCGCCTTCGCCTACACCAGCACCGCCGGGCCGATGCTGTCCGGCACGCTGGTGACGATGGCGGGCTTTCTGCCCATCGCCACCGCCCGTTCCGCCACCGGCGAATACACCGTGTCGATTTTTCAGGTCAACGCCATTGCTCTGCTGCTGTCGTGGCTGGCGGCGGTGGTGGTGATTCCGTGGCTGGGTTACGGCACGCTGCCCGATCCCCGCGCCCCGCATAAGGCCCGATTACTGACCCGCTGGTGGCGACGCGCCCACCATCAGCCGGTTGAAACCGTAGTAGCGGGCGTCCACAGCGAATACGAGGTCTACCACACCGCCTTCTATCGGCGTTTCCGGGTGGTCGTCCAATGGTGTGTGGCGCAGCGCTGGTTCGTCATTACCGTTACCGTCGCCCTGTTCGTGCTGGCGATTGTCGGTTTCGGCTCGGTGCAAAAGCAGTTTTTTCCGGTATCAACCCGGCTGGAATTGATGATCGATTTACGCCTGCCGGAAGGTTCCTCACTGAAGGCGGTCGATACGGAAGTCCATAAACTGGAAGCGATTTTGGCCAAAGAGCCGGGCATCACCAACTTCGTGGCCTACATCGGCTGGGGTGCGCCGCGTTACTACCTGGGGCTGGATCAGCAGTTGCCAGCCACCCGTTACGCCCAGTTTGTCATTCTGACCGAGGATGTGCCGGCGCGCGAGGCGTTGCGGGCACGGCTGATCCAGTTATTTGAAGACGATTTTCCCACGCTGCGCGCCAACGTAACCCGCGTCGAAAACGGCCCGCCGGTCGGATTTCCGGTGCAGTTTCGGGTATCCGGGCAGGATCTCGCCCCACTGCGTGGCGTGGCCAACGCCATAGCCGACGTGATGCGCGGCAATCCCCATCTCAGCAACGTGCATCTGGATTGGGAGGAGCAATCCAAGGTGATCGGCGTTGAGATCGACCAGGATAAAGCCCGGCTGCTGGGCGTGAGCAGCCAGGAAGTCGCGCAGATGCTCAATACCTTGCTGACCGGAATGCCGGTTACCAGCTACCGCGAGCGGGATAAAGCCATTGAGGTGGTGTTGCGGGGCGATGTCGCTGCGCGCACGCAACTGGCCTTGCTGGACGATCTGACGGTGCCCACAGCCAGCGGCAAAAGCGTACCGCTGGCGCACATCGGCCGGATTCAGTACCGCTTTGAGCCAGGCGTGATCTGGCGGCGCGACCGGCTGCCGACCATCACCGTGCGCGCCAATGTCTACGGCACCATTCAGCCCGCCACGGTGACCGCGCAAATCGAGCCGCTGCTGGCCCCGATCCGCGCCCAATTGCCGGCGGGATTTCGGCTG
This sequence comes from Candidatus Competibacter denitrificans Run_A_D11, assembly GCF_001051235.1. Taxonomy (GTDB): domain Bacteria; phylum Pseudomonadota; class Gammaproteobacteria; order Competibacterales; family Competibacteraceae; genus Competibacter_A; species Competibacter_A denitrificans. Next base: position 1,197 of record NZ_CBTJ020000002.1, on the reverse strand, counting down.
GAAACCGGCGGCACGGTGGAGGAAGCAGCCAAGGGGCAGGGATCGGTCAATGCCGGTATTCCGCTGTTTGTGCTGGTGGTGCTGACGGTGTTGATGATCCAGTTGCAGAGTTTCTCGCGGGTAGTGCTGGTGGTGTTGACTGCCCCGCTGGGCCTGATCGGGGTGACGCTGTTTTTGTTGCTGTTCAACCAGCCGTTCGGCTTTGTCGCCATGCTCGGCACCATCGCGCTGTTTGGGATGATCATGCGCAATTCGGTGATTCTGGTTGATCAGATTCAACAGGACATCGCCGCTGGTCGCAGTCAATGGGAGGCGATTGTCGAATCCACCGTGCGCCGGTTTCGGCCGATTGTGCTGACGGCAGCGGCGGCGGTGCTGGCGATGGTGCCGCTATCGCGCAACGCTTTTTTCGGGCCGATGGCGGTGGCGATCATGGGTGGGCTGATCGTCGCTACGTTGCTGACGCTGCTGTTTTTACCGGCGTTGTATGCGGCATGGTATCGGGTGCGGCGGGTGGAAACCGTTCCGGCGGATTCGAGCCATTAGCGACCCGATATGCGTGCTTTAGCGGACTTGTTCGCGGCCAACCCGCTGGCGCAATCGGTCGGCTTGCTGGCCTTCGGCCTGGGCATTTTGACCTTCGCCCAGCGTAGCGACCAGCGTCTGCGCGTTTTCCTAACGGTGTTCTGTGCCGTGATCGGCGGCCATTTTCTGCTGCTCGGTACCCCTTCCGCCGCGTATGCCGCCTGGTTGAGCGGCGTGCGCAGTTATGTTTCCGTGCATACTCGCCATGTCGCGGTGATGGGCTTTTTTCTGGTGGTGGTCTGGGTGATGGCGATTCCGACCATTACCCGACCGGTGCAATGGCTGGCGGTGATCGGCGCTACCCTGGGAACCTGGGCTTTGTATCGGGAGCAGGGGATTCGGATGCGGGTGGTGATTCTGGGGGGAACCGCGTGCTGGCTAATCCACAATATCGCGGTCAGTTCCATCGGCGGGGTATTGATTGAGAGCTGCTTTCTGGTGGTGAATAGTCACACCATTTTTCGCTTGTGGCGGCAGCGGAACGCTTCAGCGCCCTCACCCTGACCCTCTCCCAGAGGGAGAGCAACTGTGTTGTCATCTCATGGCCTGCACTCTGCGGGAGGCTGCCAAGGGGAGTTGGTCTTGAGGATGGCATTGAGGATGGTCAACAAT
>NZ_CBTJ020000001.1 GCF_001051235.1 Candidatus Competibacter denitrificans Run_A_D11 | reverse complement strand
ATCCGCACCCGCCAATTACGGCGGGTGAATTCAAAAGAGCCAACCGCCGATCAATATGCTTTGCTTGTTTCAATCCGCACCCGCCAATTACGGCGGGTGAATTAAATCCTTCGGGGGCTTGAGGTGAATCAAATGTTGTTTCAATCCGCACCCGCCAATTACGGCGGGTGAATTCCGCCTTGTGCAAACCGGCTAAAGATTTTTGCGAAGTTTCAATCCGCACCCGCCAATTACGGCGGGTGAATTCCTATCTTTACAACTTATTGATTAAAATAAAATTTTTTGAGTATTTTTCGGAACCTCCTCACTTTGTTAAGTTTCATCTGCAAGTTAGCTGCGTCAATACATAAAATTTTAATTATTTCAATTAATTGAGTCATGCACGAAACCCCCCTGTTTCAGGACCTTGCTTGGGGTTCGCGCAAGCAAATTTTTTAGATAACCAAAGAGTCATTTTCAAAATCGATGGCTCGAAATACACCATATTCTTTAACATGCTGTGCCAAAGGTTCAGTGAGTCGATAAAATCTTAAATTGTCTTCATTTAAATCTATCTCCTCTAACAATCTTCGTTCCAGTGCTTCGTACTGAGCTTGGTTGACACGGCACTCAAATACCGATTTCTGTACACGTTGTCCGTAATTAAGGCAGACTTTCGCTACACGCCGTAATCGCCTCCGACCGGCCGGTGTTTCAGTTCGAACATCGTAGCTAACCAAAATCATCATATGGGTGGCCTTTCACCACTATCGAATTAAAAACGGCAAATAACTTTCCATATCCCCTCGCAATACCCTTGCTAACAAGCGTGCCTGTATATGCGGTAATAAGCCAAAAGGGGTCGGTTGTTGCAGCAATGCATGACTCACTTCTTCCTGTTTGCGCTGCTGATAAGCTGACAATACCGTTTTTCGGCCATTTTCTGCTAAATACACCGCACCACCCGGTCGTAACTCGAAATCTTTCTCGGTCAATTGGCCACGGTTAATCAGAGTCAAGGCTAACCGATCCGCCAACGGTCGAAATTCCTCCATTAAATCCAATGCCAAGGCGGGCCTTCCGGGGCGTACTGCATGGAGAAAGCCTAGTTGTGCGTCTAGTCCGACGCTCTCTACCGCAGACCGGCAGTCATGAACCAAGAGGGTATAAAGGAAAGAAATCAGGGCATTGAAACGATCCAAGGGTGGACGACGGCTCCGCCGTTCAAATGAAAAAACTGCGCGGGCATCAGGACGAATTAAATGGCGAATCGCGGCGAAGTAAACACGAGCGCCGTCGCCTTCCACGCCACGCACTCCGTTTAGGGTTTCTTCGTTGGGCAAGCGCCGAATATGACCGGCCAACAATCGGCCACTGTGTCGCAATGCCTCTTGATCGGCGTCGTTGCCGCTATCGCGCGCACCACGTAAAACGATTTGTCGGGCGTTACGGAGTTTGCCCGCGACGACCCCCCGCGCCAATTCCAACGCTTGAGCGGCGGCGGCGCGATGTTGCGCTTGCCGCAACAGGATGTTTCCGCTCAATGGCCCCTCCAATCGCGCCTTGAATTGACCCCGCCGATCCAGCAACACGACGCCCCGCCCATCGTCGGCGCAACGATGCAATGCCGCCGGGCTGACCATAATGTCGCCAAAGATTACTACCCCTCCCAGGTGATGCAGTGGCACCTGTAATCGTTTTTGCCGCTCGATTTCTACCACCAGCGTTTCACCTTCTATATGGAGATAAGCGCCTTGCGTCATCACGTAGAGTGTGTTCAAGAGGTGGCGCATGGTTCTCCCTCCTCCTCATCCGGTTCATAAAGCGTTTTCCGTAATGCGCGCAAGCGAGCGGTTCCGACAATCATCGACGGTTGGCAGAGATCAAACAGCGAGCAGTCCTTGCAACGGGAATCGGTGACCGGTGGCGGGAGGTGTTCGCCGGCGAGCATGGCCCGAATTTTCGGTACGAGTGTTTCCACTTCAGCACGTAAAGCAGCCGTGATCACCACCTCACGGCGGCGGCGGGAACTGTGATGAAAAATTGCCCCACGCGGGACGGAGCGGCCCAGCATTTCTTCCAAACACAGCGCCTGCGCCGCCAGTTGCAGATCATCGTGCGGGCGAGCGCGGCGCGGGCCATGCTTGTATTCGACCGGGAAGGGCGTGCCATCCGGCAGAAACTCCACCACATCCGCCCGCCCGACCAACCCTAACCGTCGGGAGTAGAACGGTAAGGCACGCTCGACCCGCACCGTACCTTCAAAGCGGCTTTCCGGCGTATCCACTTGCTCATGCACAGCCCGCCCGCGCAAGGTGTAGAGGTTTTCATCCCACACCTGCTCGGCGTGGATCAATGCACACTGACGCGGACAGTAGCTGTAATGCTGGAGCGCCGAAATCATGATCGCATCCTCTAATTCATCGTCCGGCGCGATCATGGCGCTTACCCAGCCAAACGCAGCAAGCGAACGCCCTCCGGCAAGCTCGCTTCGTCCACGGTGATGGTGTAGTCCCCAAAGCTGCGTGGGGTGTCGATGGAAGCATTCAAAGCCACTGAAACTCGCTCGAACAGACGATGCGAGGGTGCGTTACCCAACGCCGAATCGTGCTGGAAGACGTACAAGCCTCGTGTGGTCATCTGGCCGCGTGCGGCGGAATGGTCGTGCTCGAACATGTTGGCCAGGGCTTGCCACAGCAAGGCCAGATCAGCCTCGGAAAAGCCGGTTTGTGCGGCGAGGTGAGCGGAGATAAAGCCATGCGCCCGATAAAGGCCATAAGGAACGGTGAATTTACGGCCCATCGTGCGGTTATCGCCGCTTTGCTTTTCGGCTTCGGCCTCGGTGGCCACCGCCATGCGGGTAATGGAATGTTCGGCGGGCGTGATGGGGTTCATACTGCGGGCGAAAGTCATTTGCACCGGGCCACGCACTTGGCCACAGTTGGCTTCTTTCAAGCTCATGACCGCCCCAAAGGTTCGGATATCGTAGAAGTTCTTGCACATCCACTGCCGCGCTTGACCGACATCATCACCGCCCTTGCGTTTGCCTTCCGCGCCTTTCGGGTCCAGCTTGAGCGCCGAATAGGCTTTTTCCTGTTGCTTGGTCAAGATCGCCTTTTCTTTGACATAAATTTCGTAATCCGCCTGGTTCGCTTTGGCGATCTCCACGTAGTTGCGTACCTTGCGTTTCAGGCAGACATCGGTCACTAGCCCGTGGCCGGTTTGCGGGTCCATGCGCGGTAAATTACCGGCGTCGGGATCGCCATTGGGATTGCCGTCCGTCACGTCAAACAACAAGGCAAAGTCGTAACGGTTGTTGATGGCCTCAGTCATGAGTTGGGTGCTCCTTGGTCGTCAGATGCGTTATCCGAAACTTTTTTGGTAAAGAAATCCTGGCGCTGGTGGTAGTAGCCGATGGCGAATCGCCCCTGATCGTCGAGGCTGAGCGTGGGCGGAAAGTGAGTGGCGGCTTCCAAAATCTGAGCAATTAAGTTTTCTAGCCAGATCACCTGCCCAGTGGCCAATTTGTTCAGATGATGGTTTTTCAGCTTCAGCAGATACGGAAACGCGGTAACCGGTGTGGCCGAAGCTGAACCGTAGAATTTGTCGCGGATGGTGGCGTTAAGGCCGGGGCTGGCTAATTCCTGAGCGCGTTCCAGCACGGCGAACAGCCGACCTAAACGGTAGCCGATATTGGGGTTTCGCAGATCAAGCGACACAGCAACCTCCAGTTTGTCGGGATAGTAAAAACGAGTATTGCGAACCAGAATGGCCTTGATTAAGGCGGCGCGAACGTAATTGACTGCGCCTTGTTCGGCACGGATGCGCTGCAAGGCGGCGATCAGTAGGCTTTGCGGATAGGGCGTTCCGGCCAGAATCGCTCGCAGGGTTTCGCCAGCCAGCGGCGGCGGGATGTTCTCGCTTTTGCCCTGAGCGGCAGTGGCGACTAATAAGCGCCACACCGGCAGAAACTCAGGATCGCGCGGTGAGCGCACAATGCTGAGATCATCGAAGTGTTGGCGAATGCTCACCGCCAGTTCCCGTACCGTGCTGACATTCCAAAGTCGTATGGAAAGTCGGGCAACATTCGGTGCTAGGCCCAGTACGAAAAAGCGAGTTTCGTCCTGATCAAGCGGCCGTATCCCTGATTTGGTTGGTGCTCTATACAGGACTCTGATGGCTTCCACCCCGCGCGCCGGATCATCGGGATCAGGTTGTAGCCAGTCGGCAAATAATTCTTCAGCGGGATCAGGTTTTTCAGACCAGAAAACAAAAATATCTTCGCCGATTAGCAATTTCTGGCGGGAGCCAGCACGCAGCAAGTTATTCAATGCAGTGGAATAGGCGAAGGCAGCATATTGGCTGATAGGCGCATTTTGATTTTGCTTTTTTCCATAGGAGCACGCAGCATCAAAGTTAAAAGAAATTAACTTGCCACCATTTTTTTTGGCATTACCACCATAAACACCTTTAATAAAATCATGAAATTCTGCAATAGCATCATGTTTGCCGGTGACTAAACAACGTCCTTGGGAAATACCACTCATATTTTTTGATGCAATAATTTTTTGCACTGATTCGCGTTGACATACTAATGCTTCCAGGTCACTATACAGACGGAAACTCAATGGTTCCACGCTATTTGTCAAATCTGACCAAGTTGGGTGAGCACGTAGAGCTTTAAAATCAGCACGATCTAGAAAAGCGAGTACTGCTTTTACTCCTTCATCAATAATTGGATCAGGAAAGGTATTTCTAATACGCTGAATAAATGCTTGGTGCCGACGCGGTATTTGATCTTCTTCTTTTTTCTTTTTTGCACCCTGTAATTTAGAAATTCGAGATTCAGTCACTATACCAAGCGCATAGTCTGCCCTATCCCATAAGAGGTTCGGTTCAATACCTGCAGTGCGGTTTACTGCTCCCTGTGGTACCTTAAATAATCGCCCTTTATCCCATTTGTTATTACCATTACGTGTATCCTCTATACCCAAAAATTTACCATCTTGATCTAGAATGATGATGAAAGGAATGGCCTTGCGCTCGAAGCCGGGCGGCGGTAACTGTTCCTGTTGCCGTTGGTAATAATCGCAAAGGGCTTGCAAAATCATCGGGCGATCTCCTCGCTGTCCCAAGCCGGTATCCGCAGAGTGCCGTTATCCAATTGAGCGCGGAAAAAGCAGGGGGTGGGTTCAGTGCCGCCATACTCCAAGTCGTATAGCATCCAACCCAGATCGCGGGTTTCAGGAATGGGTACTGGTTCCGGTTCTGCGGTATCCGCCCAGGCAAACGCCGCCGAAAACTCTCGGCAACCGAGATAGGGTTGGTTGAAGCATTGGCCTTTTTCGGCGCGGCGGCGGAAGATGGCCGCGTATTTGGCGGGGGTATCGTCAGGGCCAGCGTGGGCGGTCAACTCAAATCGGGCATGAATCCGATACGCCACCTCACGTAACAACAGGGCGGCGCGTTGCTGCCGGTCTTCTTCCACATACAAACCGAGCGTCCCTTGGCCGCGCTTCATAGCGGTTTTTACGTTGTCGGCCGAGATCACATTAGCAACCTCGTTACGTCGCACCGAGGCCCAGCGAATCGGCTTGAGGACATCAATTTGCGTGATGCGCCAGAGGATTTGCGGCTTCCAGAAAATCGCCTCCAGCACGCCACGGGCGGCGGAGGGCGTCATCACATCGTAGGAAACCCGCTCGACCTTCATTTCCGGGCGGGTAAAACAGGCGTAATCGCCCCACACCTGCAAGCAAACCGAGTTAGCCGACATCCTTCCATCCCCCTGTTAAGTAATCAGATCGTCCGGCGCGTAATGGGCTATTGGTGTGTTATCGACCCGTAAACCGAGCACCGAATCGTAAAGCGGCGCAACCTGGACATACACGCCGGGCTGTCGTTCGGCAATGGCGCCTTCGGCCAGTAGCCGCTGATGAACCCGACGCGGGATATTCACCACATATCGTTGCAGTTGACGCAGCAGCTTTCGTTCCAAGCCATCGCCGGAGCGGGCCAGTTGGGCCAGCAGTCGCTCGTTATCGCCATACTGGACGATGATCGGCGCTTGAATTTCTGGGATGAGTTGAAAGCGTTCGGCGGCGGTGCGAAAGCTGAATTCAAAGCGCTGGTTGTTCTTCAGGAGCGGCTGTATTCCTTTGCTATCAAGTTGTTCTACTCCTTTTTGCCAATACAGGCTTTGGAAATACTCGGTGAACAGCGCGGGGTCTAACGGGTCCGGCGGACGCCGCTGCAATATCTGCCGCCCTGCTTGGCAAGCTTGGCGCAAATGGCCCTTGGGCGGCTCGGTTGGCGGCACAAACACCACCACTTGTCCCAAATTGAAACAACGCCCTTCACGATTGCAACGTCCTGCCGCTTGGGCGATGGAATCCAAGCCTGCCAGCGCCCGGTAAACGACGGGGAAATCCAAATCGACACCGGCTTCCACCAATTGGGTGCTGATCACTCGCAGTGGCGCATTGGGATTTCTCAACCGCTGTTTGATCTCGGCAATCACATCGGAGCGGTGTTGGCCGCACATCAGGCCAGAGAGATGCACGGTATCGGGTGGCAATAAGCCATGCAGAACGCGCGCGTCGTCGCGTCGATCCACGATGCACAGCACGCGATAATGCGTTTGCAATTCGGCGGCGAGCGTTTCCCAGGTGATCGGCGTTTGGAAATCAGCCGGTAGGGTCAATTCCACCCGGCGCAAGCTGTCATGCAGTTCATGTACTGCCGCTGCATCACCGACGATCTCACGCACGTCATCCAGCCCTTTCAGAGAAAAATCAAAGCCATGCCGTGAGGAAAGGTCTGGCTGCGTAGCAGTGCAAAGCACGAAACTGACGCCGTAATAGCGGCTCAATTCGCGGATTGTTCGGAGAATGGGCGTCAAAAAATCCGGCGGTAGCAATTGCGCTTCGTCCAGAATCACCACGCTGTCGAGGATGTTATGCAATTTGCGGGTTCGGCTGGGACGGTTGGCGAAAAGCGACTCGAAAAATTGCACGCTCGTGGTCACGATCAACGGCGCATCCCAGTTCTCACAGGCCAGCCGACTACGCGGCGTTTCATGCTCGGTTTCGAAATTGCTGTGGTGTTCGAGCACGGCGTCAGCGTCAAACGCGGTGCGAAACACATCCGCCGTCTGCTCGATGATGCTGGTGTAGGGGATGACGTAGAGAATCCGGCGCTTGCCGTGCTGGCGGGCGTGACGCAGGGCGAAAGCCAGCGACGCCAATGTCTTGCCGCCGCCGGTGGGAACCGTCAGCGAAAACAACCCCGGCGACTGTTCGGCGGCATTGCGGCAGCGTTCCAGCACCAGCGCCCGCATCCGGTTGACGGCGGTGGCGTCCGTTTTGGCGGTCAACCCCGTCATGTATGCTGCAAAGCGCGGCTCCAATTCCGCGAGCGTGGGATAGCGACCCCGCTGCGCGGTTTTGTCGGGCGTCATGAACTGTTCGGTGTCGAGAAAATCGGCATCCACCAAGCAGGAAAACAGCAACCTGATCCACAGGGCATGATCGCGTTCGCCACCGGGATTGGAGGTTGGTAAGGGCGCGTTGAGAATGTCGGTGGGCGGCGCGGCAGCTAGCGCATCGGCCAGCAAATCGGCTTGGTTCAAGCGATTGGCCAGACTGGAGGCCGGGGCTTCGGCGCTTTGCCAATCCGGTAATCCGGCATGATGTCCGGCAATCAGGTAGGCCAGAATCCGGCCCAAGCCTTTCATTCGCTGCATGGCGTACAGCGCGCCCGCCGTGGAATGATCGACCTTACCGAGTGCGGTTTCGATATGCGCGTCGTAGCCGGACGCACCGCGAATATAGCGCTGGAACGTCGTGCGATATTTACCGAGGTCGTGCCACAAGCCCGCCAGCCTGGCCCAATCACCGGCTTTGAAAGTGACGGCGAACGATTCGGCCAGCGCCGCAACGCCGTGTAGATGCTCGTCCAGAAGATGCTCTACCCATTGCCCATTGCTGTCTTGTCGGACGTGAGCGAGAAAAACGGAAGATTTTTCTGACATGGATAATTTCCTGATTGCTAACGAAATGTGGAACTGCGATCATTGGATGAATAATTGATTTTCTGAATGAAAAGAGCCGGTTATTTAATCTCACCACGACGGTAACCCAACGCAATGGCTAGTCCGCTCCATCTGCTCGTCATCGATCTTGAAACACGTCCTGATGCAATCATCTTGCCCGCAGATCGGGACCCGGCCGCCTTTCCGAAGCCGATCCAGCACGAAATCATCACGCTCGGCTTTCTATTGGCGCGCATCGACCGCGACGGTCAAAGCGAGCGTTACAGCATCCGTAAAGTGGGATCAGCCAGCATCGCCGACCGGGGAGAGCGGGAGATTCTGGCGGGCTTCTGGCAGATGGTGGATCGCAACCGGCCCCGCGTGGTGACGTGGAACGGGCGGGGTTTCGATGCGGCTGTCCTCAAGCAACGCTCGCTGATTCACGGCCTGACCGCGTACAACTGGCATCGCACCGATCCGCGCTTTGGCTATGACTACCGCTTTCAAACCGAGTGGCATTGCGATTTGATGGATGTGCTCTGCGATTACGGCGCGTCACCGCGTTTGGGCTTGGATGAGGCCGCGCAAGCTTTGGGGCTGCCGGGAAAATGGAATGGCCACGGTGCGGAAGTAATGGATTTAGTGGCCGCTGGCGATTATCCCGCCATCAATCGTTATTGCGAAGGCGACGTACTGAATACCTACGTTCTGTATCTGCGCTGGGCGCATTTAAGTACCCGCCTGAGCGCGCGGGGCCACAATGCCAGCGTGCAGAATTTACTGAATTATCTGGAAGCGGGTCAGGAAAAAAACCCGCATTGGAAGGAATTCACCGACCTTTGGCAGTCCAGCGAACGGCCCTGTCCGCTGTTCGTCAACGAACCGCTGGGCGAACCGGGGCCGCAATCGTTAGAGTCCCATCTGCGAAGCGAGGATGTGATGCCGTAAACGTGATTCTCGCAGAGGGTAGTTCTCGCTCCCGTTTCTTACCATAGGGGTTTGCCGCGCCTGACCCTGATCGACTAAACTAAACTGGTTTAGTCTATCGGAGTTTTTCATGCGGACGATCAACATTCACGAAGCAAAAACCCAACTTTCCCGACTTGTAGAGCAGGCGGCCAAAGGTGAACCCTTTGTCATCGCCAAGGCGGGCAAGCCGTTGGTCAAGGTCATGGCGTTGGACGCACCGGAAAGCGGGCAGCGGCAACGGCTGGGTTTCATGGCGGGTCAGATTGACGCGCCAGAGGATTTCGACCAAATGGGTCGTTCCGAAATCGAGCGGCTTTTCGGCGGCGAGGCGTGAAACTGTTGCTGGACACGCACCTGCTGCTGTGGGCGGCGGGCGATCCCAACCGTTTGTCGGTGAAGGCGCGGGCCTTGATCGGCGCGGCCGAGAACACGGTGTTTTTCAGCGCGGCCAGCGTATGGGAAATCGCCATCAAACACGGTCTTGGACGTGACGATTTTCGAGTCGACGCGCGATTGCTGCGTCGGGGGCTACTGGACAACGGTTATCACGAGTTGCCGATCAGCAGCCAACACGCGGTCGCCATCGACAGTTTGCCCGCCCTCCACCGGGACCCGTTCGACCGCCTCCTGATCGCGCAGGCCACGGTCGAGGGCATTACCCTGTTGACATCGGACGCTTTAGTGGCGCGGTATCCCGGCCCGGTGCGGAAAGTGTGACGGGCTTGCTTTCACTAACGTGTCACCCAGCCGCCGCAAACCGGAAAGACCTGACCTACAAAACAATTGGCGTTTTCACTACAGAGATAGGCGGCGAACTCCGCATCTTCTTTGGCGCTCACCAAGCGCCCCAACGGCACTTCGCGTTTCAGGCGCTCCTGGAAGCGGGGATTGGCCTGAACATCGGCCGGGAAATAGGTGGGATTGTCCACGAAATTCTGGGCGATGGCATTGACCTGAATATTGTAGGGCGCGACTTCGACGCCAACGGCCTGGACGTAGGCGAGTTGCGCGCCACGCGCCGCACTGTAGGTTGAGGTGCGCTTGATGCCGCGCAGAGCCGAGGCGCTGCCCATCACCACGATCTTACCGGCCCGCTTTTCGATCATGCCGGGCAATACCGCTCGACACAGCCGCGCCAGCGGATGGACAAGCGCGCCAAAGGTCTCCTGCCATTCTTGCTCGGTGACCTCGGTCGTCAGGGTCGTGGGCGCGGCAATAGCCAGATTGGCAACGAGCGCATCCAAAGGGCCGGATTCGGCCACCAGCGCGGCAGGCGTGTCTTCCCCGGTCAGCGGATCGTTACTGGCGATGACCGTCGCGCCGTGCTTGGCGAAAACTTCACACAGCACCGGTCCCATGAATAAATCGGCGTGGGTGATCAGCACGCGCTTTCCTGAAAGCAAAGTATCGGGCATGTGGTTGCCTCCTCCGAGCGGCGATAGGCAATCGCCTCAGCCTCTCCAGTGTTCTCTATAAAGCCCGGCGGTTCCCTGATGACGGCAACCGGCCAGTTTGCCGTTCGCCGCTACCAAGGTTCCGCTGGCGTGGTTTAGCGCAAATACGCCCCATCCACGCCGATCTTACCCGGCCCGTCGAGTACATAAATCCCGGCGGAATTGCCCTGGACGTGGAACGAGATTTGGCCGTGATGCACGGTAATTTCATTCCCCGTCACCGCATCACGGTAATGGCCGTTGTGGATGCCGCCGACGCTAATGTCCTGTCCGCCGCCGATGGTCAGACCCACCACCGCATAGCTTTCCCCGTTGTTGAAATCGCGCACGAAGCTAAGGCCGCTGCCCCATTCATTGACATGGCTCATCGGCCCTTTTTGCAAGGTGGGGATGGCGCGACGGATTTGATTGAGCCGTTTGATGTGCTGATAGAGCGGGTTGCTCTGGGTCTGGCCAATGCGCTCGTTGGTCAGATGATCGCCAAAGTAGGCGCGGCCGGTCGTGTCCAGGGTGTCGTCGTTGCTGATCACGTCCTGCGGCGCACCCTTCATGAACTCGATTTCCTCGCCGTAATACAGGCAGGGAATACCGCGCGCCGTCCATAGCAGATTGTAGGCCGCCGCCGCCATCCACTGCTCGCCCTTGAAGCGGAAGCGGAAGTCGTTGTCCGGGCCGACATCGTGATTTTGCAGGAAAGTCACCAGGGTCGAGGGATCGCCGAAAATCCAGTCCATATCCAGCACGGCCTTGACGCCGCCGAAACTGCCCCGGCTCAGGTTGTCGCGGAAGGTGGAGAACAAGCCGAAATCCAGCACCGCAAAGCCGGAATCGCCGCCGGAATTGGGATCGCGCGGGTCGTGGCCGAGCCGGGTATACCACCAGGGCCGAATGAAGGACGGGCCGTTGTCGCCGTGGCCCAGATCGCCAAAACCGTAGCCCTTGACCAGATTCTCGCCGAACACGAATAAGCCCGGTTTGTGCGCCTTCCAGGCGTTGACATATTCCAGCAGATTGTCGCGCGGGACGTGTTTCACCGTGTCGATGCGCAGCGCGTCCACGCCCATGTCCAGATAGCGGTTGATCGAGCCGATCAGATAATCCTTGACGTTCTGACGCTCGGTGGCGAGGTTGATGCAATCGCCGGCGATGTGTTTCAACTGCACCGCCGCGCTTTCCCAGTCGCCGCCGCAGATAAAGCCGTGCTGCATGTACCATTCGGGATCGAGGTTGTTGGCGTCGATGCCGAAGAAGCGGCCGGGGTTGTAGCCGGGCTTGGGTACCGTCTCGCCGGTTTTGGGATCGACCAGCGGTTCCACACCGTCCGGGTCACGGTGATGACGCTCCTTATACCAGTCCGGTGCGACCGGGTTGTCGATGTCGTCCCGATTCGGCCAAGCGTAATTGCCGAGGCTGCCCTGATACGGCCCGTGGTTGACCCGGCCCTGCTCCGAGCCTTGCGGCACGTAGTATTTGATCGGCAGATGGTCGATATGCACCTTGCCGCGAATGCCGTACTGGCAGGAATGGTTGACCACCACGTCCTGAATGATCTTGATGCCGCGCTGGTGGGCTTCGTCGATCAGATTCTGGTAGGTCGCGTCCGGCGATTCCAGGCGGGGATCGATCCGGGTCCAGTCGTAGGCGTGGTAGCCGTGATAATCCAGGCCGCTACGATTTTCCACCGGTGGGGTGATCCAGATCGCGGTAAAACCGAGATCGCGGATGTAATCGAGCCGCTGGATCAGTCCCTTGAAATCGCCGCGCCAGTGCGGGTCTTCCGGTTGGCCGGTTTCGCGGTTGAACTTGAGACGGTCGCGGCAGAAGAAGCTGATGCTGGGATCGCCTTCGTAAAAACGGGCCGTCAGCAAGAAATAAATGGTTTCTTCGCGGAAATCGTTGCCGGTGGGCGTAACCGGATAGCGGGTTGACGGGGTGGGCGCGGCTTCGCGGGCTGGGGGCTGATGCGCCGCCACCGTGCTGGTTGCGGCGGCGCTTGGGCTATCGTGCCATTGACCATTGGCGTAATAGCCGCTGCGCTCGCGCCACAGATCGGCGGTTTGCGCGCCGTGCTGGTCGTTGAAGACCAGATTGGCGGACTGCACACCCACCAGCCGATAACTGAACCAGCCATCGGCTTCCGCCGTCATCGCAACGCCCGGCCACGCGGACCCCTGGGCGTGAGGGTAGCTGTTCCAGTAATGGATATAAACAGTATCGGCCCAATCGGCCGGTTTGTGGAAATGGACAATCAATTCGGGCATGGCCAAACATCCAGGCGGAGTGGAAAGAGCATCAAACCTTGAGAAGCATAGGCCACAATCGAGATGATGGCCGCAGCACTCACCTTATGATGCGCTCTCTCACTCCAAGCTGACAGTGCCCGTGCCCTCACGAGCGCCAGAACGGCTTATTGCCCTCCTGAAGCGCATCCACCCGACTGATGCCGATGTCTTTTAGCAGATGATCGCTAAGACCCAGCAGGGCGCGGCGCTGGCGATAAATGGCCCGCCAATGGCGCAATTGTGCCCAGGCACGGGTCAGCAGAACGTCAACCCGCCACGGGCGTTCACTCGTCCATTTCAAATCCAGGGTGGCACGGTGCAACATGGCCTTATCCTCATTCAAGTCATCAATGCCACTGAGTATGGGGACGATTAATTCATTTATAAAACGAATAAATTTGATATGATCCATGAATTATAGGAATGAATAGGAGCCGCGCTGATGACCCTCCAACTAGACCCTGATTTGCTACGCACCTTCGTTACTATTGTCGATGCCGGGGGTTTCACCCAGGCCGCCAAACAAGTGCATCGCACCCAATCGGCGGTTTCTATGCAGGTGCGGCGCTTGGAAGAAACTCTGGATCGGGTGTTGTTTGAGCGCGATGGGCGCGGCGTGCGCCTGGCGCCGGACGGTGAGGCCCTGCTGGGCTATGCGCGGCGCTTGTTGAAACTGCACGATGAAGCCGTTGCGGCGCTGACCCGGCCGGATTTATTCGGTTTGGTGCGGATTGGCACCCCGGATGATTACGTGGATCGCTTCTTGCCGGAAATTCTGGCGCGCTTCGCCCGCGCGTTTCCGCGAGTGCAGGTCGAGGTCAATTGCGAACCCAGCGTGAACTTGCGCCGGATGCTGGCGGAAGATCGGCTCGATCTGGCGCTGATCACCTGTCGGCCGGGGATGGAAACCGGTGAGGTATTGCGCCGTGAACCGGTGGTGTGGGCAGCCGCCGAACGGCATCTGGCGTATGAAGCAGAACCGCTGCCGTTGGCGCTGTTTCAACCCGGTTGCGCGTTTCGGGAATGGGCCGTGGCCAGCCTGAATCAGATCGGCAAGCCGTATCGGATTGCCTATACCAGCGCCAGTATCAGCGGCATTCTGGCGGCGGTCACGGCGGGTCTGGCGGTGACGGTGCTCAGCCGGAGCGTGCTGCCGAGCGGGGTGCGGTCGCTGGGCAGCGAGGAAGGTTTGCCGCTGTTACCTTCGGCCACCATCACCCTGCATCGAGGCAGTACAGTTTCAGCGGTGGCCGAATGTTTGGCTGGCTACATTCGTGAGGGATTTAGCGGCGAAACAGCGCCGATGCCGGGCCATATCGCCATCCCTGCCTGAGAGCGAGGGGTCGCTGCGGAGTCTCAATGGCGGTCAGGCTTCCGCTTCGACCGCGCTGGGGGCGTCGTCCGGGTTTTGGTCGAACCAGCCCCCGTCAAGGGTATACCAGCCCGGATGATCCCGCTGTAAGTCGCTGGTCTGACGTCCATGCCCATCATGGAACAACAAGCGCGTGCTGGTGACCCCCATAAAGCGATAGGCGAACCAATGGTTTTTCTGCTCAGTCATCAGCACACCCGGCCAATCAATGATGGGAGCATGGGGGCGAGTGTCCCAGAAATGGATGTAAAGCACATTGGCCCAGTCGATGGGTTTTTTGAAATAGACAGTCAGATCAACCATTGAAAACATTCCGAAAAGTTAGCAAATACCCCAGACGCAAAAGTCGTAATAGCCACTCTCAGTACCGATCCAGGCGGGCGCTGCGCTCTTCGTAACGGGCGCGCAGACAGCGCACATCGTCGCCACAACTGTCCCGTGCCCTTAGCCAAGAGCGTTGCTCCTGCCGAAGTTTTCTCGCTTCGCGCGGCGATAACTCGCGTAGTAAATCCTGGTACTGTTCGGCCAAATCCTCATCCATGCGATTCAGGTCGGGATCAGCGCAGATCGCGCTCTCAACTTCAGTATCGACATCAAGACAACCAAAGCTTGCCGCCTGGGCGGACAACGGTAGCCACGCGGTACAGAGCAATGTGAGTAAGACTGGCTTTATCATGTTGATTTTTCCTCAATTTTAACTAAATTCACTCAGCAACTATTTGAACTGACTCGTTGAGCGCAACCCACGACAAAGCGTCAGTCCCGGATAGGCTCAAAGCGATCAAAGGCCCATGGCGCTACGGCGGCGCCATTTTAACTGCAAAACCGTGACGGCTAGAATCAGCGCGAACAGCACAAAGGCGGCGGCTGACGCATAACCGATATTCCACCAGCGGAAGCCTTCTTCATACATCAGCAGCACGACGCTGACGGTACGATTGGCTGGGCCGCCCTGCGTCATCACATACGGTTCGGCAAACACCTGAAAATAACCGATCATGGTCATCAACGCCACGAACAGAAACGTGGGTCCCAGCAAGGGCAGAGTGATGTAACGGAATTGCCGCCAGGCGCTGGCGCCGTCAATCCGCGCGGCTTCGTAAAGCTGGGGTGGGATATTCTGCAAGCCGGCGATGAAGATGATCATGTTGAAGCCGAAATTTTTCCACACCGCCATCAGGATGATCGCCGGCATGGCCCAGACCGGATCGCCCAGCCAATCGATAGGTTCGATACCAAGCCAGCTCAGGCCATAATTCATCAAGCCATAGCGCGGGTGATAGAGGTAGCGCCATACCATCGCCACCGCGACCAGCGTGGTAACGACCGGTAGAAAGAACGCAGTGCGGAACAGGCCAGGAAAGCGGGTCAGGTGTGAGTTGACTAATAAGGCAGCGCCCAGCGATACCGCAACGGACAACGGGCCGCCGACCACCACGAAATAAAGCGTATTGCCGAGCGCAGTCCAAAACAGGGGGCTTTGCAACAGTTGCCCATAATTAGCTAAGCCAACGAAACGCAAGCGGTTTAGATCGCCCAGGGCGTAGATGTCGAAATCGGTGAAACTTAGCAAGAGAGCGGCCAGTACCGGCAGGAAGAAGAACACGGCGATCAGCAGCAACGCCGGCGATAGAAAAACCCACGCACTCAGGGCGGCATGACGTTCGGCACTGATCATGGAACCACTCCGCGCGCCAGTAGCCAGCGCCGTTTTTCCAATATTCGATCCACATCCCGATCCAGCGCGGCGAGAGCCGCATCCGCCGTCATCTCGCGGCGAACCGCCAACTCGGCGTAATAGGCGATGCGGTTGGCGATTCGCTCCCATTCGGGAATCGGCGGCGTGGCTTGCACCTGTTGCAGTTGCTGGCGGAACGCCTGGGCGTAGCGGTTGCCGGTCAACGCCGGATCATTCCAGGCCGATTGCCGGGCTGGCAGGTCACCGGTCAGTTGATAAAAATGCGCTTGTTGTGCTGGTTCAGCCAGAAATTCCAGTAATTTCCAGGCGGCTTCTCGCCGGGGTGAGGTGCGGCTCAGGGCGAGGCTGGCGCCACCGGCCAGCGAGATGCCAACGCCTTTCACTGCCAAACCCTCTGTCTGCGCGCTCAGCGGAACCTTGTCGGAAACCGGCAACGGCGCTGTATTCCAGTGGGGTTGCAGTTCGGCAGGCAGCCGCCGGGCGAACTCACCGATATTCCACGGCCCGCTGACATAGACCGCAAACGTGCCTTTGGCGAATTCCTGATAAAGATTAGCCATTTGGGTGTTGCTGACCGGTGCGGCCAAGCCCTGCTCGAACAAGCTTAAATAGGTTGTAAAGGCTTCACGAAATAACGGGTTCTGAAAGTCAGCATATTGATAGCGGTCGCGCAGCAGGGTGGCACCGCGTTGTAAGGCCAGGATAACCGGCAGTTGCCATTCGTTGATCGGCAGCAGAATGGCGTAGCGCCCCGCATCAGCCGCTCCCTTGAGCGCGTGCAGTGCTTTAAGCCAATGTTCCCAGGTGGTCGGCGGGTCCGCAAAACCAGCCGTGGCGAGCAAGTCGCTCCGGTAGAAAAATAACCGGGTATCCACATACCAGGGCAGCGCGTAAAGTTGATCGTTGAGCCGGTTAGTGGCCAGAATTCCAGGAAAATAATCGGCCAGGGCGGTGCTAGGCCATGCCCGCAGGCGCTCGTCTAGCGGCTCAATAGCCCGTAACGCGACGAATTCGGGAATCCAGGTGTTACCAAGCTGGAAGGCGTCGGGCATGGCGTCGCCGGCATAAGCGGTGAGCAGTTTTTCGTGAGCCGCGCTCCAGGGAATTTGCTGGACCCGTACCCGAATACTGGGATGGCGGCGCTCAAATTCCGGCAGCAAGGCCCGTACCCGTTCACCTTCTTGACCCATGGCCCAAAACTCGACCCGAGTGGTGCGCTCGTCGGCGGAATCGCAGGCGCTGATCCCTAAGACCAGCAGAAGAATGAAAAAGGAGCGATAAAGTGATGACATACCGTCTAGTTTAACTGCAATTGGGTTGCTGCTGCGGAAAGGCTTGAAAAGCTAACCCGCTATCCCCATACAATCCCCTTGTGGTTTTCAATTATTTTCTCTTTTGCTGAGGTGCGCCATGCCGATTTACGAGTACCGCTGTCAGTCTTGCGATCACGAGTTGGAAGTGATGCAAAAACTAAGCGATCCCGAATTGAGTGACTGCCCGACTTGCGGTAAGCCCGCGCTGAAAAAATTAATCTCGGTGGTCGGATTCCGGCTCAAGGGTGGCGGTTGGTACGAAACCGATTTCAAGGGCGGTAGCACTCAAAAAAACCTCGCCAAGGAAGATGCCGCGCCTAAGGAAAGTAAGCCAGCTGCCGCTTGTGAGAGTACCGGGAGTTGTGCTGCGTGTCCTGCCCCGGCCACGACGCCCTAAGAGGGAATTTTAATCTTGAATTAAGGTTCGGCGCTGATACTTATGCTCTCAATACAAGCTAAGGGGAGAGTCATGAAAACGCGCTGTATTCCCTTGATGGTGGGTATGCTGGCTTTGGCGGGTTCAGCCATTGCCGCTGACGGACAATGGCAAGCCTTGCCGGAGACCGCGCCGGCGCCGTCGGATAACCCGACGACCGAGGCTAAGGTCACCTTAGGCAAGATGCTGTTTTTCGACCCCCGCTTCTCATCGACCGGTAGTATCTCGTGTTTTTCTTGCCACAATGTGACGGAAGGCGGTGATGATCACCGGCCCACGTCCATCGGCGTCCATGGCCAGGTCGGTGGCCGCAATGCGCCTACCGTCTGGAATGCGGCTTTTAACTCGGCCCAGTTTTGGGATGGTCGCGCGCCTTCGCTGGAAGAGCAGGCGAAGGGGCCGCCGGTCAATGCCATCGAAATGGGTATGAAAGACCTGGATGCCACCGTAGGCCGTATCAAGAAGATTCCGGGCTATCAGGCCCATTTTGAAGCGGCGTTTGGCAAGGGCGATGTGGTGAACATGGACAATGCCGCCAAGGCCATCGCCGCTTACGAACGGACCCTGATCACCCCAAACAGTGCTTATGATCGCTACGTCAAAGGCGATAAGAAAGCGATGACCGAGCAGCAGGTACGGGGTATGGATACCTTTGCCAAGACCGGCTGCACGGCTTGCCATTCCGGCCCGGCGTTCAACGGCTCACAAAATATGCCGATGGGTCAGGGCTTCTTCATGAAATTCCCTACCTTCCCTGGTAGCGTCTACGATACGCAGTACCGATTACTCGAAGATCAGGGTCGCGCCGCTGTCACCAACAAACCCGAAGACAAGCAGATGTATCGGGTGCAAACGCTGCGCAATCTGGCCTACACCGCACCGTATTTTCACAATGGTTCCCTCAAAAGCTTAGATGAAGCGGTCAAGGTGATGGCCAAAACCCAACTTAACAAGGATCTGAAAGACGACGAAGTGAAGGATATCGTCGCTTTTCTGGATGCGCTCAACGGCGAGTTTCCGAAACAGACCTTGCCGCAGTTGCCGCCCACGCCCGGCGATTTGATTACGGAAAATTAATTGGCGGATTCTGCCGGATCGGCGCCGAAAGGCGCCGAGCTGTTTTTGGGCCTCTCCATTTCCGATTTTGCCAAAATCGACCGTTTTATGCCCCAACGTCCGGTGGGATGGCGGTATACTCAACCGCAAAATAGGTAAAATGCTTTCTTCGTTACAGTTGGGTATAGCAAAATCGCATGTCGGCACGCATCGCAACAGTCCAGCGCGATACCCTGGAAACCCGGATTCAGGTTCAAGTCAATTTGGACGGTGCTGGAAACGCCAAACTTGCTAGTGGCCTGCCTTTTCTCGACCACATGCTCGATCAGATCGCCCGACATGGCCTGATTGATCTTGAGATCGAAGCCCAGGGCGATTTGCATATCGACGCCCATCATACCGTCGAGGACATCGGCATTACCCTGGGCCAAGCAGTCAAGCAGGCGTTGGGCGATAAACGCGGGATTCGCCGTTACGGTCATGCCTATGTGCCGTTGGATGAAGCCCTGTCGCGGGTGGCGCTCGACTGTTCTGGGCGGCCGGGTCTGGAGTATGCGGTTGAATTGCCCCGCGCCCGTATCGGCGACTTCGATGTCGATTTGTTTCGGGAATTTTTCCAGGGCTTCGTCAACCACGCGCTGGTCACGCTGCACATCGACAATTTGCGCGGCCGTAACGCCCATCATATCGTTGAAACCGTGTTCAAGGCGTTCGGACGCGCGCTGCGGATGGCAGTCGAAGCCGATCCCCGCGCCGTGGGTATTCCTTCCACCAAGGGCAGCTTGTAACGCCGCGCCTTTTCGCTTATCTCTTCCCGCCACGAGTCCTTTGCATGAGCACCATTGCGATCATCGATTACGGCATGGGCAATCTGCGTTCGGTTGCTAAAGCGCTGGAGCAGGTCGCTCCGCAGGCTCAGGTGCTGGTTACCCAGCAGCGGGACGATATCTTGCGCGCCGACCGGGTGGTCTTTCCCGGCCAGGGTTCGATTCGTGATTGTATGCGGGAATTGGCGCACTGGAATTTAACGGAGGTGGTGCGGGAAGCCGCGCTCAACAAACCGTTTCTCGGCTTGTGTCTGGGGCCGCAGGCCTTATTGGCGTTTAGCGAGGAAAACGGCGGCGTCGAGTGCCTGAATGTGCTGCCCGGTCGGGTGGTGTGGTTTGGCGAGTTATGCGATCCGCAGACCGGCGAGCGGCTCAAAGTCCCGCACATGGGCTGGAATCAAGTCCACCAAATCGGCAATCACCCACTTTGGCAAGGGATTTCGCAAGACAGCCGCTTTTATTTCGTCCATAGTTATTATCTCCAGTCGGCGGAACCGTCGTTGGTGGTGGGCGAGACCTGGTATGGCTTCAATTTCGCGTCCGCCATCGCCCGCGACAATATTTTCGCTGTGCAATTTCATCCAGAAAAGAGCGCCCAGGCGGGACTGCGGTTGCTTGCGAATTTCGCGGATTGGAACCCTTAACAACCTCCGACCCTGACAGGTGCGTTGCTGGAAGAACCGCTATGTTGCTGATACCCGCGATTGATTTGAAGGATGGTAAGTGCGTCCGGCTACGCCAGGGGCGCATGGAAGATTCCACGGTGTTTTCGGATGATCCGGTGGCGATGGCTGGCCGCTGGGTGGAAGCGGGCGCCCGCCGCTTGCACCTGGTGGATTTGAACGGCGCTTTCGCCGGTCAGCCGGTCAACGCCCAGGTGATCCGCCGCATCGCCGAAGCCTTTCCAGAGGTGCCGATCCAGGTGGGCGGCGGCATCCGCGAAGAGGAAACCGTGGAGACCTATTTAGATGCCGGTGTCGAGTTCGTCATCATCGGCACCAAGGCGGTACAGGACCCCCATTTCGTCAGCGATCTTTGCGTCGGCTATGCCGGTCATATCATCGTCGGCCTGGATGCCAAGGAGGGGCGCGTTGCGGTGAGTGGCTGGTCGAAATTGTCCAAGCATAACGTCATTGATTTGGCGCAAACCTTCGAGCGCTATGGGGTGGAGGCTATCGTCTACACCGACATTAGCCGCGATGGCATGATGCAGGGTGTCAATGTCGAAGCCACGGTGCGGCTGGCGCAAGCTATCTCGATTCCGGTGATCGCATCCGGCGGCGTCAGTACCCTGGATGATGTGCGGGCGCTGTGCGCGGTTGAGAAGGAAGGCATCATGGGCGCGATCATCGGCCGGGCGCTGTACGATGGCGCGATTGATCTGGCCGCCGCCCAGCAAATTGCCGAGGCGGCCGAGGGGAGTGGCTGATGGGGCTGGCCAAACGCATTATTCCCTGCCTGGATGTGGATCGTGGCCGGGTGGTCAAGGGCGTCAAGTTCGTGGAAATCCGCGATGCCGGCGACCCTGTGGAAATCGCCCGCCGCTACGACCAGCAGGGCGCGGATGAAATCACCTTTCTCGATATCACCGCCAGTTCCGACGACCGCGAAACGATGGTGCATGTGGTCGAGCAGGTCGCCAGCCAGGTCTTTATTCCGCTAACGGTCGGCGGCGGCATTCGCACTCTGGACGATGTGCGGCGAATGTTGAACGCTGGAGCCGATAAAGTCTCGATCAATACCGCCGCCATCGCTCGGCCGGAATTTGTGCGCGAGGCCGCCGAACGCTTCGGCAATCAGTGCATTGTGGTGGCCATCGACGCCAAAGCTGTGCATCAAGACGGTGAAACCCCGCGTTGGGAAATCTTCACCCACGGCGGGCGCAAGCCGACCGGCATCGACGCGGTGGCGTGGGCGCGGCGGATGAACGCCTACGGCGCGGGTGAAATCCTGCTGACCAGCATGGATCGGGATGGCACCAAGCGCGGCTTCAACCTGGAATTAACCCGCGCTATCAGCGAAGCGGTGAGCATTCCGGTGATTGCTTCCGGCGGGGTCGGTACGCTCGATCATCTGGCGGAAGGCATCCTCTTGGGTAAAGCGGACGCCGTGTTGGCGGCCAGCATCTTCCATTTCGCCGAATACACCATCGAACAGGCCAAGCGCCACATGCAGGCGCGCGGTATTGAAGTGAGACTGTAAAAATCCGGGGGTGGGAGCGTGGAGATAGCGGACATTCAGGCTGTGATCGAGTCGCTCCCTCCAGAGCAATATGCCCGGCTGAGAGACTGGTTTACCGAAAGGGATTGGGCGTTATGGGATCGGCAAATTGAAGCCGATGCGGCGGCGGGGAAGTTGGATTTTTTGATTGACGAGGCGCTGGCGGAGAAAGTGCGAGGAACGTTGCGGGAGCTTTGAGTGCACCGAACGACAGCACGTTTCTGGAAGTGCTTGGAGCAATTGCCGGTATCAGTTCAAGAGACGGCCGCCAAGAACTTTGCACGGCTCAAATCGACCCTCTGCATCCGTCTTTACATTTCAAGAAAGTCGGCAAGCTGTGGTCGGTTCGGGTTGGCAGTACCCACCGGGCCTTGGCTGTCGAAGATGGGGACGATTAGGCTTGGGTTTGGATCGGCGCTCATGATGAGTACGAACGCATTATAAAAAACTGCATCTGATTTCAGACGAGAGGTTTCATGGCTGATAACTGGTTGGATCGAATCAAATGGACGGCGGATGGCCTGGTGCCCGCCATCGCGCAGGACGCTGGTACAGGCCGGGTGCTGATGATGGCCTGGATGAATCGGGAATCATTACGGCGTACTGCCGAATGCGGCGAGGCCGTGTACTGGTCGCGCTCCCGCAAAGAGCTGTGGCACAAAGGCGAAACCTCCGGCCATACCCAGAAAATCAAAAGCATCCGCCTGGATTGCGACCACGACGTGCTCCTGCTGGAAATCGAACAAATCGGTGGCATCGCCTGTCATACCGGACGGCAGAGTTGTTTCTTTGAGGAATGGCGCGATGGTGAATGGGTGGTCACCGACCCGGTACTGAAAGACCCCCGCGAGATGTACGGCGGATGAACGACCAGATTCTGCGCGAGCTGGCGGCGACCCTGGAAAGGCGCAAGCAGGCTGATCCTGATAGCTCCTACGTCGCGCGCTTGTATGCCAAAGGATTGGACGCCATCCTCAAGAAAGTCGGTGAGGAAGCCGCCGAAACCCTGTTAGCCGCCAAGAACGGCGATGCCGAACATCTGGTGCGCGAAACCGCCGATTTGTGGTTTCATACCCTGGTCATGCTGGCCCATCAAGGGCTTGGCCCCGACGCCGTTTTGAACGAGTTGCAGCGCCGTTTCGGCACCTCCGGTCTGGTCGAAAAGGCCGCCCGCCCTGCCGACTGAGGTTTTCAGATCGGCCCTTTGTCACACGAGGCACATCTCATGCATTTCAGTATTTGGGAATTACTTCTGATTTTGGTCATCGTGCTGGTGCTGTTCGGCGGTAGCCGGTTGCGCAATCTCGGTTCGGATTTAGGTTCCGCGATTCGCGGTTTTCGGGATTCGATGAAAGAGGGCGGCAAGCCAGACGCGCTTGAGGAGGACCCTAAAAAACTGGAATCGCCAGTGGTGCAGGAGCGGGCAACCGCTGCGGGAGTGAACGATCCGCTGGCCAAGGAGCGGGAAAAAGTCTGACAGCCAGGATCGCCCCGCCATGTTTGAAATGGGTTTTTGGGAGCTGGTGCTGGTCGCGGTGGTCGCGTTGATCGTGGTCGGCCCGGAAAAGCTGCCCGGCGTGGCCCGTACCGCCGGTTTATGGGTCGGTAAAGCCCGGCGCATGATTGCCGATGTCAAGGCAGAAGTGGATCGGGAGTTGCAACTGGACGAACTCAAGCAGTCATTTCGGCAACAGGCCGATCTTGGCGGTTTGAAGGGCTTTTCCCAGCAAATGAAGTCCCTGGAGCGGGACATTCAGGCAGAATTCAATGACCCCGGCCCACCGCCCGATTGGCAGTCCAGCGTGGCGAACGAATTACCATTGCCTGAATCTACCCCCAGCCCCGCGCCTGTTGCTATAACCGCAGCGCCTGCGCCGGTTAACTTGGCCAAGAACGATCCAAAACGAGTCGGCCCACCGCCTGCGGCATCGTCCCGGCCGTCTGTACCGCCGCCTGCCGATTCCAGCCCGTGACCGATAATGTTGATCGCGAGCAACCGCTCGTCAGCCATCTGCTGGAATTACGCACCCGCTTAATTCGGATGGTGAGCGGCATCCTGCTGTTATTCGTGGTGCTGTCGCCCTTCTCAAATCCGATCTATACCGCGTTGGCGAAGCCCTTGACCCGCTACATGCCCGCGCAAAGCAGCATGATCGCTATTGATGTGCTGTCGCCGTTTTTGACGCCGCTCAAGTTCACCTTGATCCTGGCGGTGTTCATCACCGTGCCGTGGACGCTCTATCAGATTTGGGCGTTTGTTGCACCGGGCTTGTATCAGCGCGAGAAGCGGCTGGTGCTGCCGGTGTTGCTGTCGAGTACGCTGTTGTTTTATTGCGGCATGGCCTTCGCCTACTTTGGCATCATGCCGATCTTCTTCGCCTTCATTACCAGCACCGCGCCCGAAGGGGTGGCGGTGATGACCGATATCAACCGTTATCTCGATTTCGTGATGATGATGTTTTTCGCCTTCGGGGTGGCGTTTGAAGTGCCGGTCGCTACGGTCATTCTGGCGTTGACCGGGGTTTTGACGCCCGAAGCGATGGCCGCCAAGCGCTCCTACATCATCGTCGGTGCGTTCATCATCGGCATGTTGTTGATGCCCGATGTGGTTTCCCAGACGCTGTTGGCGATTCCGATGTGGATGCTGTTTGAAGCGGGTATCTACATTTCCCGCCTGCTGTTGCGGCGGCGTCAGGAAGGGCAAGCGGCGGAGGCTGGCTCCGCCGAGCGTTAGCTTGCCGCCCGTTGCGCCGCCCATTGCGAGCGGCTCTGGCGGCGGTCGATCACCTATTGCGCCGATATTGCCCGCCGACCTCGAACAAAGTGCCTGTAATCTGCCCCAGTGAGCAGCAGCGCACCGCATCGACCAGCACCGCGAAAGGTTCTCGTTTTTGATCGCGTCTTGCGCACCGCTCAACTACGTCGATGAAGCTACTATCAGTCGCTAAGAATTTCCGCTTTCCCGTCCTCGCAGATTCTCTATTGCCCCCTTGGGTTGCCAGTTGAGCTTTGCTGTCGTCTTGGGTAACGTAGTGTGTGGAGGTGATCATCATTCGTCGTCTCACGAGTTCTAACTCAACCAATCGAGGTGCTTTATATGACTGAGAGAACAGGACGCTGCCTCTGTGGCGCAGTCAGTTTCAAGCTGGCCGCCGAACCCCTTGCAGCTCGTATCTGCTGGTGCCGGGATTGCCAGCATCTGGCGGCGAATGGATCAGTCAATCTATTCGTGCGTACTGAAGATCTCGTCGTTTCCGGGTCGCTTTCCGAATATACGAAGAAGGCGGATAGCGGTGATGAGGTGACGAGGCAATTCTGTCCAAGTTGCGGCTCGCACCTTTTTGGCAAAGTGGCGACGAGGCCGCAGTTCCGGGTCGTGCGCGCCGGTAATCTGGACGATCCCTCATCAATCAAGCCGCACATGAATATTTGGGTAGCGAGTGCGCCTGGCTGGGCGTGTCTTGACCCGACTTTAGAGAGGGTAGAGCATCAGCCGCAACCTCCAAAATAGCCCATGCAGCCGCAGGCAAAGGTGGCCGAGCGTTACTCTGAAGTGTTACGAGAATTGGCGGCGTAGTACGCCGTCACTGTATTGCCAATGTTTAGCTGATTGCGCAACGAGAATCCGCCGCACCTCTTCGGGAGAAACGAAGCGCACGACAATTTTCTAGAGTCAAAAGGCTTGTGGTTGTGGTTATGTTTCTAGTAAAAAATAAAGAATATCAATTTGTTATATTCTGAAATCACAGATTTATGTAGATATGCGAAAACCGTATAACCATTTGTTATGCCTATGTATGAAACGCGCCAGCTAGGGCCTGCAAAGCTTGAGGTCTTTACTCAACTGAAGAACCAGATTTCGTTTTCAGACTTTTGCCCTCCTGCGGGAACAATTGAGTTCAATGCTTATGACGGATTCTTGAGTAACTCTTTGAGGCTCTTTCAGATCAGCTTTCCTGGCTATGAATTGGAGGCAAAGATTCATGACGGAAAGGTGTTCATCCGGAGGAACGATTACTACCAGTACAGCGAGGAATTTAAGGGCCTTGGTAAGTGTCACGTTGCGGTGCAGTGGGATACCGATTCAATCGCGTGTGGCGTAATGCCCGAGTCAAGCACTTCTGCCTCAATGGATGCCCACATGCGCGCAGTTCGAACTCCTTTCACGGCACCACCTCTGGAGCTAGTCCGAACTCTGCGCACACATAACCTGCTCTCCAATTCGTCATACCGTAATGCCGACGACCTGTTTTCCACCATTCTTGATTGCCTGCACTTCTGTGAGCAGGACATCCGGAAACATGGCTGCGAGCGATTTTCCTGGGGAAAGAATGGTGATAAGTCACACCCGCTTGATGAGCCAGAAATTTCTCGCTTTGTAGCAGGCTATTTGTCCTCGCATGGCACTGCTAGAAATTTTGAAGTTACCTGCGAACCAATAGCTGGAAGCGGAAATCTCGATTTCTATATCGTGGCTCCGATCAAGAATGCAGGCTTGGGGAAGGTTGCCATTGAAGCAAAGAAGGCTGATAGCGTCCAGCTTGTCCATGGATTTAATGTCCAACTTCCCGAATACATGGTTCGTTTGGGAACAAATTACGGCGTATTTCTAACGTACTGGCTAAAGTCAGGGACATATCCATATCCGAAACAGAATACATATGCTGAACTTGAGATCGATAAGCTACACCCTTTGCAACGACCACCGACGGTTCGAACCATTGGATTAGACCTTTCCTATGGCCCCTCCCCAAGCCGCAAGGCATAACCCTTCGGTCCACACGGACGCTGCGCGATAAAGACGCGCAGCGCCGGTGACCTCCACGTTGTCGCCCGCCAAGCCGAAATCTGGCCAAATAAACAGCATGAATCAAGTTCCGACATACGACCTTCTCATAAACCCTTTGTTCCAAGCGCTCAAGCAACTCGGCGGCTCTGGCTCAATTGAAGAAATTTACGAAAAAGTCACGGAAAATCTGAAATTTCCCGAAGAGGTTTTGAATGTTCCGCATAACCCTGAAAAGAGCAATCAGACGGAGGTTGAATATCGCCTTGCATGGGCGCGCACCTACTTGAAGAAATATGGTGTTTTAGAAAATTCCAGTCGTGGCGTGTGGGCAATTGCTCCAGACAAACGGCACATCGAGAAAATTGACCACAAGGAAGTTGCTCGCGCTGTGCGCGAAATGGATAGAAAAGAAAGACCAAATCGGAAGTCAAAAGAAACTGACGGCAATAGTATTGATGAAGAACTGCCAGAAGAAGTGCGGACTTGGAGAGAGCAACTTCACCATATTCTGACGCAGGAAATTGATTCTTCTGCGTTTGAGCGTCTTGTAAAACGGCTGCTGCGCGAATCTGGCTTCGTGCAGGTCGAAGTTACGGGCAGAAGTGGCGACGGCGGGATTGATGGGAAAGGGATCGCTCGAATCAACGGGCTGCTAAGTTTCCACGTAATTTTTCAATGCAAAAAGTATCAGGGCGCTGTTTCGTCTAGTGACATACGGGATTTCAGAGGTGCAATGGTTGGTCGTGCCGACAAAGGATTATTTGTAGGAGTTACGCAGTTGGGTCTCTAACGCTCTGATTTTAAAAGAAATCGACCTGTGCAGCAGACAACAGAAATCTTCTATTAATCAATCACTTAGAATTTCAACTGCGTAACTCCTAATTTGTTACAACGGGCACGTTCACTAGGGACGCCGTAAAAGAGGCCATTCGTGACGGCGCTCCACCTATTGATTTAGTAGATGGCGACCAACTCGTAGACAAGTTGAAAGAATTGGGGCTTGGAATCACGACCAAGGTCATCGAAGAGGTTATTGTTGACCCAGATTGGTATAAAACATTGTGAGGCGTAACTCACCAACAAACGACAGAACAAGGCTCTGCACCCGACCGTCTACAGCTTCACTCCCTCGTTCCTCGGTCTCTTCGCTTCCGGCGGCGGGTAAGATTGGTCGTTAGGCTCATCCTTAAGGGCGATTGCAGAGCATACGGCTTAGCCGTATGATTCAGTTCATGCGTACCGTTATTGAAACCCCTTTGTTCTCGAAACTCTGGCCGCGTTATTGGTACGAGGACGAGCGCGGTGAATTTGCGGCTTTTCTGGCTAAAAGCCCGGAGGCTGGTGATGTCATCCAAGGCACAGGCGGCTTACGTAAAGTGCGTTGGAGTCGCGCAGGCTCAGGTAAATCTAGCGGCGTCCGGGTCATTTACTTCACCCACAACGCTGCTGGAGAAATTGTGCTACTTCTGCTCTATGCAAAGTCCGAGCGGGACTCAATGGCTGCGAAGCAATTGCTGGAGATCAAACATGCCCTCGACCACTAAACCGATGACTGATGCGGAGCTAGACGCCTTTGAAGAAGGACGTGATTTTCACGCTGATTTGCTCCAGTCCATTCGAGAAATGAAAGCGGGTCAGGGAACGGTCGTCTATTCGCCTGTTATTGCCGCTCGCATGGCTGCTGGTTTATCACAGGCGCAGTTTGCGTCCTTGATGGGCGTGTCCGTTCGCACCTTGCAGGATTGGGAGCAGGGGCGGCGTCAGCCATCGGGTGCAGCAAGAACATTGATTAAAGTCGCCGAGCGCTACCCTGAAGTGTTACGAGAATTGGCGGCCTAGCACGACGTTTCAGCTATGGCGCAGTCCGTGCAACTGCGCCTTCCCAGCGCCAAGTCTCAGCGCCGGGAAGGCGTGAAAAGGCGGCATTACGCCGCCTACATCAATCTACATATTCCGCCGATACTGCCCGCCGACCTCGAACAAGGTGCCTGTAATCTGCCCCAGCGAGCAGCAGCGCACCGCATCAACCAGCACTGCAAACAGGTTTTCGTTGTTGATCGCAGCCTGTTTTAGCCGTGCCAGCATCGGCCCGCTGTCCTTAGCGTTGCGCTCCTGAAAATCACGCAAGCGTTTGATCTGGCCTTGTTTCTCCTCCTCAGTGGAACGGGCCAGCTCGATTTTCACCTCATCGTGCTGGGCATTCGGGTTGCGGAAGGTGTTGACGCCGATGATCGGGAAGCTGCCATCGTGCTTGATGGTCTCGTAATAGAGGGATTCCTCCTGAATCTTGCCGCGCTGGTAGCCAGTTTCCATCGCGCCCAGCACGCCGCCGCGCTCGCTGATGCGCTCGAATTCCTGCAACACTGCTTCTTCCACCAGATCGGTCAGCTCGTCGATGATGAACGCGCCCTGATTGGGGTTCTCGTTCTTGGCTAGCCCCCATTCCTTGTTGATGATGAGCTGCACCGCCATCGCCCGCCGCACCGATTCCTCGGTCGGTGTGGTGATCGCCTCGTCGTAGGCGTTGGTATGGAGCGAGTTGCAGTTGTCGTAAATCGCAATCAACGCCTGAAGCGTGGTACGAATGTCGTTGAAATCCATCTCTTGCGCGTGCAGCGAGCGGCCGGAGGTCTGAATATGATATTTCAACTTCTGGCTGCGCTCGTTCGCGCCGTATTTGTAGCGCATGGCGGTGGCCCAAATCCGCCGCGCCACCCTGCCCATGACGGTGTATTCCGGGTCCATGCCGTTGCTGAAGAAGAACGACAGATTGGGCGCGAAGTCGTCAATGTGCATCCCCCGCGCCAGATAGGCTTCAACATAGGTGAAGCCGTTGGCCATCGTAAAGGCCAGTTGCGAAATCGGATTGGCTCCGGCTTCGGCGATGTGATAGCCGGAAATCGACACCGAATAGAAATTCTGCACGCCGTGATGGACGAAGTATTCCTGAATGTCGCCCATCATCTTCAGAGCGAATTCGGTGGAGAAGATGCAGGTGTTCTGGCCCTGATCCTCTTTCAAAATATCGGCCTGCACCGTGCCGCGCAGATTCTTCAACACCCAGGCTTTAATCTTTTCGATTTCATCATCGGTCGGTGGGCGATGGTTGTCGCGCTCGAATTTCTCAATCTGAAGGTCAAAGGCGTTGTTGAAATACATCGCCAGAATGATCGGGGCCGGGCCGTTGATGGTCATGGATACCGAGGTAGTCGGCGCGCAGACCTCGAAGCCGGAATACAGCACCTTCAAATCGTCCAAGGTGGCGATAGACACGCCGGAATTGCCGACCTTGCCGTAAATGTCCGGCCGTTCATTCGGGTCGAAGCCGTACAGCGTCACCGAGTCAAACGCGGTGGACAGCCGGGTCGCCTCGGCGTGCTCGGACAACTTTTTGAAGCGGCGATTGGTGCGGAACGGGTCGCCTTCGCCCGCGAACATCCGGGTCGGGTCTTCGTTCTCGCGCTTGAAGGCGAACACGCCGGCGGTGTAGGGGAAACTGCCGGGCAGATTTTCCAGCATCATCCAGCGCAACAGTTCGCCGTGTTCGTCGAAGCGCGGCAGCGACACCTTGGGAATCCGGCTGCCGGAGAGCGAACGGCTGGTCAGCCTGGTGCGGATTTCCTTGTCGCGGATTTTCACCACGTATTCATCGCCACTGTAGCTTTCCTTGACCTGCGGCCACATATCGACCAGCTTGCGGGCGTGGGAATCGACCTCCAGTTCCACCTTGTCGAGCAGCGGTTGCAGGTCGGCGCTGGATTTGCCGTCGGCTTCCAACAGGCTCATCACCGCGCGCAACTGCTGGCGCTGGCGGATCAGCTTGACCTGTTTGTTCACCTCCTGGTGATAGCCGCGCACCGTGTCGGCGACTTCGGCCAAGTACCGCGCGCGGGCGGCGGGGACGATGACGGTCTTGGTGGTCGAGGCTTTGCCCTCGGCGGGCGGCAGATGGCCCGACGCCAGTTTCAGGCCCTTGTCGCGCAGCAAGCCGACCAAGCCCTGATACAGCGCGGTCACGCCGTTGTCATTAAAGCGGGCGGCGATGGTGCCGTACACCAGCATCTCATCGGGCGACTGGCCGAAGGCTTTGTGGTTGCGTTGCACCTGCTTGCGCACGTCGCGCAGGGCGTCTTCCGCGCCCTTGCGGTCGAACTTGTTGATCGCCACCGCGTCGGCGAAGTCGAGCATGTCGATCTTTTCCAACTGTGAGGCCGCGCCGAATTCCGGGGTCATTACGTACAGCGAGCGATCCACCAGCGGCACGATGGCGGCGTCGCCCTGACCGATGCCGGAAGTTTCGACGATGATCAGATCAAATCCGGCCAGCTTGCAGGCGGCCAAAATTTCGCCGAGCGTTTCCGGCACTTCGCTTCCCGCCGCGCGGGTCGCCAGCGAGCGCATATACAGATTGGGGCCGCTGATCGCATTCATGCGGATGCGGTCGCCCAACAGCGCGCCGCCGGTCTTGCGCCGCGATGGGTCGGCGGCGATGACCGCGATTTTCAGCCGGTCGTCTTGATCGAGCCGGAAGCGCCGTACCAGCTCATCGGTCAGCGAGGATTTGCCGGAACCGCCGGTTCCGGTCACGCCCAAAATCGGCACGGTGCAGTTTTTGGCCTCGCTCAAAAGTTGCTGGCGCAAGTCGGTCGCCACCGCCCGATTCTCCAGCGCGCTGATCAGCCGCGATAGCGCCAGCCAGTCGCCATTTTTGACCTCATCCAGCGTTTTGGGCGCGTGCTGGCTGGGATCGATATCGCACACCGCCATCATGTGATCGATCATGCCTTGCAAGCCGAGCGCCTGACCGTCTTCCGGCGAGAAGATGCGGGCCACGCCGTAGTCGTGCAGCTCGCGGATTTCGTCCGGCACGATCACGCCGCCGCCGCCGCCGAACACTTTGATGTTGCCGCCGCCGCGCTCGCGCAGCAGGTCGATCATGTATTTGAAGAATTCGACGTGGCCGCCCTGATAGGAGCTGACCGCGATGCCCTGGGCGTCTTCCTGGAGCGCGGCGGTGACGATTTCCTCGACCGAGCGGTTGTGGCCGAGGTGGATGACTTCCGCGCCGCTGCCTTGGATGATCCGGCGCATGATGTTGATCGAGGCGTCGTGACCGTCGAACAGGCTGGTGGCGGTCACGAAGCGGATTTTGTTGCGCGGGGTGACTTTATCGGCGCCGGGTTGAGGCGACTTGAAATGAGCGACGACGGCGGACATGGGCGGGTTCTCCTGGCGGTAGTTGTCGTATTGTCAAAGCCTCGGCGAACGGTCGGCGCTGGCTTTGGCGTTATATAGTAATCATAGTGATAATCGCTCGGCGATGTTGGTCAATCAGGTTGCAAACTTTGCCAGTGACTTTGCCACTCAAGTTGCAATTTCTGCCAGATTCATTAAGCTCGGTATTGACTATGCAACCGTTGTGGGCTCAAGAGGCATGCCTTCCGTTTCCGAGGTGGCGGTCACGCCGGTCGCCTTTATCCGCGCGATCACCGCCGCCTATCGACGCTACGGCCAAGACCCCGAACCCGCCCTGCGCCGGGCGCGGCTGACGCCGGAATTTTTGTTGGATCCGGCCAACCGGGTCACGGGCTGGCAAATGCAAACCCTGTTCGGCATCGCCATCAAGGAATTGGACGACGAGGCGCTGGGCTGGTTTTCGCGCCGCCTGCCGTGGGGCAGTTACGGGATGCTGTGCCGGGCGTCGCTCAGTTCGCCGACGCTGGAAATCGCCTTGAAGCGCTGGTGCCGCCACCACCG
Organism: Candidatus Competibacter denitrificans Run_A_D11; assembly: GCF_001051235.1. GTDB lineage: Bacteria > Pseudomonadota > Gammaproteobacteria > Competibacterales > Competibacteraceae > Competibacter_A > Competibacter_A denitrificans. The sequence goes on along the minus strand of NZ_CBTJ020000001.1, from coordinate 232,806 downwards.
GCTGTTGGCAGACGACATCAGCCTGCATTTCAACGTCGATTTGGACGCGGCGACGGTCGCTATCGAGGTCCATCGGGACTTGGGCGAGATGGCCGAGTTCTGCTTTGCGACCCTGTTTCGCTACGTTCTGGGTTATGCGTGCTGGTTGATCAATTCGCGGATTCCGCTGCTGGAAACCGGTTTTCCCTTTCCGGTTCCGGAACACCTCGGCGTTTATCAGACCCTGTTCCCCGGCCCGCTGCACTTCGAAGCGCCGGTCGCCCGATTGAGTTTCGATCCGCAATACGCCGCGCTGTCGGTGCGGCGCGACGACCGCGCCTTAAACAAGATGTTGCAGCAAGCGTTGCCTCTGACCCTGTTTCCCTACCGGCGGGATCGCTTGCTGGTGCAGCGGGTGCGGGAGCTGTTGAAAGCGCAACCGGAAGGCGGACACACTGGAGAATCCATCGCCAGAGCATTGCATGTGTCACCCCGCACTTTGCACCGGCAGTTGCGGGATGAAGGCGCGTCGGTGCAGGCGTTGAAGGATGAAGCGCGGCGGGAGCGGGCGGTCGAATTGCTCCATCGCACGTCCAAGCCGATCAAGCAAATCGCGCGGGCGGTGGGTTTTCTCAGCGAAAAGAGTTTTTCGCGCGCGTTCAAGCACTGGACCGGAGCCACGCCGGAGTCGTTTCGGGACAACGGCCGAGATTTCGGCGCGTGACGGTCGATGAAAACGGACAATCTGTTTTATCGAATCTTCAGTACTTTGCCGACGCTGGCTTTGGAATTGGCCGGCGTTACGGTCGCCAATCCCGCCGGCTACGGCTTTCGCGCCGAGGAGGTGAAACAAACGGCTTTCCGGCTAGACGGCCTGCTGATCCCGCCGACCGACGATCCGGCCGCGCCGCTGATTTTTCTGGAAGCGCAAGCTCAGCCCGACGAGGATTTTTACGGCCGGTTCTTCTCGGAAATCTTTTTGTACTTGTACCGCTGCAAGCCTCGGCCGCTCTGGCGGGCGCTGGTGCTGTACCCGCGCCGCGCCATCGAGCGGCTGGATCCCTGTTATGGTTCGCTGTTAGCCTTGCCGGAGGTACGGCGGGTTTATCTGGAGGATTTGGCGGCGGTCGCCGCGCCGAGCCTCGGTTTGCAATTGCTGCAATTGTTGGTCGCCGCGCCCCAGGCCGCCGCCGAACAAGCGCACCGTTTGACGCGGCAGCTTCGAGCGGCCGGCAAACCCTCGACCTTGCCTTTGGTCGAGGTTTTGGATTTGATCGAAACGATTCTGGTCTATCGTTTACCCAAGCTGACCCGTCAGGAGATTCAAGCCATGCTCGGATTTACTCACGCCGATTTGAAGAAAAGCGTCTTTTATCAAGAGGTGTTTGCCGAAGGTCGGCAGGAAGGTCGGCAGGAAGGTCGGCAGGAAGGTCGGCAGGAAGGCCGCCAAGAGGGCCGCCAAGAAGGTCGGCAAGAGGAATGTGTGGCGTTGATTTCAAGGCAGTTACAACGCCGCTTCGGCCGGGTGCCGGTCAAGCACGCCCGCAAGATTCGCCGTCTGCCACTGAAGATTGCCGAAAGTCTGGCGGAAGCCTTGCTCGATTTTCAGACGGTGGACGATCTGGCGGCTTGGTTAGACGTTCACGCCGATCCGGCGGCCTGATGGCTCGGTTGGGTAAGTAGCGGCGCGCGGTGGACATGCAGTTAGACACTCTGACCGACGCTATCGGCGTCCGGCATGAACCCGTAACCGCGCCGGCGCGGATCGTGTCGCTCGTTCCGAGCATCACCGAGTTGCTGTTCGTGTTGAAGTTGGGCGATCAATTGGTGGGCCGCACCCATTATTGTGTTCATCCGCCGCATTTGGTGGCGAAATTGCCGAGTGTCGGCGGCACCAAGAAAGTTCGTTACGCCCGCTTGCAAGCGCTGCAACCGACGCATGTCATCGTGAATGTCGATGAGAATCCGCGCGAGTTGGCGGAACGGTTGATGGCCGACGGCTATAAGGTCATCGTGACGCATCCGCTGACCCCGGAAGACAACGTGCCGCTGTATCGGTTGATCGGGGGAATTTTCAACCGAACGGCGGAGGCGGAGGCTCTGGCTGGGCGGTTCGAGCGAACCTTGGCAGAGTTACGACAAGCGGTTTGGCCTCAGAGGCGGGTGCTGTATTTGATCTGGCGCAAGCCGTGGATGGGGATCAGCCGCGAGACTTATATTTCCAAAATGTTGGGGTTAGTGGGTTGGGAGACCTTGCCGGTCGAATCCGAAGCGCGTTATCCGAAGTTGGAAATCACTCCGACGCTGTTGGGTTCGGTCGATCTAGTTCTATTCAGCAGCGAACCGTATCGGTTTGTGCCGGAGGATTTAGAAACCTTCGCTCGCGATTATGATTGTCCGCTGGAAAAATTGCGGCTGATCGACGGGGAAATGAGTTCGTGGTATGGCAGCCGGGCGATTCAGGGATTGCAGTATTTGCAGCAATTGGTACGCGAATATTGATGTGATGAAATTGTGGAAGGTAATGCATTCCACTTATCTGTGGCTTTTGAACCTAATAAACCGCACTTCTCCAGCATAATCGACTTGTACAGCTGATTCTTGCATCAGCTTCAGCACCTGCCGGCCTTCATACCGCGAGTACCGGCACCAATTAACGGAAAAGCAATAGAGCGATAGCCGTTTTGTTGGGCTAGGATCAGGGCATTACGGACGCAGTTACGAATAGCGGTTTCTGAGGTCATCCACAGCATATTAAGACCGGCGACATGAATGATAGCTTTAAATGGCAAGTGTCCTGCACTCGTAATGACCGCTCCACCCAGCGGAATGATTCCGAAACGGTTTAATTCGCGGAAAGGCTGATAGCCTGCGCGTCGTTTGATGGCTCCTGAAACACCTTGTGACCATAAAAGCCACCAAGGAATGAAGTTACGATTCCAGGCATTGACGATAACCTCAACATCTTGATCCAACAAATCACCTTCAGTCACAGTCAGATGCATAGTACAAGCATTCGTCAGAAAATAACCACGCGATTACGACCCTGCATCTTGGCGCTATAGAGCGCGTTATCCGCTCGATCAAGCGCCGCTTCAGCGCTTAAGTCTTCAGCATGAAACTCACTTAAGCCGATGCTGACGCTTGCGTTAGTTCCAGTGATATTTAACTCGCAAAATGTGCAGGCCGCTTGTTCTCTAATTCTTTCAGCCATGCGGTAAGCATGTTGTACGTCAGTTTGAGGCAATAGCACGACAAATTCATCTCCGCCAAAACGTGCTGGCAAATCGGTCGTGCGCAGTTCCTTTTTGCAAACGTTGGCGAGCGCAATGATGACCTTATCGCCAATCAAGTGGCCATGATGATCATTGATGTTCTTAAGATAATCGATATCAAAGGCCAAGATGGCAGTTGGAATGCGGTAGCGTGTATACAGATCATGATGACTTTTCATGCTCTGTATGAGTTTACGGCGATTGGCTAATCCAGTCAGTGGATCGGTTTCACTCTGTTCTCGTAGCTGTTCCTCTAAGCGATGACGAGCGGTGATGTTACTTGCTACCCACAATACGGCTTCTTCTCCATCTACGCGAAAATTGAGTTTCTGAATACGGCCTTCAAACCAGATGGATTCTGCTGGGCCTTCAGCATTTAAGCCCTTAATATCATTTCCAGCAAGGCCGTATTCGACAATCTGTAAACCATTGCTGTCTAAGGTCTTTTCAATACAACTGAGAATCCAGGCGGCCCTTTCTTGATCTACTACTTCGGTAATGAAACGGCCAACAAGATTGGTACCGTCATGGTAATAGCGGGAATCCGAGCCACCAAAGACGGCGACATAGCGTCCGCTGCGCGTGAGAATAAAGGTGGGGTCCGGCAAAGCCGCCAAAACGGCCAAGATCTGCTCAGGGATAAACATGGTCATTAATGGTATTCGGGAATGCCGGAAATAGGCGATAGAAAGAATTCACGAACTGTAGCCTTGAGATAGCGACGGATAATACCTATAAGTGTAATCCACTGAAGCTCTAGCGCTTCATAATACTCCCCAACACCCCTCTTAAAATCTGCTTCCCTAATTGATTGCCTGCGGTGCGCAGGGTGGATTTCGCCATCGCCTCTAAGGCCCCTTGGCGGCGACTGGTGCCAAACAGCCAATCTTTCACTAAACCACCAATACCTTCATCTTCCTGGGTAGCCGCTTTAGCCTTGGCTTTTGGTTCCGCAATTGCCATTGCTTCCGCACGTTGCTGAAGCCGTTCATGAGCCGATTCCCGATTGACGGCCGTATCGTATTTACCGCCAATCGGCGAAAGTTGCCGCACACTGGCCCGTTCCTGTTCGCTGATGGCGCCGATCCGGCAATGCGGCGGCACGATCAACGTCCGTTCCACCGGCAACGGTACACCACCTTCTTGCAAAGTCGTCACCAGCGCCTCACCGACGCCAAGCTGGGTGATGATCTCCGCCACATTCAAGCGCTTGTTTGGCGGGAAGGTTTCAGCAGCCGTTCTGACCGCTTTCTGATCGCGTGGGGTGAAGGCGCGCAAGGCATGTTGCAGGCGATTACCCAGTTGGCCCAGCACCTGATCCGGCACGTCATCGGGCAATTGCGAGATAAAATAGACGCCGACGCCTTTGGAACGGATCAAGCGCACCACCTGTTCGATCCGTTGGCGCAACGAATCGGGCGCATCCGCGAACAACAAATGCGCCTCATCGAAGAAAAACACCAGTTTCGGCACCTCGACATCACCCACTTCCGGCAAATTCTCGAACAACTCCGACAACATCCACAGCAGGAACGTGGCGTATAAGCGTGGTTTATGAATCAGCGATTCAGCCGCCAGAACATTGACCACGCCCCGCCCGGTCAGATCGCGGCGCATAAAATCCGCCAGATCAAGCGCCGGTTCGCCAAAGAATTGATCGCCGCCTTCCTGCTCCAGGCACAGCACCGCCCGCTGAATCGCACCAATGGATTGGGTACTGACCAGACCGTATTTGCCGGAAATCTCCTTGGCGTTCTCACTGACAAAAGCCAGCATCGAGCGCAGATCATCCAGATCAAGCAACAGCAGCCCGTTATCATCAGCGACCTTGAACGCCACTGTCAGCACCCCTTCCTGGGTGTCGTTTAGCTCGAACACGCGCGCCAACAGAGGTGCGCCCATCTCCGAAATCGTGGTGCGCACCGGATGACCGTTCTTGCCGTACAAATCCCAAAACACCACCGGATTAGCCTGCGCCGACCAGTCCTTGACGCCCAGTTTTTTGAGTCGATTCTGCACCTTGTCACTGGCTTGGCCAGGCTGACTTAGGCCCGCCAGATCGCCTTTGACATCGGCCAGGAATACCGGCACGCCCAAGCGCGAAAAGCCTTCCGCCAACACCATCAACGATACCGATTTGCCGGTTCCGGTGGCTCCAGCGATCAGACCGTGGCGGTTGGCGTACTTGCCGAGCAGGTAAACGTCCTGGTCGCCTTTGCCTACATAGATATCGTTCATGGCCGTGTCTCTGTGAAAGGGGGTGGTGGCGGGTGGGCTAGAGCTTGTGAGTTTCCGGGGTCAAGCCATGGTCTCGATACCGCCGGAACCGCTCGCGCGATTTCGCCAATACCTCCGGGCTTTGATCCACTAACTCGACCACCCGCTCAAAACGTGCAAAATCTTCCGGCAGTTCGTTGCTGAAATTAATCAGCACCTGCGCGTGGCGGTCGGGCGCTAAGCGGGTGCCGATCAGGATCGGCGAATCGTTCTCACCGGTCAGCGGGTAGCGTTCGTGCGGGATGAAGCTGTCCTGCCGGAAGGTCCACAGCAGATCATCCAGTGCCGCCGCCTGGGCTTCGGAGGCGGCGAGAACGTACAGGGTATGGCCCAGATGGTAGGCTTTGTCGATCAAACGGCAGGCCAATAGCACGCGGCCATTATCTTTTTGATCGGGCAGGACGTAGAAATCGACGCGCGTCACGTCATGATTTCTCTTTGGTTTCAGCCGCCCGATCCAGTAAATACTGGGTCAATAATGGCACGGGCCGACCGGTTGCGCCCTTGGCCTTGCCGGTTTTCCAGGCAGTGCCAGCGATGTCCAGATGCGCCCAATGGAACTTCTTGGTGAAGCGTGACAGGAAACAAGCTCCCATGATCGCGCCGCCATCCCGGCTACCTGAAATATTGGCGATATCGGCGAAATTGCTGTCGAGTCCTTCCTGATAGTCGTCCCACAGCGGCAGTTCCCACGCCCGATCATAAGCAGCCTGACCGGCAGCGAGCAGCGCATTAGCCAGCGGGGAATGATTGCTGAACAGGCCATGCGGATGCCGACCGAGCGCGATGATACAAGCGCCGGTCAACGTGGCGATGTCAATCACCGCCGCTGGTTCGTCGCGCTCGGCGTAGGTCAGGGCATCGCACAGGATCAAGCGACCCTCGGCGTCGGTGTTCAAAATTTCGATGGTCTGGCCGGATAGGCTGGTGACGATATCGCCTGGCCGACTGGCCCGACCCCCCGGCATATTTTCCACCGTCGGGATTAAACCGGTCACATTCAAGGGCAATTGCAACTCGGCGCAGGCCCGCAGCGTTCCCAATACGCTGGCGGCTCCACACATGTCGAATTTCATTTCGTCCATGCCCTCGCCGGGTTTTAGCGAGATGCCGCCGGTGTCGAAAGTCACCCCTTTGCCGACCAGCACATAAGGTTTTGCCGGCGCCGGTCCTTGTCGATAATCGAGCCGGATCAGTTTGGCCGGTTGCGCGCTGCCCCGCGTCACCGACAGCAGCGCGCCCATACCCAACTGTTCCATGTCAGCTTCTTCCAGTATCTTGACGCGCAGGGTCCGAAAAGCCTGCGCTAAGGCCAGGGCTTGTTCAGCCAGATAAGTCGGGGTACAGATATTGGCCGGCAGATTGCCCAAGTCCTTGGCCAAGGCACTACCAGCGGCAATCGCCACGCCCTCGTTGATGGCTTGTTCGGCTGACGGCAGTTCCCGCCGACCAGGTACGCTGAGTATAATCTTGCGTAATGGTCGGCGGGCCGGGTCTTTTTTGCTTTTAAGCTGATCGAAGCGGTATTGCGCCGTTTCAACGGCTTCTACCATCTGCCGAATCTTCCAGTTAAGATCGCGGCCCCGTACCGCCAGATCGGTGAGATAAATGGTCGCATCGGCGGCACCGGTCTCGTTGAGCGTGGTCGCAACATGGGCGGCAATTTTATGGAAGCGGCGGTCGTCGATTTCGCGTTCCCGGCCGCAGCCGATCAGCAGTACCCGCTCGCAGGAGGCGTTAGGAATATTGAACAGCAAGAGTGACTGGCCCGGTTTGCCTTCCAGGTCGCCCCGGCGTAGTAAGGTACTGAGATAACCGCCACAGGCAGTGTCAAACTGTTCGGCGGCTGAGGTCAGGCGCCGCGATTCATAGATGCCGAGTACTAAGCAAGCGGTACGTTGTTTTTCTGGGGTGCCGCTTTTGACCGAAAATTCCATCGGTAGGCTACTCCTCTGATCGACGGGGGTTCCCGCATGGAAACCAGGTAACAAATTTTAATGAGTTTAGCGAGAAACCGTGCCGTCTCACAGTCGTACCCCAGATAGCTCACTAGCCGTGCCCTCTATCTCTATCATCGACCGTTATCTGATCCGTGAGATCGGCCTGACTTTCCTGGCAACCGTGCTGGTTCTGTTGGCAATGGTGCTGAGTCATCGGCTGGCAGGTTATTTAAGTAAAGCCGCCAGCGGACTCTTGGCACGGGATTCCATTTTTCTATTAATCGGATTACAGGCCAGTCATTTTTTGGTCGTGCTCATCCCTTTGGGGTTCCTGCTGAGCATCATGCTGACGCTGGGTCGCTTGTATCGCGACCATGAAATGACCGCCTTGGCAGCGTGCGGCTACGGTCCGCTATCCGTCTATCGAGCAGTTTTACTGCTGGCAGCACCGCTGGCATCCTTCACCGCTGTTCTCTCCTTAATGGTGGTGCCGCTGACGATGGATTGGCAGTTCGAAGTTTTGGCCAGGGCACGTAAGGAGGCGGAAGCTTCGATGTTCACACCGGGGACCTTCCGCGAGGTACTCAATGGCCGACATGTCGTTTATATCGGCGCCTTAGACGAGCGTGAACTGCGCCATGTGTTTATTCAAACCCGTGAGCCGGATGGCGATATCAGCATCACGACCGGTGAGCGCGGCCACCAGGAAACCGGCGAGGACGGTATCCGCCATATCGTCCTGGATCATGGCTATCGTTACCGGGGGACGCCCGGCCGGGGTGATTACGAAGTCTTACGCTTCGAACGTGGGACGGTGCGGGTGGATACGGCGCCGCCTCGGCAAGAGTGGCGTAACCGGGAAACGATTGCCACCTCGCAGTTGTGGAGTTCGAAAGAACCCGATCACATCGCCGAATTCCAAATGCGCCTTAATAGCCCAGTCCAAGTCCTGGTCATTGCCTTGTGGGCGCCTTTGCTGGCCCGATCTAAGCCGCGCGAGGGCCGCTATGGCCGGATTGTGGCCGGCGTGCTGATTTACGCGATCAATTTCAACCTGGTGGGAGTTGGCGAATCCTGGCTCAGCCACGGCATCATCGGCGCCGGACTCGGTTTGTGGTGGGTGCATGGTGTGTTCCTGCTACTTGGCCTTGGTCTATTGCTGCACCATTACGTTGGCAGTCGAGGTTTAGGGTTGTTGAACCCGGCACACTGGCGCGCTGGTCGCGCATGAGGATTCTGGATCGGTATATCTTCCGTACCGTCGCCAGTGCAACCTTAGTGGCGCTGCTGGTGTTGCTGCTGCTGGAATCCTTCCTCGGCTTGCTGGTGGAATTGGAGCAGGTCGGCAAGAACCACTACGATTTCGCGGCGATTATCCGTTACCTTCTCCTGGTGCAGCCGCAGCGCTTATACGAACTCTTTCCGATGGCGTTGCTGGTTGGCGGCTTGCTGGGGATGGGTGCCCTGGCTAGTGGCAGTGAGTTGATCGTCATGCGGGCGGCTGGTGTATCGCTCACTCGGCTAACCCGTTCCGCCCTACAAGCGGGGTTTCTGCTCAGCTTGGTGGTGTTGGCTATCGGCGAGTTCGTCGCGCCGCCATTGGAGCAAATAGCCAGCGAGCAGCGCGCGACGGCGAAGAGTGAGGGTATGGCTATTCGCGGTGGTCGGGGTTTTTGGGCACGCGATGGCGATTACTTTATCCATGTGCGGGCGGTGCTACCTGGCATCCGTTTGGTGGACATTCACATTTTCAAGATCGGGCCGCAGGATCAGCTAGAGGCGGTGACAGCTGCTCAAGGAGCGCGTTATCAGGAAGGCCGTTGGGTTTTAGAGGGTATAGACCGCAGTACCTTAAGTGATGATAGGGTACATAGCGAGCGGTTGAATGACTTGGCGTTGGTTTCGGAGATCAGCCCCAAGGTACTGGATGTGTTGGCAGCGAATCCCAACGACTTGTCGATTCGGGATCTGTGGGTTTATGTCGGTTATCTGGAGCGCAACGGTTTGGATGCTGCGAGCCACCGGCTGGCCCTGTGGCGTAAACTCCTGGCACCGCTTACCTATCTGGCCATGCTCGTTGTCGGTATGCCGTTCGTATTTGGCCCGCAACGCTCGGCCGGTACCGGTCAGCGCCTGCTGATCGGCCTCTTACTCGGCCTGGCGTTTTTTCTAGTCAATTATTTGTTGGGCAATGTGGTGCTGTTGTATGGCTATCCGCCACTGCTGGGCGCGATTTTGCCATCGTTATTGTTTTTGGGTGCCGGTTTCCTGGCCTTGAATCGCTTGCGATGAACGGCTGGTGCGCTTGGGCAGCATTAACAATTCGGTGGATGAAACCTGATCAGGCAGGCGCAGCGCCTGGATCATGATCAAGGAGAGCAAGCCGGCACTCAGACTTAGTACGGTTGCCCCCAGCGCCCGGTGTAGGTAGAGCAGGGGCGCGAGCCAAAGGCCACCGACGAGGAAACGCGCCAGCGCTTGCCACCAACCGATCCCGTTGCCATCGTACCGCCGCACCTGAATCCGCCAGGCACGCATTCCCAGGGTTTGGCCACCATGGACCCAAAACCCACCGTAGAAGAGAAAGCAGACCAGCAACAAATACATGGAAAAGAAGGGGTTGCTCCGTAGCGGGTCATGGAGCGTAACGGTTTCCCCGCCCCACACGGCGACCGCTATCGCCAGAGCCAGGGCGCTGGCGACCAACAACACGCCCGCCAACAGCAGGCTATCGTAAAGAATCGCCGCCAACCGGCGGGGCAAGCGGGCGCGCGGGAGCGGCAAAGCCGGCGGTACGTCGGCAGCGGATGCCGGTGGGTTGGCAGGATCAAGGGTCACATCAGGCCCCGGCATACGTCGCTACCAAAAGAACCCAGGCTGATCAGTGATCACGAGCCGCCCGGCGCTTTTTGGGCCGTGGTTTGCTGGAGTGCTCGCTGCTTGCCTTGTCAGAAGGGTTCACGGTGGGTGAGGTTGGCGCGCTGGCGGTCGTTTGAGCGGCGGCTTTTTTATCACCACCCGAATCGCTGGCGACGGATTTTTTCTCACCGGCCGCTTTCGTCTTGGTGCTATCGGTAGTGACGACCGGTGGTGGGGTTAAAATCGATTCACCGCTGGTGGAGCGAGGGCTGCCCAGCCAACGGTTGATTTCCGCCATGTCCACTTCCGCCAATTGCCCTGCGGCTTGCCGTAGCGACAGATAATTGGTGATGTAGGTGTAGCGGGCATTGGCGTAATTGCGTTCGGCAAGATAGAGATTACGCTCGGCATCCAGCACATCGCCGATGGTGCGGGTGCCGACCTCATAACCGGCCTGATTGGCTTCCAACGCGCTACGGGTGGAGGTGCGAGTCTGATCAAACGCCTTGATCTGGCTGATGGCAGTTTCCTGCCCACGATAGGCGTTGCGCACAGTGCGGATGATTTCGCGCTGCTGATTTTCAAATGTTTGCCGAGCCGCTTCGTATTTATAGGCGGCCTCGCGCGAGCGTGAGGATACCGCTCCGCCACTGTAGAGCGGAATGGTCAGCGCCAGATTGATCTGACTGCTGGCCGTGTTGCTGTTGAGGCCGTTATCGGTATCGAACCGGCTGACCCGCAAATCCACGGTCGGATAATGCGCGGCTTTTTGTAATTTGATGTTTTCTCTCGCCTGATCGACCTCGAATCCGGCACTGCGCAAAGCCAGATTATTTTCCAGTGCCATGCGTACCCATGCGTCGGGATCGTGCGGTTCGGGTAGCGCCAGCGGCATCCGCTCGGTTAGGGCCTGGAGTTGTGCATAGTCCTCGCCGGTTAGTTGGCGCAACAGCTCGCGCGCGGCTGCCAGTTTATTGGTGCCATCGATCTCCTGGGAGACGGCGATATCGAAGCGGGCCTGCGCGTCATACACATCGGTGATGGTCGCCAGTCCGACTTCGAAGCGCCGGGTGGCTTGCTCTAACTGACGCGCAAACGCATTCTTTTCGGCGATGGCGTAGGTGAGGTTATCCAACGCTGCCAGTACCCCGAAATAACCCTCGGCGACCCGTAACGCCAGGCTGTTGCGGGTATTGCCGAGGTTGACATCCGCTTGGCCGGCGGTCGCTTCCGCCAGCCGCTCTCTGACATGATGGCTACGGTTATAAAGGGGTTGTACCAGGCTGACGCCGTAGGTGTGACTGTCGAGCGATGACGGCCCTGGGCCGGCGCCTTCGATCCCGAAGGCATGGCCTTGCTCCAGGGTCGCTCCGACAGTCGGGAGAGATAAAGCCCGCGCCTGTGGAGTGGCTTCCTGAGCCGCTTCGCGATTGGCCACCGCTGCCTTAAGGATCGGATCGTTTTCTTCGGCCTGGCGGTAAACTTGCAACAAGTCCTCCGCTGCCGCCGACCAGCTACACGACGCGGCGATGATCCCGGCTAACATCAGACGCTGGAGCTTGATCATGACTGAAAGAGTTTCCCTCAGATATTAGTAAACGCTAATATACCAGAGAGCCGAAACGGCAGGGAACCGCTTAGCGCCGTGATCGTCTGCTTTGATGGATGCCTAGAAGACGAATTTTTTTGCCGGAGCCGCATTGCGCAGAGGCGCCAGATCAGTCTCAAACAGGCTTTCCTGAACCCATTCACGCTCACCGACCCGGGTGATCAGCAACGCTTGTAGAGCCGGCGCTTTGCCTGCGACCACGAACAAGCGCCCTCCCAGACTCAGACTCTGCCGCCATTCATCGGTAACGGTTGCGACCGAGCCGGTCAAGGCAATGGCGTTGTAGCGGTGGGCGCCCCAGCTCTGGCTGGCATCCCCGCTGTGCAGAACGATATTGCTGAAGCTATGCGCCTTGAGCTTGTGACGTGCGGTTTCGGTGAATTCTGGGACGATATCGACGCTGACGACGTTGTTTGCTAGCCGCGCCAGGCAGGCGGTCAAAAACCCGCTGCCGGTGCCGACCTCCAGCACGTTATCGGCCGGTTGCACCGCGAGCGCTTGCAAGAGGCGGGCTTCCAGATTGGGTTTCATCATAAATTCCCCATGACCCAAGGGAATGGCGACATCACTGAAGGCCACATTGTGGTAGCGTTCCGGCACGAATGCTTCGCGGGGTACACCGGCGAGGGTATCCAACACCCGCTGATCCAGGACCTCCCAAGGCCGGATCTGCTGTTCGATCATGTTGTGGCGGGCAAGTTCGAGATTGAATGCGGTCATGTTCGGGTCCTGTCAGCGTTTAGCGGTGTTCTTAGGAGTACGGTGAAGACCACGGGAACGAAATTCCCCTCCCGGTTCAGGGGTGTCCCATTCTAGCACAGGGCTTTTTGATGACGACGGCTTACAAGAAAGTTGCTCCGACTGAAAAGAGCCGTTCGACCTCCGGTACCCGCTTCTTGTCGATAAGAAACAGAATCACATGGTCGTCGGCTTCGATGACCGTATCGTGGTGACCGATGACAACCTCATCGCCGCGCGCGATGGCGCCGATGGTCGTGCCCGGCGGCAAACGGATTTCCTCAATCCGCCGGCCGACGACTTTCGAGGTTTTGTAGTCGCCATGCGCGATGGCTTCAATCGCCTCAGCCGCGCCGCGCCGCAGCGAATGCACCTTCACCACATCACCGCGCCGTACATGGGTGAGCAAGCTGCCGATGGTGGCTTGTTGCGGCGAAATGGCGACATCAATGATGCCAGAGGATTCGACCAGTTCGACGTAAGACAGAAGATTGATCAGCGCCATGACCTTACGGGCACCCATGCGCTTGGCCTGCATGGCCGAGAGGATATTGGCCTCATCGTCATTGGTGACGGCACAATACACATCAACGTGCTCGATATTTTCCTGCCGCAGCAAGTTCTCATCAGCGGCATCGCCGTGCAGGACGATGGCTCGATCCAACTGTTCGGATAACCGCTTGGCGGTGACGGGGTTACGTTCGATGACCTTAACCTGGAAACGGTCTTCCATCCCTTGCGCCAAGCGGGCACCGATATGGCCACCGCCGGCGATGATGATGCGCTTGACCGTCCGATCCAGCTTGCGTAGCTCTGAAACGATCACGCGGGTATTCTTGCGGGCGGCGATCAAAAACACTTCATCATCGGCTTCGATCACCGTGTCACCTTCGGGGATGATCGCGCTGCCCCGGCGAAAGATGGCTGCTACCCGCGTGTCGATACCTGGCATCCGCTCCGGCAAGGTACGCAACGCCTGGCCAATCAGGGCGCTCCCCTCATAAGCTCGCACGCCCACCAGGCGCACTTGGCCTTCGGCAAAATCCAATACCTGAAGCGCGCCGGGGTGCTCGATGATCCGCTGGATGTAGTCAGTCACCAGTTGTTCGGGACTGATCATCACGTCTACCGGTAGCGCGTCGTCCTTGAAGAGCTGCTCGCGATAGAGGGTATAACTACCGGATCGTATCCGTGCGATCTTGGTGGGGGTGTTAAACAGCGTGTGCGCGATCTGGCAGGCGATCATGTTGGTTTCATCGCTGTCGGTCAACGCGACCAGCATATCGGCGTCGGCGGTACCGGCCTGCTCCAGAACGGTCGGATAAGACGCTGGGCCGCGCACCGTGCGGATGTCGAGCCGATCTTGCAACGCTTGCAGGCGCTCGGCGTTGGCATCGACCACGGTCACGTCGTTAGCTTCACTGGCCAAAATGTGGGCGACTGAACCGCCCACCTGACCGGCGCCGAGAATCACGATCTTCACAGGCTTTCCTCATTCATCGAGCGCTTTCTTGGGGTCGATGCCCAACGCGCGCAGCTTACGGTAGAGATTGGTGCGTTCCATCCCAACCCGATCCGCCAAGCGAGCGACGTTGCCCTCGCATTCACGGAACTGTTGCATGAGATAGGTGCGCTCGAACTGTTCCCGCGCTTCCCGTAGTGGCAGGTTTAACGGGATGGTGCCGACCTCCTGGTTTTTAACGGCAGTGATGCCGCGCACGGCGGCGTCTACTTCGTCCAGGGTGATCTCTTCTTCACCGCCCAGGATCAGCAGGCGCTGCACCAGGTTTTTAAGTTCGCGGATATTGCCGGGCCAATTGTAGTTGCGCATCCGATTTTGCGCGGCCAGGGTGAAATGACGATAGGTCAATCCTTCCTGATCGACGAAATAGCCGACGTAATAATTCAGCAATTCCGGCACATCCTCAATGTGATCGCGCAGCGGGGGCAGCTTGATCGGCACCACGTTGAGCTGATAGTACAGATCCTCGCGAAAATGCCCCACTGCGACTTCTTGCTCCAAATCACGATGGGTGGCAGCGGCCACGCGCACGTTAACCCGAACCGGTTCCTTGCCGCCGATGCGCAAGAAAGAGCCGTTTTCCAGGGCGCTGGCGAGTTTGGCCTGCGCTTCGAGATCCATATCGGCCAGTTCATCCAAAAATAGCGTGCCGCCGCTGGCCTGCTCCAGACGTCCGTAATGCACCCGGTCGCCCTGCTCGGAGCCGAACAACTCCAGGCTGGCGTTTTCACGAGCGATGGAACCAACGCCGACATCAATGAACGGGCCGGCGCGGCGTGGGCTATGCGCGTGCAAAAAGCGAGCATAGACTTCTTTGCCAGTGCCGGGTTCGCCAAAGATCAGCACCGGAGCATCGTGTTGGGCGATGCGCAGAACTTGCGCACGAAGCCGTTGTACCACCTCGCTACGGCCGACCGGCTCGGCAATGATTCGCTGCTGGCGGCGCAGATTCAGGTTTTCCTTCGCCAGCCGATCCGCATCCAGCGCCCGCTCGACGGTTAACAACAGCTTGGCCATCGACAGCGGCTTTTCGATGAAATCGTAGGCGCCCAGGCGGGTGGCCTCCACTGCCGTTTCAACCGTGCCGTGCCCAGACATCATGATGACGGGGCAGGGGAGGTGATCACCTTCACTCCATTCCTTAAGCAAACTGATGCCGTCGGTATCCGGCATCCAGATATCCAGCAAGATCAAATCGGGGCGCTGGGCGCGACGGGCTTCCCGCGCGGCGGCGGCGTTTTGGGCCGTCGTGACCGCATAACCTTCATCTTCCAAAATATCTTTTACCAGGTCACGAATATCGGGTTCGTCATCGACGACCAGAATATAAGACGCGCTCATGCGTCGTCCTCCTTATCGGTATGATGCAACGGCGGGGCGGGCATGGGCGAAGCCTCGGCCTGCGCGGGATCGTGAAAAATCGGCAGGCGAACCGACACGCGGGCGCCGCCGTCCGCCGGGGTTTCCAGCTGAATCCAGCCGCCGTGCTCTTCGACGATTTTTTTGACTATCGCCAATCCTAATCCGGTTCCCTTGGGTTTGGTAGTCACATAAGGCTCAAAGGCGCTGGCCAGGATATGATTCGGGAAGCCGGGGCCGTTGTCGCGCACGCTCAGCTCGATGCAATCCGCTCCGGCAACGTGTTCGCGGCGGGAACTGACCCACAGCGTAGATCCCTGGCCGTCGCGCATGGCTTCGATGGCATTCTTGACCAGGTTATGCAGCAGTTGCCGTAGACGGCCATTATCCCCATTGATGAGCAAAGGCTCTGGCGCTAACTCAAGCTTGATTTCTACGCCGGCCGGGTAGTCACGATACAGGTAAAGGACTTCGGTGATGAATTCGTTGAGTTCTAGCGGAGCCAGTTGCAGGCGTGGTGATCGGGCATACTCGTTGAAGGCATCGACCATTTCCTTCATGGCTTGTACCTGTTGGACGATGGTGTGAGTACCGCGTTCCAGGACTTTACCTTGTTCCTCGTCGAACAGTTTCAAATACTTGTGCCGGATGCGCTCGGCGGCCAACTGGATAGGCGTCAGCGGGTTTTTGATCTCGTGGGCTAGGCGCCGCGCCACTTCAGTCCAGGCGGCTTCGCGCTCGGCCCGCACCAGGTTGGTGATATCGTCGAAGACGATGACATGGCCACCCCGCAGGCCTACTGCGTCCGGCAAAGCGCTGCCCCGACACATCAGGATGCGGCGACCGGTCGCGCCGAACCAGGGAATTTCTTCGCGCCAGTCGCCGGTCGTTTCCAAATGCGGGCCGATAGCGGCGATAAAGTCCTGTAGAAGCGGTTGCGTCTGTGCGATCCATTGCGGATTGCCACCGAGATAATCATCTAATTTCACACCAAGTAACTGGCTAGCAGCCGTATTGCATGTCTGTAGATGGCCCCCTTGGTCGATGATGACCACCCCCGATGACAGCCGGGCCAGCACGGTTTCCAGATACGCCCGCTGGCTTTCCACCAAGGCTTGGCTGCGCTGTGCCGCATCGCGCGCCTGAGCCAGATTACGGGTCATCTCGTTGAAGGATTCCACAAGAAATCCCAACTCATCGCTGCCGGCACCGGCCAGTTGTTTGTTGAATTGGCCGGCGGCGACGGCTTGGGTTCCATCCGCCAATTCCCGCAGTGGTCGCACCAGTCGCCGCGCTGTATAAAACGCAGCCCAGAAGGCGGCCAGCACCGCAAACAGCAGAGCGAGCGAGAGCGTCAGCGTGAAGCTGACCTTGAGTGGCGCCCGCAGAAACGTCAGCTCTCGATAACTATCAAACGCGGCCTGGACCGCATCGGCTAATAGGCTCAAACGGTCAGTCACCGGGACTAAAGCTTGCAACAGCCGCTCTTCGTTGCCCACGCGACCGGCTGAGACCACGACACGAATATGAAAACCGGTTTCGCCGGTTGGCTCCAAACCGACGTAAGCACGGCCTTGGCGAACTTGCAGCAGGACGGTTTCCGGCGGAGAGTGCGGCAGCATGGCCATGGGGTCCATCGTGGCGGTGGCAATGATGCGGCCGCCCTGACCGAAGAGGGTCAGTTCGGAGGCCTCGCCCAGATCAAGCTGGGCGTCCAGTTGGCGGCCAAGCTGCTCGCTGTCGCTATCCAGCATCCTTTCAGCAGTTCGGGCAGTTTGCTTGAGCACCTCACGCATCCGCAAATCCAACGCGGTTCGGCTGAGTTCAAGTGCGTCTTCCAGACCACGATCCACCTGAACGTTGAACCAGCTATCGATGCCGCGTTGCAAAAAATGCAGCGAGAAACCATAGACCAAGGCTACCGGAGTGATGGCCAGCAGCGCGAAAATCCCGGCCAGGCGCAGGGTCAGCCGCGAGCCGGGCACACGATGGCGGTACAGGCGGATCAGACCAACCAGGTTGTACAGGATCAGGATAGCCAGCGCTGCAAGCCCGACGGCGCTGACCAGCAACAGCCAGGAGTACATTTTGCCAAACTGGGCTGAATTGGTAGTGGCGCGACCCATCAACACTAAGAGCACAAGCAGCAAGCCCAGCAGCAGAATCGTGGGGGCCAGTCCCTGACCTCTGGCCAGCCGGCGGATCAAAGCGGCCATGTGTACCAATCACTCGTCAGGCGCCAATCATCGGAGAGATAGGCAAGCACCCGTAGCGGCACCGGCAGGGATTCGATATCGAGCCAAGCCCGCAGCGCGCCTTCATAGCGTTCGTTGGGCGATAACAACCCTTTATCTAAAAAAGGAAAGTCATGGATTTGCCCGATGAATTGCAATGCAGCGTTTCCGGTGGGGAAGCCCCGACGCTCACCGCTGTTGAGGTTATTGACCAGATACTGTCGACTAAGGGTGTGATACTCCAGCCGAAAGCGCTGGCTTAGGCTGTAAACCGTTTCATCCCATGCCCAGGACCGTCGGCGGCGAACCGCCATTTCGATTTCGACGGTCAGCGGTACCCCGTTTTGCATCGCGTCCAGTGCGGGCTTGCTGAAATGGTACTCAATCCGCGCACTGAGCCGGTAAAGACCACTGTCTAGCTTGGTGGAGGCGGAGATGACCTCAAAACCGCCCGCCCAGGCCCCAGAGAGATTTAGCAAACCCAAGAGTAGCCACAACAGAGGGGCGACACCAAGTCGTTGAGCGTGCTGCCTAACAATGGGCATGGCTACGCTCCTGAAGATGAGGCCGGCTTGGCCAAGAAAGCGTAGTAGAAACCGTCCATACCAGAGTCGCCAGGCAACGTTTGGCGGCCGTGGGCTAGGGCACGCCCCCAACTCGCTGTGATCGGCCGCTCGCTGGCGTCTGGCTGAGCGGCGAGAAAAGCCATGATGACCCGCTCGTTTTCCTGACGGAGGACTGAGCAGGTGACATACAGCAAGCACCCGCCAGGCCGTAGCAGCGGCCAGAGTGCGGTGAGCAGCGCGCCCTGTTGGGCTACCAGCGCGGCGATATCGCTCTCGCGCCGCAACAGCTTGATATCGGGATGTCGGCGAATCACTCCCGTGGCCGAACAGGGTGCATCCAACAGAATCCGGTCGAACAGATCGCCATCCCACCAGGTGGTAGGGTGAGCGGCATCGCCGGTTATCAGGTGCGCGTCCAATCGCAAGCGGTGCAGATTGGCGCGCAGTGGTTCCATCCGACCGGCGTTTTGCTCCAAAGCGACCAGCCGAAGGTGTGGTTCGTACTCCAACAGGTGGCCGGTTTTGCCGCCAGGAGCCGCGCAAGCATCTAGCACACGTTGTCCAGGGTGAAGATCGAGCAGCGGTGCGGCCAATTGAGCGGCGGCATCTTGCACCGACACCCAACCGGTATCGAATTCTGGTATGGCAGCCGTTTCCAGAGGCTCAGATAGAATCAGGGCTGTCGGCACCCCAGGCACCGGTTGGGCGAGGCGCCCCGCTTCAGCTAATTTCAGTTGATAGCTGTCAAGATCGGTATGGCGCGGATTGACGCGCAGGGTACAAGGTGGCCGACGGTTATTGGCGGCAATGATCGTGGGCCAGTCGTCCGGCCAATCTTGCCGCAGTCGCTCCAGGAGCCAATGCGAATGTGCGCTCTGAGCCTCTGGGGTGCTTGCCAGAAGGCTTACTAATTCGGTACGACGCTTGAGAGCGGCACGCAATACCGCGTTAATGAGTCCTGCCGCCCAGGCTTTGCGTAACTGGCGGGCGGCGTTGACCGTTTCAGACACGGCCGCGTGATCGGGAACCCGCGAGTGCCACAGTTGGTAGAGGCCAATGAGTAGAAGCGCCCGAATTGTGGTTTCAGTCGTTGCCAACGGCCGCACCAGGAGATGGTTAAGCAGCCATTGCAGTTGGAAGTACCAGCGGCAAGTGCCATAGCAAAGTTCTTGCACCAACCCTCGGTCTTGCGGGGCAACCTGCTCCAGAGTAGCGGGTAGGGCTGTGGCGAGCGAGCGGCTTTCGCCCAAAACTTGCCCCATCGCGCGCGCAGCGGCGGCGCGAGGATTCATGCGGGACCCAGCCGTCGGCCGACCAGTCGGCGAGCGGTCAAAAACGCCGCGACCGGTAACGGCCGCCCTCCTGGGAGCTGCACTTTGGTCAGAGACAACACGCCGCTACCGCAGGCCACGCCAATACCGGTCGGCCCTTCGTGGACAACAGTTCCCGGCGGTGCGTCGCATGGCGATTCCTCGGCGCGCGCGCGCCAGATTCGCACGGTTTGCCCATCCAAATGAGTTTGGGCGACCGGATAGGGGTTAAAGGCCAGCACACGCCGTTCCAGCATTGGCGCTGGCTGAGTCCAATCGAGTTCAGTCTCGGCTTTTTCAAGTTTGGCGGCATAAGTAGCGCGGGTGTCGTCTTGCGGTTGCGGGATCAGGGTGCCGGCCAACAGACTCGGTAGTGTTTGCCTTAGAGTGATTGCACCCAACGCCGCTAAGTGATCATGTAATTCGCCGCCGGTCATGCCCGGCGGGATTGGGTATGACGCACGGGCATAGACCGGCCCGGTATCCAGTCCGGCTGCCATTTGCATGATGCAGATTCCCGTTTCGGTGTCACCTGCAAGAATCGCGCGCTGGATCGGCGCCGCGCCGCGCCAGCGTGGTAGTAGCGAGGCGTGGACATTGACGCAGCCCAATCGGGGTATCGCCAATACCGCCGGCGGTAGGATCAAGCCGTAAGCGGCCACGACCAGCAGATCAGGCGCCAGGGCGGCCAGCTCAGCCTGAACACCCGGATCGCGTAAGCTGGTAGGCTGATAAACCGGCATACCGGCAGCCAGCGCCTGGATTTTCACCGGGCTGGGCGCTAAGCGACGGCCGCGTCCAGCGGGGCGATCCGGCTGAGTATAGACGGCGATGGGCGGGTGGTCGGTTTCCAGTAGAGCGCGCAAGCTCGACACGGCAAAATCCGGGGTGCCGGCGAAAATCAGGCGCGCGGCAACCCTGCTCATACGCAGTATGGCAGAACTAATGCGTTGCTGACCGATGAAGGCCGGCTGGTCCGAGCGGATCGGGCCTTCAGGAGAATCGGCTGGTCGAATTTGCTCATCATCAATACAATCAAGACGTGCGAGTTTCCTGCCGGGCTTGTTTTTCCAGCTTCTTTCTAATGCGATCCCGCTTTAGCGTCGATAAATAATCGACAAAGAGTTTGCCGTTCAGGTGATCAATTTCATGCTGGATGCACACCGCCAGCAAGCCGGTGGCATCCAGCTCAAACGGCTCGCCAGCGCGATCCAGCGCGCTAACGCGCACCCATTGCGCCCGTTCGACCGTTTCGTAGAAGCCGGGTACCGACAGACAACCCTCCTCGGACTCGGCTGCGCCTTCCCGTTCCAGCAGGGTTGGATTGATAAAGACCAGTGGCCGATTTTTCTCCTCGGATACGTCCATCACGATGATTCGCTTCTGCACATTGACCTGAGTGGCGGCCAAACCCACTCCCGGCGCCGCATACATCGTGTCCAGCATGTCGTCGATCAGGGCGCGCACGCCGTCATCGACGGTTTCCACCGCCAATCCTGGCCTGCGCAGCCGAGGATCGGGATAATGCAATATCGTCAATTGTGCCATGGTAACCCCGCGAACCAGACTGTTTGAGCGTTCAATCGCCTTTCATGCGGAAATCATACGAGAAACTCCGCTGTGGGAGCTATACTTTGCGCGATGGGGGTGATCCGCTACACTCCCGCCCGTTCCTCCGAAGAATGAGCAAGGATTCATGAACATCACACGTCCCCTAAGGCATCTTGGGACCACCCTGTCCCTAGCGACTGCGGTCCTGCTCGGATCGTGCGCCCAAAGCCCGTTTCAGCCCGAAGCCGGCCCGACGATCATTGACGAACCGCCGCCGGCGGTATCGGGAGCACCTGGACCGGCCGGTCCCAGAGTCGGACCACCCCTAGGACCTGGACTTGGCTTACCCGCCGGACAAGCCCCCATTGCGCTGCGGCCTGATCACCCACAAACTTATACCGTGGTACCGGGTGATACGTTATGGTCCATCGCGTCTCGGTTTCTGAAAAATCCGTGGCAGTGGCGGCAAATCTGGCGAAAGAATCAGCAAATTCGTAACCCGCACCGGATCTATCCGGGTGATGTATTGCGCTTCAGTTACGATCCCGCCGGCAATCCCCAATTGGAAATTGGCCAGCGCGAAGAAGTTCCGCTCCTGAAACTGGTGCCAGAGGTGCGCGTCGAAAGCTTAGTGGAGCCGATTCCACCCGTGCCGCGCGCTGCTATCGAGTCGTTCCTGGCCCGTGGCCAGATTCTCGGCGCGGCTGATTGGCAAAAGCTGCCTTATATCTTAGCCGACGACGACGACCAGGCCATCTATGCTGACCGCGACCGGGTATACGCGCGCGGCGCTGACTTCGATCAATCGCGCTATCAAGTATTTCGGGTCGGTGAGGAATTGCGCGAACCCGGTTCTGGCCGCTCCTTGGGCGTCTCCGGCGTTTACCTTGGGGAGGCGGTCTTAGAGCGAGCCGAAGATCCGGCTACCTTTGTTCTGGCCAAGACCATCGCCCCCGTGCGGGCCGGTGATCGTCTAGTCGAGATCGAAGAAGATAAGGAAGTCTATAGCTTTGAGCCGCATCCGGTACCGCCGGATACGCAAGGCACCATTATTGCCCGCTTGAATACGGATGTAACCCAAATCACGCAGTACAGCAGTGTAGTCGTTAACTTGGGTGCCCAGGAAGGGATGGAGCCTGGCCATGTCTTGGCGATTTTCGGCAAGGACCGCAAAGTAGAAGACCCGGTATCCGGCGGTAGCGTGCGAATACCGGGCGAGCGGGCCGGTTTGCTGATGATCTACAAAGTCCACGATCTTGTGAGCTACGGGTTGGTGATGCAGGCCGAGCGCAGTATCCGGATGCAAGATCGGGTATTGACCCCCTGAGCCAGGAAGCCGCCCGTTCAGCGGCTGACCCGGCCTGGTTACTCGCGCTGTTGCGGGCGCCAGGCATTGGTCCGGCGCGCTCTGCGCGGCTGCTGGAACATTTTGGTTCGGCCGCCGCTGCGCTGGCGGCTGATCGTGCAGAATGGGCGCAGTTGGGAATGCCCGCTGCGGCGCTTGATTATCTGCGCACGCCCGATTGGCGGCGGGTCGAGCAGGATCTCGCCTGGTTGGAACGACCCGGCAATCATCTGCTCCCTGTGAATGACGGGCGCTATCCCCCACTCTTGCGGGAAATTCCCCAAGCCCCTCCCGTGCTGTTCGTGCATGGCGATCCAGATTGTCTGCGGGTGCCGCAACTGGCGGTGGTCGGCACCCGCAATCCCACTCCGTCGGGCAAAGAAACTGCCCGGCAGTTTGCGGCTCATCTCGCCGGGGCTGGCATGATCATTACCAGCGGATTGGCGCTCGGTATTGATGCTGCCGCTCATCAGGGCGCATTGGCAGGCGGTGGCCGTACCATCGCAGTGATGGGTACCAGCCTGGATCAGGTGTATCCGGCCAAGCACCGGGACTTGGCGCGCGCTATTGCTGAACGCGGGGCGTTGGTTTCCGAACTACCCACCGGTACGCCGGCACTGGCGGAGAATTTTCCGCGCCGCAATCGCCTGATCAGCGGTTTGGCGTTGGGAGTGTTAGTGGTAGAGGCGGCGCTGCAAAGCGGCTCGTTGATTACCGCCCGGCTGGCGCTTGATCAGGGCCGCGAAGTGTTTGCCATTCCCGGTTCGATTCACAATCCGCTGGCGAAGGGGTGCCATGCGCTGATCCGACAGGGCGCAAAACTGGTGGAGACCGCCAATGACATTGTGGAAGAGTTGGGTGCCCTCGCGGCGGTCAATGGGGAAGAACGACCCAGTGTGACTGCCACACCCAGTGCAATGGAGCCGTTGGATGCGGATTACCGCCAACTGTTGGCCGCCATGGGAGACGCGCCCGTTGGGGTCGATGTCTTGGTGGAGCGGTGCGGATTGACGGCGGAAGTGGTTTCCTCCATGCTGCTCATTTTGGAGTTGGAAGGTCATACGGTTGCGGTTCCCGGTGGTTTGTATTGCCGCCTCAAGCCCGGATGACGGTGCCTCAAGGAGTGATGGCCTCACACCCTCGGCCCGCCGGCGAGGGTTTTTATTTTGTAAGCTGAGCACTGGAATGAAAGAAAACGTGCTGGATGTGTTGATTTACTTGTTTCAGAGCTACATGGACGATCATGTCGATCCAGACCCTGACCGCGAATCGATCCAGAGCGAACTGGTCGCTGCCGGGTTTGCCTCGCGTGAGGTTCGGCAAGCGTTTGAGTGGCTCGATAGTTTGACGGCGCGGCCGGGAACGCTGGCAGTCAATCCTAGCTCGTATCGCATTTACGTCGGCCCGGAACTGGCCAAGCTGGATGTGGAATGCCGAGGTTTTTTACTGTCTTTGGAACAAGGTGGCATCCTCGGCTCGGAAACCCGTGAGCTGGTCATTGATCGGGTCATGGCATTGGAGGCGGATGACATCGGCTTGCAACAATTGAAATGGATCATTCTGATGGTCTTGTTCAATCAGCCGGGCCAGGAAGAGGCTTATGCGTGCTTGGAAGATATGGTATTCGACGAAATTCCCGGCTACCTTCATTAACAAGTACCCACCCTATAACAACGTGCGTCATTTTTACCTCGCCTGAATTTCCGTCGCGCCGGCGGATTTGAGCGGGTGGGCGCCCTCCCATCCCAGTTACCGACGCCAAGGTTATGAGTAAAAATCTGGTTATCGTCGAATCGCCGGCCAAGGCGAAAACAATCAAAAAATATCTGGGCAAGGATTTCGAGATTCTGGCCTCTTACGGCCATGTGCGCGATTTGATCCCCAAGGAAGGAGCCGTTGACCCCGCGCACGATTTCGCGATGAAGTATCAACTGATCGACAAGAACGAGCGTCATGTCGATGCCATCGCCAAAGCAGCCGCCAAGGCCCAGACGCTCTATCTGGCGACCGATCCAGATCGTGAAGGGGAGGCCATTTCCTGGCATTTGTATGAAATTCTTCGGGAACGCGATTTGCTGGCCGATAAGCCGGTGCAACGAGTAGTGTTCCACGAGATTACCGAACGGGCGATTCTGGATGCCGTGGCCCATCCGCGCACGCTGTCGCTGGCGTTGGTGAATGCCCAGCAAGCCCGGCGAGCGCTTGATTATCTGGTTGGTTTCAATCTTTCGCCGCTATTGTGGAAAAAAATCCGGCCCGGTCTGTCGGCCGGGCGGGTGCAGTCGCCGGCTCTGCGGCTGATCGTCGAGCGGGAAGAGGAGATCGAACGTTTCCAAACCACGGAGTATTGGACGCTCGAAGCCGATGCGCTCAAGGCCGGACAGCCGTTTACCGCCCGATTGATCGAGTACGCCGGTG
Organism: Candidatus Competibacter denitrificans Run_A_D11; assembly: GCF_001051235.1. GTDB lineage: Bacteria > Pseudomonadota > Gammaproteobacteria > Competibacterales > Competibacteraceae > Competibacter_A > Competibacter_A denitrificans. The sequence goes on along the minus strand of NZ_CBTJ020000001.1, from coordinate 207,824 downwards.
CCAAGCTGACCCAGTTCAGCGTGGTTGATGGTGCCCAGGCCCAGACCCTGGAGCAGGCGCTGCTGACGGCCGCGCAAGCCAATCTCAAGGCAGTGACCACCCCGCCGGCCGCCAATGCACTGGGCCGCTTGCGGGTGGCGCGGGTCGAGCGCAAGCAGCGCAAACGTAATCCAGCCGCGCCGTTTACCACCTCGACCTTGCAGCAGGAAGCCTCGCGCAAGCTGGGTTTTTCGACCCAGCGCACCATGCGAATCGCCCAGCAGTTGTATGAGGGGATTGATACCGGCCAGGGTGCGGTGGGGCTGATCACCTACATGCGGACCGATTCGGTCAATCTGGCTCAGGATGCAATCAGCGAAATTCGCGCCTTAATTGGCCAGCGGTACGGGGTGAGCAATCTACCGCCCACCGCTCGTGTCTTTAAGACGAAAGCAAAGAACGCTCAGGAAGCGCACGAGGCGATTCGGCCAACGGTGGTGGCGGTAACGCCAGAGTCGATTCGTGCCCAGCTTAATGCGGATCAGTACGCGCTTTATGATCTGATCTGGAAGCGGACCGTGGCGTGCCAGATGATCGCGGCTACTCTGGATACGGTCGCCGCCGATTTGGCTTGCGGGGTCGGTAACCTGTTTCGTGCCACTGGCTCGACCGTCGCTAATCCGGGATTCATGGCGGTCTATCAGGAAGGTGTCGATGATCGACGCGAGGAAGAGGAAGATCGGGCGTTACCGCCTCTGGCGGAAGGTGAGTGGGTCGATATGCTGGCATTACGGCCTGAGCAGCATTTCACCGAGCCGCCACCGCGTTTTTCAGAAGCCAGCCTAGTCAAAGTGCTGGAGGAATACGGGATCGGCCGCCCTTCCACCTATGCCGCGATTATTTCGACCCTGCTCGCACGCGAGTATGCGGTGCTGGATAATCGCCGCTTCAAACCGACCGATATCGGGCGAATCGTTAATCGGTTTTTGACCCGGCATTTTACCCAATACGTTGATTACGATTTTACCGCCCGGCTGGAAGATCAATTGGATGCGGTATCACGCGGCGAGGAAGATTGGGTTCCGTTGATGCGGGAGTTCTGGGACCCATTCCATCAACTGGTTGATGAGAAGGCGGAAAGCGTATCCCGGCAAGAAGTAGTGCAGAGCCGAGAGCTAGGCCATGACCCCAAGACCGGCAAACCAGTTTCGGTGCGATTGGGCCGATTTGGGCCATTTGCCCAGATCGGTGTCAAGGAAGATGCGGATAAACCACGGTTTGCGAGCTTGCGCCCAGACCAGCGCATGGACACGATTTCGCTGGATGAGGCGTTGGTACTGTTCGAGTTGCCCCGCGCTTTGGGAACGACCGAAGAGGGGGAGCCGATTCAGGCCAATGTCGGCCGTTTTGGACCTTATGTGCGTTATGGCAAGAATTATGTTTCCTTGAAGGATGAGAACCCCTACACCGTCAGCCGCGAGCGGGCGTTGGAATTAATCGTCGCGCACCGACAAGCGGCCGCCAACAAGATTCTGCAAGCTTTTCCAGCGTCTGCCATTCAGATTTTGAATGGTAAGTTTGGGCCGTATATTACGGATGGCCAAAAAAATACTCGGTTACCTAAAGGCCGCGAACCGACCAGTTTAACCTTGGCCGAGTGTGAAACGCTGCTGCGTGATGCGCCTGACAAGAAACCAGCGGTGCGACGCGGGAATGCTAAAGGCCCGACGGGGAAGGCCAAGACTGCGGCTGGCAAGGCAACGGCTAAAGCGGCGGTTCCCAAGGCGGTGCGAGGTAAGACGGCTGCAACCAAAGCAACCGTTTCCGAGGAGACCGGCATCAGTACGCCCCCAACTAAAACCACCGGTTCCAGACCGGCGGCTGCCAAGACGCCTGCTATCAAACTTGCCGCCCCCAAAAGGGTAACGACCAAAGCCACGAAAACCACTGCTGCCAAGGCGGCTACCAAAGCGTCGTCAGGTCAGGCTTGATGGATTGGCTGCGGGTCCGCGCCGCTACTGAGGCAGTTCGAGCGGGCGGTATCATCGCCTATCCGACCGAGGCGGTGTTCGGCTTGGGGTGCGATCCGCTTGATGAACGCGCGGTACACCGCTTGTTGGCGCTCAAACGCCGGCCGATCCATAAGGGACTGATTCTAATCGCAGCCTCGTTCGAGCAGCTCAGTTGCTTCCTGCAACCGCTGACGTTGGCCGACCAGGCGCGGCTGGCGACGACTTGGCCTGGGCCGTGTACTTGGTTGATCCCCGCTCGATCCACGACCCCGCGCTGGTTGCGAGGCCAACATGATACGCTGGCTGTCCGTGTCACCGCCCACCCCTTGGCTGCGGCCTTGTGTCGTGCCTGCGGGCATCCGCTGGTCTCTACCAGTGCCAATTTGAGCGGTCGGCCACCGGCTCGCAGCGCGCTGGCGGTGCGCCGCCAGTTGGGCCAACGGATCGACTACCTGCTGGTTGGCCCGGTAGGGGGTGCCTTGAAGCCAACCGAGATCAGGGAACTCAGAACGGAAAGGCTGGTACGTGGTGCCTGAGATCAAGGCGGGTCCAGCAGGGCAATTAGCTGGATCAGCAGGTTTTTCACCCGCGCCATGCTGTGCTGGAGATTCTGTTCGATTTCGGCCATGGTGATTTGGCCGGCTACCTTGCCGGCTGCCCAATTGGCGACCACCGCGCAGGTCGCGTAGCGCAAACCGAGTTCGCGGGCCAGGGCGGCTTCCGGCATACCGGTCATGCCGACGATATCGCAACCATCCCGTGCCAGTTTACGAATTTCGGCAGCCGTTTCCAGCCGTGGACCCGGCATCGCTGCGTAAGTGCACGATTCGCGGGCGCCTAAATGCAACTGGCGTGCAGCCAGGATGAGGCGGTTTCTCAAGTCGGGACAGTACGGTTCGGTGAAATCGATATGGGTGACCTGGCTGAGATTTTCCTCGAAGAACGTGCAAGCTCGGCCATAGGTATAATCGATAATCTGATCCGGGAAGGCCAAGACGCCTGGCGCCATATCGTCGCGGATACCACCGACCGCCGCCACAGCGACGATCTGTTGGACGCCGGTTTGGTGCAGCGCCCACAGATTCGCTCGATAGTTGATCTTGTGGGGTGGTAGCGTGTGATCGAGGCCGTGGCGGGCCAGAAACACCACGCTGCGCTCCCCCAATTGGCCTCGGATCAGCGGGCTGGAGGGTTCGCCGTAAGGGGTGGATGGGTGCTCGCTACCAGTGATTTGCAAAGGGTCAAGCGCCGTCAGGCCAGTGCCGCCGATGATGGCAAGAAGCGGAGTCATGACGGGTATCCTCGTGAACAGGGATGAAAGGGGAGTCTAGCGGCCAAGCACGCGGTTGCCATCACTCGCGGGCGGCGTAAATCGCCGTCAAGTTGCGCCAATACTCTTGATAGTCCATGCCGTAGCCGAATACATAGCGATCTGGAACCTCCAGACCGACAAAATCGACTATCAAACCTGCGGGTTTGCGATCATGCCGTTTATTGACGAGCACGGCGCTGTAGACGGCGTGCGCCCCTGCCTGGCGGATTTCGGCCAAGATCGACTGCAAGGTATCACCCTCGTCGAAAATATCATCCACCACCAGGACGACTTGCTCGGCGACCGACGGTCGTGGATGGGCGATCCAGGTGATTTCACCGCCACGGGTATGACCTCGATAGCGAGTGGCGTGCAAGTAGCCGACGCGCAGCGGAAAATGCAAGCGCGCAAGCAGATGGGCGCCGAGCACGAAACCCCCGTTCATCACCAGCAGCACCAATGGATCGCGCTTGGCCAATTCGGCGGTGATCAGCGCCGCCATCCGATCCAAGGCGCTGCCGATCTGGGTCGATGAATACAGCAGTTCGGCTTCTTGCAGGGCGACAAGCGCCTGCTCTGGGGTTATACCGGCCATACCGAATTCCGCAAATGATCGGTTGAGTAGATTGGGCGCTTAAATATCCATCTCTAGCAGAGGGGCAGTTTCGTAATCGCGCACCAGCCGCGCCGCGCGTTGCCAAAGCGGTCCATTGCGCAAGCGCTCGGAAATGATCCGACCACGACCATGCAAGCGAATCAAGCGTAACTGGCTGACCGGATCGACGGTGTGGCCTAGATGGTCGAGAATCGCGACGGCCGCGCGTCGGTCGTTGCAAGCTAACACCATGTCGCAGCCGGCCGCCAGGGCCGCTCGCGCCCGTTCTGGTGGTGTCCCGGCCTCGGTGGCGCCGGCCATATCCAGATCATCGCTGAAAATCACCCCTTGGAATTCCAGTTGGTGACGGAGAATATCCTTTAGCCAGCGGGCCGAGAACCCGGCCGGCCGCTGATCAATGCGTGGATACACCACATGGGCCGGCATCAACGCCGCCAACCCGTAGTGGATCATTCGCTCGAAGGCCAGCAGATCACCCGCAGCGAGATCCTGGTAACTGCGCTCATCGACTGGTAGTTCTAGGTGGGAATCGGCGGCGATACCGCCATGGCCGGGAAAATGCTTACCCACGCCCTCCATGCCGGCTTTTTGCATCCCGCTGAGGTAGGCGTGCGCCAGATCGGCGACCGCTTCCGGGTCGTGATGGAATGCGCGATCACCGATAATTCCGCTAACGCCGTGGTCTAAATCCAAGACCGGTGCAAAGCTGAAATCAACGCCGACCGCTCGCAGTTCCGCCGCCATCAGCCAGCCGGTGACTCGTGCAAGCTGTTTGGCGCGCAGCCGATCCTGGTCGTAAAGCTGACCCAGGCAGCGCACGGCTGGCAGCCGGGTGAACCCGTCGCGAAACCGCTGCACGCGACCGCCTTCGTGATCTACAGCGACCAGCAACCGAGGTTGGCGCAGGGCGTGAATCGCGGTTGTCAGCGCCGCGATCTGTTCTGGGGAATGATAATTGCGGCTGAACAGAATAACCCCCCCCACCAACGGATGGCGCAAGAGGTTATTTTCTTCGGCGGTCAATTCCCAGCCGTCCAGCCCTAACATCACCGGCCCCAGACCCATAGATTCGCGCTCCACGTCGATTTCGGCTAAAAATGGCCTTAATGATAGCGTCTAATGAGCCGATAAGCAGTGGTTATGGTCAAGCGGGTGATTGACAACCGATGAGGTATCGGCGAAAAACCTACCCATGGATTCCGGGTTATTTCTGCAAATGGACGCAGGAATCAATGTTGGCACAGGCTTGGGTTTGGCGCTGTCTTACTTTATCGTGACTAGGCGTTGCAGCGGATCGCTCTCAGTCAGCGGTAAATCATGGTAGGGTAGCTCTTTTGGCATCTGTAGGCCTGTCCTCATGGCACAACGCTATTGCGTGACAGCCTAACAATTGATCGTCGATGATGTGAGCATGGCACGGCAAAACCTGAAAGCCTGTTGGTTGGCAGAAGACTCGGGGAAGGTCATACTCCGTTCTATGCGCCATATTCCTTTGTGGGTTTGGAAGGAGGTTCCCTTCTTGGCGGCTTCACCGGAGCAGCGAGCATGAGTGAAAACCCGGCGCGTATCCTAATCATCGACGACGAACAGTTGGTTCTTGAGGTGCTCGCCAGTTTTTTGGAGGACAGCGGGTTTAGCGTACTCCAGGCAGACAACGGCGCGTTAGGTCTTGATCTGATTAGCTGGGAGCAGCCTGACTTAGTGATGTGCGATTTGCGTATGCCAGACATGGACGGCTTGAATGTTTTAGAGCAGATCACCCGCGATTATCCAGAGTTACCGGTGCTAGTGGTGTCTGGGCTAGGCGGTATGAATGATGCGATCCAAGCGCTCAAGCTCGGTGCCTGGGATTACGTCACCAAGCCGATTGAGGATATGGCGATCCTGGAACATGCCGTCCGGCGGGCCTTGGAGCGAGCACGGTTGCGGCGTGAAAACCGTGAGCATCGGGAACATTTAGAGGCGATCAATGAACAACTGCGACAAACATTGCGGCGGTTGCAGGAAGATGAATCGGCCGCGCGGCGTATCCAGTTCCAACTGCTGCCGGAAAACGATAAAGTTTACCGAAGCTATCGGTTTAATCGGCATCTGCTAACATCGCAGTATCTGAGCGGAGATTTCGTCGATTACTTTGCCATCGATGGCGAACATTTGGGGTTTTACATCGCCGATGTTTCCGGGCACGGGGTGTCCTCGGCCTTTGTCACGGTGATGCTCAAGAGTTATATCGGCCGCTACCGGGAATTGCACCGGCAGAACCGAGATCGGGGTATCCTAAATCCCGCCGAAACGCTCGGCCGGTTGAACCGGGAAATTTTCAGTTGCCATATGGACAAATATTTGACCATCTTTTATGGCGTCATTGAGTGGGGTACCAACCGGTTGCGCTACAGCAGCGGGGGCCAGTTTCCCTTTCCGATCTTATTCGACGGCGAAAAAGCCTCCTTTCTCGGCAAGAAAAGCTTGCCTATCGGTTTGTTCGATTTTGCCAGCTACCAAACCGAGTCAATCCAGCTGCCGCCGATGTTTTCCCTGGTGCTCCTCTCGGATGGGATTCTGGAAACCTTGCCGCAAGTCAACTTGCGCGAGAAACAGGCCTTTTTGCTCGAAACGGTTCAAAACGTCGATCTGGGGCTTGCGAGTTTAATCCAAGCCCTTGGGCTGGATCAGGTTGGCCCGTTGCCGGATGATGTGACTCTGCTGCTGGTTGAGAGGGCAGCGTGACTATGGAAGAAGGTTCTGCTTTTTATGTCAAGCAAGGGGATACCTATATCCTCAAGCTGGTCGGTGATATCCGCTATACCATGGGTTGCGCGTTGAGCGATTTTCTCGACGGTCTATTCGCCCGTGTCGATTATGCGGATATCGTGGTCGATATGACCCAAACGTACTCAATCGACAGCACCAGTCTTGGCTTGTTGGCCAAGATCGCCAATTTCAGCCACGGGCGCTTCGACCGTAAGACCACTCTGTTATCCACGCACCCTGATGTTAATCAAGTGCTGGAAAACATGGGATTTTACGAGATTTTTGATGTGCGCGACACGGGGGAGACGATCTCGGAAACTTTGCAGCAATTGGCGACGGATGAGCCTTGCAAGGGTGATCTGACCCGGATCGTTTATGAGGCGCACTGTACGCTCAGCGAACTCAATCCCCGCAATCAGGAAGCCTTTCACGTCGTGATCGAAGCCTTGCAAGCCAAGCTGGGAGAGCATTGATCCTGATCGGTGATCAACACCCGGTCACCGGCGGCGACTTGCTCGAACAAAGCGACCAGTTCCCGGTTTGTCATTCGAATACAGCCATGGGAGAGCGGAATACCCATGGGGGCATGATCTGGGCAGCCGTGAATGTAGATGAAGCGCCGTAAGGTGTCGCACTCGCTGCCCCGGTTACGGCCTACCTCTAACCCAGTCAACCATAAGATGCGCGTCAGAATCCAATCTCTTTCTGGTTGATCCGCCGCGAGGCGTGCGCTGTAGATTTCGCCGGTCGGGCGTCGGCCAACGAACACCGTGTTAAGCGGTAGCCCGTCGCCAATTTTGATCCGAATCCGGTGCCAACCGCGCGGGGTACAACCGCTGCCACGCTGTTCACCAGCGCCATTGCGGCCGGTTGAAATGGGATAACTCGCCACCGCTTGCGCTCCCACGCACAACGTCAGGCATTGTTGCGGGATACTGATGTGAATTAATCGTTCGGACATGACCAGGTGCTGTAAGGGTGCCGGGCCAGTTGCGAGTTGTAATAGCGAATATCGTGCGAGACCTCCTCTCCCAACCAATCCGGCCGGACAAAGGCGTCATCGGGATGCTTCAATTCTAGCTCGGCCACGACTAGGCCGGAATTATCGCCGGTGAATTCATCGATTTCCCACCGGTGACCGTGATGCCGAACGAAATGGCGGGTTTTTTCCAGTAGGGGTTTTTCGCATAAGGTATCGAGCAGTTCTTCGGCTTCGGCCAATGGAATCGAGTATTCATATTCGCTGCGCTGAATTCCTAACGTGCCGCTTTTGATATTCAGAAAACCTTGCCCATCCGCCACCCGCACTCGCACCGAACAGCGCGGGTCGCTCATCAGATAGCCCTGCCGCATCGGTACCGAGCGTTCGACCTGTTGGCGCCAGCGGTCGTCGTGCAGCAAAAACTTGTGTTCGATTTCAATGCCCATACTTGAGATGCCTCGCGCTGATAGCCCAAACCGCCCAATACGGTGTCGGCTCCATTTGTATTATCGGGGAAATCGTTGTATGAGTCTCTTTGATTCCCGTGTTAGTGGAGTATCGTCATGGCCGAACCTCGTTATACCAACCGTTTGCTGGAAGAAACGAGTCCGTATCTGCGCCAGCACGCCCATAATCCAGTCGCTTGGCAACCGTGGGGTTTGGAAGCTTTAGCGCAGGCGCGGCGCGAGGAAAAGCCGATCCTGTTATCCATCGGTTATTCGGCGTGTCACTGGTGCCACGTCATGGCCCACGAATCCTTCGAGGATGAAGCCACGGCCCAGGTCATGAACGACCTGTTCATCAATATTAAAGTAGATCGTGAGGAACGGCCTGATCTCGACAAGATTTATCAAACGGCTTTTCAGTTGATGAACCGCCGCGCTGGTGGGTGGCCATTGACGATGTTTTTGATGCACGACGATCAAATGCCTTTTGTCGGCGGCACTTATTTCCCGAAAGAGCCGCGTTATGGAATGCCCGCATTCACCCACGTCTTGCAGCGGGTTAGTGAATATTATCAACAGCATCGGGAAGCGTTACGCGACCAAAATCACGCCTTGCTGGCAGCCCTGAATTTTGAAGCGACAGTTTCTGCGGATAGCCAGGCCGTTTTGCACGATGCGCCCTTGAAGATGGCACGGGATCAATTACTACGCAGTTTCGATGCGGTCAACGGTGGGTTTGGCGGTGCGCCGAAATTTCCGCATCCAACTCATCTGGAGCGTTTGCTGCGCCATTGGGCGGCAGGTATCGAGTGCGGCGCCGTGGGTCGCCAGTGCGAAGTGGCTGCGGTGACAACTCTACGCAAGATGGCCTATGGCGGAGTCTACGATCAGCTTGGGGGTGGCTTTTACCGCTATTCGGTGGATGCACAGTGGCAAATCCCGCACTTTGAGAAAATGCTCTACGACAATGGTCCGCTGTTGGCGTTGTATGCGCAGGCTTGGCGTGCCAGCGGTGATCCGTTATTCCGCGTTGTGGCCGAGGCGACCGGCGAGTGGGTCATGCGGGACATGCAGGCGCCAGAGGGCGGTTATTACGCCACGCTCGATGCCGACTCGGAAGGAGAAGAAGGCAAGTTCTATCTGTGGACGCCGCCACAGCTTCAAGCGCTATTGGCAGAAGAGGAGTATGCAGTCGCCGCCCACTATTACGGACTCGACCAACCCGCCAATTTCGAGCAGCACGCTTGGCATTTGCGCGTGCCCGCCGAGAGCCTGGAGCCGTCCTTCCCAGCCGATACACCGGCAGTCTTGCGGATGGAGCGGTTGGCTGGCGCTCGGCAAAAAATGCTGGCGGCCCGATCACAGCGTATTTGCCCAGGCCGCGACGAGAAAATTTTGACGGCCTGGAATGGCCTGATGATTCAGGGAATGGCTATAGCCAGCCGCCATTTAGGGCGAGCCGATTTTGCCGCTTCGGCGGAACGCGCGTTGGATTTTATCCATGCTCACTTGTGGCGTGACGGCCGTTTGCTGGCGGTCCACAAGGACCAGCAGAGTCGGCTCAGCGCCTATCTGGATGATTACGCATTTCTTATCGCGGGTATCCTGGATTTATTACAGTGCCGTTGGCGGCAGGGCGATCTCGATTTTGCGCTGGCTTTGGCCGATGTTTTACTGGAACAGTTTGAAGATCAGGTGGCGGGCGGTTTTTATTTCACTGCCGATGATCACGAGCGCCTGATCCAGCGGCCCAAGGCGGCGCACGATGATGCCCTCCCGGCCAGCAATGGGATTGCGGTGCAAAGCTTGTTGAAGCTTGGACACTTGACCGGACGCACGGCTTATTTGGATGCCGCTGAGCGGGCGTTACGCTGGGCTTGGCCGACACTTGGGCAAATGCCTGCCGCCTGCAATGCGCTGCTCACTGGCTTGGAAGATTATCTGACGCCGGTACAAATCATCGTGTTACGCGGTCGTGGGCCTGCGCTGGCGGAATGGCGGGCGCGTTGTATCCGACCTTATGCACCGCGTCGATTGACTCTGGCTATTCCCAGCGATGCCACGCTTCCTCCGGGGTTGCTGGCTGAGCGGCGGGCCGGTGATGCGCCGGTTACCGCCTATCTCTGTGGCAAAATGGAGTGCCTGCCCCCTATCACCGCATTCGATGAGCTGGTGGAGCACTTGGTGCCTTTAGAAATGGGGGATCTTGACTAGGAAATACGCAGAACCGTAGGCGCCGCGTTGTACCTCCCATATAATGAGAGGGGATAGATTATTTATTTCGTGCGCGACCACGAACCTTATCGCTTTCCCGGAAAGCTCGCTCTTTTTTTCCGGTAGAGGCGCTGTTAGCTGATCCCATCTTGGAGAGAGTCCATAACCATGACAGTTCATCTTTACTTCTCGTTGATTCCCGAGGCGTTGATCGCTTCGATGTTGTCCCCGGAACAGTTCGGCCAATACTATTCAACCGGCCATAAATACAAATCCAAGGGGCAAGCCATCTTTTTTGAAATCGACCCCAATTTCCGGCACGAGTTTTTTAACATTGATGAGGGTCTGAAACGCTGTGTTGCGCACCCTGATGGAACGCCCAAAAATTCGGTTTATATCGCGGTGTATCGGGTCTTGGAGCACATTCCGATCAGCGCGCTACAAAAGCTGTATCTGAGCACCGCCTATGGTCAAACCCTGGGACTCAGCCGCAGCGATGCATTTCCGCCCAAGGAGAAGGGCCTGCATATGTATCAGGATCTTGCTCCGGTCAATAGTCTGGTCGTTAGCGCGCAGGATGCACGCAGCTACTACGAAGGGGTGACCAGCCAACCGGCCAAATTCATTCGTTTCCCCGGTTTGTGCTTCGTCGAGCTGGGATTGGGAGCGTTGGCGACCGATCCGGCCAACGGCGCAGTGGGCGATCTGCCGTACTCCTTCATGCATCATTTGCGCGAGGCCTTGCTCGAAGTCGATCCAACCGGCAAGCAAAGCAAGCTGGTGCATCGGGTGCATTCGCTTGAATTCCCCTACCGTATGATCAAGAGCGGAGTTTATATGGGTAATGGGCCGGAGCTGGCCTTCTATCCGATACCCACGCACGATGTCCTACGTCGCGAGCATAATAACTGGTGGCGTTCGGCTAATCTGACCTGATCGTGTAAATAGCCCTTGTCGGCTCTTCTTAGCGGGGAGCCGACTTTGGAGCCAGCGGCTCGGTTCTGTACTGGCAAACCAGTGGTTGGCCGAAGAATCGTTGGTCAATAAAAGGCCACGCCCGACCTGTTGCCAGGCCGGGCGTGGCGGTATAAGACCGAGGAGCCGCGCTTAGTAAGGCTCGTCGTAATAACCCGGTGGTGGCCCATAATCGCGATAACCCTGTGGAGGGCGTCGGTCGCGTCGATAATAAGGCTCCGGCCCCTCATATCGATCACGATAATCCATCTGGTTGCCGATAGAACCACCGATCACCGCGCCCGCCAAGCCACCGGCCAAGGCACCATTTCGATCATCCAATTGGTGTCCGATGACCGCGCCAGCGGCTGCACCGGCCAAGGCACCATTATGGGCATGAGCGTATGGGGAGCCTGGCGGAGCACAGGCCGTGGTCAACCCCAAGGTGGCGGCGAGAAGGGCAAGTCTGTATAGCGTGCTCATCGCAGGTTCTCCAAAGATAGTCGCATCGGGCAGGGTAAAAAGGCTGACGGCGCACCCACTAATCATCTAAGGATCATCGTGGGTACGCCGTCATCAAAACCCACATACACCCACACTGTGGAACGCATTATTGAACCAACAATGTGAATGTTGCCTGAATGCGAGACGCCGACCCGGATGGTGAGGCAACGAATCGTGAGATAGCACCAAGATTAGGGCTTGGTAGGGGATGCGAGGTGTTCGGCAAGCTCATTGCCGATCAGCGCTGCCCGCCAGCCATGCAGCAATCGAGAATCCTGGCCGGTCAGCAGGCATTCGATATCTCGCTGGTCGGCAATATCACGAGGATCGATGCCATAGTGGCTGGCTCTCGTCTCAATCCACTGTAGCAACTTTCCCGCCTGGAGCGCGCCCTGTTGGGAAAAAGTTGGGCGGCGTGTATGGTCCGGCCAACATTCAGGGGGTTCTTGCCGGGCGCTGGCGATCAGCTCTAGCAAAGCCGCACCGTGCCGCCGACAGGTCGTACCAGGTAAGCCACGAATCTGCTGTAGCGCATCTTGGGTATCTGGAAGGCGACGGGCGAGTTCTACCAATACACTGTCGTCGAGAATCCAACGGCGTGGCCGGTCGTGTTGGCGAGCTTGATCCTCTCGCCAAGCCGCCAGCGCACGCAGCACCGCGCGCCCAGGTCCACGCAAGCGGTTTTGCTCCCGAATCCGCCGCCACTCTTGTTGGGGTTGTGGCTGATACCGGTCAGGATGGCTCAACGCTTGAAAATCTTCTGCCAGTGCGCTCAACCAACCGCGCGCGTCAAGGGCAGTTCGCTGGCGAGTGTAAATCTCTCCCAGATAATTCACGTCATCCGCCGCGTAAGCGAGCCATGCCGTAGGCAGTGGCCGCTGGCGCCAGTCGGCGCGGGTATGGGCCTTGGCTAGATCTATACCCAGGATCTGTTGCACTAAGTTGGCATAACCGAGTTGGCTGCCACAGCCCAACACCAGTGCCGCCAATTGCGTGTCGAAAATCGGTGATGGGACGCTGCCGCGCAGGTGAAAAAAGATTTCCAAATCCTGGTGGCCGGCGTGCAAGATTTTGAGGATGGTCGGATCATAAAGCCGCTCTAATAACGGTTCCAGCGATGGCAGCGCCAGGGCATCGATACAGGCGATTTGGCTAGGGATGGCAATCTGAATGAGGCAAAGCTGTGGATAATAGGTCTGTTCGCGGATGAATTCAGTGTCGAGCGCTATCCACGGTACAGCGTGGATCTGTTGGCAAAAATCACTGAGTGCCGCCTGATCGACGATATACAGAGGATTCATTCACGCCGCCAGTTGCCTGATTTGCCACCTGTTTTTTCCAGCAAGCGGATATCGGTCATCGTCATGGCACGGTCGGTGGCCTTGCACATGTCATAGACGGTGAGCAGTGCGACTTGCACGGCGGTTAAGGCTTCCATCTCAACACCGGTGCGACTGACGGTTTCCACCGTGGCTTGGCAGCGGACTAGATTTTTGTCACTGATCGGCTCCAAATCGATGGCGACCCGCGTTAGTGCCAATGGGTGACATAGCGGAATCAGATCAGCGGTGCGTTTGGCGCCCATGATGCCGGCGAGACGGGCGATGCCGAGCACATCACCCTTGGCGTGCGCACCGGCCACGATGCGTTGCAAGGTGGCCGGCTGCATATGGATAAACCCTTCAGCAACAGCCACCCGGCGAGTGATCTCCTTATCGCCCACATCGACCATGTGGGCCTCGCCGGCGGCGTTGAAGTGGCTTAATTCAGCCACAGCAGAAGCCTACTTCATTGCCACCAACAGCGGCACGATGAGCAGGGCGACGATGTTGATGATTTTGATCAACGGATTCACGGCCGGGCCAGCGGTGTCTTTGTAGGGGTCACCTACGGTGTCGCCAGTGACGGCCGCCTTGTGCGCTTCCGAACCTTTGCCGCCGAAGTTACCGTCTTCGATGTACTTCTTGGCGTTATCCCAAGCGCCACCACCCGCGGTCATCGACAGGGCCACGAACAGGCCAGTGATAATGGTGCCCATTAGCAAACCACCCAATGCCTTCGGTCCAGCGTCGGGACCCATCAGCCAGGCCATACCAAATGCGACCACGATGGGGGTCAGCACGGGCAACAGAGACGGAAGGATCATTTCCTTGATCGCGGCCTTGGTCAGCAAATCAACCGCGCGCGAATAATCGGGCTTGGTGGTGCCTTCCATAATGCCGGCGATTTCCTGGAACTGACGACGCACTTCCAGCACCACGGCGCCCGCCGCGCGACCGACCGCTTCCATCGCCATTGCGCCGAACAGGAACGGGATCATGCCGCCGATGAACAGGCCGATGATGACCACCGGATCGGTCAGCGAGAAATCGACCTTGATATGAGCCAGCTCCAGCTTGTGCTCGAAATCGGCGAACAGCACCAGCGCCGCCAGACCCGCCGAGCCGATAGCATAGCCTTTGGTGACCGCTTTCGTGGTGTTGCCCACCGCATCCAGCGGGTCGGTGATCGCACGGATCTTCTCATCCATCTCGGCCATTTCGGCAATACCGCCGGCGTTGTCGGTGATGGGGCCGTAAGCGTCCAGGGCGACGATGATACCGGCCATCGACAGCATAGCGGTGGCGGCGATAGCGATGCCGTAGAGGCCCGCCCAGGAGTAGGACAGGCCGATGCTCAGGCATACCGCCAGCACCGGCAGTGCGGTCGCTTTCATTGAAACTGCCAGTCCGGCGATGATGTTCGTCGCGTGACCAGTGGTGCAGGCTTCGGCCAATTTACGCACCGGGCTGAACTCGGTGGCGGTGTAGTATTCGGTGACCACCACCATCGCAGCGGTCAGGCCCAAACCGACCAATGCTGAACCCCATAGGCCCAAGAAATGCTGGCCACCCATGAGAATCCAGATAACGGGGATGAACGCCACGGCGGAAATACCACCAGCGACCGCTAAACCGCGATACAGCGCGTTCATGATCTTCTCGCCTTCGCGCGCCTTGACAAAGCCACAGCCGATAATCGAGGCGATAATCGAGACCCCACCCATGACCAGGGGCAAGGCAATCGCATTCTTGATCAGATCACCGGTAAACATCAGGCTACCAACCAGCATGGTGGCAATGATGGTGACAGCATAGGTCTCAAACAAGTCGGCCGCCATGCCGGCGCAGTCACCCACGTTATCGCCCACGTTGTCGGCGATCACCGCTGGGTTGCGCGGGTCGTCTTCAGGAATACCGGCTTCGACCTTACCCACCAGATCAGCGCCGACATCCGCGCCCTTGGTGAAGATACCGCCGCCCAGACGGGCGAAAATGGAGATTAAGGAGCTACCGAAAGCCAGGCCGACTAGCGGGCCAAGATCAGGGACAGCGCCGCTGTAGGCATAGAGCAGGGCATAATAGCCAGCGACGCCGAGGAGACCGAGGCCGACCACCAGCAAGCCGGTGATTGCACCGCCGCGAAACGCCACTTCCAAGGCCGCGTTCAATCCCCCGTGCGCGGCTTGGGCGGTACGAACATTGGCGCGCACCGAGACGTACATGCCGATATAACCGGCTACACCCGAACAGATGGCGCCAATGAAAAAACCAATGGCTGATAAGCTGCCCAGTGTAAAGAAGATAATGGCGCCGACAATCACGCCAACAACCGCAATCGTGGTGTATTGCCGGTTCAGATAAGCGCGGGCGCCTTCCTGCACGGCGGCGGCGATTTCTTGCATTCGCGCGTTGCCAGCATCCTTGGCGAGAATCCATTTGACCGACTGGGCGCCATAAATCAGTGCCCCAATTGAGCAAAGTAATGCCAAGATTAACCCTACTGTCGCCATGACCCGATTCCTCCGCAGTATGAATAAGGTAAGAGCATAATTTTTCTCCAGATTATTGTGTGCTGTTTATGTTTATGGCGCTCATTCTCACGGCCGGCACAGCCAATCCCACAACCGAACGTCGATCAAGTACCGCAACGGGATCGTCGGGTATGAAAACCCGAACCAGCATACCACGCCCTCAAAAAAAAAGAGGTCAAGATGACCACGACAAGTGGCTGGTCGCCAACAACCGCCTGTCCCCCACATGAAACAGCCAAACCCCGCCAAGCTGAGTGACTGACCGCATTTGACTGATACATAGTTTATTGATGATCGTTGTAGCGTTCCACACATTGTAAGATTTCGGCTTTAGCTTCTTCTGCGCTACCCCAGCCGTCGATTCGAACCCACTTGCCGGAATCAAGGTCTTTATAATGTTCAAAAAAGTGCGCGATCTGATTCAGTTGAGACTTGGGCATCTGGTCTACTGAGTCGATCTGGTCATAAAGCGCGCATTCGGTTTTGATGGGTACCGCCAAAAGCTTGGGATCGCCCCCATCCTCGTCTGTCATGTGCAGCACGCCTAAGGCGCGACAGCGCACGACACAGCCGCTGATCACTGCTAAAGGCGCAACGACCAGCACATCCAAGGGATCGCCATCCTCACCCAACGTTTGAGGAATATAGCCATAATTGCAGGGGTAGTGCATCGCGGTATTCATAAACCGATCCACGAATAAAGCACCCGTTTTCTTATCCACTTCGTATTTAACGGGGTCTGCGTGCGCGGGTATTTCGATGATGACATTGAACTCTTCAGGAACATTATGACCAGGACCTACTCTCTCCAAGATCATCGGATAACCTTTTGCGCGGCAGTGGTGGAAGAGGAACGTTATCGCTACCGCTTATACTACAACATGGCTGAACGCTTAGCAGCTTGAGCCTTGGGGTAAACGTGCGGAGAACGGACCAGGGGTCTTGGCTCTCACTCAATGCGTCGGTTATGCCGGTATGGATTCGATAAGTCGAGCGGCTGTTTGACGAATCCGCACGCTATAATTTAAGCGCATGATTCAATTTCCGGTATTGATTGCCCACCACTGAAAGAGTGAAATCATTATGAGAATCGTTCTATTAGGCGCTCCCGGCTCCGGTAAGGGAACTCAAACCGACGCCATCATCGAACGTTACGGCGTCTCCACCGTCGCCACCGGCGATTTGCTACGCGCTGAAGTGTCCGCCGGCACGGAATTGGGCAAGCGGGCCAAGCCCTACATGGATGCTGGCGACTTGGTGCCGTTCGATCTCGTGCTGGGCATGATTGAGAACGGGTTGAACGCACTGGCCAGAATTAACCCGAGAGGCTTCATGATGGATGGCTTCCCGCGCGATCTGGCCCAAGCGGAGGCCCTGGACCAACTGCTAGCCAAGATTAACCAGCCGCTTGATGCGGTTCTGTTCATTGAGGTGGATTACGAGGAGATCGTCAAGCGTTTGTTAGGACGCGGCCGTGCCGACGACAACGAGGAAACCATCCGCAACCGCTTGCGGGTGTTCGAGGAAAAAACCGCGCCGCTGATTGATTACTACAAAAAGAAAGGTCTGTTGCACACCGTTAAAGGCACTGGCACCGTGGGCGATATCGGTACCCGCATCCGCTCGATACTCGACGCAATCGCCTGAACCAGGCGCTTTGCTAAATCGTGGATGCCCCGGTTGCTGCCGGGTCTGACCAGCGGGTCGGGGCATTCAGAATGGATTGCAGGTCGCTTATCCGCCCAGATACGCTTTTCTGACCTCATCGTTGGCCAGCAGGTTAGCGCCGCTGTCGGCCAATACAATCCGGCCGTTTTCCAGCACATAACCGCGATCCGCCAGTTGCAGGGCGCGGTGGGCGTTCTGTTCCACCAGGAAGATGGTGACGCCTTCCTCACGGATTTCCTTCAGAATTTGAAAAATCTGGGCGATGATGATGGGAGCCAGTCCCAGCGACGGTTCATCCAACAGCAACAGATTGGGCCGACCCATCAAACCGCGACCGATGGCCAGCATTTGCTGCTCGCCGCCGGACAGGGTGCCGCCGCGCTGATGGCGGCGTTCCTTGAGGCGCGGAAACAGGGTAAAGACCCGTTCCAGATCGGTTTCCAGCCGTGACTTGTCGGCGAAGAAACCGCCCATCTGCAAGTTTTCCTGCACGGTCAGGCCGGGAAAAATCCGCCGACCTTCCGGCACCAGCGCCAGCCCGCATTGCATGATGACATGGGTCGGTTTCTGGGTGATGTCCTGCCCCTCGAAGATCACCGCGCCCTTGCTGGCGTGCGGCGAACCGCAAATGGTCATCAGCAGGGTGCTTTTGCCCGCGCCGTTGGCCCCGATCAGGGTGACGATCTCGCCAGGATGCACGTCCAGCGACACCCCTTTCAGTGCCTCGATCTGGCCGTAGAAGGTGTGAACGTTCTCTAGCTTCAGCATCATGAGGGAGTTCCTTGCAAGGTAGTGCTCGCCGAGCGTTGCCATAGCCGGATCGTAAAGTCGTGCGCGGTGGCGATCAGATCGGGTTCGGTGCCGTTGTGGACACGCATTCCGGGAATGACTTTGTAGCGGATGCCCATACCGCGAAAGTCCACATAGCGATAGTCGCGCAGAATATTGACCAGGGTTTGATTGCGGGCGTAGCGAAACCCGGCTTTCAAAGAGTCCACCGTCGCCGAGTTTGGCAGGCGGCCAGGGCTGGTCACTTCCAGCCGGTCGGCGTAAATCGCCAGCAGGATATCGGCTCCGGCTACGGCGTAATCACGGTGCGCCACCGCATTGACGATGACTTCGCGGAGTGCTTCAACCGGATAGGCTGGGATATCTTCGCGGCGGCCGCCAACCAGACGGGCGCTGGGTTGCGTGTTGCGGTTGACGAAATCCAGCGCCTGTTCGATCAGTCCCGTTTCCATCAGGGTGTTATCTGTACCAAGCAACGGAGTGATCGGAGCCGTCAGGTTTTGATCGGCGCGAGCGGCGTAATCCGGTTGATCGCCAGCGTAGGCGATGGCGCGAATGCCGGCCTGCGGCAGAAATCGCCGAGGCTGTTGGCCAAACAGCAACAAGCCGTCAATGGTGGGAACGGTGGTTCCGCCACTGACCGCCATCAGTTCCAAATTGACCAGCAGTTGTTCCCAGCCGGCGGTGTCGTCATCGGCGGGATGCGTTTGAACCAGCGTTTGCGCGAAGTAATTTTTCAGGCGTCGCCGGTCGAAATCCGCCAAGGTCGCGCCAGGAACGGGTTTAGCGCCGTAATGCAGGCGACCGGCATCCTGAAACATCCGTTCCAGTTCATCGCGGCCAGCCTCGCGGGTGGTACTGCCTACCCGCAGGTAATAGCTGCGCCGGTGATGGTGGATTAGCGCATAAGGCTTGCTTGGCCCGGACAGTATCCGCACCGCCGCAATGTCCTTGCCAGGCTCCACATCGCGGTGCAACTCGTAGTACGGAATCAGCGGCGGGTCGATTTTAACCCGGCACAGTTCCATGACCCATTCTTCCAGATTCGGCCGGGTGAGTCCCGCGAAGTCACCCTCATCGGCCACACCCAACAACACGACCCCGCCCATGAAATTGGCGAAGCCGACGATTTCCTTGGCAAGATCGGTATTGTCAACTTGATCAAGCTTGAATTCGACGCCGGAACTTTCACCGTTGTGGATGAGTTCCAGAAGTTCGGTGCGCTGCATGGGCATCATCGGCCTATTCTTCTCCCAGATAGGCTTTGATGACCTTGGGATTGCTGCGAATCTCCGCCGGCGCGCCAGTGGCGATAGGCCGGCCGTATTCCATCACCAGAATCTCGTCGGAAATGCCCATCACCAGACTCATGTCGTGCTCGATCAGCAGCACCGCGACCTCGTGGTTGGCGCGCAGCTCATTGATCAGCCGATCCAGATCGCGGGTTTCCTGCGGATTCAAGCCGGCCGCCGGTTCATCCAGCATCAGCAGCTTGGGGTGGGTGATCATGCAGCGGGCGATTTCCAGCTGCCGCTGCTGGCCGTAAGCGAGATTACCCGCTTCGCGGTTGGCGACGGCCAGCAGCCCGACCTTTTCCAGCCAGAAGGCAGCCCGTTCCAGCGCCTCGGCTTCGGCGCGGCGGTATTTAGGCGTTTTGAACAAACCGGGCAGCAAGCGGGTTTCCAACTGGGTATGCTGGGAAATCAGCAGGTTTTCGACCACGCTCATGGTTTTAAACAGCCGCACATTCTGGAAGGTGCGCACCAGTCCCAGCCGGGCGATCCGATGGCTGGGCAGATGGTTGATCGCCTGTCCGTCCAGCGCCACACTGCCGGTGGTGGGATGGTAGAAACCGCCGACGCAGTTGAACACGGTGGTCTTGCCCGCACCGTTGGGGCCGATGATGGCGAAAATCTGGCCGCGCCGGACATCGAAAGCGACGTTATCCACCGCCAGCAGGCCGCCGAAACGCATACTCAGGTTCCGCACCGCCAGCAAAGGCTGATCGGCGGGTTGGCCAGCGGGGAGCGCAGCAGCGAGGCTCATTGGGTCGCCTCCGCATGTTCGGGCAATTTCTGCGGTGGGCGGGAGGCGGGAATCAGCCCTTGCGGTCGCCACATCATCATCAGCACCATCACCAGCCCGAAAGCCAGCATCCGGTATTCGTTGAACTCGCGCGCCAGTTCCGGCAACACGGTGATAGCGACCGCCGCCAGCATCACGCCAAGTTGCGATCCCATCCCGCCCAGCACCACAATCGCCAGCACCATCGCCGATTCGATGAAGGTGAAGGATTCGGGATTGATATAGCCTTGCCGGGCCGCGAAAAAGGCTCCGGCGAAACCGGCGAAGGCGGCGCTCAGGGTCAGCGCCGACAGTTTGATGACGGTGGGGTTCAAGCCCAGCGAACGACAGGCGGTTTCATCTTCACGCAGGGCTTCCCAGGCGCGGCCCAGCGGCATCCGCAGCAAACGGTTGATCACAAACAGGGTGGCCAGCACCAACGCCAGCCCCAGCAAATACATGAAAATCACCCCGTGATTGCCGCTGTAGTCCAGGCCGAAAAATTCGTGAAAAGCCGTTCCATCCTCACTGGCGACACGGTTGAATTCCAGCCCAAACAGGGTGGGGCGGGGAATGTTGCCGATACCGTCGGGACCGCCGGTCAGCGAATTCAGGTTATTCAACAGCAGTCGGGTGATTTCACCGAAACCGAGGGTGACGATAGCCAGATAATCGCCGCGCAGCCGCAGCACCGGCAGGCCGAGCAGGAAGCCGGTCAGCGCCGCCAGCCCACCGGCCAGCGGTAAACCCCACCAGAACGACAGCCCGTATTGCTGGGCCAGATAGGCGTAGGTGTAGGCCCCGACCGCATAGAACGCGGCGTAGCCCAACACCAGCAAACCGGCGAAGCCGACCACGATGTTCAGCCCCAAGCCCAGCATCACGTAGATCAAGGCCAGCGTCATCACGTCCACCGCGCCGCGCGAGGCGGTGAACGGCCAGATCATGGCGGCGGCCAGCAGCAGCAACCACAGCGCCAGCCGATAACGTGGCTGCTGGACGGTCTGACCCAGAGCGGCGGTCAGGGCGTTTTCGCGCCAGGAAGCCGGCGCGCGCAGCTTGGCCCAGAGCCGTTGCAGCGGCTGCTGGAACAAGCGCAGCAAAAAGACGATCACCACCGCGACGATGACCGGCATCGGGGTGCGATTGAGCGAGACGTTGACGCCATCAACGCGAATGTGCAGGCCAAAGATCGGGGTGAGGAGGACGGCGGTCAACGCCGCCGCCAATAGTGCATCGGACAGGGCGCGGGGCATGGCTACACCTTCTCCACGTCGGGCCGACCCAACAGGCCGGTGGGTCGCACCAGCAGCACCAGAATCAGCAGCGCGAACGCCACCACGTCCTTGTATTCGGTTTGCAGATAAGCGGAGGCGAAGCTCTCCGCCAGCCCCAGCACCACCCCACCGAGCATCGCGCCGGGAATGCTGCCGATTCCGCCCAGCACCGCCGCCGTAAACGCCTTCAAGCCGGCGATAAAGCCGATGAAGGGATTCACCAGCCCGTAATACATGCTGACCAGCACTCCCGCCACCGCCGCCAGCGCCGCGCCGAGCACGAAGGTCAAGGCGATCACCCGATCGGTGTCGATGCCGAGCAGGTTGGCCATGCCGCGATCCTCGGAACAGGCGCGACAGGCGCGGCCCATCCGCGAGCGGCCGATAAACAGGGTCAACCCGCTCATGAACGCCACCGTAATCACCGCGATCAGCACCTGCATGTAGGACACATAAACTTGAAAGCCGCCTTCCGGGCCGAAGCGCCAACCGCCGGTCAACACCGGCTGCATCGACACATCACGCGCGCCCTGGCCGATCTGCACGTAGTTTTGCAGGAAGATCGACACGCCGATGGCCGAGATCAGTGGCACTAGCCGGGGACTGCCGCGCAAGGGACGATAAGCCAGCCGCTCCACCGTCCAGCCGTAGGAACCAGTGACCAGGATGCTGATAGCCAGCGTCACCAAAAGAATCGCGGTGATGCTATGGACGCCGAACAGGCCCAGGCCGGTAATGACCATCAGGCCGACATAGGCGCCGATCATGTAAATCTCGCCGTGGGCGAAATTGATCATGCCGATGATGCCGTACACCATCGTATAGCCGATGGCGATCAGGGCATAAATGCTGCCCAGCGTCAGACCGTTGATGATCTGCTGAAGAAATTCGAGAAAGGAGAACCCAGACATGGCCGCCGCGACTGAGAGGGTGGACTACCGAACGCCGAGCGAGCGGCGCACCAACAAAAAGGGCGAGGTTTTTAGTCCTCGCCCTGGCTCCTCAGGTTATTTGACCGGGGTCTTGGTGGCGTCGGCGTGCCAGTTGAAAACGACGAACTCGAATTCCTTCAGGTCGCCGTTCTCTTTGAAAGCCACCTTGCCAATCGGGGTTTGGAAGCTGTTCTTGCGGACATAATCGGCGATCTTCACCGCATCTTCGGTCTTGGTGGCCTTGATGGAATCGGCGATGATCTGGACCCCCGCATAAGCCGGCATGACGAAGGGGCCGGTGGGGTCTTCATTCTTGGCCTTGAAGGCTTTGACCAGCTCGGCGTTGGCCGGATCGGCGCTGAAATCGGCGGGCAAGGTCACCAGCAAGCCTTCGGAGGCCGGGCCAGCGATGGCGCTGATGTCTTTGTTGCCGACGCCTTCCGGCCCCATGTACTTGGCGTCAAAACCCTGTTCGCGCGATTGCCGCAGCAGCAGGCCCAGTTCCGGGTGATAGCCGCCGTAATAGACGAAATCCACCCCGTCTTTCTTCATCTTGGTGATCAGCGCCGAGAAATCGGTCTGGCCCTTGTTGATGCCTTCAAACAGGACAGGCGTGATGCCAGCGGCCTTGACGGTCTTATCGACTTCTTTGGCGATGCCTTCGCCGTACTGTTGCTTGTCGTGAATGATCGCCAGTTTCTTGGGTTTCACTTTATTGGCGATGTAACGGCCGGCGGTCGGGCCTTGCTGGTCGTCGGTGCCGATAGTGCGGAACACCATCTTGTATTTCTGTTGGGTGATGGCGGGGTTGGTGGCCGCCGGGGTGATCATGAAGATGCCTTCGTCCTCGTACAGCTTGGAGGCGGGCTGGGTGGAGCCGGAACACAGATGGCCGATCACGAACTTGATTTTCTGGTTGACGATCTGGTTGGCGACGGCGACCGCCTGTTTCGGTTCGCAGGCGTCATCCATCACCACCGCTTCCAGCTTTTTGCCGTTGACCCCGCCCTTGGCGTTGATCTGTTCGACCGCCATCTTGGCGCCCATCATCTGCATGTCGCCGTATTGGGCGACCGGGCCGGTGGTCGGGCCAGCCAGCGCGATCTTGATGGTGTCTTCGGCGGCGTGCGCTGCGCTGCCCAGACCCAGGATAATGGTCGTCACGGCGGCACTTAAAACATGGCGGCTGAATGTTTTCATAATAAATCTTCTCCTCAAATGGTTCTGCAATCGAGTTGCTGATCAGCTCAGTCTGCGCCCGTGGCCGGGCGAAACAGCATGGAACAGGTTACATTTCTCCCATGCACGATGATCCCCCCGCAGGGGAAGGGTTCAAACTGGAGTTTATTTTCGATTAATCGGTAACAATTAGCCGAAATCACTGTATAGAACAAGTCGGATTTTGAAAAATCGCTGGTTCGAACGGGGTGAAGTGGTCGTTTGTGCTCACTGAGTACGCTGTGACGATGATCCAGTGCGCGAGTTTATGCCATGCTGGGTGCTTGGCGGAATACAGGAGGGAAGTCGGGTGGTGTTGCGCGAGTAAGGGGAAAGGTTGGCCGATTTCCTAAAACACCAAGGCGACACTCATCGTCGCGTGTCGCCTGGCGTTTAAGTCAATCCCGCTTTAAGCGTAGTTATTGGGCCGGGGGTGCCGCAGGTGGAGCGGGAGGCGTGGCGGTACCGGATGGGTCGCGCATCATTCGACGCATCGGTCGGTCGGTAAAGAAATCATCCATCACCTTTTTCTGGGCTGGGTCAAGGGTGGCATACAGATCGCCGACGGCTTTGGCCATGCTTTTCATCCCGGCCAGCTTGCGTTCCATACCCTGAATCCGTTCATCGAAGAAAGCCATGACGGTCTCTTCTTTATCTTGCATATCCTGTCGCATCTTCACCATCTCGGCATGGCGCGCATCTTGAGTAGCCCGGAGTGCCTTCCACGCAGTGGCTTGTTCGGGTTTCAATTTCAGCCGCGCTTCCAACAATTCCATCCGCTCGGCGTGGAACTGTTGCATCATTGCCATCCGCTGCTCGGGGTTACCGCCCATCGGACCATGCCCCTTACCATGCCTACCGCCCATCATGGCGCAGTCACCCCCGCCGCCCATCATGGGACCATCGCCACCGCCCCAGGGCTGGGCAATAGTCACGGTGGCCAAGCCGAGGCCAGCGACGGCGGCAGCGATCAACAGCTTTTTGCGGGACGGTTTCATCTTGGTTAACTCCTCGTTGTTCGGTTATTTCGGGCTTTATTAAGCCACGCTCATGTAACCGGGATTTTGCCGCTAAGGCATTTTTGTAACGATTTATGTCAACTTTGCCTTGTTTCGGTTAGATACCCTTTTGGCTAGGAAATTTTGAACCGGTAAAGCGGTTCGGTTGTTGAGCGGTTTACAATGCCTTCCTTTGCGAAGCGACCCTACCTAAACGCATGAGTGACCATCTTTTAATCGTGGACGACGATGCCGGATTGCGTGAGCTGTTGGCGGATTATCTAGGCCGCAGCGGTTTTCGGGTGACTGGTGTGGCCGACGGACGTGGACTGTGGGCGGCGCTGGAACAGGGACCGGTCGATCTAGTGATTCTTGATCTGATGTTACCCGGTGATGATGGCTTAGTGCTCTGTCGTAACCTGCGCGCTCGTTCACCCATTCCAATCATCATGCTGACAGCGCGCGGCGATGATACCGACCGCATCGTCGGGTTAGAAATGGGCGCTGATGATTATCTGCCCAAGCCATTCAATGCGCGCGAGCTGCTGGCGCGCATTAAAAGCATCCTGCGGCGCGCTCGGAGCGCTCCGATAGAAGCGGGTGAAGCGCGGCGCTTCCACTTCGCAGGCTGGACGCTAGATACCGATTCTCGCCAGCTCGTCGCTCCAGATGGGGTGTTGGTACCATTGGGTGCTAGTGAATATCGCATCTTGCGGGTGTTTCTCGATCATCCGCAGCGGATTTTGAATCGGGATCAGCTACTGGATTTGACGCAGGGCCGCGAGGCCATGCCGTTCGACCGCAGTATCGATGTACAGGTCAGCCGATTGCGGCGCCGCCTGCGCGATGATCCGCGTGAGTCGGCCATTATCAAGACTGTTAGAAATGAGGGTTATTTGTTGGCGGCCTCCGTCAGTCGGGAATCCTGATGCGCTGGTTACCACAATCGCTGTTTGGTCGGCTCCTGCTGTTTTTGACGGCTGGTTTGGTGATCGCCCAACTGCTGAGCGCCGCCGTTTTGCTACAGGATCGTGATCAAGCGCTGTATCACGCCATCGGTGGACATGTGGCGCAGCGTATCGCAGCGATTGTTAACCTACTCGATAATGCGGTGGATACTGACGAGCGCCGCCGTCTGGTCACGGCGCTGGATTTGCCGCCCACTCGGATCAATCTCGACGTACCGTGGGAAACCGTCACCAAGCCCGATGAGCGCTATCACACCACCCTGTTCCGCGCGTTGTTGAAGCGCCAATTGGGGCCGGAACGGCCTTTTCAGTTAGAGATCAACGACGATCTACCAGCACCCCCACCAGGTCGGCTGCGCTGGCTCGATCCCGACCAACCACCTCCCCGGCGTGCCTGGGCTGATCGGCCACCACGCTGGCCGGCGCACGCCATGATGATGGGGTTACGCAATTTTGTGGTGCAGGTGCGTTTGGGGGATGGAGCGACGGTGACTTTTCAGCAGGTGTTACCGGAAGAAGTGATCGCTTGGCCGCTACGCTTGTTGCTGATCTTGCTGATTTTACTGGTCTCAGTCGCGGCGCTGGCGGCGCTGGCGGTTCGTGCGCTGACCCGGCCGCTGGCGGTGCTCGCTGATGCTGCGGCCGATCTTGGCCGAGATATTCGCCGCCCGCCGCTTGATGCCGCCGGACCCTTGGAAGTGCAGCGCGCGGCTCATGCCTTCAACACCATGCAAGAGCGGCTGATCCGCTATATCGAGAATCGTGACCGTATTCTTGCCGCCATTTCGCACGATTTGAAAACGCCGATTACCCGGTTACGGTTACGCAGCGAAATGCTGGACGATATGACCGCGCGCGAGAAATTTCTGGCGGATCTCGACGACATGCAACGCATGGTGCAAGCTTCACTGGATTTTTTGCGCGCCGGTGAGGACAGCGAGCCGGTCGCACCGTTGGATATCAATGCCTTGTTGGAATCGCTGCAAGAAGACGCCGAGGATACCGGCCACGAGGTTGGTATCGTTGGTGTCGCCACTGAGCCGTTGCGCTGTCGGCCGTTGGCGTTAAAACGCTGCCTGACGAATCTGGTCGATAACGCTTTGAAGTATGGCCAACGCGCCGAAATCACCGTTAAGGAGCCACCCGGACGTTTGCTGTTGCTGATTCGGGACAGCGGGCCGGGGATTCCGGTGGCTGAGCTGGAGCGGGTGTTTGAGCCGTTTTACCGCTTGGAAGGCTCGCGCAGCCGTGATACTGGTGGGACCGGTTTGGGGCTGAGCATCGCCCGCAACATTGCCCGCGCCCACGGTGGCGAACTCAGGCTGCGTAACCCTCCGCAAGGTGGTTTGGAAGCGATTTTGGATCTGCCGCGCTAGCGGGAAGCAGGCGTAGCCAGTGTCATTCGGGGGAGGGGCGTTTTCGTATAGAAAATACCCTGAAGGCGATTTCCGCCGGGGCGACCCCCGCTATCAGGGCAAAAATTTCGACGCCAACATGCGGGCGGCGGAAGTGGTACGGAAGATAGCCCAGTCGCTCGGCGTCAAACCGGGGCAGGTCGCTATCGCCTGGCTGCTGCATCAGGGAAGCGCCGGGCAGGGTGTCCGGGCTGCGCTATAACTCAACCGTCATGGCGATGGTGGATCGCTAAGCGGCGATGTAAGTGTACGTCAAAAGCGGCAATACCAGACGAGGCAAGATAAATTTGCAGCAACGGGCACAGGCGATGCTCGGCTACCACTTCACAATATGGATTCTAAGGCGGAACTGGTGAATCGCCTAGATGGGCAATGGCTTGGATACCGGTCGGAAATGCTGTGGCTGGAGCAGGTTATGACGACGAGAGTTTATAAATGCGAATCTCTTCAGCGGGTAAATTATTTCGTTCGCTTTTGGATTGCATAATGTTGACTTTTAGAGAACAAATGGAGTATACTGGATTTAGTGATCGGGTACTGAGAGATTTACTCGGTAGATGTAAAAAAAGGGTGCTCATAATCTGGGTACCTGTGGAGGTTTAATTGAACCTCTGTCCTTGCCAAGCTCACGACCAAGTGAGATGCAGATTGGCGACATAAGCCGTCTTCGAGAGAAAGACGGCGGGCGGTGGGGGGAAAGAGTTTACGGTTACTCTCATCAATCAGAAGCCTCATGGTGACCGAGAGGCGGCGGTTTACTGATCTGAATTGTTCGGGTCATAACGCCGCCACTAATGAGGAAAATCTTTTGATTGAAACTTGTGATACCGATCCTAATCGTAAATCGCCCAATACTAAAAGTCGCCACTTGAGGAGAATTCTGAGAGTGGCACTTAAGGTAGCAACCATGATCTATTCTTTCTACAGGATTGTATCAAGGTTGATTGACCTCATTAAGGAGGTCTTGGGCTAACCCCTCATTTACCACCAAATTATTATAATATAATTAGGAGAAATTCCATGTTTGGTGAAGCTCTGCGACTGGTGCGATCGTTCCATCAAATAACTCAGTCCGATCTTTCAAAAGCTCTTGGTATTTCTCGCTCATATCTTTCAGAAGTTGAGTCCAATAGGAAATCACCCAGTCTTGATTTACTGCAACAGTACGCCGTGTATTTTAACCTTCCTCTTTCATCATTGATCTTTTTTTCTGAAAATATTGGAGAGTCTGAGCGGGATATTAAGGTAAAAAAAATTCTTGGTCAGAAGATAATAGCTATTTTGCAATGGGTTGAGCATAAGTCAAACTTAATAGAAAAGGCATAAAAATTGGTAAAAAATAGTGGGTACTCAATAGATCAATCGCCCTTATTCCGGCTTAGCTCGAAGAAAAAACTTGCTGGCTTATTGGGGGTATCTGTAAAATATTTGCATTCCATATTAACATTAGATAATTACCGTATCTGGGAAGCTCCTCAAAAATATCAAGATATACTGGCTGGATTTCCGCCTCCTAGCAAAACACGAAAAATTCAGGAGCCAAAACAACTCTTACTTAGACTGCATAAGAAGCTCTCTATATTCCTATCTCGAATTAAAAAGCCTGATTTTGTATACTCGGCAACTAAAGGGAGATCTTATGTAGATAATGCAAGGGAGCATATGAATTTTGGGAGAGCCATTAAAATAGATATTAAGGATTTTTATCCTTCAGTGAGAAGGAAGTTAGTACGTGATTTCTTCATTAACGATATGCAGTGCGCACCAGATATTGCCTATGTGCTTTCCTTGCTTTGCTGTGTAAAAGACTCTCTTCCAACAGGAAGTCCTCTCAGCCCAGTATTATCATATTTTGCTTGCTCTCGCTTATTTTGTAAGATCGCACATATGGCAGCGGTAAAAAACTTGAAATTTACTCTTTATGTTGATGATATGGTTTTTTCAGGAGCTAACGCAACCCGATCGTTTTGTTATCAAGTGGTTAAGGAATTGGCTTACAACGGTTTTATCGGTCACAAAATTACTCGTTTTTCTTCTAGGCAGGTAAAGGTTATAACTGGTGTGGCTGTCTGGCCTCATAAGATTGGAATTCCACATAAACGTCAAAAGCGAATTAGGTTTTTTGAAAGAGCATTCAAGCTAAATAACAATCCAGATGAGATAAAAATTCTTGGTGGAACACTTATAGGCCAATACCGAGAAGCTGAACGTTTACAGCCAGGATCAAGTATGAGAGCTAGGCCCATTCAAGAACGCTTGAATTTAATTAATTTACAATGTGTTTCCGTAAGCCCTGTCACTAAGAAGCGGAGGCGGCGACGCCTAAGCTCAAAGCTTTCAAAAGGCATAATCGATACATTACAAACCCAAAAAAACAAAAAGAAGAATGATATTTCTTCCGAGTAACTTTCAAATATAAGAAAAATTGTAGAAGTGTTGTTAAATCGACTTCTCGTCGACGACAATACTGTCGCTCACCTGCGGCGTGCTGAAACCAGTCTGGGCCAACAAGGCAGCCATCGCTTGATTATCCTGGAAGGAAAGCGCGGTGGAACGCCGGATGCCCCCACCGCTGTCAGCAGGTCTAACAGGCGGGTTCCCAACCCGCAGCGCTGCCAGGCCGGATGCACCACCAGGGCGATTTCGGCGCGATCTTCCACGATGGACTCCATCCACGGTAAATCGAGAAAATCGGGATGGCCGGGATGAACCTTCGAGGCAAACATCAAGCCTCACCCCTCACCCCCAGCCCTTCTCCCAGAGGGAGAGCCAACTTCTCCTTCACGCTCCGACTCTAGCGCTGCTTGCCTATAATCACCTCCACTTGAAGTCTCTTCAGCTTGGCTTCTTATGGAAGAATTTCTTGGGGCAGTACCCTTTAACTCACTCCCAACATACAAGGGGTTTCGCGCTACCGCACTGACCAATCACTTTGGCTCACTCCCAACATACAAGGGTTTCGGCTGCGGAAGGTGCCGAACTCGTACCTGATTGATCCGGTGGCCCTTCATGCCTGCCACTTCAAATTCGTAATCGCCCAGCGTAAATTTTTCGCCACCTTCAGGGATCTGCTTTAACTGATCCAAAACCAGGCCCGCCAAGGTGAAATATCCTTCGCCCGTCGGCAGCGCTTCAAACTTGAGAATGTCTTTGGCTTCATCAAGCAGCAAGCCACCATCCAGCAGCCAGACGCCTGCCCCCTCTTGAATGAGCTTGGGCGTGTCGAGATCAACGGTATCGACCAAATCGCCCGCAATGGACGCCAGAATGTCGATAGCGGTCACGATGCCTTCAACTCCACCGTATTCATCCAAGACCACCGCCAATGGGATCGGGTGCTGGCGCAGTTGCTCCAGCACTTGCAGGGCGTTTAATCCTTCATGAACAAAGAGCGGTTGTCGCAACGTGGCGCGTAGCTGCAAAGCTTCGCCGTTCAACACCCGTAGCAACAAGTCCCGGCCCTGCACGACACCCTCGACCTCATCCAAGGTGCCCCGGCAGACTAGATAGCGGCCATAGGAATAGCGCTGGAGCATTTCTCGCACCTTGTCCGCACCCGCGTCGATATCAAGCCACACGATATCGCGGCGTGGGGTCATCAGCGCTGGAATGGGTTGCTCGGCAAGCCTCAGCACATTTTGAATCATGCTGCGCTCTTTAGGATCAAACTGGATGTCCCGGTTATCGGAGTTACTGGCCAGGGCCGCCACTTCCTCACCGACTTCCGCCGGTTCCACCCGCCCGCCCAATAAACGCAACACCGCCTCGGCGGTGCGCTCCCGGAAGGGGCGCTGACGGCCCAGAAACCGGCGGCGGTTGTAGAGCGCCCATTGGTTGAATAGCTCGATCAGCACCGAGAAGCCAATGGCGGCATACAGATAGCCCTTGGGAATGTGGAACCCGAAACCTTCGGCGATCAAGCTAAAACCGATCATCAGCAGAAAGCCCAGGCAGAGAATGATGACCGTGTGATGCGCGTTAACAAAGCGGGTCAGTGGCTTGCTGGCGATCATCATCAGCACGATGGCGATGATCACCGCTGCCATCATGACTGGCAGGTGTTCGACCATGCCGACCGCAGTGATGACCGCATCCAGCGAAAACACGGCATCCAATACCACGATCTGGGCGACCACCGGCCAAAAGCTGGCGTACACCTTCGAGTCAGGGTGCGGTTCATCGCGGCTTTCCAGGCGCTCGTGCAACTCCATCGTGCCCTTGAACAGCAGAAAGAGGCCACCGATGGCCAAGATCAGGTCACGACCTGAAAACGTTTGGCCAAACAGGGTTAGCAAGGGTTCGGTCAGCGTGACCAGCCAGGAGAGACTGGCCAGCAATCCCAGTCGCATCAACAGCGCCAGGGTCAAGCCGATGATGCGCGCCCGATCCCGCTCAGCGGGTGGCAGTTTATCGGCCAGAATGGCGATGAAAATGAGGTTGTCGATACCCAGGACGATCTCGATAACGATTAATGTTGCGAGACCAAGCCAAACAGTGGGATCAGCCAGCCACTCCATGATCGAGGTTACTCTTTACTCGTGGTGGAAAAAATAACGTCCTCAGCAAGCCAATCACGCGGCTTCAAGAAAAGGTCATATAACTGCTGCTCAGGGCTGTTCGGCTGCGGTCGCCAGTCGTATTCCCAGCGGACAGAGGGCGGTAGCGACATCAAAATGGATTCGGTGCGGCCGCCGGATTGTAGGCCAAACAGGGTGCCCCGGTCGTAGACCAGATTAAATTCAACGTAACGCCCGCGCCGATACAGCTGAAAATCCCGCTCGCGTTCGCCGTAGGCGAGTGGCTGTCGCCGCTCGACGATAGGCAGATAAGCGGTTAAATAATGATCGCCGACGCTGCGCAGAAAGGCGAAACAACGCTCGAAACCCCATTCGTTGAGATCATCGAAAAACAGCCCGCCGATACCACGCGGTTCGTTGCGATGTTTGATGAAAAAATACTCATCGCACCACTTTTTGAAGCGCGGATAAACGTCGCTGCCAAACGGTTCGCAGGCAGCCTGCGCGGTGCGATGCCAGTGCCGACAATCTTCTGTAAAGCCGTAATACGGCGTTAGATCGAAACCACCGCCAAACCACCAGACCGGCGCCGCATTATCGGAGGCGGCATTAAAAAAACGGATGTTCGCATGGGAGGTCGGCACATAAGGATTGCGCGGATGCACTACCAGCGACACGCCCATCGCTTCAAAGCCGCGTCCGGCCAGTTCTGGGCGCTGAGCAGTGGCGGAGGGCGGCAATCGGGTTCCAATGACGTGAGAGAAATTGATACCTGCTTGCTCGAAGACCTGGCCACCGCGCAAGACACGGGTTCGACCAAATCCAGCCAGAGTTTGATCGGTTGGCGGTCGCTCCCAAGCATCTTCCGCGAAAGTGGAGGTGCCATCGGTGTTTTCGAGGGCTTGAGTGAGGCGATCCTGAAGCGCTTGTAGATAGCTAAGAACAGCCGCGACATCGGGAGAGGCGAGCACCGGTATGCTCATTTTATCTAGGTGGTTGTAGCGAGTTTTAAACCGATGATGCCCGCCACAATCAGGCCGACGCTGATCAAGCGTGCAGGGTTTGCAGGTTCGCCAAATAGGATGATACCGAGAATGACCGTTCCCACCGCACCCACACCGACCCATACGCTGTAGGCGGTGCCGACGGGTAACGATTTCATCGCTACCCCCAGCAATGCGAGGCTAAGGATCATCGCAAGGGCAGTCCAGACCGTGGGCCAGAAACGGGTAAAGCCATCGGTATATTTCAGGCCGATAGCCCAGCCTACTTCAAGCAGCCCAGCGAGTATCAAGAGAATCCAAGCCATTGAGCGATCATCGCTGGCGCGTGGTCGGCGGCAAGCCGAATGCGCTGTTGGGGGAGCGATAACCGCCTGTTTTATTTGGTGCCGGGAGAGAGACTCGAACTCTCACGGTATCACTACCGGTGGATTTTGAGTCCACTGCGTCTACCATTCCGCCATCCCGGCCAGGAGAGAGGATTGCAAGTATAAGGATTTTCCTCCAGCCGACAAGCCAAATGTGGTAATTGTTTGTTAATAATTTGAAGTAGAGGCTATCGATGAAGCAAGTGTTATGTTAAAGCCTAAAGCGCTGAAAGCGGAATTTTTGTTGTGTTTGGCAGCGATGATTTGGGGTTCAGCTTTTGTCGCCCAGCGTTTAGGTATGGCCCATGTCGGTCCCTTCACTTATAACGGTGCTCGATTTTTGTTGGGAGCGCTGTCGTTATTGCCGTTGCTGATGATCCGCCAGCGGGTCAGCTTCCCCACCCAATCCGGCAATCAATGGTCAATTTTGCTGGGGGCCTTGCTGGCGGGTCTACTGCTGTTTGCTGGGGCATCGTTGCAGCAGGTCGGCATCGTCTATACAACGGCGGGCAAGGCGGGTTTTATTACCGGTCTTTATGTCGTCCTCGTACCGATCCTGGGGTTGCTGTGGGGTCAGCGTACCCCCTGGGCTACATGGGTCGGCATCGTCCTTGCTGTGGTCGGATTGTATTTGCTCACAGTGACCGAAGATTTAACGTTGGCTAAAGGGGATGGGTTGGTATTGATCAGTGCTTTTTTCTGGGCAGGGCACGTTTTGGTGATTGGCTGGCTATCGGGAAAACATATCGAGCCAATCGTGTTTGCCTGGATACAGTTTATGGTCTGTGCAGTCTTGAGTCTGATGGTGGCGGTCGTCGTGGAGCCGATCAGCTTGGCAGGGCTGGAAGGCGCGGCGCTGCCGATCCTGTATGGCGGTGTTCTGTCGGTTGGCGTCGCCTACACCCTGCAAGTGGTGGCCCAGCGAGATGCGCCGCCCGCGCACGCTGCCATTATCCTCAGCTTGGAGACTGTGTTTGCGGTCTTGGCCGGTTGGATGATGTTGCAAGAGACGTTATCGAATCGCGCTTTAATCGGCTGTGGGTTGATGTTCGCCGGTATGTTGTCGTCGCAGTTGGGGGGTGGATCAGCCCTGGCGTCCAATGACCCCGCCACTTTAGAATCACCTTCGCGAGCTGACTAGCAGCAGTGGATCTCTTCTACTCGTTGGCTGGATCGTTACCATCGTCGGGTTTGATGGCTGGGGGTTTGTCAAAGTCGATTGCGGATTTTTGAGTAGGAGCTTGGCGCTCTTGCCATTCTTCAAACCAGCATTGGTAGCATAGGCGCAAGCCATTTTGATTTAAAAAGCCGGCGGGTGGCCCAAAGCGCCCGCAGGCATCACAGATTAAATAACTGCTGACCATCGTTGCCCCCTTCTTCTTCATCTTTATCCATAGTACCAGCCGCCATGCCTGTGTTTCACGATTCTGTAGCCGATTCAAGGTTGGCATTGCCGCCTGGCTGTGAGGAGCGTTGTCCAGGTTGTACCCATCGTCGCTTCACGGCTGCTGCCAGCGAGGCACAGAAAATGGATTGGTTGCGGCGTCGGCTCGCGCCTTGGGCAGAGCAGTTGCAGCCGTTAGCAACAGTTGCCGAGGCCGAACGCTGGAGCTATCGGCGTAAGGTCTGTCTGTCAGTGGTTTGGAGCGATGCGGCTGGCTGGCAATTTGGCCTTTGGCGGCGTGATGAGTTAATTCCGATTCCCGATTGCCCCGTACACGGGGGGTTGATTCGGGCTCTGGTCCATTCATTGATGAAGGTTCTGCCACTACAGCCTCAATTTCCTTTGGCTTTCTTCGTTCAGTCGGGCGCGCAGGCGACGCTGATCGTAAAAACTCATCGAGTTACCTCACTTGATTGGCTGGCTGAACTGCCGTGGGATGCCTTAACAGCCGGCGGATTGGAAGGTTTGTGGCTGCACCGCCATCCCGCTGCCGGCCGGCGCCTATTTGCCCGCAACGGTTGGCAATGGCTTTGGGGTGAGCCGCGTTCACGCGATGCGTTTGGCTTGATCTATGGGCCGACCGCTTTTCAACAACTGATTCCGGCTTTGTATGATCGAGCCTTGGCAACGGCAGAAGCATTTTTAGCCCCAACGGCCGCTTCAGGAATCGCGGATCTCTATTGCGGGATTGGCGCTAGCCTGATGCGTTGGGCGGCATACGATGCACGAGTCATCGGGGTGGAATTAGGCGGTGAGGCGGTTGACTGTGCGCGCTTGAATGCACCGGGCGCTCAAATCCTGCGCGGCAAGTGCGCGGATCGTATTCCGCAGTTACGAGATTGGGCGCAGCAGAGCGCAGCACCTCGGCTGCTTTATGTCAATCCGCCGCGCACTGGTCTGGAATCGGAGGTGCTCGGCTGGGCAGTGAACGAATTTAGGCCCGAACGGTTGGCCTATCTATCGTGCAGTGCCGGGACCTTAAGCCGGGATCTCAGCGGATTGGCCGGCGCAGGTT
Source organism: Candidatus Competibacter denitrificans Run_A_D11 (assembly GCF_001051235.1). Taxonomy (GTDB): domain Bacteria; phylum Pseudomonadota; class Gammaproteobacteria; order Competibacterales; family Competibacteraceae; genus Competibacter_A; species Competibacter_A denitrificans. Next base: position 172,527 of record NZ_CBTJ020000001.1, on the reverse strand, counting down.
ATGCAGTGGAAGCCTTGCATCCTTACGACTTTTTTCCGCAAACCCATCATGTTGAAACGCTGGCTTTGCTGAGGCGGATAGCCTGAACCAGGACAATGCGTGAGCGGCCCAACCTCCTATCGAGCCGCTCCAAGCAAAGACTAATGCGACGCGGCGCCTGCCGCACCGAAGCCCGTCTGGGCACGCACGTATTGATCCTCGAACGCTTCTTTCTCTGCGGCGGCACGAGCGCTGTTATCAAGGGTCGATCCCAGCCATGCGAAGAAGAAGGCAATCGGCATCGAGAAAATCGCCGGCTGTTCGTAGGGGAAGAGCGGGGCTTTGTTACCGAGCACGGTCACCCAGACCGCCTTCGACAGCACCACGATCAACACTGCCGACACCAGCCCGGCAATGCTGCCCCAGATCGCGCCGCGTGTGGTTAGGCCTTTCCAGTACATCGACAGAATCAGTACCGGGAAATTGCACGAAGCGGCCACGCCAAAGGCCAAGCCCACCATGAACGCCACGTTTTGCTTCTCGAAGGCGATACCGAGCAACACGGCCAGGACACCCAGAAACAGCGAAGAGCGCTTGGAGACACGGACTTCCTCGGTCTCGGTAGCCTGACCGCGGCGGATCACATTGGCATAGAGGTCGTGGGAAATAGCCGATGCACCGGCCAGCGCCAGCCCCGACACCACGGCGAGAATGGTGGCGAAGGCCACCGCCGATAAAAAGCCCAGCATCAGATTGCCGCCAACGGCATGCGCCAGATGCATGGCCGGCATATTGCCGCCGCCGCGCAGCTTGCCCGCCAGATCACCACCCTCAAAATATTCCGGGTTGGTGCCGACGATGGTAATCGCCGACAAACCCATAATAGCTACCACCGTAAAGAAGAAACCGACGCACAGCGTGGCGATAAATACGCTCTTGCGCGCTTCCTTGGCATTGGGCACGGTGAAGAAGCGCATCAGGATGTGGGGCAGTCCGGCGGTGCCAAACATCAAACCCAGCGACAGCGATACCGCTGTGACGGGATCGGACAGAAACGAACCCGGTGCCATCAGCGCAATGCCTTTCTTGGAGTTTTCCACCGCCTTGGTGGCCAGCGTTTCTAGGCTGAAACCGAACTGGGAAAAAGCCAGTAGCATTACCAGGGTGCCGCCGCCCAGCAGCAGACAGGCTTTGATGATTTGCACCCAGGTGGTGGCGATCATACCGCCGAACGTGACATAGATCACCATCAGTACACCCACGATCACCACTGCGATCCAGTATTCCAAGCCGAACAGCAGCTTGATGAGCTGGCCCGCGCCGACCATCTGGGCGATGAGATAGAACACTACCACGGTCAGCGAACCGATGGCGGCCACGGTACGCACCGAGCGCTGATCCAGCCGGTAGGACGTAATGTCCGCAAAGGTGAACTTGCCGAGATTACGCAGCCGTTCGGCCATGATAAACATGATAAACGGCCAGCCGACATAGAAGCAGATGCAGTAGATGTAGCCGTCAAAGCCTTGGAAATAGGTCATGCTGGTTAAGCCCAGCAAGGTGGCGGCCGACATGTAATCGCCGGCGATGGCCAATCCGTTCTGGGTGCCGGTGATGCCGCCACCGGCAGAATAGTAATCACTGGCCGTCTTGGTGCGCTGGGCCGCCCAGTAGGTGATGCCAAGGGTCATCATCACGAAGATGAAGAACATCACGATGGCGTGGATGTTGAGCGCCTGCTTTTGAGCCTGGCCGACGTCGGGGGCGGCAACGGCCAGGCCGATCCAGCCCAGTGCGAGTACGGCGGCGGCAAATTGCAAGAAGCGACGAGTGATCATTCGATGGCCTCCTTGATGAGCTGGGAGTTGATGTCATCGAATTCGCCGTTAGCGCGCCGGATGTAGACCCCCGTTAATAACCAGAACAACAGAATCAAGCCTGCGCCAATGGGCCAGGCGATGGTAGCTACCCCGCCTTCCCAGATCGGCTTGGCTAGCAGCGTCGGATTGAACGCCACGATCATAATGAAGATGAAATAGAGGCCAAGGACCACAGCCGTCAGCGTCCAGGCAAAGCTGCTGCGCTTGCTGACCAGTTCATCAAATTTCGGATTCCTTCGAATCCGCTCGTAGACTTCGGACGACATTGATTTTTCTCCTGGGTGGTGGGTTGTTATTCGGGCCATCTCTCACGAAAAGATAAAGCTAGCAAACTCAAAAACTTTATAAGGTGTTCGATAAATTGTCTATGTGAGTCCCATTTATTTCATGTTTTGTAGTGTTTTTAATGCAATATCCCCTATAAATCCGATATTAATATTGTAATAATCCTTATATGTTTGCCTCAGATTTTTTCCCGTACTATAAAACAATGATAATACAAGCGATAAAGCCTGCTTGATGGTGCTCTCCGATGCGCGACAATCTGCGTTTCCTGCTTGTTCTCGGCATTTTTCTGACGCTGGTGGCCGTGCTGCTCATTGTGGGTGGTTATGGGGTTTTTCATGCCCTTGAGCCAGATCAGCAACGCGCGCTGATCTCGATCCTGGCCCCGCATGGGGAATTGATTGCAGAGATCGGTTTGCTGGTCCTGGCCATTCTCGGCATCGCTTTCACTATGGCCTATCAGGTGTATGTAAAGGGTGCTCTGAAAGTCGCCGAAGGGATTCGGATCACCCTCAATGCCAATCCGGGCCATCGCTTGGCAACGGTTGGCCCTGCCGAGTTACGCTCACTGGCCCAAGCGGTCAACGAAATGGCCGAGCGGGGTGAACTGTTGGCGCAGGATCTCGAAGCCAAAGTAGCGCAGGCGAAAGCCTCGGTCGAGGAAGAGAAAAACCGCTTAGCCGCACTGATGTCCGAGCTGAGCCAAGGGGTGTTGGTATGCAATGCCGACGGCCGCATTCTGCTTTACAACGAACGTGCCCGCTACGCGCTGCTCGGTTCGAGTGATCTCTCCAGTGCTGGAACCGCCGCGTTAATCGGGCTTGGCCGCTCGATTTTCGCCATCGTTGAGCGAAACCTCCTGGCGCACGCGCTGGAAACCATGCGGGCACGGCTGGAGAAAAACGAAGCCGATCCCATCGCCCAGTTCGTGTTCACGACGCGAACGGGTGAGTTCATCCGGGTGCGGATGGCACTGGTTTTGGGTGCCACAAAGGCTGCTTCCGCGCCGGCAGACGGACAAACTGACAGTGATGGCTTTGTGATGACGTTGGAGAACATCACCGAAACCTTTGAAGTCGATACGACGCGCGATATGTTGTTACAGTCGCTCACCGAAGGAAGCCGCGCCGCGCTTGCTAATATCCGCGCCGCAGTGGAGACATTGACGGCCTATCCTGATTGTGAGCCGATCCATCGCGACCGTTTTCTGCAAGTCATCCGCGAAGAAGCACGAATGCTGAGCGGGAAGCTTGATAAAACGAGCCTGGATTATGCCGATTCCCTCAAAACCCGTTGGCCGCTGGAAGAGATGCTTGCAGTGGATGCCATCGCCGCCGCCCGTCGTCGGATCGAAAGTCGGCTTGGCTTAGCTACCCTGGCAGAAGTATTAGACGATTCCCTCTGGATCAAGGCGGACAGCTATACCCTGGTGCAGGCGCTGACCTACCTCGCCGGGCGCTTAAAAGACGAGTACGGCGTGCAGGACATTTGTTTTAATCTTACCCGCCACGCGCGCATCGCCGAGCTTGATCTCCTCTGGCGGGGTTCACCCTTGTCGCAGCGAACGCTGAGCGAATGGGAGATGGAAGCCATGCGGGCTGGGGGCGAGGATAGCCCGTTGACCCTGCGCGATGTGATCGACCGTTTGGCCGCTGAAATTGTCTATATGGTGGATCAGGAGCGGCAGCGCTCATTGATTCGTTTCTTGCTGCCTACCGTCAAACCGACACGGGTTGCATTGGGTGCGCCCGTGCGAATTGGCGAAAGCCGCCCCGAATTCTACGATTTCGACCTGTTCCACCAGGCGGGTCAGACCCCAGAACTCGATGAGCGACTGTTGAGCGAATTGGCCTATACGGTATTCGATACCGAGACCACGGGTCTTGATCCGGCTGCCGGCGATGAAATCATCTCCATCGGTGCGGTGCGCATTGTTAACAATCGGCTATTGCGTTTCGAAACGTATGAGCAGTTGATCGATCCAGGCCGACCTATCGTTGCGATGTCGCAAACGATTCACGGCATCTCGAATAAAATGCTGCGTGGGCAACCGACCGTGGATAAAGTGCTGGCCCAGTTTCATGAATATTGCCAGGATACGGTCTTGGTGGGCCACAATGCCGCGTTTGATATGCGCTTTTTGCAAATGAAGGAAGCGCAGACCGGAGTGCGCTTCACCCAGCCGGTACTGGATACGCTGCTACTTTCCGGCGTTTTGCACCCTAATCAGAGTTCCCATGCGCTGGAAGCGATTGCGGAGCGGCTTGGTGTCACCGTGGTGGCTCGCCATACCGCGCTGGGCGATGCGCTTGTGACCGGGGAAGTTTTTCTGCGAATGATTCCCTTGTTGGCTGCGCACGGCATTCGCACGTTTGGAGACGCCAGGGAAGCGACCGCGAAGAGCTTGTACGCTAAGGTCGAATACTGACCAATGACCCCCCGATTTCTTTACGGCAGCTGCTCTAGAATTGGGTTGGCTTACGGCCTGTTAATTTGGTAAAACGGCTACTAAGTGGTTATCTTTTGGGATGCTAAAACTCATGCGCACAATCAAAGCTGGCATTTTATGCAGGTATATGGTGTTGGCTTGGTTGGCGGCCCTACCGGTCGCGCATTCCCAGGAATGGCTTTATACCGTGCGACCGGGCGACAACCTCTGGAGTATTACAGCCGAGCATTTGGTGAGAATGGACTATTGGCCGAAGTTGCAGGCCCTTAACGGGGTCGCAAACCCAGGTCAACTGCCGCCGGGATCAAAGCTGCGAATCCCAATCGCGTGGCTCAAGCGGTTGCCGGCGATGGTTCAGGTCATCAGCATCCAAGGGCAGGTACAGGCCACGCTCGCTGCCACAGGCCAAATCGCGCCGATCCAGGTTGGCCAATTTCTGGAAAGCGGTGATAGTGTACAAACCGGCCCGGATGGCAATATCACCTTGGCATTCGGGGATGGTTCCCGCACGCTGGTCCAAGCGGATAGCCAGTTGACCCTGGAGAGCTTGCGCTCGCGCGGCCGCACCAACGTGATGGATACCGTATTGAGTCTCTTGCAAGGCCGGGTGGAAAACCGGGTGATACCTCGCTTAGAAGCCGGTTCCCGCTACCAGATCTCCACACCGGTCGCCACCTCGGCCGTGCGCGGCACCCATTACCGTTTCGGCATGGATAGCGGCGCTGAGATCGCGCGGATGGAGGTGTTGGAGGGTGGAGTAGCCTTTCAGGGTGAGCGGGGCAGTCGGTCGGTCAGCGAAGGCTTTGGTGCGCTGGCCCAGGCCGGCAAGCCATTGGCGCCGCCGGTGGCGTTGCTGGCGGCACCGGATACTAAGAGCCTGCCACCGGTGGTCACGCGCGTTCCGATCCAACTACGTTTTGCCGCCTTAAAAGGAGCGGTCGCCTATCGTGCGCAGATCGCATCCACCGAGCGTTTCGAGACGTTGTTGTTCGACGGTTCTTTGACTCTGCCGGGTGTGCGCGGCCCTGATTTACCGGATGGCGATTATGTCCTGCGCTTGCGTGCCATTGATGCCCAGGGCCTTGAAGGCCGCGATGCGTATCATCGGTTTCGGCTGCACGCCCGTCCTGAACCGCCATTGTTGATTTATCCCGCCCACGAAAGTGCCCTCCTGGCGCCATCGCTGCGTTTCGAGTGGTCTGAACCCGCCAAAGCCGTTGCCTACCATTTTCAACTGGCGGACGATGAGGGCTTTGCAACGCCCCTGCTTGATATCGCCGATCACCCCAACCCAAAACTGACGCCGGAGCGGACGCTCGAGCCGCGCCGCTATTATTGGCGTGTTGCGGTGCGCGATAACACCGGTAGGGAAGGGCCGTTTAGCGATCCGCAACGGGTTCGTGTACAGCCTGTCCTGGCTTTGCAGCCGCCCGAAGTTGCCGCCGAAACCATAACCTTCCGCTGGGGGGCTGGCCTGCCGGGGCAAAAATACGAATTTCAGATGGCGCGCGACACCGACTTCGAGGATGTCATCGTTTCCAGGCAAGTGAGCGAACCGCAATTGACTGTACCGCGCCCGGACTCGGGCTTTCATTATTTACGGATGCGTTCTATCGACACGGATGGTTTCATCGGGCCGTATGGTGCGACCCAGCGGATCGATGTTCCGCCCGCGAGTTATTGGCCGGCCGGCTGGGTTACCTTTTTGGCGCTCATTTTAGTCTTATGACATTCTCCGTTCGATCCCACACTCACTGGTGGAGGAGGGCTGGCCTATGTCTCGGCCTACCCGTACTAGCCTTGGTTTTATTGCAAACCGATTGGCTGCATCGCTGGGATTTGCTGATCTACGATGGCTATATAGCCACTTGGTCACGACCGCCGGCTGACGATATCGTCATCGTTGCCATTGATGAGCAAAGTTTGCGGACATTGGGTCGCTGGCCCTGGTCACGTCGATTACATGCTGATTTGATTCGTAAACTCACTGAAGCCGATGCGAAGGGTATCGCCATGGATATCGTGTTCGCTGAGCCGGACACGGCTGATCCGGTGGCGGATACCGCCCTCCAAGCGGCATTGGCGGCAAGTGGTCGCGTCGTTTTGCCGGTGCTTAGTGAACAGACACGTACCGGCGGTCAATTGGTGGAAACGCTGCCTATAGCAGCTTTAACCCAGGCAGCGGCTGCAATCGGCCACGTCGATGTGGAGTTAGACCCCGATGGAATCGCACGGAACATTTATTTGAAAGCTGGATTGGGGTCACCCTATTGGCCCACTCTGACGCTGGCGTTGCTGGCGGTGGTCGATCCGAGTCACTGGCAGGCTTTGTCTGGCCGACGACCCACAGAGGCGATGGCTCCATCGTATTACCTCTGGCAACGCGATTATCGGGTGTTAATTCCCTTTGCTGGGCCACCAGGGCATTTTCAGCAGTTTTCCTATGAGTTGGTCTTGCGTGGTGCCGTCAATCCGGCGGCGTTTCACGATAAATATGTGTTGGTCGGTGCTACAGCGGGTGGCATGGACGATGCTCTACCCACCCCCGTTTCTGGCTTGGCCCGACCGATGTCGGGGGTGGAGTTTAACGCGAACGTGCTGGATGCGCTGAAACGTGGCTTGCTGCTCCAGCCATTGGGCGATCCTTGGTCGCTGCTGTTGACGTTAGTGCTCCTGTTACTGACGTTAGCGCTCTACGCACTTTTCCCGCCGCGCTGGACGTTGCTCCTAGCGGTCTTGGCATTACTGGTTACTCTGACAGCCGATCTTGTGCTGCTGCATGGCTTTCACCGCTGGTTTCCGCCCGCGGTGGCGCTGTTCACCCAAAGCGTGAGCTACCCTCTGTGGAGCTGGCGGCGTCTGCGCAATGCCGTGCGTTCCCTCTTCGAAAAAGAACAGCTTGCTAAAGCTACCTTGCGCTCAATCGATGATGCGGTCATCGTGACCAACACCCAAGGTGCTGTCGAATACCTTAATCCGGTCGCAGAGACTATGCTCGGCGGCGTATTTGCCGACTTGCAGGGAAAAACACTCGGCGCAATTTTTCGGGCTGATAATGGTTTTGGTGGCTATTCGCTGGTGGATTTGGTGGCGCTGTGTCTCGAAAAAGGCCGCTCGGTCGGGCTGTCCGAGCCAAAGGTTCTCATCAATAGCCAGGGTCGGGAATACGCTGTTCGCGCCTCGGCGGTTCCGCTGCGTGATCAGAAAGGCCAAGTTTCCGGCGTGGTCGTCGCATTGGCCGATACCACGGAAACGCACCGCTTGGGCCAGCAGATGGCTTATCAGGCGACTCATGACGCGCTCACCGAGTTACCCAACATGAATCTGTTGCGGGATCGACTCGGCCATGCTATCGCCCGTGCCCGCCATGACGATGGCGGCGTCGCGTTGTTGCATGTTGATCTTGACCATTTCAAGAAGGTCAATGAGGGCCTGGGCCGGGCTGCCGGAGATACGCTGCTCAAAGTGGTGGCCGACCGCCTGCGCGATTGCGCCAAAAAAGAAGATACCTTGGCTCGCACAGGCGCTGACGAGTTTATCTATCTGTTGGAAGATACGCGCGTGCTTGAACGGGGCGGCGATCTGGCGCGCGCCATCTTGCAGTGCTTCGAGACACCCTTCCAGGCTGAAGGCCATGACTATTTTTTAACGGCCAGCATTGGCATCTGCTTTTTTCCCAAGGACGGCGTGGATGCCGAGACGCTACTAAAAAATGCGGATACCGCGATGCAGCGCGCCAAGGAAAAAGGCCGTGACAATTTTCAGATTTATGCCCATGACATGCACGTCCGCGCCTTGGAGCGGCTGACCTTGGAGCAGGAATTGCGCTATGCCATTGAGCGCAATCAACTAGAGTTGCATTACCAACCGCAGGTCAGCGTGCGCGAAGGCCAGGTCGTCGGTGTTGAAGCGCTCCTCCGCTGGCATCATCCCCGGCGTGGCCGGGTGTCGCCCATGACCTTCGTGCCACTGGCCGAAGAAAGCGGCTTGATCGAAATGATCGGTGAATGGGCGCTGCGAACCGCCTGTGTGCAGGCTAAGGTATGGCAGGATCAGCAGTTACCCGCTTTGAAAATGGCCGTTAACATGTCAGCCCGTCAGTTTCTGCGGCCGACCATGATAGAGGACGTCGGCCGTATTCTGCGCGAGACTGGCCTGGAGCCGGCCTACCTTGAACTGGAAATTACTGAAAGCCTGATGATGGTGGATGTCGAGAGTGGGATTATCGCCATGCACGCGCTCAAAGCCATCGGTGTGGGGCTATCCATCGATGATTTTGGGACTGGCTACTCTTCTCTTAATTACTTGAAGCGCTTTCCCATCGACCGGTTGAAAATCGACAAATCTTTCCTGATCGGCATCGAAACCAATCAGGACGATTTGGCCATCACGTTAGCGATGATCGCTATGGCACACAACATGGGTTTGAGCGTGATTGCCGAGGGGGTCGAAAACGCGGCACAACTGGCTTTTTTACGCGCGCATCGCTGTGATGAATTTCAGGGCTATTATTTTAGTACGCCTGTACCGGCGCGGGAAATTCCGGCCTTACTCAAAAAACACCTTGAGCCGTCCAGTTCGGCACCCACCGACTTGCTTTCCTAAAACCATGGGCGCTGGACGCTGACCCGCTGACGTACTCCTGGAAACTCTGCGCATGTCTTTAGCTCTGCTTCGTTACTCATGTCTGCTATTTTGGCTACTGGTTTGGAGCATAGCCTCGCCGGTTGCAACAGCGCGCGATTTGCCTGGCTCTCCGTTAGTGCCCAGGCTGCTATTGCACGATTTCGAGGGGATGAGCGGTTCGCTGTTCGGTAGTAGTATGAGCGGTTGGACGGCGGAACCGGGGATTTTTACCGGGCGCATCCAGTACGACATAGCGCCAGCCAACCGGGCAGGTGGCAGTCGGGCACTGCACTTACGCTACCGCTTCGATCCTGGCGCCGATAGCGACATCGGCTGGCAGTTAACACTGCCTGATCTCGATGCCTCCGCTTACGATCATCTGGAATTTTGGATTCGCGGAGATGGCGATATTGGCTATGCCGATGCTTTGAAAATCGAGTTCAAGCAGCCGTTGGCCGGTGCGCCGGCTGGACTGTTGCGCAAAGGCAGCACGGTGATCAGCGGTATTGGAGAAGAATGGCGTCAGATTCGCGTGCCGTTGAATCTGCTGAGCGGGATCAGCGACTGGCAACATCTGCGGCAGTTTGGCGTCGTGTTAGAACCACGTCGGGTGCGGATGCCGAGCGGCGGCTACTGGTTGGACGATATCGCCTTGATAAAGACCGGCCAGCCCGGCCCCAGTGTCCGTGATCCGGTAATTCCGCCGCTGAAGACTGCCTGGGAGAATAGCGTGGGTGGTAAAGCAGCGGCTCAGCACCACTTGCATGGCCGGTTGGCAGGCTGGCCGACGCAATTGACGGTTGATCCGGCGGAACTACCGACCGACGACCGCGCCTTTTTGCAGCGGTTGGCCGATGACACCTGGCGTGGCCTGGTCGCATTGACCGACCGGGTACACGGGATTCCGCTGGATACGGTGCGCCTGAACGGCTCGCTGACCCCGGAGCGTACCTGGTTGGGCGATTACACCAATGTGACGAATATCGGCCTGTATTTGATCGATATTATTGCAGCGCGTGAGTTGGGATTGATTGATCCCTCAGAGGCGGTTACCCGGCTTGGCTTGGCGCTGGATACGCTGGAGCGGCTCGAAACCTACCAGGGATTTTTTTATAACTATTACGACACCACGACCCTGGAGCGCACCAGTCATTTCATCTCTTTTGTCGATTCGGCGTGGCTGAGCGCCGGATTGATCGTGGCGCGCAACGCGGTTCCCGAACAGGCTTGGCGCTGTACGCGCTTGCTCGAACGGGAGAATTACCGCTTTTTTTATGATCCGGTCGAGCGGTTGATGATGCATGGCTATTACGTCAATCTGCCGCAGCGCTCGGAATATAGCTACGGGATGCTCTACAGCGAGGCCCGGCTGGGTAGTCTCATCGCCATCGGCAAGGGCGAAGCTCCCATTGAGCACTGGTATCGGCTGGCGCGCACCTTTCCAGCCAGTTTCAGTTGGCAATCGCAATCGCCCAAGCGCCGCGTCAACCGAACGGTTGATGGCTACACGTTCCCTGGCGGCTATTACGCCTGGAAGGGCGTGAAATACATTCCGTCCTGGGGGGGGAGTGTGTTTGAAGCCCTGATGCCGTTGCTGGTCTTGGACGAATTACGTTATGCGCCGGCCGGCCTGGGTGAAAACGCCAAGGCGCACGCAAAAATCCAGCGGCGTTTTGCGCTGGAGCAGTTGGGCTATCCGGTGTGGGGCTTGTCGCCCAGTTCGACTCCGGCCGGCAACGGTTATAGCGAATACGGCGTGCGAATTCTTGGAGCGCGCGGCTATGGGGCGGGTGCCGTGACGCCACACGCGGCCGCATTGGCTTTACTGGCCGATCCCATCCCTGCCGTGGCCAACCTGCGGCAACTGGCGACCCGTTATCCGCTGTATGGCGATTTCGGTTTTTACGATGCCGTGGACCCGAAAACCGGCCAGGTCGCCCACAATTATCTGGCGCTTGATCAGAGCATGATTTTGCTGGCGCTGACCAATTATCTACGGGATGGCGTGATTCAAAACTATTTCACCGCCGATCCCATCATCCAGCGGGTCTTGCCGCTGCTGAGCGCAGAGCGCTTTTTCGAGCGCTAACACCCAAGGGTTGGCCGCTGCCGACAATGATGGCGCTTAGTCAAACACGATGAGCAGCCACACGATGGCGGCATTGAGCAATGCCATAAAGACGGCCGCCGAGCCGATATCTTTGGCGCGGCCCGATAACTCGTGACGCTCTGGGCCGATCCGGTCGATGGCTGCTTCGATGCCGGTATTGAGGAGTTCAACGATGACGACCAGCAGCAAGCTACCGATCAATAGGGCGCGCTCCACCGGTGTATTCCCCAGCCATAGCGCCAGCGGAGCGAATACCGCGCACAGCAGGCTCTCCTGGCGGAAGGCCTCCTCGTTGTGCCATGCCGCCTTAAGTCCGGCCCAGGAATAGCCGGTGGCGTTAATAAGCCGGCGCCAGCCGGTGTGATTCTGGAAAGCCATCGCCAGTCAGATCCTTACAAAGTGAAAAGTTGAACGGGTGGTGTTGCTTGCCGAGGTTTTTTTGTTGGCTGCATCAGTATATGGTAAGGGTATTTAGACAGGGGGATTAGCGGCGTTCGGGTGAACCGAAGGGGTGAGCGCACGCGCTAGATTAATTTATGAGAGTCGAAATCATGTCACGAGAACCACAAATCATTCTCTCCAGCCAGGACTTGCAGCGCCTGGAACGATTACTGGACTCAGTATCGCCCGATGCGGCACCGGGTTTGGCCGCGTTACGGCGCGAGCTGGACCGGGCCGAAGTGGTGGAACCCGATGCGATGCCGGCGGATGTTATCACGATGAATTCGACGGCCCGGTTCGTTGACGAAATCAGCGGCCGGGAATTCGAGTTGACGCTTGTCTATCCCGACGATATGCATTTAACCCATGGTACGGTCTCCATCCTGGCCCCGATAGGCAGTGCGTTGCTGGGTTTATCGGTTGGACAATCGATTGACTGGGCTTTGCCGGGCGACCGCACGACCACTTTGCGGATATTGGCGGTCACCTATCAGCCGGAAGCCGCCAGAAAACGCTCTCCTTGAGCGCACCGTCTGCTTTAGCTGACAACCCTGGATTCGAAGCTGGCGTCAACAACAGCGGGCCGTTAGAATGGCGCTAATCGGAGAGGTGGCAGAGTGGTCGATTGCGACGGTCTTGAAAACCGTTGACCCGCGAGGGTCCGTGGGTTCGAATCCCACCCTCTCCGCCACTTTGGCCTTTCCTGCTGGCTTTCGGCCACCCTGCACAGGGTTTGCAATGTCGCGGGTTTCCACTTAGGCGCTTACCGAGTGCGGCAAAGCGCGCTGGTACCAACCATGGGTTCACTGACCCTATGAAATCCGTCCTGGCAATCCGCCATGTTGCTTTTGAGGATCTCGACGCTTTTGATCCCATCTTGCGCGAACGCGGCTACACAATCCGTTATCTGGAAGCTGGTTACGATGATCTGACCGCCATTGATCCCCTGGCTGACGATCTGCTGGTGGTATTGGGTGGCCCAATCGGGGTTTACGAGACGGTGGCCTACCCATTTCTACGCGACGAACTGCGCTTGTTGGCGATTAGGCTGCAAGCGGATCGCCCCACTCTGGGAATCTGTCTGGGTTGTCAGTTGATGGCGCAAGCTTTGGGTGGGCGGGTCTATGCCGGTGGGCAAAAAGAGATCGGCTGGAAGCCGCTACAGATTCATGAAGCCGGCCGAAATAGCCCGTTGGCTGCGTTTGCCGATGGCATTCCGGTGTTGCATTGGCACGGGGATACCTTCGATTTGCCGGGTGGGACGACATTACTGGCCTCAAGCAATCAGTATCTACACCAGGCCTTCTTGTGGCGAAAACGTGGCTTGGCCTTGCAATTCCACATCGAAACCAGTGCCCGCAATCTGGAGCGCTGGTTTATCGGTCACGCCGGTGAGATTGCCGCCACGCCCACGATGAGCGTTCTGCACCTGCGCCAGGAAACCGCGCGTTACGCCCCCAAGGCCCAGGTGCGCGGCCAGAGCTGTCTCACCGCGTGGCTGGAGCAAGTGGATTTACTACCCTGATATCCCCAAGGCCGTTGGCGTCCCCGGCGATCAATGACGGGATAAGCGCTTTCTTGGTAAAGCGCGATCTCTTGTCCGACAGCTTGATCCTCCTCTTAGTGAGACGGTTGACCAATGATGTTGACAGGTTCTATCGCACTCGCAGCAAAAAAGGTGATTTTTTCCAAAAAATCGTCTTTAATTAGTAGGAAATTAGACTGTAAGTGCTTGTTGATTCATCGAAAATGAACTTCGGTTTGAAACCTCCTCTTTCAGAGGGATAATCGTGTATGGGAGAGGCGTAACCTCTTCCATACTGTTGCGCCCGGTCACGGGCGTGGATTGAACTATTTTGTGGGAGCACGGCCCGGCCGGCATGTTTCCCGCTTCTCCAACCCGATAACCAATCGAAGGAGTGCTCGGTGGAACGCGAAACGATGGAATATGATGTGGTGATCGTCGGCGCCGGTCCCTCTGGCCTGTCGGCGGCCATCCAGCTCAAACAATTGGCGGCGGAGCACGAGCAGGATGTCACCGTCTGCGTCATCGAAAAAGGCTCAGAGGTGGGCGCACACATTCTATCTGGTGCGGTGATCGAACCGCGCGCCCTGGATGAATTGATTCCTGACTGGAAGGAACGGGGCGCACCGCTCAATACTCCGGCTACGGAAGACCGCTTCCTGCTGCTGACCCGTGAGATCTCTTACCGGCTGCCCACGCCGCCGCAGATGAACAACCACGGCAATTACATCATCAGCTTGGGTAATCTGTGCCGCTGGTTGGCAACCCAGGCCGAGGCGTTGGGCGTGGAAATCTATCCTGGTTTCGCTGCCGCCGAGGTGCTTTATAACGATGAGGGTGCGGTGGTCGGTGTGGCGACCGGTGATATGGGCATCGACCGCGAAGGCCACCCCACCGACCAATTTACCCCTGGAATGGAGTTGCGCGCCCGCTACACGCTGTTTGCCGAAGGCTGTCGTGGTTCTTTAACCAAAACGCTTTGCGAGCGGTTTAACTTGCGTGAGGGCGTGGACCCGCAAACCTACGGCATCGGCATCAAAGAACTGTGGGAAGTCGATCCCGCCAAGCATCAAGCCGGCAAGATCGTCCACACGGTCGGCTGGCCGCTCGATCCTAGCACCTATGGCGGTTCTTTCTTGTACCACATGGAAAACAACCAGGTGGCGGTCGGGTTCGTGATCGGGCTAGGGTATGCCAATCCGCACCTGTCACCGTTCGATGAATTCCAGCGCTTCAAGACCCATCCCGATATCCGCCCGACCTTCGAGGGTGGCAGACGCATTGCTTACGGTGCCCGTGCCATCTCAGCAGGTGGCATTCAATCGTTACCGAAACTGACTTTCCCCGGTGGTTTGCTGATCGGTGATACCGCCGGTTTCCTCAATATGCCCAAGATCAAGGGTACGCACACCGCGATGAAATCGGGGATTGTGGCAGCGGATGCCGTGTTTGCCGCCGTTACCGCCGACCGCAAGGCCGATGAAGTGACCGATTATCCTGAGCAACTGCGCCGTAGCTGGTTATGGCGGGAACTCTATGAGGTCCGCAACATCAAGCCCTCATTCAGTTGGGGGCTGTGGGCGGCCATCGGCTACTCGGCGCTCGATACCTACGTGTTCCGGGGCAAGGCGCCGTGGACTTTCCACCACAAGCCCGATCACACCAAGCTAAAGAAGGCCAGCGAATGTGCCAAGATCGACTATCCGAAACCGGACGGTGTGATCAGCTTTGATAAGCTCTCTTCGGTCTTTATCTCCAGTACCAATCATGAAGAGGATCAGCCTTGCCATTTGACGCTCAAAGATCCGACCGTGCCGATTCGGATCAATTTGGCGTTGTACGACGCGCCCGAACAGCGCTATTGCCCGGCAGGGGTGTATGAAATCGTGCGCGATGGTGACGGCAGCAACCCACGCTTGCAGATCAACGCGCAAAATTGCGTGCATTGCAAAACCTGCGATATCAAAGACCCCACTCAGAACATTAACTGGGTTACTCCGCAAGGAGGGGGTGGGCCGAATTATCCGAACATGTAAATCGGCTTGGGGGAGCGCCATTCCTGGCGCTTCCCACCGCTCAATGCCGATAGATTTTTCCAGGATCAGCCTGACGATCCACCGTCTGGGTTATCCTTGGCCAAGGACGCCTACCGTGCCACTATTCATTCATGGTTGCCGGCGCCACGAACAAGTGCTCGCGGTAAAAACGCAACTCCTCAATGGAATCCCGGATATCCTGTAACGCGAGATGGGTCGAGGTTTTATTGAAACCGCGATGGCCTGGATACCAGCGGCGGGCTAATTCCTTAAGCGTACTGACATCAAGGTTGCGGTAGTGAAAAAATGCTTCCAATTGCGGCATACAACGGGCCAAGAACCGCCGATCTTGACAGATGCTGTTACCGCACATCGGCGATTTGCCTTTGGCCACATGCTGGCCTAGAAAATCCAGGGTGAGCGCTTCGGCGGTGGCCTCGTCCAGCACACTGGCACGAACCCGGCTGATCAAGCCGGATTCACCGTGCTGCTTTTGGTTCCAGTCGTCCATTTGCGCCAGCACCGCTTCACTTTGATTGATCGCCAGCACCGGCCCTTCGGCGAGAAGGTTGAGTTGGCTGTCGGTGACGATGGTAGCAATTTCGATGATACGGTCGGTTTGTGAGTCCAGGCCGGTCATTTCCAGATCAATCCAAATCAAGTTATCGGGGGACATGAATTCTTTTAAGTGGAGTAGTACGGTGGACGATGAACTAACCGGCAGGCTTCCGGCCAGCGTGGAGGCACCCAGTTTACCTCGATTCCGCGTATCGCGCGCTCCGGTCTTGGGCTAGATGGCCGGCCGACGCTTGACGCAACGGCAACGGGAGCGGATTGAGCGCTTACAGGCCCGCCACCGCGAGCTGGCCCGGCAGCCGGCGGATTCTGTGGAAGAATCGACGGTTGGCAGCGGGGTCGATGGTTTGGTGATCTCTCATCAAGGCCGCACCCTGGTGGTGGAGGATACGGTAGGCCAGTTGCATCGCTGCACCGCGCGGCAGAATTTGGGTCGGTTAGCGTGCGGAGATCGTGTTGTCTGGCAAGCCTCCGAGACCGGTGGCGGTGTGGTTATAGCGGTTAACGAACGTCATTCCCTGCTAACCCGCCCCGACCATGCCGGCCTGCCTCGCCCATTGGCGGCTAATGTCGATTCTGTTGCCGTGGTGCTTGCTTTGACGCCTGAGCCAAGCGAATACCTCATTGACCGTTATCTGATCGCCATTACCGCTATCGGTGCGCGCGCCTTACTGGTCTTAAACAAAGTGGATTTGCTGGATGATTCGATGCTATCCGCGTTCGCCGAACGGCTGGCGCCTTATCAACGCATTGGGTATCAGGTGCTCTATACCAGTAGCCGCACAGCCCGTGGCTTAGACGAATTGCGTAGCTGGTTGCAAAACCGCACCAGCCTTTTGGCTGGTCAGTCCGGCGTCGGCAAATCATCACTGGTCAAAGCCTTGCTGCCGGATCGTGAGATCCGCATTCAAGCGGTGTCGGCGGCGACCGGTCATGGTACCCATACCACCAGCGCCAGCACGCTTTACCATCTGCCTGATGGCGGTGATTTAATCGATACGCCGGGCGTGCGCAGTTTTGAATTGGGCGCCATCGGGGTGGGCGACCTGGAACGGGGGTTCCCGGAATTGGGGCCTTATCTCGGTCGTTGTCGGTTTTCCGATTGCCGTCATGAGATTGAGCCGAATTGTGCTTTGCGGCAAGCAGTGGCGTGCGGTGCAGTCGCGCCGCGCCGGTTGGACAGTTACCTGCAATTGCATTCCGCGCTGGAGAGAGAGAGGCGCTACCCCTCGTGATCGGGTTTCTGTTGGCCGGCGCGCTGTTCGGCTTGAGCGGAGGGCTGTCTCCGGGGCCGCTATTAGCCTTGGTGCTGAATGAAACCTTGCGATACGGTGTCCGTGGCGGCATTCGGGTTGCACTGGCACCATTATTGACCGATGCGCCGATCATCTTAATCACGATTGGGTTGCTGTGGCCACTCACCAACCGGAGCTTACCGCTGGCTGTTATCAACATCGGTGGCGGTGGGTATCTGGTGTGGTTGGGAATCGAGGGCTTGCGCTTTCGCGGTGTACAACGGACGTTGGTTAACCGAGCCGATTCGCTGCGTCGCGGGGTGATCGCCAATTTTCTCAATCCCAGCCCTTATCTGTTCTGGCTGGCTATCGGTGCTCCGACCGTGTTGGATGCGTGGCGGTATGGCTGGTCGGCGGTCGCTGCGTTCATCGTGGCCTTCTATGTGTTGTTAGTCGGTTCCAAGATCTTGCTGGCGGTTGGGGTTGGCTATGCTGGGGTCGCTCTCCATAGCCGAGGTTATGTCCTGCTGATGCGTGGGCTGGGTCTGCTTCTCGTAGGCTATGGGGGATTGCGGTTAGGTGAGGGCGGAAGTTCCCTCTATCGGCTGGCTGGGCTTGAGTTTTAATCTCTTATTGGAATAATAAAATATTTTTTTATTATTTTTATATATAAAAATTTTCTTTATAGTGTCTTTGTATTCATTTTGTCCTTGGAGAGTCTTTGATGGCGATCAGCCGAATTTTCCTACTGGCGGTGCTAGCGGTGGTACTGGGGGTGAGCTTCTGGAGTAACACCGACGCTGCCGGTAAGACCATGACTTTATTAAACGTGTCTTATGATCCGACCCGCGAGTTTTATACTGACTTCAATGCGGCCTTCAGTAAATATTGGCAGGCGAAAACGGGAGATTTGGTGATGATTCACCAATCCCATGGCGGTTCCGGCAAACAGGCCCGCTCGGTCATTGATGGCCTTGAAGCGGATGTCGTGACTCTAGCCCTGGCGTACGATATTGACGAAATCAGCGCTAAAAGTGGCCTGTTACCAACCGACTGGCAACAACGGCTGGCCCATAACAGCGCGCCTTATACCTCGACCATCGTCTTTCTGGTTCGCAAAGGCAATCCGAAGGGGATCAAGGATTGGGATGATTTGGCGAAGCCGGGGATCAGCGTCATTACTCCCAACCCAAAAACCTCCGGTGGGGCACGCTGGAATTATCTGGCGGCCTGGGGCTATGCGCTGCGCCAACCCGGCGGCGATGAAGCCAAGGCGCGTGATTTCGTTGCTCGCGTGTATCGCAATATCCCGGTATTGGATTCAGGGGCGCGCGGTTCCAGCACCACGTTTGTTGAGCGTGAAATCGGTGATGTGCTGGTGACTTGGGAGAACGAGGCTTTTTTGGCGGTCAAGGAAATGGGCAAGGGGGACTTTGAGATCGTGCGGCCATCGATCAGCATTCTGGCTGAGCCGCCGGTCGCGCTGGTGGACAAAATGGCTGATAAGCATGGTACGCGACCGGTGGCGCAGGCTTATCTCGACTATCTGTACAGCCCGGAGGGGCAGGAACTCGCTGCCAAGCATTATTACCGTCCTCAGACAGCGGCGGTTGCTGAGCGCTATCGGGAACAGTTTCCTGCTTTAAATCTGTTCACAGTGGCTGACGTGTTTGGCGGTTGGGCCAGAGCACAGGCGGTACATTTCAAGGATGGCGGTACATTCGATCAGATTTATCAGCCAGGCCGCTAGGGGCTTTGAGAAACCCCCAACTGTGTAACGCCTATCTGGATGATTGCAGAGAAATTTTTGGCAAAGCTCCGGCGGATCATGATGCCTGAACGCTAACGAATTAAAGAGTGGCTGCACGTCATTGCCGCTGGGCTGGTGCTCTCTCCCGGTACTTTTTCCGCTACTCCTGCTTCACTCGGCAACCAAGCCAACAGGGCGCGATAGAGTACGTCTGGGACTACCGGCTTGCTGATGTAATCGTTCATACCAGCGGCCAGACATTGTTGGCGATCTTCCGCGAAAGCGTTAGCGGTCATTGCCAGAATCGGCAGGCTTGCTTTATCCGGCAAGGCTCGAATATGCCGGGTCGCTTCAAGGCCATCCATGATGGGCATTTGTACGTCCATCAACACCAAAGCGTAGTCGTCGGCTTGTACCCGCTCTACCGCTTGCTGACCATCGCAAGCGACATCGACCGTTAAGCCCGCTTGATCCAGCAAGGCCCGCGCCACTTCCTGATTGACGAGATTATCCTCGACCAGCAATACCCGGACTCCCTGATAGTGTTGCGCCAGAATCCGCTCTGGGGGCACGTCCGATGCCACCTTGACTTCGGGCCTGGGCTGATCTTCCGCCACCTTGCCTAACCGGGCGGTCATCCAGAACATGCTGCCGACCCCGGCCTTGCTGACAACCCCGACGTCGCCCCCCATCAGCAGCGCCAAGCGCCGACTGATCACTAAGCCTAAGCCCGTACCGCCGTATTCGCGTGTGGTCGAATCATCGGCCTGAACAAAGGGTTGAAATAGGCGAGCCTGCTGTTCCGGGGTCAGGCCAATACCTTGATCCTCCACTGCAAAATGGACCAGCACGCTGTTGCCATCTTCGGCCTCCAGACGCGCACGGATCATAATCTCGCCCTGTTGGGAAAACTTGATCGCATTGCCGATGAAATTCAATAAGATTTGCTCTAACCGAAACGGGTCGCCGCACAGTCGCTCCGGTACATCCGGCGTGATAGCCCACGCAAGTTGCAGTCCCTTGGCGGTAACCCGTTCGCTCAGCAGGCCAATCGCGTGATGGATGATTTGGACCGGTGAAAATTCGACCTTCTCCAAGGTCAATTGCTCTGATTCGATCTTGGATAAATCCAGAACATCGTTGATGATCTGGAGCAAATGGCGGGCTGCCTGTTGGATCTTGGCCAGTTGCTCGCGTGGCTTAGGCGCACTGATCTCCTGGCTTAACAGATGGGTCAAGCCGAGGATAGCGTTCATTGGCGTGCGGATTTCATGGCTGATATTGGCCAAAAAGATGCCTTTGGCGCGGCTGGCCGCCTCAGCGGCGTTTTTAGCTTCCAGCAGTGCCGCTCGCTGGCTTTCGTTATCCAGACAAAGCCGTAGGCTGCGCGCAAATTTGGCCAAAATTGGCGGAAACAGGACTCTAGCTAGATCGACCGCTGTATTCAGGGTGACCCTGGAAAATAGCAAGACATGGCCCATGTCCGGCAAGACAAGGTTGAGCGCATAGGGATATTTGGCACCGCCCGGAAACCAACCCGATGCAGACCACGCGCGGTCGCCTTGCAGCAAATCGGCCGACCAGAGAACACGCTGCCCTTCCAAAGCGCGCAGCGACTGATTGCCTATCGCGATATAAACGTGCTTGGCGTGGTTGTCAGCCGCTTCACCGGCCGACACCGAAGCCAACGCGGCGTTCGATGTATCAAGCAGCAGGACACCACAGGCGCAGCCGGTATGCGCCAGGAATTGTTGGAGCATCACGGTGGCTAGCGGTCGAGGCCGGGTTTCACCGGCCATCGTCATCGCTAAGTCATAGAGGATGCTGGTGGACTGGTTTTGAGTCAGATCCAAGGTAGCGCCACGATCATCGCATTATGAAAAGCGGGATAGTGCCGCTGTCCAGAGCCGATTTCTCCCAAGGACAGGGCACCGAACAGTGGCATAGGAGCCAGTTCGTTGGTCAGCGCTGCCAATTCGGTGAGACCCGCTTCCACACCGAGATGCATGAGACGCCCGGCGCAATAGAAGGTTAATACACCACGGGCGGTATGCGGACGCATCCATGCCCCTAACGCATGTACGGTCTCCAGGCTACCGGGCGCTACGGCGCGAACCACGCTGAGCAAGGCATTCTCCGGGACTTCACCGGAACAGTAAACGGCGCCGTCCTCTTCGACCAACACCGGAATGCGCACGATGGACTCGCCATGGGCACGATTCAAGGCGAAGGGGAAATGGACGGCATGGCGATAAAAGTTTTCCCGATCCAGGTCGATTCCATATTCGCTCTCCATCAACCTCTGATAGACCTCGAACGCCGGTTGACCCCCAATGGTCTTGATGTAGCTGCCGGCTGTTGCAGTAGCCACCCACAAGCTTTCATTGCCCCGATAGTGATGAGCGAGTGCCGCGCCTGGATGTTGGCGCAATACCAAGGCAAAAATACCCGCCTCGATAAAGCGCCGGTTATCGAACAAACAGGGCATGGGTTGGAAGGTTTCGCTGCCGACGCACGTCCCGACATAATTGACTTGATCGCCGATTTCCAGATAGAGGCGATCCAGTACGGAGGTCATGTTCGGTAGCTTCGCATCGACCAGCAGCAATAAAGTATCGGCCCCGTTTTCGTCGGCGTGCTCGGCGATAAAATCACTCAGCGACTCAATGGCTTGATCCGTCGTATGCTGTTCATGGTAAGAAAAGCGGAAGAGCCGTTGTGGGGTGGTGGCAGCGAACGCGATGAGCAGCGCACCCTGCCGACAGAATTTGGCCTCAACCAGCAGGCCAGGGACAACCGCACCGACGAGTGGTAGCCTTACGGCGTTGGCTGCCTCTTGCAGTAGAGCCGTCGCGCCGCACTCTTGCTCGCAGACCAAGGCGAAAATGCCGACCTCGACCCCCGATAGGCGATGATTCTGAAAGTGCTGTAACGTCGCCCCAATCGTTTCCGGGGTAAGGGCAGCGAGATAGTGCCATTCGGTCGGTTGCATGTGCCGCTCTCTATAGCATGATGAGGGGATAAGGTTTACGTCTTGTACGCTGAAGGGTAGAGGAATATAGCCGGCAAGTTCAGTGGTGATGCGGGTTTCCGATCAAGCGCTGCCGTTTCTGACGCAAATAGGCTCGGATCAGGCGCCGCCGGTGATTCTCTTCCCCGACGAGTGCCGCCAGTTTGTGGTCATAATCCGTTTCGTCCGGCGCCAAATCGTGCAACCGTTCGGCGAATTCAAGTGCCTCGTCATAAGCTCCGATCTCCATCAACATGTCGCTTAATAAATCCAGGGACGGCAAATAATCCGGCTCTAGGCTGAGACTCTGAGCCAGCAAGGGCATAATCGCGTAAACGATGTCTTCCGAACTGTGCAAATCAAGTTCGATAGCCTCTCGCCATTGTTGATTGGCCTGTGCGTAGAGATCAGTGGCCGTTGCGTACTCCATGAGTCGCCCTCATGACCGAGATTTGCCTCCATTGTGGCATGGGTGGGCTGGCTTGCAATCGAAGCCCGTGCAAACGGCTGATGCGGCTGGCCATGGCAGGATTCAGCCTGCGCGCTCCGTTGAAAAATCCGTTGCCAACGCGGCGCCATGGCTGCGGATCACCTCAGAGTAAAACCGTGCGCTGGCCTTGGGTGTGCGCTGCTGAGTGGCATAATCCACATGAACAAGGCCAAAACGCTGTGAATAACCGTGCGCCCATTCAAAATTATCCAGCAGCGACCATGCGAAATAACCGCGCAGATCGACGCCTTTGTCGATGGCGGCCAACGCAGCACGCAAATGAGTCCGCAGGTAAGCGAGGCGTAACGGATCAGCGATTTCACCTGCTGACTGCGGTGGATCGTAGAACGCCGCGCCGTTTTCCGTCACATACAATGGCAGTGGCCCATAACGGCCGCTGACCCATTCCAAAATGTCGGTCAGCCCTTGCGGGTAGACTTCCCAGTCCAGGCCGGTATGGGTTTGGTGCGGCTGGCGGACGCGAGCGGCGGCCAACGGCCAATCGGTGGGATCGTGGCTCACCACTTGTCGGCTGTAGTAATTGATGCCGAGAAAATCGATGGGCTGTTGGATCAAGGCAAGATCCGCTGCGGAAAAGCTCGGCCAGGCTGCGCCGAAAATCTCCGGCAATTCCGGCGGATAGCTGCCCAAGAAGACCGGATCAAGATAAAAGCGGTTCCAATAAGCGTCTGCGCGCATGGTGGCGGCCAAATCCTCGACCGTTTCGGTGGCCGGATACTTCGGTTCCAGATTGACCACCAAGCCGATTTGCTGGTTGCTTTCAGCCCGATACGCCTGCACAGCAGTGGCGTGCGCGCGCAAGAGATGATGGGCTGCGACGGGGGCAGCGAACGGGTTGCGCTGGCCTGGTGCCAGCACGCCGTGCAGATAACCGCCATCGACCACCACCCACGGTTCGTTCAGCGTTACCCAAAGCTTGACCCGATCCCCCAGCGCCCGAAATAGCACTTGGGCATAGTCAGCGAACCAGGCGGCGCTATCTGGATTGAGCCAGCCACCTAACCGGTCCAGTGCAGCCGGCAAATCCCAATGATAGAGCGTCACCATCGGCTCAATGCCTTGTTCCAACAAAGCGTCAACCAAGCGTTGGTAAAAGCTCAGCCCGGCCGGATTGACCCAACCGCGCCCTTCAGGCAACACCCGCCCCCATGCGACACTGAATCGATACCCTTGTAGACCCAACGTCCGCATCAGCGCCACATCATCCCGGTAACGGCGGTAATGATCGCAGGCGACATCACCGGTATCGCCGGCGCGAGTGCGTCCCGGCGTGTGGGAAAACTCATGCCAGATACTGGCGCCAGCGCCATCGGCCAGTGGCGAGCCTTCAATCTGGTAGGCCGAGGTTGCAGCACCCCAGAGAAATTGGGGGGGGAAGACACGATCTGCGTTCATCGCGGAGAATCTCAAGGTGAAATTCGAGTGGCTAAGTCGGCGGCAGCGTTGGTCCGTACCCGGCCGTCAGGCCCGAACAGGTGCAGATGATCCGCTGCCAACGCCAGCCGAACCGACTGTCCTTTAGCGAACGGACGAATACCGGTAAGCCGTGCTATGAGTGTTGGCGCTGGCGCTGTCATGCCGTCGATTCGGGTGTGTAGCAAGGTTTCATGGCCCAGATATTCGGCATCGACCACGGTTGCGCTCAGTCCCGCCGCGTCCGTATCGGCCAGATGCAGGTGTTCGGGCCGGATACCGGCGGTGAGCGAATCCCCAAGCCAGGCCCGCCAGGAGGTAAGGAGCGCGTCAGGCAAGAGCAGGGATAAGCGTTGCTCGCCAAGGTGCAGGCTCAGCCCGCTGTCAGTATCGGCCAGTTGCGCGGGAAACAGGTTCATCGGGGGATTGCCGATAAAACCGGCTACAAAGACATTGACCGGCCGCTCGTACAAGTCTTGCGGTGGAGCCACTTGCTGCAAACGGCCACGATCCATCACCGCAACCCGGTCACCCAGGGTCATCGCTTCGGCCTGGTCATGCGTGACGTAGATCGTGGTAATCCCGGTGCGGTCTAGCAGTTCACCGATTTCGGCGCGGATTTGTACCCGCAACCGAGCATCCAGATTGGACAGGGGTTCGTCCATGAGAAAGATTGCCGGTTGTCGCACCAGCGCGCGGCCCATCGCCACGCGCTGACGCTGCCCGCCGGATAGCTGACGGGGTAGGCGGTCGAGTAGATCGCCAAGACTTAGCAAATCAGCAACCCACTGGGTCAACCGGCCGATTTCCGCCGTTGGCAGATCCCGCATTTGCAGCGGAAACTCCAGATTGCGCCGCACCGTCATGTGGGGGTAGAGCGCGTAATCTTGAAAGACCATGGCGAGATTACGCTGTTGTGGCGGCAAGGTATTGACCGCTTGCCCGCCGATACGCAGCGTACCGCGCGTCACGGTTTCCAGACCGGCCAGCAAGCGCAGCAGAGTCGATTTACCGCAACCGGAAGGCCCGACGAACGCCACCAGCTCGCCATCGGCAACCGCTAAGTTGTAATCGAAGATCGCCTGGTTACCGCCGGGATAAATTTTATCGATATGCTCGAAGTCGATGCTGGCCATGAGGTGCCATCGTCCAATGGATCGTCAATGGTAGCTTAGCAAAACCACCAGCAAACGGCTGCTGCCGAATCGACGCGGCTCTGAGCCGGGTTGTGCTGGTGGGGTTTGAATCAACGGCAAAGCCTGCCGCAACCCGCTGCTACCGCTGTTTCCTGGAATTCGCTATGCTATGCGGCCGTTTGGGTGGCGTTGTCCGCTCGAACCGAACTCGCTGAATTAACTGCTGGCAGGAACCCCATGCATCCGAATCTCATCCACAACGTCAATGTCGCCGCCCAAGATGTGTTGCTAACGCCTGAGGAAATCAAACAGCGGTTGCCGATGACCGACACCGCCGAGGCCACAGTACTCGAAGGCCGTCAGACCGTGCAGCGTATCCTGGATCGTCAGGATCATCGGGTTTTTGCTGTGGTCGGTCCCTGCTCCATTCACGATGTCACAGCCGCCCGCGATTACGCGCAACGCTTGAAAAAACTGGCCGATGAGGTGGGTGACACGCTGTTTATCATTATGCGGGTTTATTTTGAGAAACCGCGCACTACGGTTGGCTGGAAGGGACTGATCAACGATCCGCGCATGGACGATTCCTTCCATATCGAAGAAGGCTTACAAGTGGCGCGGGGTTTACTGTTGGAACTGGCGGAAATGGGTTTGTCCGCCGGTACCGAGGCGCTGGACCCAATCAGCCCCCAATACATCGCTGATCTGATCGCCTGGACCGCCATCGGCGCGCGTACCACCGAATCGCAGACTCACCGCGAACTCGCCAGTGGCTTGTCAACACCGGTCGGGTTCAAGAATGGCACCAACGGTAGCTTGGAAGTGGCGATCAACGCCTTGCAGTCCGCTGCCCGCTCCCACAGTTTTCTGGGAATCGACCAATTTGGCCGCTCGGCGGTCATCCGCACGACCGGTAACCGCTACGGCCACATGGTACTGCGCGGCGGCGACCGGCCCAATTATGACTCTGTGTCCATCGCCTTGTGCGAGAAAGCATTGCGCGATAAGAAGTTGCCGGTGAATATCGTCGTCGATTGCAGTCATGCCAACTCGTTCAAAGACCCGGCCGTGCAACCGTTGGTGATGCGCGATTGCGTCCATCAGATTTTGGAAGGTAACCAGTCCATCGTCGGTGTGATGATTGAGAGCAATCTCTGTGCGGGTAATCAATCCATTCCCGCCGACCGCAGCCAGCTTAAGTACGGTGTCTCGGTCACGGATGCTTGTATCGATTGGGCAACCACGGAAACCATGCTGCGTGAGGCCCATGCCAAGCTGAAAGATGTTCTGCCCAAGCGTAATCTTGGCTGATTTCATCGTCTAAAAACAAAGGGATGCCAGCGCCTGATCGGCTTCCCTTTTGGTGCCGCAATACCGTTGCTCGAATAGCCCCTACCTTGATACGCCACGGTTGTTTTCACTCTTATATTTCTATATATTTGGAATTATGGAAACATCAGTCGCTATTGCGATTCTGAGCGCGCTTGCCCAGGAATCCCGCTTACATATTTTTCGTCATTTAGCGCAAAGCGGGCCACAACCCGCCGGACAGGTAGGTGAGCATTTCGGCTTGCCGCTGGCAACCCTGTCCTTTCATCTGAAAACGCTGCAACAAGCTGGCTTGTTGGATTGCCGCCGTGAGGGTCGCCAGTTGATTTACCAGGCGCGCTGCACGGTGATTGTCGAGTTGCTGGGCTATCTGACCGAACACTGCTGCAATCTGCCAGCCATGCTGGCGGATCACACCGACGGGTCTGTTGTGGAGAACGAACGATGAGCGCTGTTTGCGAAGTCAATGCCAACCCAGATGAGAGTCGCCGGCTGGGCCTCTTCGAGCGCTACCTGACGGTATGGGTGGCGTTGTGCATCGTAACCGGCATCGTGCTGGGCCATCTGCTGCCGGGTTTGTTCCAAACCATCGGCAAGCTGGAAATCGCTCAGGTCAATCTACCGGTGGCGCTGCTGATCTGGCTGATGATTATTCCGATGCTGGTTAAGATCGACTTCGCCGCACTACGCGAGGTCGGCCAATATTGGCGCGGCATCGGGGTCACGCTATTGATCAATTGGGGTATCAAACCCTTTTCAATGGCGCTGCTCGGTTGGCTGTTCGTCGGCAGCCTGTTTGCACCACTGCTGCCCGCTGAGCAGATTGAATCCTATATCGCCGGTCTGATTCTGTTGGCCGCCGCACCCTGCACCGCGATGGTGTTCGTCTGGAGTAGCTTGACCAAGGGTGAGCCACATTTCACCTTGACCCAGGTTGCGCTGAATGACCTCATCATGGTGTTTGCCTTCGGTCCCATCGTCGCTTTACTGCTGGGGTTAACGTCTATCGTGGTGCCGTGGCAAACCCTGTTGCTGTCGGTGGTGCTGTATATCGTCATTCCGCTGATCATTGCCCAGGTAGTGCGCGCCCTGCTGCTGAAAGCGCAAGGTCCGGCAGGATTGGCGCGGCTGCTGGAGACGCTGGGGCCGGTTTCGCTGGTGGCGCTGCTGACGACACTGGTGCTGCTGTTTGGTTTTCAGGGCGAGCAGATCATCCGCCAGCCACTGGTGATTTTGCTGCTGGCGGTGCCGATCCTGTTTCAGGTGTTTTTCAATGCCGGGCTGGCGTACTGGCTGAATCGCAAAGTGGGTTCGCCGCATTGTGTGGCCGGACCCTCCGCTCTGATCGGCGCCAGCAATTTCTTCGAGTTGGCGGTGGCGGCGGCAATTGCCTTGTTCGGCTTCGAATCGGGCGCGGCGCTGGCCACTGTGGTCGGCGTACTGATTGAGGTGCCAGTGATGTTGCTGGTGGCGCATATCGTTAATCGCAGTCGCGCCTGGTACGAACAGGGTCTTGGCGTTATGGCTGCTGTGCCCGCACCACAACATGACAACTGATCCTTGTCCACACTGACCGGAACGCGGAATCATGAATATTTTGTTTCTCTGTACGGGTAACTCCTGCCGTTCAATCCTAGGTGAGGCTACCTTCAATCATCTCGCCCCGCCGGGTTGGCAAGCGCTGAGTGCCGGCAGCCATCCTACCGGCAAGGTCCACCCTCGTTCGCTCGCCTTATTGGCGCGTGAGGGTATTTCGACCGAGGGCTATCACAGCAAATCCTGGGATGATCTGCCGGTGACGCCAGACATCGTGATCACGGTTTGCGCCAGCGCGGCCGGCGAAACCTGCCCGGCCTATCTGGGGCCGGTGTTGCGGACCCATTGGGGGGTTGATGATCCGGCTCACGCCACCGGTACGGATGCGGAAATCGATGCCGCGTTCATGCAGGCTTATCGGATTCTGCGCGCCCGGATTGAAGCGTTTATCGCTTTACCATTGGACGAGTTGAAAAATGACCGGAACCGTTTCAAGGTCGAACTGGATCGGATCGGCACCCTATTGCCGTAACGGATTGAACGCCGCTAAAGAGGGCTGTTCAGCAGATTCGACGGTGAATATTGATCGGTCAGGATGCGAGCCTCTGGCTTCCAGTCGCGCTCGGTCGAGAACAATGGCAACAACCAGTCGCGCCCAAAGCCGAGCGGCTTCAGTTTTTCCTCCAACGTGGCGGCGTTGCGTTCGATGGCGTCACGGGTAGGCAAACCGTCCAGCTTGGCAAGGATGATGCGATTTTTGTATTGAACCCGGAGGTTGTAGAACACGCCGAACACCGATTGGTAGGTGGTCGATTCGTGATCGTACAGACGGCTGGTCGAAAAGGTATTGGCCGCCAGCACCCCATCCGGGGTTAATAGCTTTTTGATTTCAAGAAGAAATTCCTGAGTCAGCAAATGCTCTGGGATGTATTGATGGTCAAATGCATCCAGCATGATCAGATCGTAGCGCTGGTCGGCTTTACCGGCACGCTTGGCAAAAACCCGTCCGTCCTCTTCGATAACGCGGATTTTCGGGCCGGAATGAAAGCCAAAGAATTGGCTAGCAACTTTGACCACGGCCGGATCGATTTCCACGATGTCGATGACCGTATCAGGGTAGATCGCCGCCAGTGCCATCGGCAGCACGCCGCCGCCCAGCCCGATGATCAGGACATTTCGCGGCGTGGGATTGAGGTACAACGCGCCCATCATCATCTTGGTGTAAGTGAACACGAAGGCGTTCGGATCACCCAGGGATTTACAGGTTTGCCGAGCACTTTGGTCGCGTTGGCTGAAGCTCATGCAGCGCTGATCACCCTCTTCATAAATAACGATGTTGCGGTAGAGGGACTTTTCGGTGTGGATGACGTTGGTTGCAGAAGATGAGGTGGCCATAAGCGAAGCAAAGAGGGCGAACAGTGTTTTGAGGCTAGGCACCGGGCGCATTTTCACGATTTCCGATGAGGGTGGCGATGAGGCCCAAAAGCAGTGAAATGCCGATGAGGCCAGTTAGAATCTGGTTGATTTCAAAATACAAAACCAAATAAAACGAGGTGAGGATAGTCCCAGCCGCACTGCCGAAGGTTGAGAAAAAATACAGCAACCCCGCGAAATGGCCGCTTGAATGAGGATTCCGCACCAGCAGCCGAACGGCATAGGGCGACACCATGCCAGCAATGGCGGTCGGAATGAAAAAGAACATAGTCGCTGCCAACAGAGACCCGTAGCGGGGGTCGCGCACCTGATCGAAAACCCAGTCGAGAACCACATTTCCGAACAGGATTACCGGAATCGTGCTCGAAGCGCCCAGCATCAGCAGCCAGGCCAGTCGGCGCAGGCTGGGATCGTGTAGCGACCACCGTCCGCCCAGCAGATAGCCGATAGACAACGCCAGCATAAACACGGTGATGACACCGCCCCAGACGTAGATGCTGTTGCCGAAATTGGGCGCGAGAATCCGCCCGCTCAACAGCTCAATCGCCATAACGAAAAAACCGGACCAGGCGGCGATCAAAAAGATGAGAACGCGCTGCAAACTTGGGGCCTCGAAATGTATAAATCCGCCGCCAGGAATGATTGGCGAGCACGCGGCAAGCTTACTATGAAACCGGCAGAGTGGACGGCTGCACCGTTGGGAATTTGGCGCTTAAAAAGCGGCCATAGCCGCTTGATATCCAAAAAATCGCACATACATTGTTGGAATAAGACCGCTGATTGATCGACTCTATTCAGAGGAGGGGCTTCCTTGGACTGCAAGGATTACTACCAGACATTAGGTGTGGCCCGCATGCCATCGGCCGTTGTTCACCGGCCATCCGGTGGAATTGACGCTACTGCTTGAGCCAGGATCATGCATTCGCCTCACGACCACGACCACGACCACGACCACGACCACGACCACGACCACGACCACGATCACGATCACGAAGACCGCCATCATCACCATCATCATGGTGATTCTGCTGGTCGTATCCTATGGCTGGCAACCGGCCTGACGCTAGCGTATGCCGGCGTAGAGGCTGGGGTCGGTTGGTGGGCGGGATCGTTGGCGCTGGTCGCCGATGCCGGCCACATGGTCAACGATGCAGCGGCCTTGGGATTGGCGGCGGTTGCAGCGTGGCTGGCGCGCCGCCCTGCGTCGGCGCGGCATAGCTACGGGTTCGGTCGGGCTGAATTTCTGGCGGCACTGGTTAACAGCTTGGCTTTGCTGATACTGGTTTTATGGCTGGCGGTTTCCGCCATCCGCCGTTTGCATGACCCGCAACCGGTGCTCGGCGAGGCAGTTTCGCTAGCCGCCGCTGTCGGTCTAGGTATCAATCTCTTGGTAGCCTGGTTGCTTGGTCACGGCGCGCACAACCTTAATACCCGTGCGGCGCTATTGCATGTGCTCGGCGATTTGCTCGGTTCAGTGGCCGCGCTGCTGTCTGGTGTCATCATCGCCTTTACCGGTTGGACCCCGGTCGATCCGCTGCTGTCATTGGGTATTGGCGCTTTAATCGTGATGTCCAGCTTGCGCCTGCTGCGCGAGGCGTTGCACGGATTGATGGAAGGGACGCCCCTGGCGCTCGCGCCGGAAACCGTGGGCCGAGCGCTGGCGACCGTGCCGGGGGTGGCTTCGGTGCATGATCTGCATATCTGGAGTGTGGGGCCGGAACGGATCATGCTGACCGCACATCTGGTCGTTCGAGATTTAAGGCAATGGGAAGCGGTGCTCGATGCTTGCCACGCTTTGCTGGTCGCACAATTCGCCATCCAACACGCCACATTGCAACCGGAACCGATGACACGAACTGTGCGTTGGCTGACGGATCGGCCGGTCGGTGCGACCCATAAGCCTTGAATAAAAACATTGCGGATGTTTTTAAGCTCTTGCGTTCATTCCGATAGAGATCGGAGCACTGCCCGAGCCGGTGCGCCATCGGCGCCAGCCAGTTTGAGCGGCAGGCAAATGAATTCATAATTTCCCGGCGTGGCCTGCGCCAGATTTAAGCCCTCGACGATGACGACCTCGGCCTCCAACAGGACGATGTGGGTTTCGTGATGGTCATGAAAGCGTTGGACCGACAAATAATCGACGCCGATCAGGCGAATTCCCCGATGGACGACCCAACGCGCCGCATCGGCGGTCAGCGCCACGAAATCGGGCTGAAAGGCGCGCTCTCCCCGTCGCCAGCTTTCCGAATTGCGGGTCCGTAGCAGCAACCGCTGAGTATCACTGGGTAGATTCAAGCCTTCTAGCGTATCTGCTGTGATGGCATCCACATCGGGCAATGCGGCCACCACAGCCGGCCCGATGAGGATCTCTAACGGGAGATGGGTGACATCGGCACCATGCGCCAGAAAGTGGACAGGGGCATCGACATGCGTTCCTGTATGAACCCCACACATCAATACGCTGTCATTGGCTTTATCGCCCTGCGCCATGTCACGGCGCCGCTTCAGCTCAATCGGTGGACTTCCAGGCCATTGCGGTAGATCTGGGGATATCGTCAGCGAAACATCGAGATAGTTGGCCATGAGCGCTCCGTTGGCGATGACAGGTTGATCGAAGAGGGCGAAGTTAGAAAAGTTTAGCCGAGATCGAGCCGTCCCAGGCGCTGATTCCATCAACCAAAGTCAGCGATAGATACTTT
Source organism: Candidatus Competibacter denitrificans Run_A_D11 (assembly GCF_001051235.1). GTDB lineage: Bacteria > Pseudomonadota > Gammaproteobacteria > Competibacterales > Competibacteraceae > Competibacter_A > Competibacter_A denitrificans. Next base: position 140,567 of record NZ_CBTJ020000001.1, on the reverse strand, counting down.
GGCATGAAATATGCTTAATTCTTTGCTGATTTCCCGGATTATCCCGAACCATTACTTAAGCAATTTTTAAAATAAGGAATGCCAAGATGCTGCAAACCGTTGCCACCGTTCCAACCTTGCGGATGATTGAGTTGCTGGAGCTGATTGACCTGGCAAATCGCAGTGATGTGGAGCCTCGATTGACCGATTATCTGCACCATTGCCGCCGCACCGGCTACGAACCACCAGTCGAACTGTTGGAGATGGCGCGGGATTCTATCGCGCGGAAACGTGAGCGAAAATTATATTGTTAGATTTTTATGACAAAAAAAGGAATTTTTGAAAAAGTTCATATCTGACAAATTACAGAATATCTTCCTATTATTTGTCATTTTTGGACAGTTTTTGTTGTATAACACGTTTAGGACTCGAAACGCTAAATAAAGAGCTTGGCGATGCCTGCTGTTGGTTCCCGAAGAGCGTAAAAAACTCGATCTGTACCTGCCTGGGTAACTCCTCATCTTTTTCATAGGCCCGTGCTTTGCTGGTTCGTGTCTTTGTCTCGACTGATCGGACAAGCGGTCAAAACCGGTATATCCTTGCGCACCGCCGCGCGCCCTAATCCTTCCGCGAATTTTCGTTGCCAAGAAATCGCTGATTGCCGCGAGGGTGTGGTCTATGTTGCTCTGTGGACTATCAAGGAGTTTTTATGCTGGTGCATCCCGATTTCGATCCGGTCGCGTTGAGTCTGGGGCCGTTGCAGGTGCGTTGGTATGGGTTGATGTATCTGTTGGGATTCATCGGTGGTTGGCTATTGGGCCGCTATCGTGCCCGCCAAGCTGGCTCAACTTGGCGTACCGAGCAAGTCGATGATGTGGTGTTCTACATCGCCTTGGGGGTGATTCTCGGCGGTCGCGTCGGTTATATCTTGTTCTACGGCTTCGATGCGTTCTTACACAATCCCCTGATCCTATTTCGGATTTGGGAAGGCGGCATGTCCTTCCACGGCGGCTTTTTGGGCGTGTTGCTTGCGATGGTTCTGTTCGCCCGCAAGCATCGTAAACCGTTCTGGGGCACCGTTGATTTCATTGCGCCGTTGGTTCCTCCGGGCATCCTGTTCGGGCGTATCGGCAATTTCATCAATGGTGAATTGTGGGGGAAGGTGACGGATGTCCCCTGGGGAATGGTGTTCCGACAGGCTAATGATGGCTTGCCGCATCATCCCTCGCAATTGTACGAAGCAGCCCTGGAAGGGGTCGCTTTGTTTTTCATTGTCTGGCTGTATTCGGCGAAGCCACGCCCGGCCATGGCGGTGTCCGGTGTGTTCGCTCTGACCTACGGTATCTTTCGCTTTCTGGTCGAATTGGTGCGTCAACCGGACGCCCATCTGGGCTATTTGGCCTTCGGTTGGCTGACCATGGGCCAAGTCCTGTCGCTGCCGCTGATTCTGGTCGGAGTGATTCTGCTGATCCTGGCCTATGGTCGAAAGCCGCGGTCCCTGCCAGACCCATGATTTTTTGTTATTTTTGCTGACACCCGCAGCAAACGGCTGTGGAACATGATAAAAGTCTTAACGTGCCAAGCTTCGGCCGCTGCTTAGTTCAGCCTTAATGAAATCATTTTTCAGCCGCTGGTTGCCCGACCCCCACTCGTTACGCACTCATAAATCTTTGCGGTTTCTGGGTGATCATCTCCACGATCCACGACTCTGGCATTTTAGCCGGCGGTCCACTGTTCGAGGATTGACAGCCGGCGCCTTCTTCGCATTCGTGCCGGTGCCATGGCAAATGATCCTGGCTGCGATCACAGCGGTTTGGTTGCGGTTCAATTTGCCGGTGGCTGTCGCCATGGTTTGGATTACCAACCCGTTGACCCTTCCGCCCATTGCGTTTGTGAATTATCGGTTCGGCGCCTGGTTGCTGGGTAGACCGCCGGTGGATTGGCATTTTGAACCCTCTCTGGAGTGGCTGTTGCGGCAAGCCGGCGATCTTGGGTTGCCGCTGCTGGCGGGTTCGATGGCGACGGCGGTTGTGGCCGGGATTGCGACATTTGTGTTGGCGCATCTGATTTGGCGTTGGGCCATCATTAGCCGATTTCGCCGACGGCGCGGTCTGGCGCATTCGCGTTGAAGCACCGCGCTTCATGACGGCCGATCTGAGCCGACACCGTTTATTTCAATCACTTCATGCACTGAATTAGTGCTGGGGCTTTTCTAACTCTCAGGTCTTGTTTGGTATGTCAGAACTCATCGACTCGTTCGAGCAACTCAGGCTTTCTCAACCCTTGCTCGAAACCCTCAAAGAAATTGGCTATGAAGCGCCGTCACCGATCCAGGCCGCAACGATTCCCCCGTTACTGGAAGGAGCCGATGTCTTGGGGCAAGCCCAGACCGGCACCGGCAAAACGGCGGCGTTTGCCCTGCCGATCCTGGAGCGCCTGAATCTGGCGGAGCGGTTGCCGCAGGCGCTGGTGCTAGCGCCGACCCGTGAACTGGCGATCCAGGTCGCTGAGGCGTTCCAGGGGTATGCTCGCCATTTGCCAGGTTTCCACGTCTTGCCGATCTATGGCGGCCAAAGCATGGGTATCCAGTTGCGCCATCTGAAGCGCGGCGTGCATGTGGTAGTCGGTACGCCTGGCCGAGTGATGGATCATCTACGGCGAGAAACGCTGTCGCTGGCGGGATTGCGCACGGTGGTGCTCGATGAAGCGGACGAAATGCTACGGATGGGCTTCATCGACGATGTGGATTGGATTCTTGAGCAAACGCCGGCAGAGCGGCAAATTGCGCTCTTTTCCGCCACGATGCCGGAGCCGATCCGCCAGGTGGCGCATCGCCATCTGCGCGAACCGCGAGAGGTGAAGATCAAGGCCAGCACCGCCACGGTCGAAACGGTTCGCCAACGCTACTGCCAGGTCGGCCCACAGCATAAACTCGATGCGCTGACCCGTGTACTGGAAGTGGAGGATGCCGATGCCGTGCTGATTTTCGTGCGCACGAAAATCGCCGCGACCGAATTATCGGAGCGTTTGGAGGCGCGCGGCTATCCCAGTGCCGCCTTGCATGGCGACATGACCCAGGTGCTGCGGGAGAAGACCATTGAGCAGTTGAAAAACAATCAGTTGGATATCGTGGTCGCCACCGATGTGGCCGCGCGTGGACTCGATGTATCCCGCATCAGCCACGTCGTCAATTACGATATTCCCTATGATACGGAGGCTTACGTCCATCGTATCGGCCGCACGGCGCGTGCTGGTCGCACTGGCGATGCGATCTTGTTTGTGGCGCCACGCGAGTTACGCATGTTGCGCGCCATCGAAAAAGCCACCCGCCAGCCTATTGAGCGGATGCAACTGCCGACTCAAGAGGCGATCACCGGTCATCGTCTAGCCCAGTTCAAGCAACAGGTCAGCGAAATTCTGGGTTCCCAGGATTTGGAGTTTTTCCAGGAAGTAGTTGCCGAAATCGAACGGGAACAGGAGATTAGCGCCCAAGATATTGCGGCCGCTCTGACATGGCTGGCGCAGCGCGACCGCCCGTTTCAATTTGAGGACACGATCCCAAGCGAGTTGGAAAGGCTGCCGGTTCGCCCAGAGCGGGAACCAAGATCGGCGCCGGGTCGGCGGGAACGGTTTGCCAGAGAGGGCGGCAAGCGTGACACCGATTTGGATAAAGTGACGTATCGGCTTGAAGTGGGTCATCAACACGGCGCTACCCCGCAGAATATCGTGGGCGCTATCGCCAATGAAGCGGGTATCGAGAGCCGCTACATCGGTCGTATTGAGATTTACGATCAATACAGCACCGTGGATTTGCCCGATGGAATGCCCAAGGAAATTTTTCAACACCTGAAAAAGGTTCGGGTGCGGCAATATCCGCTCAAGATCAGCCGTCTTGACGAGGCAGACGTGGGTGACCAGCGTCCGGCGCCCAGACGGGCGAGCACCGCTAAAAAAATACCCAGGGAAGAAACCAATCCACCGGTAGCCAGAAAGGTCCGCAAGCGGGATTCTTAGCTGCGGGCTGCTTAAACATCTACAAACAGAGGTGGCGACGATGCTGACGGTATACGGTTGTGCGAACACACGTTCCACGCGCGTGGTCTGGGCGCTGGAAGAAGCCAATGCGGACTATCAGTACGTCCCGGTCGATGTGCGGGCTGGTGCGGGAAATCAGCCCGATTATTTGGCGCTCAACGCCGCCGGTAAGGTACCGACCTTGGTGGATAGCGGTTTTATCCTTACCGAATCCGCTGCGATTTGCACCTATATCGCCGACCGCTTTGCCGACGCTCACCTGATACCGGCTGTTGGTACCCACGAGCGCGCCACTTGTCATCAGTGGTGCTATTTTGCGATGGCCGAATTGGAGCAGCCGCTGTGGACCATGGCCAAGCACCGTTTTGCATTGCCGAGAGCACATCGAGTGCCGGCCATTCTGGATACGGCTCGTTGGGAATTTGCCGGCGCCGTCAATATTTTGGCGGCTAGCTTAGGCCACCGACCTTTTATCTTGGGTGCGCAATTTAGCGTCGCTGATATTTTGATCGGTCATACCCTGGCATGGGCACACGCTTGGGAATTGCCCTTGAAGGATGAGCATGTCCAAGCCTATGCCGCTCGGCTATGGGAGCGCCCGGCGTTGGATCGCGCTCAACGGCGTGAGCAAGCCGAGAGCGGTTTGGCGAGTTAAAGGCCCGCCGAGAGGCTATTTTCGATGAAGCTGCTGGCGCTGGATACCTCGACCGATGCTTGCACCACGGCTCTTTGGGTGGATGGTGCGGTGCTGGAGCGCTATGAGCTGGCTCCTCGCCGCCATGCTGCATTGGTTTTACCGATGATCGAGGCATTATTAGCCGAGGCAGGACTGGCTTTATCGCAGATAGATGCCGTCGCGTTCGGGCGGGGGCCTGGTGCATTCACCGGGGTTCGGATCGCAGCCGGTATTGCGCAAGGCCTCGCGTTTGCCGCCGATTTGCCGGCCGTACCGATTTCCACGCTGGCCGCATTGGCCTTAGGCGGGGGCCGTGAGACCGGACACCGCTATCTTGCGACCGCCTTGGATGCGCGAATGGGCGAAGTCTATTGGGCCACCTATCAGGTGATTGGTGAAACGGCACATCTGGTGGGTGCGGAACGGGTCTGCCCACCGGATCTGGCAACTGCCGAGGCGGATGAGTGGTTTGGGGTGGGCAGTGGCTGGAGTCTGTATGCCACTCTTTTTTCCCAGCACATGGCAGTCAGTGGTTGGCTGGCAGAGTGTTGGCCACGCGCCGGTGATATCGCCCGGCTTGCCGCCGATCCGAACCGGCGCAGTGAATGGGTTGCCGCCGAAGCCGCCTTGCCGGTGTATTTGCGCGATCAGGTGGTCGATAAACCCTCCTCTCTACGGCGTTAACCGGTTGTTATTGGGTTAGGTGATAGCATTTGGCACGATTTGTGATAGTCTCATGCGACCACAAGTATAATGTGCGAAAAAAAACCCCACTGGAGAGATGACGATGAACGCTGCTCTTAACGCCGCTCAGCTCCATAGCAAAACCTTGCCAGATTTAATCCATAAACTATTGATGTCGCGCCAGGAAAGCTTAGTTTTATTCCACAAGCTGGCCATGCTGAAGCCGGTGGCGCCCGCTGGCTCGGTTTATCACTTATTGCGCCGGTTTCGCCAAGCCCTCGTCGATTATTTGGCACTCGGACCCTTTGAAATCTATGAGGCTCTGGAGGAACAGTCGGCGGACTCGCCCTATCGCCAAGCGCGCGATGTGGCCCGTCGGCTTTATACCCAGATCGATCACACCACCCAGACCGCGTTGGATTTTCACGACCGCTACGAGGATGAACTCGCCGAGTCGGCATTGCCTGAACTGAACCAGGAACTGTCGCGGTTGGGCGAGTCGCTGGCGACCCGAATCGAATTGGAAGATCGCATTGTCGCCGCTGTCCGTCATGTCGATACGTCCGTTGCAGCCTGAGTCAATAACCGCGCAACCATTCGGGGCGCAGGTGCAGGCCACCGGCCAGGGCCAATTCTAACCGGCTCAGCAGCTCAAGTTGGTCTTGCGGTAGCGTCCCGGCCAGCGCCAGGGCATTGGACGCATGATTGGAGCGGAACACCAGCGGAGCCGGTGGATTCAGCCGTTCGATTAAGCGCATTTGCTCCAACAACAGCGCCCGGTCATCCTGTTCATGAAAAGGCTCTCGGAATTTGCGGGTAAATTCCGCACGCAGGGATGGCTCGATCATCAATTGCAGCGTCGAGAGATAATCCAGCGCGACTTGATTCACTAACTCGGCAGTGCCGTCGATGTGCTCTTGCCAGTACGGTTGGCCGCCAAGGCCGAGAATCACCGTGGCTGAGATCATGAAGCCGGCGGCTTTGGCTTTGCCAAGCCCAGTCACCATGGCTTCCGGAGTTGCGCCCTTCGTGATGCGCTTGAGCAACTCCGCCGCACCGGTTTCAATCCCGTAGTAGAGTAGGGTCAAGCCGTTCTCTCGCAATTGCCTTAGCTCTTCCACCGATTTTTTGAGTAGATTGGCGGGTAGGGCATAACTGGAAACCCGTTCCAGGCTGGGAAAGGCGCCGGACAGAGTGCCGAGAAGGTGTAGCAGATGATTCGTCGGTGCCGCCAGCGCGTCGCCATCAGCCAAGAACACCCGTCGCACAGCCGGATAGGCCCGTGCCACGGTCTGAATCTCAGCTTGTACTTAATCGAGTGGGCGGATGGTGAACTCTTTACTGCGGTACATCGCACAGAAGCTACAGCGATTAAAGCTGCAACCCAGTGTGGCTTGCAGGATAAAGCTGTCCGCTTCGGAGGGCGGCCGCCAGAGCGGCATATCGTAGTTAAGCAGCATACAGGTTATTCTCCCATCAGCTTTTTCAAGAGCGGTTAGAAATCGGACACGGCCGTTTTTAGCAATATCGTTTACAATTCCCGCCCAGCCGCAATGATTCCCAGTGGTGGCGGTTGAGTCTAATTGAAAGTTGATTTTCGAACCCATTGAGGCAAGGCATGGCACGAATCGAGTTGAAGCTGCCGGCTGATTTTTCCTTCCACACTGAATTACAGGTCAGAATCACCGATATCAATTATGCCGGCCACATGGGCAACGATATAGTGGTGAGCTTGATGCATGAGGCGCGCTATCGTTTCATGGCGCATCATGGGTTGCCGGAACTCAATGTCGAGGGTTTAGGCGTCATCATCGCCGATAATGTGATTCTCTATAAATCGGAAGCCTTTGCCGGTGAGGTGTTGGTGATTGGTGTCGCGGTCACCGATTTCAACAAATACGGCTGCGATTTTGTTTATCAGATGACCGAGAAAACCAGCGGCCGCGAAGTGGCTCGTGCCAAAACCGGCATTGTGTTCTTCGATTATCAAACACGGGCGGTCCAGAAGGTGCCGCAATCCTTCCTCGCGTTATTCGCCCCTGAGCGCGTTGCTTCCTAAGCGATTTTCGATGGACAAGCTTTTTCCTGAGCGTTCTAACAGCAAGCCTAGCCAATCGATTCCAAGCGGAGCGATTTCCTCTGTGTCGCGTGGCTGGCTGCCGTTTCGATTACTGCTGGGTGTGGGTGCCAGTATCGGTGTGGCGGTCTTATTGGTGCTGGTGCTTTATATCACCGATCTGGGTCTGTCGGTGTGGGAGCGCCTACAACGGGCACCCACCACCTTTTGGGTCATCTATCTGCTGATTCTTGGGGTTTTGAGCGCGGGGGGCGCTTATGGGGTTTGGCGAGTGCTCAATTGGGGCCAACCTGCCGGGCGTTCCCGCCGACTGGCTCCGGCCAAACCACCCGATGAAGCAAGCCTGCGTGAACAGATCGAGCGTCGAGAAGCAGCCGGCATTCAAGTCGATTCCATTCGCGACGAACTGGAAGAGTTGCAGCGACGGCGGGCCGCAGGCGAAATCATCGTGGCGGTATTCGGCGAGATCAGCACCGGCAAGTCATCCCTGATCCGCGCCCTATTACCGGGCACTGATATTGCCGTCGATGTGCGCGGTGGCACCACCCGTGAAGTGACCTATTACACCTGGAGCAGTTCGGCGGGGGATCGGTTAATTTTGGCGGATTTGCCGGGCCTGAACGAAGCGGATGGTTCGCTTGATCGGCAAGCGCGGGATGAAGCGTTGCGCGCCCATGTCATCATCTACGTCTGTGAGGGCGATTTGACCCGTGACCAGTACGAGGCCCTGCGCACCTTGGTGGATTTGGGCAGCCCCGTCATCGTGGCGTTGAACAAGATTGACCGGTATGCCGAAGCGGAACTGGTACAGATTCGCCAGCGACTTGCCGAACGGGTCGGCGAACAGGTTGAAGTAGCACCAGTGCAGTCGGGTGGGGTAGAGGAGGTGACTCGCATCTATCACGATGGCCGCGAAGAGACCACGCTGCGCGAACGCCCACCCCAAGTCGAGGACTTGCGCCGAGCGTTACAGCGCTACCTTGACACCGACCCGCAAGTGCTCGACGCCTTACGCGATACAGCGGTCTTCGTGCTTGCTCAGCAAAAACTAGATGTCGCGGTCGCTGCGTACCGCCAGGGAAAAGCCGGCGATATCGTGCAAAGCTATTCCCGTAAAGCGGTCTTTGGGGCATTGGCGGCGGTTAGCCCCGGGACCGATATTTTGATTCAGGGCTATCTGGGCATCAATCTCATCAAGGATTTGTGTGCACTCTACGAAGTACCGGCCCGTGAGATGGATATGCAGCGTTTTCTCAATCTGGCCGGCGGTCAGGTACGGCGCAACGTCAATTTGTTGTTGGCGCTGGTCGGTAACATCTTCAAAGCCTTCCCCGGCATGGGAACCGTCGTGGGCGGGATGATCCACGCAGTGGTTTACGGATTGGTGTTCGAAAGTTTGGGGAAGGCGATAGCCCGCTCCTTGGAAACTCGGGGTGATTTGGTCAATGGCCCCACCCTGCGGATGTTCGAGGATAATTTGAGTGAAGATTTGGAAGCGCGTGCAAAACGCTTGGCCCAAATGGTTTGGAATCGACAGCGGGAGAGTGGTGATGGTGCCGGAACAGGGACCGGTTAACGGCGATTCGCACCTGGCTCTGGCGCGCGAAAGCCTGCGAGAGTTGCTCAATGATAAGCGGGTACCCCCAGCCGTGCGTTCGGCATTGGCCGCCGATTATCAGCAGTTACAACTGCTGCTGGAGAAAATCGAACATGGTCACATCCACATCGCGGTATTCGGGCGGGTGAGTGTCGGTAAATCGGCGCTGCTAAACGCTTTATTGGGCGAAACGCGCTTTTCAACCAGCCCGCTGCATGGCGAAACTACCCACGCTACCCACGCGCGCTGGCAGGAGTACGATGCCGGGGGCGTGTTTTTGATCGATACGCCGGGGATTAATGAGGTTGCTGGCGAGGAGCGGGAACGGCTCGCGCACGATGTGGCTAGTCGCTGCGATCTGGTGCTATTTGTGGTAGAAGGCGATATCACTGATACGGAGCTGCGGGCGTTGCGGCAAGTGAAGAGTGCCGCACAACGACTGGTCTTAGTGCTGAACAAGATTGATCGCTACACGCCGGCTGATCGGGAACTTTTGTTACAGACTTTGCGCCAGCGCGCCGAGGGTTTGATCGAGGCACACGATATTGTCACCGCCGCCGCGCAACCGGCCGAGCGCATTGTGATTCTGGTGGACGCTGACGGCAACGAAACGGAAAGTCGCCGCCGACCCGCACCGGATGTGGCCGCGTTACGGGAGCGGATCTGGGATATTCTCAAAGCCGAGGGCAAAACCATGGCCGCCCTCAACGCCGGGTTATTCGCCGGTCGTTTTTCTGATCGGCTGAGTCACGAAATCATTGTAATTCGTCGCGACTTAGCCGAAAAAGTGGTCCGTAACTACTGTCTGGCCAAGGGCGTGGCCGTGGCGCTCAACCCGATTCCGGTCGCCGATCTGCTCGCGGCGGTTGCCACTGATGCCGCAATGATCATCCATCTGAGTCGGGTCTACGGTTTGCCGATCACCCGTGGTGAGGCTGGTTCGCTGCTCAAGACCATCTTTACCCAACTGGTGTTTCTGATGGGAACGGTATGGGTCATGCATTTGGCGGCTTCGGCGCTCAAGGGCATTAGCCTTGGGTTATCGACGGTCGTGACCGCTGCGGCGCAGGGCGCGGTCGCTTGGTATGGGACTTATGTGGTGGGTAAGGCCGCCGAACAGTATTTTGCGCAGGGTAAATCGTGGGGTGAAGGTGGGCCAAAGCGTGTGGTGCAAGACATTCTGGACAGTCTTGACCGCGACTCGCTGTTGGCGCAGGCACGCGAGGATATTTTGGCCCGTTTAAAGCCGCTGCTGTAAACCGATGAGTTTTTCCTTTCTTATGGGATTTTTCCTGGTTGTCGGCATCGGCCTGTGGTTTTGGCGAGACAGCTTGGGTGCTCGTGAACAGGCGCGAGCCGCCAGCGCTCGTGCTTGCAGGGAAACGGGTGTTCAGTTGCTGGATGATACCGTCGCCTTGGAGCGGCTCTGGCCACGGCGGGATCGGCGTGATGGCCGGTTAAAGCTGGAACGGTTGTATGTGTTCGAGTTCACCGATACCGGGCAACGGCGCCAAATCGGCAGTGTGTTGCTGATCGGGTTGCGAGTGGAACTCTTGCAACTGGAAGGCGGCGATTTGCTAGTGCCGTAGGGGAGCCGGAACACCGCTTGTCTCCGATGGTTTTTTGTGGTCGGGTGGAGATGCTCAAAGCTCGCCTTGTTATACTAGGTTGATACCTAGCTGTTGATACCTAGATTTCCGGTCTCGCCACGAGATCGGCGCTCATGGATGAGAATATTCGTGGAATATACTAAAGAGGCTTGTGGTTGCGGCTCATTCTGGTGCCGGATTGAGACATTGCTGAATGGGGGAGGTGGAAGGTGACGGATCATCAAGCGAATGCTGATCTTTCGCTGGACCCAAGATCGGCGATTCCATTGCTAAAGTGGGTGTGGCGTTCGTATTTTCGCGCAGCCCTCATGCCGCTGTTGTTGGTCGAGGTGGTGTTTGTCATCATCTATTTGACCGCTAATCATTTAGCGACCCAAGAAAACATCGAAACGGTGCGGACTATCGCCACCGACGAGTTACGCCGCATCGCCCAACGGGAAGCGGTAGCTATCCAAAAGCAGCTCGAAGCGATTTCTCAATCGACCGATTTGTTCCGCCGCCAAACGGCCCGTATCCTGCAAATCCCGTTCGAGCCTGACAAGGACGAGCGCAAGCGCTATGCCTATTCGCCTGATGGTGTGTATTACACAACCCAGGATAATGGTGGTAGCGCGTTGTTTTATAGTGGTGCCGTGCCGGTTGGAGCGGAGCAGCGCGAGAAGGTTTGGCGCACCGTTCAGCTTGATCCGCTCATGCGCGATTTGCGGCAAACCCACCCGTTGGTGGTCCAGGTTTATCTGAATACACACGATTCGCTGAATCGGATTTATCCCTATTTTAACGTGTTGGGCCACTACCAGCCCAAGCTAGATATTCCGCAGTTTAATTTTTATTACGAAGCCGATGCCCAGCATAACCCACAGCGTGGTGTGGTGTGGACTGATGTCTATGTCGATCCGGCCGGCCAGGGTTGGATGGTGTCCTCTATCGCGCCGGTTTATCGGGAGAATTTCCTGGAAGGGGTTATTGGGTTGGATGTCACGGTGGCGACCATCGCCAACACGATTCTTAATCTGGCTATCCCTTGGCAGGGTTACGGGTTGTTGGTCAGCAAAACCGGTACCCTGCTTGCGCTGCCGTCCGCCGGAGAAGCCGATTGGAATCTACGGGAACTGACCACTCACGCCTACACCGACTATATCCGGCAGGATACCTTCAAGCCTGAAGAGTTCAACATTGATCGGCGCCCAGCATTCGCCCCTGTGCGCGCTCGCCCCGAGGGCGTCGCACCTTTGGAATTGAACGGTCCACAATTGGCGGCTTGGGCTACCGTTCCTGAAACTGGCTGGAAATTAGTGGTGATGGTGCGCGAAGCGAACATCCATGCCCAGGCTAACCAGTTGGGCCATCGTTTGTTCATGATTGGGTTGTGGATGATCGGTGGTATCATATTGTTCTACGGAATCTTTTTTGCTGTGTTATATCGGCGTGCCCGCCTTATGGCAAGCATCATCGCCCAACCTCTGGAGGTGGTCGATAACCTGGTCGAGCGGATCGGCCAGGGTGATTATCAACAGCAGGTTCCCAATTTTAAGGTACGTGAGCTGCAAAAAACGGCAATCTGCCTAGTGGCTATGGGTAAACAGCTCGGTGTTGCCAACGGTCAACTGCGGCTTGCGCAAGAAGAGGCAGAGCGGGCACGCGATGCGGCATTAGAGGCTTCACGACTGAAATCCGAGTTTCTCGGCACGGTCAGTCATGAGCTGCGCACTCCGCTAAATAGTATTTTGGGTATGCTTGATTTGCTGCTTAAAACAACGCTCGATCACCGGCAACAGCGATTTGCCCTGACTGCTCGCCAGTCGAGCGAGGCGCTCTTTCAGTTGATCAGCGATATCCTCGATTTATCCCGCATCGAAGCCGGTCAGATTGAATTGCAGCAGATGCCGTTTTCGCCCACCGCTCTGATACAAGAGCTTGCTAAGGTGATCAACACGAAGGCGTCGGAGAAGAGTCTTGGCTTTAATGTTTTCGTGGCACCGCAAACACCAACCTTTGCGCGGGGTGATGAAGGCCGTTTGCGGCAGGTGGCTCTAAATTTGCTCAGTAATGCCATCAAATTTACCGAGCACGGTGAGATTGTGCTCCGTTGTGAGCCGGCTCCAGAGGCCGCTAAAGATGGCAAGATCTGGTTGCGGTTCAGTGTAGCGGATACCGGCGTTGGCATTGCTCCGGCGGCGCAGGCTCGGCTATTTGAGCCATTTACCCAGTTGGATGGTTCCATTTCGCGCCGGTTTGGCGGGATTGGGTTAGGCTTGTGCATCGCCAAGCGATTGGTCGAACGGATGGGCGGGACGCTTGGGGTAGACAGCGAAGAGGGCAAGGGATCGACATTCTGGTTTTATGTGCCGCTCGGCCAGATGGACCTCCATGTTGGACTACCTCCGAGTATTATGCTGGAGGAGGGATGTCTCTCTGGCAGCGCACCTTCCTAATGGAGCTTGCCGGTTTGTACCGCTACGTCCGTTTCAGCGGCTGCACGCAGGCTGCGTCCGGTTTCGGAGTACACCAGTTGGCCCGGATGCAGAACACGCCGTTGCGCACCTTGCTCAGCGCCGCGCTGACGCAAGCGGTCAATGATCACCTTTAGGCCCTCTGGGTTCAGCGGGTAGTGGTGTTCCAAACGCAATAATTTCCCTGCTGCATCCAAGCTGGTGACGGTATAGGCTAGGGTGCCCAGTTCGAGATCAACTTGATTGGTGATCAGTATTTGCTGCTCGGTGTTTTCACTGTCATTTTGAAAAACTGCTTCCACCAGGAAATCGCCAGACAGGCAGGGAATCTCCCGCAGGGCTGCCACGGCCGCTGCACCTTCAGCACCCGCCAGCGTTGCGGTCAGTGGCGGATTAGCCAACACCGTCCGCACATGTACGCCGTACAATTCTAAAGCTAGCGTGTAGAGTCGTTGGGCGCGGGTCCAACGGCCATAACCGCTTCCTAAAGTCGTCGCCGGCAAGTCCTGGCCTGGTCCAAATTGCGCCCAGTCATCGAAGGTATAGAACAGGGTGTGTACATCATCCTTCTCAGCAATGAAATAATTTCCCGGCTCTAGCGTGACGGTGCAGATTTCGTCTTTTTCGAACCAGCCATGCTCCAATAAGCGCCATAACGGTAGTAATTCGTTACTTTCTAACTGCACCCGCAAGAGCGCACACAGGTCGCTAAGGGTCGCAAAAGAGACATTCAGGATCGTCAGATTAAACATTTGCTGAACTGCTTCACGGGTTGCTTGCGACACTTCGCCGCTTTGCAGCAAAATGTCTTCCATGATTCGCGCCAAGTCAGCAATCGCGTTAGCTTGTCCGACGAAGCAAAACGGGAGTAACAGCAGCGGGCCAGACCCAGGTCGGCGCAGCGGATTGATGGCCGCGACGGGAAAGAAACCTCGGTCGCTACCCAGCGCGATTAATTGCGGCTTGAAATCCGGTGAAGGGGAACTTCCTTTGTAGAGGGCGGCTAGCGCCTTGGTCAGCGGAAAGCCTGGCCGGAGTATTTCGGTTTGGTCATAGAGTGCGCCGACCAGGATCAAACCCAATGGGTCGATGTGGCCCAGAATGCGTTCCAGATCCTTAGCGAGATGACCGGCGAGTGCGGTGGCAGTGGCTACATCCAACGGAGCGGGTGGTACGCCGTTCGGATCGGATTGCTCCGCATCCAATTCGAGCGCCAGCACGCCGGCATAATGGCTCAGTTCGGTCGATGGGTTGGAAATGGTAGCCACGGAGATCTCTTTTGTTGTGAGGCCGCACGGTGTTTTCAGGGTTGCGACTATCGCGAAAAATAACGAGAGTACGGCAGGCACTATAGCCGGTCAAAGCGCTGCCGTTGAGGGGGCCATTATACGGGCAAATAGACCCGCCATTGCTCCAATCCGCTGCGCCGAGAGGTAGACTGTCGCAAGGAATAGGTTATGGGTTGCGTGCTGCAAAGATTTTCTGGTGCGGGCCATAATCCCGTGTGCTCCAAGCCATTTCCGCTTAAACTTTGGTGATAGCGTTAACAAATTTAGGGTTTTCAGAATAAACACAACACCACTAATGAAGAGGTAAAACCCATGCCCGCACCGATTCAAAATCCGGCAGAACAATTACAACAGGCCGCGCTGGCGCTGGATACCGTCCAGAAGGCGCTCGATTATTCTCTGGCGGACGTGAAGGAACGCTCCCAGAAAGCCGACGGAAAAATTTCCGCCGCACTGCTCGACCATCACCAATTGGTCAGCTATGACCTGGCGCTGTCCTGCGCCGAAATTACCGGCGCCCGTTTCGGGCTGGATTACGCCAAACGGGCGCGGGCAGCGGGCGGCGGTTCGGCCAGTGAATTGACGCTGGAAGAACGCTTTGCGCTGCTGTTCGCCGCCGAAGCCCTGCAAGCGGTGCGCAATCGCCTGAGCGCCCGTCCCACCGATTTCGGTCTCGACGACACTTGGCTCAGCAAAACGGTGGACGATCCCCAAGTCCGCCAATTCTGCATCGCCCAACTGCCAGCGGCCCATGTGGCGGAACTCGGCCAGTTGATGCGGGCGCAGGACGGCGTGACCGGCGCCTATCTGCTGGACGACCACCACGAGATGATGCGCGAGCAATTCCGCCGCGTCGCTGAAGAAGTGGTGATGCCGCTGGCCGAAGAAGTCCACCGTCACGACCTCGACATTCCCGACGCCATTCTGGAACAGGTCAAGGATATGGGCTGCTTCGGCATTTCTATCCCGGAACGCTTCGGCGGCATCCAGAGCGACGAGCAGGAAGACAACCTGGGCATGATCGTGGTGACCGAGGAACTGACCCGCGGCTCGCTGGGCGCGGCCGGCAGTTTGATCACCCGGCCGGAAATCCTGTCCAAGGCGCTCCTGAAGGGCGGCACCGAAGAGCAAAAGAACAAATGGCTGCCGCAACTGGCCTCCGGCGAGATGCTGTGCGCGGTGGCGGTGACCGAGCCGAACTACGGCTCCGACGTCGCCAACATGCGGTTGAAGGCCACCAAAACCGAGGGCGGCTGGCTGCTGAACGGCGCGAAAACCTGGTGCACCTTCGGGGGCAAGGCCGGCGTGCTGCTGATTCTGGCCCGCACCCATCCCGACCTATCGTTCGGCCATCGCGGCCTGTCCATGTTCCTGCTGGAAAAACCGAGCACCCCCGGCCACGCCATCGACTTCACCCAAGACGGCGGCGGCAAGCTGACCGGCAAGGCGATTGCCACCATCGGCTATCGCGGGATGCACTCCTTCGACCTGTTTTTCGACAACATCTTCGTGCCGGACGAGAACATGCTCGGCGGGCCGAAGGGCGAGGGCAAGGGTTTCTATTTCACCATGGCCGGATTTTCCGGCGGCCGGATCCAGACCGCCGCCCGCGCCATCGGCATCATGCAGGCGGCTTACGAAAAGGCCCTGAGCTATTCCCAGGAGCGGATGGTGTTCGGCTATCCCATCGGCGACTACCAACTGACCCAGATCAAGCTGGCGCGGATGGCCACTTATCTCGCCATCGGCCGGCAGTTCACCTATTCGGTCGGGCGCTTGATGGATGAAGGCAAGGGCGACATGGAAGCCAGCATGGTCAAATTTTTCACCTGCAAGACCGCTGAATGGGTGACCCGCGAGGCGTTGCAGATTCACGGCGGCATGGGCTACGCCGAAGAAACCTCGGTCAGCCGCTATTTTATCGATGCACGGGTGCTGTCGATTTTCGAGGGCGCGGAGGAAACCCTGGCGCTGAAAGTGATTGCCCGTTCTCTGGTGGACAACGCCAAATCCAAAGCCGAAGTGGGAGGTTGAGCGATGAGTTTTTCGATGCGTTTGAGCGAGCAGACCGAAGTCGCCGGATCGGTCACGGTCAACGTGGAATGGGCGCGGCGGCCGCAATACGGGCGCTATCTGGATGAATTCGTGCCGGGACAGGTGTTTGTCCACCCGCGTGGCTACACCTTCGAGCGTGGGCCGATGCTGGATTTCTCCCGCGTGTTCATGCAATGTAACCCGTTGTATTTGAACGTGGAGTATGCGAAGGCGCACGGCTTCCCCGACTTGCCCGCCAGCCCGCAGATGGTGTTCAACGTCACGCTGTCGCTGGGCGTGCACAACGATTCCGAAAAGGCGATTGCCAATCTTGGCTATTACAACGTGCAATTCCTGCGGCCGGTGTATCCGGGCGACACCCTGCGCGGTTATACCAAAGTGGTGGATCGCAAGGTACGCGGCGAAGACAAGCCCGGTATCGTGCTGATTCGTACCCTGAGCGTGAACCAGCACAATCAGGTGGTGCTGCAATACGAGCGCAAAATCATGGTCGGCTATCGTGGCGATCGCCTGCCGACCACGCCTGCGCCGACCACGCCGGTCGATTTCCCGTGGGTGGAGCATCCGGTGGTGGATATTCCGGTCAACGCGGGCAACTATCCGGGTGGGCTGACCGGCCCCAACACCTATTTCGAGGATTTCTCGCTCGGCGATTTGATCGTGCACAACAACGGTCGCACCATCACCGACGAGCACATGTATTGGACCTATCTGGTCGGCAACACCCATCCCTTGCACTTCGACCGGGTGTATAGCACTGGCCTGTCGGGCAAGATGAGCGGTGATCCGATTGTCTACGGCGGTTTGGTGTTCGCCTGGCTGGAAGGCTTGGCCAGCCGTGATGTCAGCGAAAATGCGGTGTGGGAATTGGGCTTCACTGAGGGTTATCACACCCAGCCGTCAATCTCTGGCGATACGGTGGCGGCGCTTTCAAGGGTGGTGGCGACTGAAACGGTGCCGAATAATGATGCTTTGGGTATCGTCACTTTCCAATTCATCGGCGTGAAGAACATCAGCGCCGCTGATGCGCTGAAACAATACGGCGCGGATTTGTTTATCAAGGAGAACGATAAGCAGAAATTGAGTAAGGAGAAACTCAGCAATAAGATTTTTGAGATTGAACGGCGGTTGTTGATTAAACGGCGTCCGGCGTGAGGTGAGAAAAGCCCCTCTTCCTTGCGAGAGAGGGGCTTCTGGAGCTGCCTAAATTGGTTTCAATGTCTGAGAATTTAATCTCTATCATTGATGTCGCCGCTCAAACAGGGAAGCGAAAAGCCACTATTTTTAAGATTCTAAAGCGTCTTAATATAGAGCCTATTAAAAGGCGTAGTTCCGCCAATCGCGGTCAAGTAATTTCATATATTACAAATGAAGAGTTAAGACAAGTTCTCGAGCAGATAAAGCTTAAAGAAGACTTTGATATAGATGTAGTAGAGAGTAATCTAGGACCTGAAGCATTACTTTTTGAGCAGGGAGTTTTTTATTTGTTAATACTTGAGCCAAATCATGATCCTGGTCGTTTCAAAGTAGGATTTGCTATTAATCTTTCCGAGCGGTTACGTGCATTGCGTTGTTCTGCTCCATTTGCTGAAGTTGTGAATGCTTGGCCCTGTAAACGGCTCTGGGAAAAAACTGCAATCGAGTGTGTCACGGTAGGATGTGATAAATTGCATACGGAGGTTTTTCGCACACAATCTATGGAATCAGTTGTGGAGAAGTGCCGAAAATTTTTTGAATTGATGCCGATTCTTCCTTATAAAATATAGGATGAATATTTTTGAAAAATTTATTGTTATTTAATTGGAGGTTTTGATGCTTGAAAATATTGCTACCTCTAGTGGGGTTAGTCCTCTACCAAGCGTTGAAAGCGAAGATGAAACGGCCATGCCATCCCTCAATCATAGCTATATTTGCCTGCAAATCCTTAAACAACTGATAAGTAATGAAACTATTGAGCCATTGCCAGAATTAACGCTCGATATTGCTAACGGGTTGACGCCTGGTATTTCTATTTTTCCGAAAGCTAAGATTCAGTCTAATCCTTTTCGTGACATCCTTCGCTTTCAGGAACGCCCTATCTTAGCTATTGAGGTCGTTTCGTCGAGCCAGATAATTCAGGAGATGCTGCAAAAAGCGACGCAATTGGTCAATGAGGGTGTTAAAGTGGTTTGGACGGTCGAGCCATATAGCCGGACAGTGTTTGTTACTACTCAAAATGGCGAGACCTTATTTCATGAAGAGCTGATTGAAAACGAAGGGATTCAGGTTGATTTTTCTAAATTTTTCCCGAAGAAAATTAACTAATATTAAAGCTATGGAAAAAGTATTAAAAATCGTTCCGCTCCATGAGCAGACTAATGATTATAAATACTGGATTTCAAGACCGGTCAGCGAACGTATAGATGCCATAGAAATTCTCCGTAATCAATATATCAAGCTTAAAGGTATTGAACCACGAATTCAGAAAGTTTTTCGGGTTATAAGATAAAAATAGAAACTCCCAAGAATTGACCCATCACAAGGACGTAACAATAACAACCCAATAACCACAACTCCCAAGAGAGGCGCCGAATGTCTAACCCCAAACGCGACAAACCCTGGCTGATGCGGACCTATTCCGGCCATTCTTCCGCCAAGGCATCCAACGAGTTGTACCGAACCAATTTAAGCAAAGGCCAGACCGGCCTGTCGGTGGCGTTTGACCTGCCGACCCAGACCGGCTACGACGCCGACCATCCGCTGGCGCGGGGTGAAGTCGGCAAGGTCGGCGTCCCCATCGGCAACATCGGCGACATGCAGGCATTGTTCGACCAGATTCCGCTGGGGCAGATGAACACCTCAATGACCATCAACGCCACCGCTGCCTGGCTGCTGTCGCTGTACGTCGCCACCGCCGAGCGCCAGGGCGCGAAACCGGAGCAACTGCAAGGCACCACCCAAAACGACATCCTCAAGGAATACCTCTCGCGCGGCACCTACATCTTCCCGCCGTCGCCCTCGGTGCGCCTGACCACCGACATCATCGCCTACACCGTCAAAAACATTCCCAAGTGGAACCCGACCAATATCTGTAGCTACCACTTGCAGGAAGCGGGCGCGACTCCCACGCAAGAACTGGCCTACGCGCTGTCCACCGCCATCGCGGTGATGGACGCGGTGCGCGATTCCGGCCAGATCGGCGCGGACGGCTTCGAGCAGGTGGTCGGGCGGATTTCCTTCTTCGTCAATGCGGGTATCCGCTTCATTGAGGAAACCTGCAAGCTGCGGGCCTTCGGTGAGATGTGGGACAAGCTGGCGCAGGAACGCTACAACGCACAAACCGAAGAGATGCGCCGCTTCCGCTACGGGGTGCAGGTCAACTCGCTGGGCCTGACCGAAGCCCAGCCGGAAAACAACGTCCAGCGCATCGTGCTGGAAATGCTCGGTGTCAGCCTGTCCAAGCGCGCCCGCGCCCGCGCCATCCAGCTACCGGCGTGGAACGAGGCGCTGGGTCTGCCTCGCCCGTGGGATCAGCAATGGGCGCTGCGGATGCAGCAGGTTTTGGCGTTTGAAACCGATTTGCTGGAATACGGCGACATCTTCGACGGCTCGCCGGTGATCGCCGCCAAGGTCAAGTCACTGGTGGATGGTGCGACGGCGGAAATGGCGCGGGTGCAGGAGCAGGGCGGCATGGTGCAGGCCATCGAATCCGGCTACGTCAAGCGGCAACTGGTCACCAGCCACACCGAGCGGATGCGGGCCATCGAGCGCGGCGATCTGAAGATCATCGGCCTGAATTGCTATCAGGAAACCGAGGAATCACCGCTGACCGGCGGCAAAGACAGCGGCATCATGAAGGTTGATCCCCGCGCCGAACGCGAGCAGATCGAACGGCTCAACGCCTTCCGCGCCCAGCGCAACGCCGCCGAAGTCAAGGCGGCGCTGGCCAATCTGGCCGAAACCGCCCGCAGCGGCGCGAACATCATGCCCGCCTCGATTTTGTGCGCTCATGCGGGCGTGACCACCGGCGAATGGTCGCAGACCTTGCGCGACATCTTCGGCGAATACCGCGCCCCGACCGGCATCGACATTCCCGCCAACGACGACGCCCGCAGTGCGCGAGCGGTAGCGATTCGCACCCAGGTCAGCAAGACCGGCGAGGAGCTGGGCCGGCCATTGCGCCTGCTAATCGGCAAGCCCGGTCTGGACGGCCACAGCAACGGCGCGGAACAGATTGCGGTCAAGGGCCGCGATGTCGGCTTCGAGATCGTCTACGAAGGCATCCGCCTGACCCCGGAACAAATCGCCAAAGCAGCGCTGGAAGAAGGCGTGCATCTGATTGGCTTGTCGGTGCTGTCCGGCAGCCATATCGAAATGGTCGAAGACGTGTTCAACCAGTTGGGCAAGGTCGGCTTAAAGGAGTTGCCGGTGGTCATCGGCGGCATTATCCCGGAAAGCGATGCCAAGCTGTTGAAAGAACGGGGTATTGCCGCCGTCTACACGCCGAAGGACATCGACATGAACGGCATCATGGTGGACATCCTCAACCTGATTCGCAAAGCCAACGAGATGAAGGCGGTCGCCGTGGTATGAGTCGGGTTTTGCCCGAACCGGAGGCGCTGGCCGCTGCGGTCAGCGGCCGTGACCGGCTGGCGCTGGCCCAGGCGCTGAATCTGCTGGACGACCGCCGCCCGGCGGCTCGCCAGTGCGCCGCTGCCTTTTTGGATGCGCTGCCCGCTGCCAAGCTGGAGACGGGTGGCCATCTGATCGGCATCACCGGGCCGCCGGGTGCGGGCAAATCCTCGCTCACCGCGTCCCTGATTCAGGTGTGGCGGCAGCGCGGCTTGAAGGTCGCCATTCTGGCGGTCGATCCGTCCAGCCCGATTACCGGCGGCGCGTTGCTGGGCGACCGGCTGCGGATGCACGCCAGCGGCGCCGACCGCGAGGTGTTCATCCGCTCGCTGGCCTGTCGCGGCGAGTTTGGCGGTCTCAGCGCCGAAGTCTGGCCGATGAGTCTGGCGATGCTGGCGGCGTTTGACATCGTGCTGGTGGAAACGGTGGGCGTCGGCCAGAAGGAAATCGACGTGTCGAAGATGACCGACACCACCTGTTTTGTGGCGCAACCGGCTTCCGGCGACAGCATTCAGTTTTTGAAAGCGGGCATCATGGAGGTGCCGCACGTCATCGTGGTCAACAAGGAAGACATCGGCATGGCGGCGCGTAAAACCTTGTCCGAACTGAAAAATACCCTGCGGCGGCAGATGGACCCGGAAGGCTGGCAAGTCCCGGCTTTATCCGCCAGCGCTGCACTCGGCAGCGGTATCGATAAGCTGGCCGATGCGCTGGACAGCCACCGCCAATGGCTGCTGGGGCAGGGCCAGTTCACCGCCCGCCGCCAGCGCTGTCAGGCGGAATGGCTGGTCAAGCACCTGCGCGAGGAATTTGGCCGCTACGGAATGGGTCTGCTCGGCGGTGAGGAAGCGCTGTTTAACGCCTTGGCTGACGCGCCGCGCCGCTCGCCGATTGCCGAATACGAGCGTTTGCGCGAGCGGGTGATTCAGGCGATCAAAACTCACGATTAAGATGTTTCCAACAACAACCCTTAAAACCACCCCCACAGAGAGGAATCAAAAAGATGGCCAAAGAACTCTATAACCTCGGCGAACAACCCCCGTTAGGCGTCATTCCCCAAAAAATGCACGCCTGGCTGATTCGGGCCGAGCGGTTCGGCAAGCCGACCGAAGCCTTCCAGCAGGAAGTGGTCGATGTGCCCAGCATCGCCGATGATGAAGTGCTGGTGTACGTGATGGCGGCGGGCATCAATTACAACAACGTCTGGGCGGGTCTGGGGATTCCGGTCAACGTCATCGGCGCGCGCAACAAGGCGGGCGAGAAGGAAGAATTTCACATCGGCGGCAGCGACGCCTCTGGTATCGTCTACAAAATCGGCAAGGACGTGACCCACGTCAAAGTCGGCGACGAGGTGGTCATCCATTGCGGCACCTGGGATCGCAACTGCGCCTGGGTCAAGAGTGGCGGCGACCCGATGTATTCGCCCAGCTTCCGCATCTGGGGTTATGAAACCAACTTCGGCAGCTTCGCCCAGTTCACCAAGGTGCAGGCCCAGCAGTGTATGCCCAAGCCCAAGCACATGAACTGGGAAGAAGCGTCCGCGTATGTCCTGGTGGCGGCCACCGCCTGGCGGATGCTGCACGGCTGGGGCAAGAACGCGGTCAAAAAAGGCGACGTGGCGCTGATTTGGGGCGGCGCGGGCGGTCTCGGTTCGATGGCGATTCAGATCGCCAAGGCGGCGGGCGCAACCCCGATTGCGATGGTCTCCGGCGAAGACAAGTTCGACTACTGCATGAAGCTGGGGGCGAAAGGCTGCATCAACCGCAACGAATTCGACCATTGGGGCATGTTGCCGCACTGGAAGGATAACGTCGGCTACGCCAAGTGGCTGAAAGGGGTGCGGGCCTTTGGCGCGAAGATTTGGGAAGTGCTGGGCGAGAAGCGCGCCCCGAACATCGTGTTCGAGCACCCCGGCGAAACCACCATCCCGACCTCGATTTTCGTCTGCGACACCGGCGGCATGGTCGTCGTTTGCGCGGGCACGACCGGCTACAACGCCACCGTCGATCTGCGCTATTTGTGGATGCGCCAGAAGCGGCTGCAAGGCTCGCATTTTGCTAACACTGAGCAATCTAAGCAGATGAACGAACTGGCGGTGCGCGGCCTGCTCGACCCGTGTCTGTCGCGGGCCTTCCCCTACACTGATATTCCCCATGTGCATCAGTTGATGTACGAAAACAAGCACCCGCACGGCAACATGGCGGTGCTGGTCGGCGCCAAGGAATTTG
Organism: Candidatus Competibacter denitrificans Run_A_D11; assembly: GCF_001051235.1. Classification (GTDB taxonomy): domain Bacteria; phylum Pseudomonadota; class Gammaproteobacteria; order Competibacterales; family Competibacteraceae; genus Competibacter_A; species Competibacter_A denitrificans. The sequence goes on along the minus strand of NZ_CBTJ020000001.1, from coordinate 117,273 downwards.
GCCTCGGCGCTAGCAGTAAGGCACCGCTAGCTATTCTTCATCCGATACTCCCGAAGGGCGACGTACACACGACCCCGCACCCGTACCCGATGTCCGCGCCGCTGCCCGGCATCGCCGAAGCCGAAGCGATCAAGATTGCCGACGACGGCACCCAGGTTAAAGACCTCATGCATCGCGGCATCATCGCCTGCGCGCCGGGCGATACCGTCGGTCAGGTCGCCAAGATCATGGTGGATAAAGAAATCCATGCGGTGGTGGTGATGGATGGCGGCAAGGCGGTTGGCGTAGTGTCGCAGACCGACATGGTGCTGGCGCGGCAAGGCCGGACTTCGGAAGAAGCGCGGGCGATGAAGGCCGGCGACATCATGACCCCCGGCTGCGCCACCTGTGACGCCAACATCCTGCTGAGCGAAGCGGTGAGCCTGATGACCGGGCGGCGGATGCACCGCCTGATCGTGACCGAGAACGATCAGCCCACCGGCGTCATCTCGATGACTGACGTGGTGAGGAAGATTATCGGGGAATAAGCGAAACCCGCAGTCCTCGGCAGACTTTCAAGGGTTGCCGAGGCGTGGAGAAGCAAAAAAAGGGCGCAGCGAATGCGCTCTTTTTTATGGCCAAAAACTTGAGCGCAGAACGGCCAGACTCTCCAAAACAGGCGCAACAGGCTGATAAAGCGACTGATGGGGTACAGCGGAAAAGGGCCGAGCTGAACAGCAGGGCTGTGGAAAACAGAAAAGAGGGTGAGGGATTCAAACAAAATAGATGGTGGGCGATGCTGGGCTCGAACCAGCGACCCCTACCGTGTGAAGGTAGTGCTCTCCCACTGAGCTAATCGCCCGTCAAAACGGACCCGCAGTATAATGATTGACTGATGGCTTTGACAAGGTTGCATCCAGATATTGCCGTTTGCTGTGGGCTTTGGTTGCGTGCTCTGGGATCTGGCGTGTGCCATCGACAGTTTCGGTTTCCAGAATTGGGGCATCGCCTATGTGAAATTTTAAAACCGAACTATGTTCTATAGGTAGAGAAGAACAATTTTTGGTTCACTTGGCGCGCCATGATGGAGCAAGATCTTGATCAGTACGATGCCTATTGAGTCGGCCACTGTTTTATGTGGCAATAAAAACCTTTTTTACCACGACATCGGTCCCCGTGAGCGTACCCCCCGACTGGCTTTGGTAGGAGATCTGCGCGGCACCGGTTTGAACGGCATGTTTGTGCTGTCGCGGCTAGCCGCTTTTTTAAGTGGTATCCATTCCGGCCAGGTGCCGGGTTCGCGGCTGCGAGAACGGGTCGTTATCGTACCCGTGACGAATATCCTTGAATTACCCGCCACGAGGATAGCGAAGCGACCGCGCACGCACGTCGATCAGCGCCGCTCACTTTGGGGAGCGACCACTGAGGCACTGGTAGCGCTTACCCGTACCGCTTATTATCGGGTGGAAATTCAACAAAATAGCCCTGATATTGAGGATATGCCTCAAGTTTGCTTATACGCGCCTAGCGACGATGAGCGGGCTACCGCCTGTTTATTTGGTCTCCCAGCCGTTATTGAGCGTCCGATGGAACCTGGCGCCGGTTCCGATCTGAGGCGGGCATGGCGATTACTAGGTGGGGAGAATTTCTCGGTTCATATCGGACAAGCAGGTACTTTATGTACCTCATACTGTGAGGATTTATTCAAAGCGCTGGTGTCCTTCCTTGACCGCACTGGGATCGTCGATGGTTTGAACCTAACCGATGAAGAAGACCGATTGCGCTACTTTGATTTGCGACAGGTTTTCGTGGTGTTGGCTGAACAATCGGGGATTTTTTCTTCTTCCGTGGCGGTGGGCCGCTGGGTGCGGGCCGGCGCGGAATTAGGCCGGATTTACGATTGCTTTACCGGGGGTGGACGAGCGCGGATGGTTGCTCCAGTCACTGGATTAGTGGCGAGCTTGCGGCGACAGCCCTTGCTGTGTAAGGGAGAATTACTGGCACGCATTCTGGTGCCGACCGGTGCCTCCAGCAGGGGCCGACTCACGCCGGTCGGGAAGGCTGCATGGCCGATGGGTCAGACTTAATCCACGCTGCCCGCCGGCGTTTGCTGGAGCGGGTGGTAGCAGAAACCCGCGAAACGGGCGATCTAACCGGTTGCTATGTCTTGAGCGCTGGTGTGCTGGCCGCCTTGGATGGCGTTCCCCGCCACTGTTTTGTATCGGCCGAGCAACTCGATGTGGCGTATGTTGATCAGCCCTTGCCGATTGGCCGGGGCCAGACGATCTCCCAGCCTTTCATCGTGGCGCTGATGACTGAATTGCTGCAACCGAACCCGCAAGCGGTTGTGTTGGAAATCGGCACCGGCTCCGGTTATCAAAGCGCTGTACTGGCTCAGCTCGCACGGCGGGTTTATTCAGTGGAACGGATTCCTGAACTGGCCGAGAGCGCTACGCGCCGACTGCATGAGTTAGGTTATCGCAATATCGAGATTCGCAACGCGGACGGTTGGTATGGCTGGGAGGAGAACGCGCCATTCGACGGTATCCTAGTGACGGCAGCGGCGGTCGATGTACCACCGGCCCTGGTGCACCAGTTGAAGCCCGGCGGACGGCTGGTGATCCCTGTGGGCGAGCCGAGCCGATGCCAAATGCTGCGCGTCCTCCAGAAAGATGCCAGAAACATCGTGGAAGCACGCGCTGTCCTGCCCGTAGCGTTTGTGCCGCTGGTGCACGATCCCGCCTGAAATCAACTATTCGGCAGCGAGATGCCGGTCAGTTTCTTAAAGAGCGAGACGGCATAGGAATCGGTCATTCCAGACACGAAATCGGTGATAGCGAGCACCCGGCGATAGAGATCGGCCGTGGGTTGCCGACCTGGCCCGGCGAACTGTTCGGGAATCAAATGGACCAGCATTCGGCTTTTGGGAGACGCGCTTGCGCCGTTGGCAGCGAGATCGTTCACGCTGGTAACGAACGCTTCCAGTAAACCCCCCAGAACCTCGAAACCTGCCGCTTCCACTTCCACCACCGGTTTTGACACATACACCTGATGCTCGCCGCAGGCTTTGAGCGCGTGCATGGCTTCAGCAGCGGGAATCACGTCCAAGAGTTCCTCAGCAAACACACCGGCGAGGATCGCATCCTCATGCGCCATAAAGCATTGATGAACTTGTTCGATAATAACGCCGATGGCCTTGGCCCGCAGATATTCGATCCGCTCCTTGGCGCGGGTGATGTGTTCCAGTTTGCGGCGGGCGCGATCCGGTTCACCAGTCAGGGGAAGCAGGAGGTCGCGCACCTCCTCAAAGCGCAGTTGTTGCAGCCGGAAGGCATCCTCAATATCGATGATCCGATAGCAGATATCATCGGCCGCTTCGAGCAGGTAAGTCAGCGGATGCCGGCTCCAGGCGCCGGGTTGTACCCTGTCCAACCCCAGTTGATCGGCGATTTCAGCGAATAAATCCGCATCATCCTGATAGAAGCCGAATTTCTTAAAAGCAATGGCCGGCGGCGGTGTGGTCGGTAGCGTCGAGGCGCGCGGATATTTGGTAAACGTACCGAGCGTGGCGCAGGTCAGTTGCATACCGCCCCGATTGTCGGGGCTTTGTAAGCGGGTGATGATCCGAAAACCTTGGGCGTTGCCTTCAAAATGAAGAAAGTCATGACGCTGCGGTTCGGTCAACTGCTCCAGCACAGTTTGACCCGTGTGGGACTCAGTAAACCAAAGCCGGATGGCGTCTTCGCCGGCATGACCAAACGGTGGGTTGCCGATGTCGTGCGCGAGGCTGGCCGCAGCCACAACGGCACCGAAATCCTGCGGATAAACCCCCTGCAACAGGTGCCGCTTGATCACGCTGTCACCGACCATGGTACCCAGAGAGCGGCCGACGCTGGAGACTTCCAGGCTATGCGTCAGCCGGGTACGCACATAGTCGCTTTGCGAAAGCGGAAAGACCTGGGTTTTATCCTGCAAGCGTCGGAATGCGGAAGAAAAGACGATGCGGTCAAAATCCCGCTGAAAATCGGTGCGCGCCTCGTTGTCCGCGTGTAACCGGGATAAGCCGAGTCGAGCACGAGAAAGCAGACGGTTCCAGTCCATACGGTCGGATCGGTGATGTGGAAATAGCGCCAAGAATAGCGGATTTTTCTGTAGCGCACTCTGAAGGCTGGCTCATGCCAGAGATGCTGAGCGGTTATCCGACTTGAGTCCCAGCGCGTCAAATTGTGGGTAAGCTAGCTCAGCTTATGGGCTGTAAAGGCCACTGTGTCATAAACTACCCTTCAAAAGTGCAATGCTGGCGACAATTGAGCATCAAAAAGGGGCTTCGCTGATGGCTCAACTAACCGGGTGAGAAGCGATAGCCGACACCCATTTCGGTGCGCAAGTAGCGCGGGCGGGCGGGATTAGCTTCCAGCTTCTGCCGAAGCTGGCTCATAAAGAGACGCAGATAGTGGCCGCGTTCAACGTAAGCCGGACCCCAGACTTCACATAGCAGTTGTCGATGAGTTAACACTTTACCAGGTTGCGCCAGCAACGCGGCCAGCAGGCGAAACTCGATAGGCGTCAGATGCACCGGTCGGTTGGCGCGGGTTACGGTGCGATGCGCCCAGTCGATGCGCACCTCGCCAAAGCACACTACCGCCTCAGCCGTCGCGGCACCGACCTGACGCCGACACACCGCCCGCACCCGCGCCAACAATTCCATCACGCTGAACGGCTTGCTCAGATAATCGTCCGCCCCGGCGTCCAGAGCGGCCACTTTGTCGTAGTCTTCCACTCGCGCCGACAGCACCATAATCGGCCTGTTGGTCCAGGCCCGCAGGTTGCGGATGAAGTCCATGCCGTTGCCATCCGGCAGCCCCAGATCGAGGATTACCAGATCGGGCTGGCGCGTTCCAGCGTCCAGCAGCCCCTGCGCCAGCGTTTCCGCTTCATGGACGCGATGCCCGTCCCGTTCCAACGCGGTGCGCACGAAGCGGCGGATGGTGCGTTCGTCCTCGACGATCAGCACCGTGAGCTGGGGCTTCAGTGGCGACGTCATGACCGTTCAGGATTTAGGAAGTACTGGCAGGGATGTCCGCTGCCTCGGCCTCGCTATCGACCGGCGGCAGTTCCGCCAGCGGCAGCGTCACCAGAAAACTCGCGCCACCGCCGGGCCGGTTGGCGGCCTGAATCTGCCCGCCGTGAGCTTCGACCACCGCCTGACAAATCGCCAGCCCCAGGCCGACGCCCAGCGCGGCGGATTCGGCCTGGCCGCGACTGAATTTGGCAAACAGCGCCTGCTCCCGACCGGCAGGCAGTCCCGGCCCTTCGTCCCAGACATCAATGCGCACCTGCTGCGCCGCTGCCGTGGCGGTGACGCCGATGGCGGTGCCGGGCGGGGTGTATTTGGCGGCGTTTTCTAGCAGATTGACCAGTACCCGCTCCATCAGCGCCCCGTCGCAGTACAGCAGCGGCAGCTTTGGGTCCAGCGCCAGATGCACCGGATGTAAGCGCAGCGGCTGCTCCAGCAGTTGCAATGCCGAGTCGAGGATTTCCTCCAGCGATTGCCAGTCCTGGCGCAGGCGGATACCGCCGGTTTGCAGCCGGGCCATGTCCAGCAGATTGTCAGCCAGCAGCGCCATGCGCACGGCCTGTTCGCGGATGTCCGCCAGCGCGTCCTGGTGCGGTGATTCCTCGGCGGCCAAATCCAGTGCCAGCGTTTCCGTCAGCCCGATCAAGCCGGTCAGCGGGGTGCGCAAATCGTGGGAGAGCGCCGCCAGCAGGGAGTTGCGCTGCCGCTCACCTTCTATTTTGACCAGCGTATCGCGGGCGACATCGACGAAATGCACCCGTTCCAAAGCGATGGCAATGAGCGCGGCGAAGGTGTCGAGCAGGCGGCGCTGTTCCGGGATCAACACCAGGCGCCGTTGTTCCGGGGCCACGGCCAGCACACCGCGCATTCGCAGCGGGGCCTTAAGCGGCAGATACAGCACCGATGAACCCGGCAGCGTATCGGTGCCAAGTCCAGCCGCTTCGTTGCGGTCGAAACTCCATTGGGTGATGGCGACATCGACCTTGAGCTGGCCCGGCTGCGGTGGCAGCGGTTGGAAACGGTCTCGGTCATCGGGCAACAACAAGCGCGCTTTGACCCGAAAACTGGCCTCGACCGAGCGCTCGCTGATTTCGATCATCTGCTCGACGGTCAACGCGCCGGAGAGGTCGCGGGACATCTGATAAAGATGACGAGCACGTTGCTCGCGAGCGCCGGAGACCTGGGCCTGATAGCGGTAACGGGCCGTGAGCTGGCCTACGACCAGACCCACAATCAACATGACAGCGAAGGTCATTAGATACTGCACATCGCCGACCGCAAAAGAGAAACGAGGATGGACGAAAAAGAAATCGAAGGCGAGAACATTGACGATAGCCGCCAACACCGCTGGCCCGCGTCCGTAGCGCACCGCCACGCCCACCACCCCCAGCAGGAACAACATGGCGATATTGGTCAGGTCGAGATAGGGCAACAGTGGGGTCGTGGCCAGCGCTGTCCCCACACAAGCCAGCAGCGTGACCCCGTAGGCTTGCCACAGCGCGGCGGCTTGGGCGGTTCGGTCTTCGACGTTCACGCCAGCGCTTTGGGCGGGCAGGCGTTGCGGAGCGTCGGTTCGCGCCAACGCCAGCAGGTCGAGTTTCGGAGCCTGCTGCGCCAGTTGCTCGGCCAGCGCGCGTCGAAAGAACCGCCATCGGCCCGGTCGGCGGCGTCCGACCACCACCTGCCCCAGGCGGTGCTGATGGGCGTAGGCGAGAATGGCCGACGCAATGTCGGCGGCGGCCTGGGTGGCGGTTTGCGCGCCCAGGTCCTGGGCCAGCTTGAGGGTGCCGAGAATCGCCCGCCGCCGGGCTTCCGGCAGGCGTTGCAATGCGGGCGTTTCGACATACAGCGCGTGCCATTCCGCGTCGAGCTTGTTGGCCAGCCGACTGGCGGCACGTACCAGCCCTTCCTCGCCCGGTTCCGGGCCGATGCACACCAGCAGCGCCTCGCGGGTGGAGAGCGACGGGCCGCCGGTCAGTTGCTGATAGTGCTCGCGCTGGTCGTCCACCCGGTCGGCGGTGCGCCGCAGCGCCAATTCGCGCAGCGCAATCAGATTGCCCTTGCGGAAGAAATTTTCGATAGCGCGTTCGGCCTGCTCCGGCAGATAGACCTTGCCTTCCTTCAGCCGTTGCAGCAACTCATCGGGCGGCAAATCGACCAGCACCACCTCGTCGGCCTGATCGAACATCCGATCCGTCACGGTTTCCCACACCCGAATGCCGGTCAGACCACCCACCACGTCGTTGAGGCTTTCCAGATGTTGGACGTTGATGGTGGTCAGCACATTGATGCCGGCATCCAGCAGTTCCTCGATGTCCTGCCAGCGTTTGGGATGGCGGCTGCCGGGGGCGTTGCTGTGCGCCAGTTCATCGACCAAAATCAGCGCCGGTCGCCGCGCCAGTGCCGCATCGAGATCAAATTCCCGCAGCGTCCGCTCCCGATAGGACACCTCTTTCAGCGGCAGTTGTTCGAGGCCCTCCAGCAAGGCGGCGGTTTCCTGGCGGCCGTGGGTTTCGACCAGACCCACCACCACATCTATGCCCTGCTCGCGCAAACGACGGGCGGCTTGCAGCATGGCGTAGGTTTTCCCCACCCCTGGCGATGCGCCGAAAAAGATTTTCAGCTTGCCGCGTTGGGAATGCGCCTCTTCCTGCTGGATGCGCTGTAACAACTGGTCGGGATTGGGGCGGGCGTCGCTGGCCTGACCGCTCATGGCTAGTTCTTCCTCGGCGGGGGTGGCCACCAAATACGCAAAAAGATCTTCGTCCGCTGCCACCAGCTCAGGTCACGGTCGGCCAGCGCCTCCAGAAAATCGGACAGCACCTTGGAATGGGCGACCGCGTAGTTGACCAGCAGGATGGTCGGTGTCAGCACCATCCCAAAAATCAGCGCCTTGACCAACAGTGATTCGCCGGTGAAGTCGAATAGATTCATGCCGAGAAAGCCGGTGGAGACAGTGGCGATCAGACCTAAAGTTGTCACCACCGTCAGCCGAACCACGGTATTGGCCTGGCGGCGCTGGCTGTCGCTGTCCAGATACTGGTTCATGTCCTTGACCGACGCGCTGACATCCTGATACATCCGGTCGGTGTTGAGATGCTGAGTCAGCAACCGAAACAAATCCCGGACTTGCGCCTGATTGGACACTTCGTGGAACCAGTAGCGTTCGGTGAAGCGCAGAAACGTGGCCAGAATGCGGCGGATTTCCCGCTTGAAGTCCCGCACCGAATCCAAATCGTGGACGTGCAACTGGCTGATGGCCACCACCAGCCATTCCGAAAACAGCATCAGCGCTGATTTCTGAAAATGGGCGATCAGATTCACCAGAAAATACTGGTGACGAAACTGACCCAGCAGGCCGGTTTCGGCATTGACGAAAAAGGGCTGGCTGGCCTTGCCGACCACCACAAAGGCGTGGCCGCAGCACAGGTAGCGGCTGGTCAATGCCGGATTGCCCGGTTCCCAAAACTTGTCATAGCAATAGTGATGCTCGAAGCGCCGCAACTCCTTGGCCGAGTACGGCAAGGCATCGGACGGCCCGGCTTTGGTGATCAGCGCCAGCCGGGCGAAATCGCCGCGCGTCAGTTCCTCCGGGTCGTTGAAGCTGAGATACGCCAGCAGCGGCATCCGGTGATATTCAATTTGCCGGTAGGCGATCAGGCCCTCCCGCTCACCGTGATACAGGGCCAGCGGTCGCAACAGATACTCCCAGTGGGCGCAGATGTTGGGCGAACGGTGCTCACAAGTGAAGGCAAGGTACTTTTCCCGATTCTCGTAATCGGACACCGCCAGCGTTTCACCGGACGCCCCCAGCCATTCCACCCGGTACGGGCATTGGCCGCCCTGGCCGTTCGCCTCCCAAAAGCCCGGATACGCCCGCCCGACTTTGAACAGCACATCCTCGACCAGTACCAGCGGCAGGTCGTTGGCAAAAAATTCCACCACCAGGATGATGATGTCGATGTCGTAGAAAAAATACAGATCGACATGGGCCAGTTCCAGCACCAGCGGTGGGGTGGTGGTATCGAGCTGAACCCGCATTCGGGCAATGTCGCTACGCCGGAAGACGCGGATCGGCGATTGGCCGTAGCCGACCTGGCCGTTGCGGCTGGCGCTCTCGCCGTAGAGAAAGCGCTGGACGTAAGGCAGAAAGGTGATGAATTCCTTGTAATGCCGTTCTTGGAAATTTTTGGGGTCGCCGAATTCATCGGCGACTTGCTGCCACGGACAGCCTGCTCCCGGATTTTCCAGCAACTCCCAGTATTTGGCGCTGTGTACGGCTTTGCTCTGGCCGATAATCCGCAGCGGCCAGAGCAACATCTGGCGAAAATGACGCACGAGTGGCGTGGTGGCGCCGGTCGGGGCAGTCTCGGCGGTCGTTGTGGCAGGGAGCGGGGCGTTCATGGATTTTTAGTGAGCGGCAGATGATCCAGGGCGAGGTTCAATTCGAGCACGTTAACGCGCACTTCGCCAAGAATACCCCACTGACGGCCTTGTGTCTGTTGCGCCACAGCATCGCGCACCGTTTCCGGCGGCAAGCCACGGGCGCGCGCCACCCGCGCCACCTGATAGTCGGCGGCGGCGGGACTGATGTGCGGATCGAGGCCGCTACCCGACGCCGTGACCAAATCCACCGGCGCCGGTTGGGTGTTGCCGGGATCGGCATTGCGCAACGCCTGAACGCGCGCCGCCACCACGTCTTTCAGCGCCGGATTCAATGGGCCAAGATTGGAGCCGCCAGATGCTGCGGCATTGTAAGGATAAGGTCCGGTGGCTGAGGGTCGGCCCCAGAAGTATTTGGGATCGGTAAAGTTCTGGCCGATCAGGCGGGAGCCGATCAACTTGCCCTCTCGTTCAATCAAGCTGCCGGCGGCCTGATCGGGCAACAGCAGTTGGCTGATGCCGGTCACCAGCAGCGGATAAATCAGGCCGGTGATGAGCGACAGCAGGATAAACAGCGTCACTGCGGGACGAATCAAGGTTTTCATGGTGCGTTACTCTCCCTAAAACTCACGCCCAGCCTGCGAGCGCAATCAGCCAGTCAATCAGTTTGATGCCGATAAAGGGGACGACCACCCCACCCAGACCGTAGATCAGCAGATTGCGCCGCAGAAGCACCGCCGCGCCGAGCGGCCGATAGGGGACACCCTTCAGCGCCAATGGGATGAGAAACACAATGATGAGGGCGTTGAAAATCACCGCCGACAGGATCGCCGAGGCCGGAGTGGCCAGGCCCATCACATTGAGCGCCGCGAGTTGCGGATAGGTGGTGACGAAGGCGGCCGGGACGATGGCGAAATATTTGGCAATGTCGTTGGCGACGCTGAAGGTGGTCAGCGAGCCGCGCGTCATCAGCATCTGTTTGCCGGTCTCGACAATCTCGATCAGCTTGGTCGGGTTGGAATCGAGATCGACCATGTTGCCGGCTTCCTTGGCCGCCTGGGTGCCGCTGTTCATCGCCACCGCCACGTCGGCCTGGGCCAGCGCCGGGGCGTCGTTGGTGCCGTCACCGGTCATCGCCACCAGCCGCCCCTCGGCCTGATGTTGACGAATCAGCGCCAGCTTGGCCTCCGGCGTCGCTTCGGCCAGGAAATCGTCCACCCCCGCTTCGGCGGCGATGGCGGCGGCGGTCAGTCGGTTGTCGCCGGTAATCATCACCGTTTTGATGCCCATGCGCCGCAATTCGGCGAAGCGGTCTTTGATGCCGCCTTTCACGATGTCCTTGAGTTCGACCACGCCCAGCACGTTCACGCCATCGGCCACCACCAGCGGGGTACTGCCGCGCCGGGCCACCGTGTCGATAGCGGCGCTCACGTCCGCCGGGAAATGGCCGCCTTGCGCCTCGACGTGGGCGCGGATGGCGTCCGCCGAGCCTTTGCGAATTTGCCGGTCCTTCAGGTTGACGCCGCTCATCCGGGTCTGGGCGGAAAAGTGAACGAAGGTTGCGCCGAGGGCGTGGATGTCGCGCTCGCGCAAGTTGAACTGCTGTTTGGCCAGCACCACGATGGAACGGCCTTCCGGCGTCTCGTCGGCCAGAGAGGCCAGTTGTGCGGCGTCGGCCAGCACCGTTTCGGTTACCCCACTGGCGGGTAGAAAAGCGCTGGCCTGCCGGTTGCCGAGGGTGATGGTGCCGGTCTTGTCCAGCAACAGCACGTCCACATCGCCCGCCGCTTCCACCGCACGGCCCGACGTAGCGATGACGTTGGCCTGCATCATCCGGCTCATCCCCGCCACGCCGATGGCCGACAGCAAGCCGGCAATCGTGGTGGGAATCAGGCAGACCAGCAGCGCGACCAGCACGGTGATGCTCACCGGCGAACCGGATTGAGTGGCCGCGACGCTAAACAGCGAATACGGCAGCAGGGTCACCGTCACGCCGAGAAAAATGATCGTTAAAGCGACCAGCAGGATAGTCAGAGCGATTTCGTTGGGGGTTTTCTGCCGTTTGGCCCCTTCCACCATCGCAATCATCCGGTCAATAAACGCTTCGCCCGGATTGACCACGATGCGCACCACGATCCAGTCGGACAATACGGTGGTGCCGCCGGTGACGGCGCTGAAATCACCGCCGGATTCGCGGATGACCGGCGCGGATTCGCCGGTGATGGCGCTTTCGTTGACCGAGGCCACACCTTCGATCACTTCGCCGTCGGCGGGAATCATGTCGCCTGCTTCGATAAGCACCACGTCACCCTTGCGCAAGTCGGTTCCGGCCACTGTGTCTGTGGCCGCGCCGTAACGCGGCTCGCGCAGCTTTTTCGCCATCACGGTTTTCTTGGCTCCGCGCAGCGAGGCCGCCTGCGCCTTGCTACGGCCTTCCGCCAGCGCTTCGGCGAAATTGGCGAACAGCACGGTAAACCACAGCCATAAGGTGATGGCGAGAATGAAACCGGACGAGGTTTCGCCGTGGCCGCCCAGCGCGTGCAGCCACAGCACCGTGGTCAGCAGGCTGCCGACATACACCACGAACATCACCGGATTGCGCCATTGCAAGCGCGGATCGAGCTTTTTGAACGCATCGACGATGGCGGGTTTCACCAGCGCCGGGTCGAACAGGGTTAAGGTTTTACGCGACATCGGTTGTTCTCCTTAGCCTCACCGGCCAGCCCACAGCAGCAGATGCTCGATCACTGGCCCCAGGGCCAGCGCGGGAACGTAGTTGAGCAGGCCCACCAGCAGCACCGTACCGATCAACAGCGTCACGAACAGCGGCCCGTGGGTCGGCAAACTGCCGGAGGTTTCGCCCAAGCGTTTTTTCGCCGCCAGCGACCCGGCCATCGCCAACACCGGCACGATGATCCCGAACCGGCCCAGCCACATGGCGATGCCCAGCAGCACGTTGTAAAAGGGCGTGTTGGCGGACAGCCCGGCAAAGGCGCTGCCGTTGTTGTTGGCCGCCGAGGTGAAGGCGTACAGCACTTCCGAGAAGCCGTGCGCGCCGGGATTGAGGATGCCGGCCCGGCCGCTGGTCGTCATCACGGCGACCGCCGTACCGCTCAGCACCAGCAGCGGCGTCACCAGAATGGCAATGGCCATCATTTTCATCTCGTAGACTTCGATTTTTTTGCCCAGATACTCCGGGGTGCGGCCGATCATCAGCCCGGAGATGAACACTGCCATGATGGCGAACACCAGCATTCCGTACAGGCCGGAACCCACGCCGCCGAACACCACTTCGCCCAGTTGCATCAGCACCAGCGGCACCATGCCACCCAGCGGCGTAAACGAGTCGTGCATGGCGTTGACCGCCCCGCACGAGGCGGCGGTGGTGACGGCGGCGAACAGGGCGGAATCGGCGCTGCCAAAGCGCAATTCCTTGCCTTCCAGATTACCGGCCGCCTGATCGACGCCCAACGCGGCGAATGTGGGATTGCCCTGCTGCTCGAAGCTCATTACCGCCATTGCCGCGACGACGAACAGCACGGTCATCGCCGCCAGCACGGCCCAGCCCTGGCGGGCATCGCCGACCAGACGGCCAAAGGTATGGCACAGCGCGGCGGGAATCAGCAAAATCGCCAGCATTTCCAGCAAATTGGTCAGCGGCGTCGGGTTTTCGTAGGGGTGCGCCGAATTGGCGTTGAAAAACCCGCCGCCGTTGGTGCCGAGCATCTTGATGGCTTCCTGCGAGGCGACCGGCCCCATTGCCAGCGTCTGGGTCGGCAGGGTGACGGCTGCGGTCACTGGATTCCCTTGGACATCTTTCACCGGCTGACCGGTCGCGTCGAGCTTGGGCGCGTCATACACCGTGGCCTGCACCGTCGTGGCCTCTTGATAGGGCGATAAATTCTGAATGACGCCCTGGCCCACTAGCAGCACGGCCACGACGACCGCCAGCGGCAGCAGCACATACAACGTGATTCGCGTCAGATCGACCCAGGCGTTGCCGATCTCGCGCACCGAATGCCGAGCGAAGCCACGCATCAAAGCGACGGCGACAACGATGCCGGTGGCCGCTGACAGGAAATTTTGCACGGTCAGCGCCAGCATCTGGGTCAGATAGCTCATCGTCGTCTCGCCGCCGTAGCCTTGCCAGTTGGTGTTGCTGACAAAGCTGATGGCGGTGTTGAAGGCAGAATCGGGGCTGACATTGCCGAGTTGCTGCGGGTTAAGCGGCAGCCAGAGTTGCAGCCGTTGCAGGGTGTAGGTGGCGAGCAGGCCCAGCCCGTTGAATAACAGGAGGGCCAGTCCATAGCTCAGCCAACCCATGCCGTCCGCTGGATGGACGCCACACAGACGATAAATCCCCGCCTCAATGTGGCCGCCGACCCGCGCCGCCCAGGCCGCACGTCCTTCCACCACCGCCGCTAAATAAACGCCGAGCGGCTTGGCCAGAAGAAGCAGAACCAGCAGGTAAAGGCCGAGTAATAACCAGGCGTGCGGGGTCATAAATCCTCCGCCTTGAGCAGCGCGAAAATCAGATAGCCCAGCAGTCCGACGGCGATCACTCCCGCCAGCAGGTAAATACCGCTCATGACCTACCTCCGAGCCTGACGCAGCCAACCGCCAGACCGTTGACCAGAATAAAAAGCAGGGACAGCCCAGCCAGATAGGCGAAATCCATTAGATTTCTCCGATAGTGAACAGGCAGATAGTGAACAGGCAGGGAATGAAAAACTTCCGGGAACAGAGAAGCGTCAGCGCCGGTGCGCCAGCCAGGCGCATAATTCGATTAACAAGGTCATCAACAGGAAAAAACCGCCTATTATGCCGAGCATGAATAAATCGTCCACAGCGCGTCTCCACACGGTCGTTTCAACCCTGTGTAGTTTGCAAGAAGCGTTGCAAGGAAGGTGTAAGGATTGGCGGGGGAGGTTGTTAGGAAAGTGTAAGTTTTTAGACGGTGAGTACCGGGAGGCCGATGATGAGGCCATCGTTCAGCGGTTGGCCGGGCGATTCGACCGAAACCGGCCTGAACGGTCCCGTACCGGAGGGTGCCGATAAGTTGCCATATCCGGGGTCATCGGTGGGCAAAACGAATGTGGTTTGCAGGCAGAATTAGCGCCGGCCAACCCTGTCTAATGCCCAGGCCGCTGCCTAGCGGTCCATGTTATAATCCGCGTACTCGCGCTTAGCCAGTTCGCGCGGGTTTCCCAAAACCTGACAACAACTTATGAGGGAAATTTTATGGCGAAACATGTCACTGACAGCAGCCGCCGCCGTTTCATCAAGCTGACCGCTATCGGGCTGGCTGCTGCACCTTTTGCTAACACACTGTTGACCGGGACTGCTGGTGCTGCCGAACCGATCAGCGAAACTGATCCGTTGGCGGCCGCGATGAAATATAAGGCGGATGCCACCAAGGCCGCAGAGCGTAAGGATGCTACCCAGACCTGCGCCAGTTGCGCGTTGTATACCGGCAAGGCGGGCGACGCCTCCGGCCCTTGCTCCATTTTCCAGGGCAAGCTGGTGACTGCCCAGGGTTGGTGTAGCGCTTGGGCCAAGAAGGCGGCCTAATCTACTCAGATAGTTAGCGGAGGCCCCGTCGTTTGCGGGAAATCCGCTAACTGGGTTCGGATGCTTATTTGCCTCGTTTTCGATCAAGCCGCCAGACGAAATCTTCAATGATCTTGCGGTAGAGATCTTCCTTTAGCACCGTGTCCTCGACGCCGTGGTCGATGTTGGGGTTGTCGTTGATTTCGATGACGACGATACCCTTGCTGGTCTGTTTTAAATCAACGCCGTAAAAACCGTTGCCGATCAAGCTGGCCGCCTTGGCAGCGGTCTTGATGACGATTTCCGGTGCGTCTTCGACTCGGAAGGTTTTAGCATCTCCTTCCCGCGTGGTGCGGCCTTCGCCAGGCTCGTGGTGATAAATCTGCCAGTGTTCCTTGGACATGAAGTACTGGCAGACAAACAGCGGGGTGCGGTTGAGGATGCCGACCCGCCAATCGAAATCGGTGTATAGAAATTCCTGCGCCAGCACCAGATCGGATGCTTTGAACAGCCGTCCTGCCACTTCCAGCAGCTCGGTGCGATCATTGACCTTGAACACGCCGCGCGAGAACGAGCCATCGGGGATTTTTAGCACGATGGGATAGGGGATTTCGCTGTCCACTCGTTCCAGATTATCGCGCCGGACAATGACGGTTTTGGGCATACGGATGCGATGTGTCCGCAACAATTCATCCAAATACACTTTATTGGTGCATTTCAGGATCGAATCAGGATCATCAATGACCACCATGCCTTCACTTTCCGCTTTCTTGGCGAATTGGTACGTGTAGTGATCGATGCCGGTGGTATCGCGGATGAATAACGCATCGAATTCGGCCAGTCGGCCGTAATCCTTCTTCTCGATCAGTTCGACGTTGACACCGCATTCGCGTCCGACCCGAATGAACTGTTGCAGTGCCTTATTGTTGGAAGGCGGCATCGCTTCCTTGGGGTTGTGCAGCATCGCCAGATCGTAACGATAGTTGTTGCGCGCGCGTGGTTGCCGCCAGCGTCGGCTTAAATAAGTGGCCAGCGCACCCAAGAAAATCTCTTCCTGTTCCGTCGAGAGCGAATGCAGATGAAGCGCCTTGAGCGTCGCAATGCGCCATTGGCCCTGCAAGCGGAATTCAACCCGCAGCAAAGGCGCCCGAAAAACGCCGAACAACTGTCGGGCTAGCTCTTGTAGCTCCTTAGCGGGGCATTGGCCGAAATAGATATCCAGCTCGAAAGCGGTAGCGGTAAAGCCGGGCCGGGGTTTGCCCAGCACTTGCTGCACATGATCATCCAGATCTTCAATATCAAGGCTGTAGATGGATTTGCGGCTAAGATCGTTGAGTGTGCGCACACTGGGGATGACCCGATGACGGCGCGCTTCAGCCAACAACGAACAATAATAACCGACGCTGAGATAGCGGTAGCTGCGGCAAAGATTGAGGACCCGCAAATTGCGGCCAGCGGAGGAATATTCGGGTTTAGCCAGATAGTCCTTAGCAGCAACGACGGGCAGTTTCGGAAAATGGGATTTCCAGTCGGTGGGGTTTTCCACCAAAATGATATGATCGGCCATCGGTGTAAAGCGGTACTCCTGACGCGGCAATTATCCAGTAACGGCAGTGAAGGGGGTCGGCAGTTCGGGCCGACAGCTGGCAGAGTAGAGGATCAGCACGGCCTTTTGTCCGGCTTTACCGTAGCGTGCCATGCGTTGAAATTCTCGATGTGGGATTGGCATATTGATGGAATCGGTGACGGTTTCGCCGGCCTTCACATCGACCAGCGGATCATGGACGTAGATATAGTGGGCATCAAAGCCGGTGACCACCACCCAATGGGGAAACCGCTCGCCGTAGATTCGGTAGGAGCTGATTAGCACCAGCGCGATACCACCGGCATCGCACTTTTGCCGTAACTCATCTACACCCAGACTGCCTCGGCGTAACAGCACCGGTAAGCGGCTTAGCTCATCAATCCAATCTTCCTGAACCAAGCGCATCACTTCCTTTTTTTCTGCGCTACGTACCGAGTCCACCAGAAAAACGCCATCTTCATTGACATGGATCTCTAGGGAGAAGCCACGCCGGTACGCGGACAGGGCCAGTCCATAGGGGCCACAACCGCCGTGGCCGGAGGTCATAAAGATGGTGGTGGCCTCACGCCACAACCGCAGCTCCAGGGTGCGATTCAGCTCCATGGCAGGGTCTAGCGCCTTCATCGCCATCATCAGTGCTGCTGGACCGCAGGTAAAATCGAGGGATTGCGGATAGTAAGGGACTTTGATCAGTTCAGTGCGTAAATCTGGGATCAGGCGCTTTTCAAAGCGTAGCGCGTCCATGTGATCTTCGTAATAATCCGGCGTGACCTCAAATTGCCGGAAACCGCGCCGCTGGAAAAGCCTCAGCGAGGCGGTGTTGTCACGCCGGACTTCCAGACGCATTGAGACGCAGGATCGCTCTAAAGCAGCTTTTTCCGCCGCCGCTACCAGCCGGTCGGCGAGACCCTGGCGCACGTACTCAGGCGCAACGGCGATGGAATACAGTCGGGCTGTCGATGTCCCCCGCGAGAATAACAACAAGACGTAACCCTGAATCTCGCCATTTTGTTCCGCCAGCAAGGTCACTGCGTTGCCGTGCGTCAGCAAGTGACGGAAACTGCGTCGGGATAGGCGGTCGGTGGTGAAGCAACGCCGTTCCATGGCGAGGAGTATAGGAACATCGTCCAACGTGGCATGACGCAGCATAGCGATTTGAGACATGAAGCCAACGATCTGAGGCTTTTGCTAAAGAGCGAGCGATGATAGGCACAACAGCTTGAAGGCGGCGGTGGAGGCGCGGGTGCAAGCCAGAAAATTAACGGTACGATGAAGCTACTCAAGAGATGCGCCGCGCTATAAAAGGTGGCTCGCTTGGGACAGCGTACTATGGTTATTATCGCGCAGTACCAACCACCCTCGCCAGTGAAAATCGTGATGCCGATTGATTCTCCTTCCAGCGTGTTGAGTCGGATTCGTCAGCTCATCGCCACACCGTCGATCAGCAGCGTTTCTCCGCAATTCGATCAGAGCAACCGGGCTGTGATCGACATGTTGGCTGGCTGGCTAGAGGAGGCCGGTTTCGCGGTACAAATTATCCCGCTGCCCCAGCAGCCGGATAAAGCAAATTTGATCGCCACGCTGGGTCGTGGTCCGGGGGGGCTGGTTTTGGCGGGCCATACCGATACCGTGCCGTTCGATGCGGGCCGTTGGCATTACGATCCGTTTGGGGGCGTAGTCGCTAACGAATGCATCTACGGTTTGGGCACGGCGGATATGAAGGCTTTTTTGGCATTAGCCATTGCGGCGGCCAGCGAATTTGCGGTACGCGATTTACGCCAGCCTCTGGTGATCTTGGCGACCGCTGACGAGGAAAGCAGCATGGCCGGTGCGCGGGCGCTGACGCTGGCCGGGCGGCCGCTGGGACGCCATGCCGTGATCGGTGAACCGACCGGTTTGCAGCCAGTGCGGATGCACAAGGGGATTTTGATGGAGGCAATTCGTCTGGAAGGTCGCTCCGGTCATTCCAGCGATCCGGCACTAGGCGTCAGTGCTCTGGAAGGAATGCATCGGGTAATCGGTGAGTTGCTGCGCTGGCGTGAAGAATTGCAGGCGCGCTACCGGAACCCACTGTTTGCGGTCGAGGTGCCGACACTGAATCTAGGCCATATTCATGGTGGTGATAACCCTAACCGCATTTGTGCCGATTGTGAGTTGCATATCGATATCCGGCCGCTGCCTGGCATGATGCTGGCCGATTTGCGAGAAGCGTTGCATCAGCGTCTGAGCGATTTGCTGGTCGAGAGCGGCTTGCTGTTGAGTTTCCGGCCCCTGTTTGCCGGTATCGAAGCGCTGGAAACCCCAGCAGCGGCGGCCATCGTGCGCGCGACTGAAGAACTGACCGGCGCGCCGGCCGGCGTGGTGGGATTCGGCACCGAAGGGCCTTATCTGAACGCTTTGGGCATGGAAACCGTGATCATCGGCCCCGGCAGCATCCGTTGCGCGCATCAGCCGGACGAGTTTTTGCCGTTGGCGACGATCCCACCAACGCTCGCGCTCTTGCGTGGATTGATTAATCGTTTCTGTGTGGCGAGCGCATGAGGGATCTTCCACTGATCCTTGGCGCTCTGGGGCCGATTTTCGCGATTATGTTGTTGGGATTGGGATTGCGGCGCTTGGGGTTTCCTGGAGAGGATTTCTGGCCAGCGACAGAGCGTTTCACCTATTGGATTCTATTCCCAGCTTTGCTGCTGCATCATTTGGCCTTAGCCCGTTTGGCTGATTATCCGGTGGGTCCTGTCGCCACGGTGATCGTCGCCTTGCTGTTGGGGATGACAGCAGTGATCTATGGGGTTCGAACATGGCTTAAGGTGGATGGCCCGGCTTTCACCTCGGTCTATCAGGGCGTGATTCGCTTCAACACCTATGTCGGGTTGTCGGTGGTGCTGGCGGTGTTTGGTACCGCAGGCGCCACGATGGCGGCGTTAGTGATGGCGATCATGATCCCACTAATCAACGTATTGTGCGTGGTGGTGCTGAATACACACGCGGGTGGAAAGGCGACTGTGGGCAGCGTGTTGCGGGGCTTAGTCACGAACCCGTTGATCCTGGCTTGCCTGGCCGGTATCGGGCTGAACGTAGGGGGTGTGGGCCTGCCATGGGGATCGGCAGCGGTACTTGATGCGCTGGCCCGGGCAGCCCTGCCACTCGGCTTGCTGGCGGTAGGGGCGGGTCTGCGACTGGATGCGCTCATGCGACCGGGATTATTGATCAGCACAAGCGTGTTGAAGTTGCTGGTGATGCCTGCGCTGGCTGGGATATTCTGCTGGATGATGGGTCTTGGATCATTGGAGAGAGGCGTGCTGGTGACATTTGCGGCCCTGCCCAGCGCTTCGGCAGCCTATATTTTGGCTCGGCAATTGGGCGGTGATGCTCCATTGATCGCCGCTATTCTCACAGTTGAAACTGCGCTGGCATTAATAACATTGCCTATAATCCTCATGTCGGTGTTGTGAAAGGAAGCAGCCTGGAATGATGAGAAACCAGTGGATTGTTAGTAGTCAAATGATGTTTTCACTTGCATAATAATCGATACGTCAATTCGGATAAACGCTAATCTTGCGGTACCGGATAGGTACCGATCAACGAGTGGATTACCTTGTGGCAGTTTTGCTTGGGCCTGGACCTTGATGAATTCTACCTTCAGCATCATTTTGCCTGCCAAGAACGAAGCGGTGAATTTGCCGCCGCTGTTGGCTCGGCTGCGAGAGCGCTTTCCAGTAGCGGAGATCATGGTTGTGGACGACGGTTCGACTGATACCACCGCCCAAATAGCGCAGGACCATGGGGCGCGCGTGGTGCGGCATCCGTATTCGATGGGTAATGGAGCAGCGATCAAGACAGGTGCGCGTCATGCCACGGGTGATGTGCTGGTCTTTATGGATGCCGATGGTCAGCATGATCCGGCTGACATTGAGCGGCTGCTAGCGAAAATGGCTGAAGGATACGAAATGGTAGTGGGTGCTCGTCAGGCCGATACCCACGCCTCGTTTGGCCGGCGTTTGGCGAATCACAGTTACAATCGTTTAGCCTCCTGGATGACAGGCTATCATATTGAGGACTTAACCTCCGGTTTTCGCGCTGCTCGTGCTCGCCATTTCCGTAAGTTTATCTATTTATTGCCGAATGGTTTTTCTTATCCCACCACCAGTACGATGGCTTTTTTTCGGTCGGGTTTTCCAGTTGCCTATGTGCCTATTCGAGCAGGTCAGCGGGGGGGTAAAAGCCATATTCGGTTACTGCGAGATGGGACAAAATTCTTTCTTATCATTCTTAAAGTGGGCGCGCTGTTTTCGCCGATGCGGTTTTTTTTACCATTAAGTTTGGTTTTTTTGCTGATCGGCATGGGGTATTACGGCTATACCTATCTTACCATGCACCGATTTACTAATATGAGTGCTGTGTTACTGATCTATTCCTTATCATTATTTTTGATCGGACTTATTTCAGAACAGATTTCTGCTTTGCACTATAAAGGGGTTGAGGATGACCAGCGGCGGACTCGGCGAGATTAGGCCCAATTGTTCGACTACTGGTATTGGCTAGGCGGTGTAGGTTGCTACAAAGGTTTTCATAAAAATTATGTTTGTGAATAGGGCTTTCTTCATGGTTGATCGTTCGTGGGGGTGGGTGATCAGCTTATTTTTCCTATTCATTCTACTGAGCAGTTGTGCTATTTCGCCAGAACCCACGATGGCTGATGCGAGCGTTAAGCCGAGCGTCAAACCAACTTCTGATGAGAAATTAGGTTGGTGGTATGTGCAGTTTCGCTTGCGATGGCCGGATAGCAAGGAAGCAATTTGGTATCCAGATTTGTTGCTGGCGGATCGGGTTATTGGACCAATACTTGATGCTGAACAAGATGAAATTCTTTTATGGCGGTTTCATCGCCGTGCTGCCCGCGATCAAGCTGGTCGGCAGTTCAGTTTCATCTTTCGATCATCCGCATTGGTAGCGAGGCGTATTAATATTCTAATCGCTACCGATCCATTATTGGTACGTTTACAGAAAGACGGGGTGGTAGAAACTGTGCTCTACGATGAGCCGAACCAGATTACTCGGCCGGAAATCAGTGATACCTCAGATCCAAGCTGGTCACCAGAGGTGCGTGCTGCTTGGCCATATTTTATTATGGGAGTAAGCCGATTGTGGTTGGAGTTAATCCTCGAGATAGGAAAAAAACAGGAATTACCTGGTGAGTTGATAGCGCGTTATATCGCTATCGAGCGGGTGCTCAATAACCTTTGGCAGGGTGAGGGTGGCCATGTGTTGTTGCATCATCTAAGTGCTGTGTTCGGTTATCGGGAACTGGCAGTTATGCGGCGAGAGTTAATGGTTTTTTGAGTTTAAGGGTGATTTTTAAGAGGTCATCTCCTAAGAGGCTGTTTAAGCCAACCTATAAAAGTAAACAATTTTGTGAATGAGCCATTACTAATTCTTGAACCAGGTCGTGCTGAGAAGAACTACTGGGCTGACTTATGGCGTTATCGAGAGTTGTTCCTAATTTTGGCGTGGCGTGACATCGCCGTCCGCTATAAGCAGACCATCATTGGAGTGGCCTGGGCAGTGCTTAGACCGTTGTTAACGATGGTAGTATTTACAGTCATTTTTGGTTCACTAGCCAAGCTACCGAGTGATGGTGATGCTCCTTACACGCTATTAGTTTTTGCTGGCATGCTGCCTTGGTCTCTGTTCGCTACTGCATTAGGCGATGCATCTAATAGCCTGATTAATAACGCTAATTTAATTACTAAGGTCTATTTTCCACGAATTATTATGCCGGCCGCAGCAGTTATCTCAGCGTTTGTGGATTTTCTGATTAGCTTCATAATTTTGCT
The DNA here is from genome assembly GCF_001051235.1 of Candidatus Competibacter denitrificans Run_A_D11. Classification (GTDB taxonomy): domain Bacteria; phylum Pseudomonadota; class Gammaproteobacteria; order Competibacterales; family Competibacteraceae; genus Competibacter_A; species Competibacter_A denitrificans. Next base: position 94,862 of record NZ_CBTJ020000001.1, on the reverse strand, counting down.
GGGGTTGCTAGTGTGGTACAAGTTTGTACCTAGCTGGCAGATCCTCTGGTTACCCTTGTTTGTTTTGGTGGCACTATTGGCAAGTTTGGGGCCAGGGTTGTGGATTACGGCGCTTAATGTTAAGTATCGAGATTTCCGCTATATTATCCCTTTCTTGGTACAGTTTGGGTTGTATGTTTCGCCTGTGGGCTTTAGTAGCCAAGTGGTACCAGAGAACTGGCGTTTGCTATATAGCCTAAATCCGATGGTTGGAGTGATTGATGGTTTTCGTTGGTGTGTTTTAGGAGGGGGTAGCCCATTATATTGGCCAGGCTTTATACTCAGCTTGGGTGTTGTGACTGGCTTTCTTTATCTAGGGATAGGTTCCTTCAGGAAGGCGGAGAAATCTTTCGCTGATTTGATTTAATTAGAAAAGTTAGAAATATTATATGTCCGATATTGTGATTAAAGCTGAGGGTTTAGGGAAAAAATATTTAATTGGGCATGAGGCTGAGAGGGAACGTTATGTGGCATTGCGTGATGTAATGGTTCGAAATGTACGTGATTATTGGTCTAAGTCTAAAGCTTTATTTCGAGGTGAACCTATTGTATACGGTGATGAGCAAGAAGAAGTATGGGTATTGCGCGATGTGAGTTTTGAAATCCAGAGGGGTGAGTCTGTTGGAATTATTGGTTCCAATGGAGCTGGTAAAAGTACCTTATTAAAAATTATGAGCCGGATTACTGAACCCTCGGCTGGCAGGCTAAGTATTAGAGGACGAGTTGCTAGTTTATTGGAAGTTGGCACAGGCTTTCATCCAGAATTAACTGGTCGAGAAAATATTTATTTGAATGGAGCTATTCTAGGTATGTTGCGCCAAGAGATTAAGCGCAAGTTTGATGAGATTGTTGATTTTGCTGAAGTTGAAAGATTTTTGGATACGCCGGTTAAGCGTTATTCATCAGGGATGTACGTTAGATTGGCATTTGCAGTTGCAGCTCATTTAGAACCAGAGATTTTAGTCGTTGATGAGGTATTAGCTGTAGGAGATGCTGCTTTTCAAAAGAAGTGTTTTGGAAAAATGCAGGATGTATCAAGATTGGGGAGGACTATTATTTTAGTTAGTCATAATATGTCAGCAATTAGAAATATGACTAAAACTGCAATATTATTAAACAATGGTGAAGTTATCTGTGTTAATGACTCTGTATCTGTAGCAGAAAAATATTTAAGGATGTCTCGGCATTTCTTTTTGGAAGCAAATTTAAAAAATCTAAGGAGACCACATATTAAACATGCTGGAATTTATTTATGGAATAATGTTAAAGTTGATTCAATTGATTCTTGTCAAGATGCTTTTTTATTATTTAGGATTTGCACTCTGAATGAGAACAGACTGTCATTCGGGTTTACTATTTTTAACTCAGAGGATGTAGGAATTTTTTCTGGGGTTACTACAGATAGCCGAGAGTTTATACCACAAGATTCTAAAGAGCTAAAAATAAAAATACCTTCTCAATTTTTAAATCCAGGCGAATACCGTATCGAAGGGGCATTATCACAAGATCAGCAGATTATTGAGCAAAACGAGTGTTATTTTACCTTCCTGGTTTATAGAGATAACCGTTTTGATATAGCGGTAGGAAAGTCCAAAGGGCTTTTTCGCCTCTCTGGAGGCTGGGAGTTTAATTAATGAGACTAGTAACTTACTTTCAAAGGAGACTTAGAAAATTTATTGGGATTGATGAGATTGATAGTAAACTAAATGAGATTAATTTGTTTTCTGAAAAGTTTTCTAATCTATCGGAAATGGCATCCTTGGTTGCGACAATTTCAAGTGCGAAATATATTCAAGAAAACATGCTGATGGCAAAGCCCCTTTATAGCAAATTTGAAGTGCTTGATTTCTGTCTTTCTCAAATGAATTTGTTAGATGGCTTAATTTGCGAGTTTGGCGTCTATCAAGGTGAAACAATTAATTATATTGCAAAAAAGGTTAAGAAAGATGTCCTCGGTTTTGATTCATTTGAAGGGTTACCTGAGAATTGGCGTTATGGATTTGAGAAAGGGATTTTTGGTTTTGATATCGATAATTTCAATTATGAAAAAAATGTGAAGCTTATTAAGGGATACTTTCACGAGACTCTACCAGAATTTTTATTAAGGTATTCAGAGTCAATTAGCTTGTTGCACATCGATTGTGATTTGTATTCATCTACTAAAACTATTCTCGATTTTTTGAATGATCGCTTGATGCCTGGAACTATAATTGTTTTTGATGAGTATTTTAATTATCCTGGCTGGGAAAAACACGAGTTTCTAGCATTTTCGGAGTTTATCAATAAATCAGGTCGAGATTATGAATATCTTTGTTATAATAAATTTCACGAGCAGGTTGCAGTTAGGCTTATAGGGTGAAATTACATGAACAGTATGAAGGTCTTTGTTGGATTGTTGAATTGGAATCGCTGTGACGATTTGCGTAGATTAATTAAATCTGTTTTAAAAGATTTATCGGGTCAATCCAATTATAATTTTGAAGTTGCTGTAATTGATAATGCATCCACAGATAAATCTATTCAGATGCTTGATTTGGAATTTCCAGACCTTAAGAAGATTATTAATAATACAAATTTAGGTGGCAGCGGCGGATTCAATACAGTCTTGCGATATGCGGCAACCCAAGGTTTTGATTTTGCTTGGTTGCTTGATAATGATGCAGAAGTTCTGCCCGGTGCTTTTCAAGGGCTTATGTTTTCTATGGAATCTGATCAGAAAATTGCCCTGGTTGGCTCAAAGGTTTTGCATCGTGATGATTCTAGCATTATTAGTGAGTTAGGGGCTAAGATTAGTGCCTTTTCGACTTTTCCCATTCCCCAGTTTTCAAATATTCCTAATCTGGATTTGAAGGCACAGATAATTGATGTTGATTATGTTGCGATCTGCTCGGCTCTAGTTAGGGTTAGCTTACTAAATACCTTTGGGGCTTTAGATGAAAGATTTTTTCTTATGTGGGATGATATGGAGTGGGGTATGAGGATTCGCAATCATGGGTATCGAGTCGTTGCGACTAGTCTTTCGGAGGTGGTTCACCCGGGTTTTTCGGAGCGCACACTTAGTCCGCTTTTTGTTTACTATGCTTGGCGTAATCATCTTTATTTTATCGCTGTTACTTACTCTGGTATTAGAAGAATATTTTATCTTTGTTATATTTCTGGGCTTTTGCATGCTGCTAAAATTAATGCGCAGTATGTTAATAAGAACTTTCCTTTTGTAAAAGCATATAATTTGGCGTTCAGAGATTTTTGTGAAGCCAAATTTGGAAAGATGGATAGATCTATTGAGGCTTTTTCTTGTGCTGGCTCTGGTGATCTTTTTAAGGATAAAGATATTGAAGCTCTTTTTGGCACTAATAATGTTGTTCTTTTATCTGCTGATCGGTCTGTCGCGGTAGTAAAGCTTACTATTGATGTTTTAAAAGGGAGGTTCCCTAATACTCGCTTTATTATCTTAGTAAATTATTCTAGAAAATATCTTTTTCGATGGTATAATCATAATGATTTGTGGATAAGGAAAGGGATTTTCAGGGACTTTTATTTATACAAGCAAATGAAAATAAATAAGGTAAAATCTATTTTTATTTTTGAAAACGTGCCTATAAAAATCCTTTTTTCTTTAACAAAGAATCAATTGACTGTGTCTAACACAGGTGAAATTATAAAAGTATCTAATTTTAGATTATATAATGGTTTTTCCCTGTGGGCCAATATATCTTTAAGGAGATTTATAGGAATGGTTAATGGTTTCATTATGATTCTAAGCAAAATTTTCATGAACCCAAATTTTTTTAGAAATTTAGCTAAATCAAGAAAATTAATATAGATAGGAGTTACGTAGTTGGAGATGAAGGAGTAAAAGGCGAAATGAACCCACCAAAAGTGACCGATGAAGATTACGTCCAGTTTCTGATTGCGACCTCGAAGGTGTGCAGCGCGACGGTAGCGGAGCGGGCACAATCGGACGAGAATCAGGCTTTGGCGCATGATACGTTTACCCACTTGCTGCACCGATTGGAGCCGGATGCGCTGATGCTGTGGCGAGAAGCAGCACCGTACGTAAAACGGCAACGTATCATCGTGCGATCAAGCAGTACCGTAGTATCGAGCAGGATCAAGTCCGCGTCGCGCGCGCTCAACGCAACCACATCGGTCTCGCGTTACGCGCCTTCTTGCGCTTGGAATGGCATTGCTACAAAACCGGCCTCAGTTGGTTGGAGGCAAAGCTCGCTGTCATCCGCCCCGGCGTTCGGGCCTACCTGGCTAATCCACTTTATAACTTGCCCGCAACTACGTAACTCCTAATAGATTAACTAATAATTTTAAATGATGACTATAAATAGATAGCTATGAGTACTACTAAGATAGTAATAGTTGGTTCCGGATTCGCTGGCAGTGTTGTTGCTGAGCAACTTGCGAGAGCAGGTCACCAAATACTGGTTCTTGACCAGCGTCCTCACATTGCTGGTAATGCCTACGATGAGTGTGACGCCCAAGGTGTCCTCATTCATCGTTATGGCCCTCATATCTTCCACACCAACGCTCAGCGTGTGGTCGATTATCTTTCTCGTTTTACCGACTGGTTGCCTTACGAACATCGCGTCCTTGCCAGTGTTGAAGGCCAATTGCTGCCTATCCCTATCAATCAAGATACCATCAACCGCCTTTATGGTTTGAATCTCGATGAAGTTGGTATTCAAGCGTATTTCGAGCGAGTACGGGAACCCCGCGATCCGATCAAAACCAGCGAAGATGTCGTCCTCAATACTGTCGGCCGTGATCTCTACGAAAAATTCTTCCGAGGCTACACGCGCAAGCAATGGGGCCTTGACCCTTCCCAACTCAATGCTGCTGTTACTGCCCGCATTCCGGTACGCACCAATCGGGATGACCGGTATTTCAACGATGAGTTCCAGATCATGCCCAAGGATGGCTACACCGCTTTATTCCAGCGGATGCTGGACCATCCAAACATTCATCTCGAACTCAATACCGATTTTTTCGCCATACGCCAGCAGATAAAAGCTAAAACTATCATTTATACGGGTCCTATCGACGCTTATTTCAATTACTGTTATGGCCGTTTACCGTACCGCTCCTTGCGTTTCGAGCACGAACATCTGCCGGGGATTTCCCGCTATCAACCGGCGGCGGTGGTCAACTATCCCAATGACCATGCTTATACCCGCATTACCGAATTCAAATACCTGACTGGCCAACAACACTCGCACACTGCTATCGTCCGCGAATATCCGCAAGCCGAAGGCGATCCCTATTACCCAGTGCCGCGTCCGGAGAACGAAGCTCTGTACCAGCAATATAAGGCACTCGCTGCTGTTGAGAGGAACGTTTTTTTCGTCGGCCGGCTGGCGCAATATCGGTACTACAACATGGATCAAGTGATTGCCGCTGCTTTAAAAACCGCCGAGCGGATTCTCGGCTCGGCCTGATCGGTGCGCACATACAACCTCCATGGCTGCTACCGTCGCCACCGTTCTAGTAACCTACAATCGACTGCACTTGCTTGCCGTCTGTCTAGCAGCGTTGTTCGACCAGACGAGGCCACCAGACCGAATCATCCTAGTTGATAATGCCTCGACCGATGGCACGGCTGAATGGTTGCGAGCAGGGGGTTACATCAATGATCCACGTATCGATTATCTCCGGCTGGCCGAGAATCTGGGCGGCGCGGGCGGTTTCCATGCCGGCGTGTGCCATGGCTTAAACGGCGGTTACGATTGGCTCTGGTTGATGGATGACGACGCGTGCCCGGACCCATCGGCGCTAGCCCAGCTGCTTGCTTGCCAGCCGCGGCCGCCGCATTTATACAGCTCGGTCGCTATAGCATTGGATGATCCACAACGCCGGTTGTGTTGGCCAGCCATGGCCGTGTCGGGTGGCTCGCGCCTGAAATATAGTGGCGAACTGACCGAGCCGTTGCTTGAAGTCGCCGCGTTGACCTTTCTGGGTTTGTTCGCCCACCGCCACGCCGTCGAACAAATCGGTTTGCCTGATGCCGAGATGTTTCTGGCCGGGGATGACATCGATTATTGCGAGCGTGCCCGCAGAATGGGCGCTCGCTTGTTTCTGGTTACAGGCAGTGTCCTTAACCATCCTTTACCGGGCCGTCGAACGATCGCACTGCTGGGTCGTCAGTTCGACAATCTGCTCCTGCCGCCTTGGAAACGCTATTATGACGTGCGTAACCGGATAGTCATCGCGCGTCGCCATTACGGCCGGCGACTTTGGACTGAAACCATCCCTGGATTGTTGATTCGTCTGATAGATTGCTTATATCACGACCCCGACCGCTGGCACCAAATGCACGCTTACCTGCAAGGTTTCTGGGATGGATTTGGCGGTCGGCTCGGCGCCCGCCGCCGGCCACCCTGAGAAAACTCGCCATGCGCATCGCCTATCTCTGCAAGCGTCAGTATATGAGCCATGATGTGATCGTGGATCGCTATGCGCGACTGTACGAACAACCGCGTCAACTGGCGCTGCGCGGCCATGAGGTGCTGGGTCTGTGTTTTAGCTATCGTGCTACGCAGCATCGAGACGAGTGGCATACTGCCAGCCCGGGCCGTTTGCGCTGGGTTGGTCTAACACCGGATTTCGGTGGGCTAACTTACCCGATCCAAGCCTTGCGCCTGTTGCATGCCTTCTCGCCTGATATCATGGTGGGCGCTTCGGATGCGCCGATCATCGTTTTGACGAGTTGGTTGGCAGGACGACTGAAGGTGCCGTTGGCGGTCGATCTGTATGATCATTTCGAGAGCTTCGGTTTATCTCGTTTGCCTGGCTTGGTTGCGCTCTACCGCCGGGCCTTGCGCCGGGCAGCGGTAGTGACCTGCGTGTCGGAGCCACTGGCTGATTTGGTGCGAACCGACTATCGGGCGCGCGGCGCGGTACTTGCGCTGCCGAGCACCATCGACCGGACAATTTTCTATCCGCGCGACCGCCGTGTTTGCCGGAAAAGTTTGGGATTACCACCGGATGCCAAGCTCATTGGTACGGCCGGTGGGCTGTCGCGCGAGAAGGGTATTGAACCACTGTATCGGGCCTTTGAGCAGTTGAGCAAGGAAGATCCAAATGTGCACTTAGTCCTGGCTGGTCCCTTGGACCGGCAGTGTCCACTGCCAGATAGCCCGCGTATACATTATTTAGGGGTGTTACCTCATGCCCAAACTGCCGAATTGTTTAATATGCTTGATGTTGGGGTGGTTTATCTGCGGGATACGCCTTACGGCCGTTATAGTTTTCCACAAAAAGCTTATGAAATGGTTGCTTGCGAAATACCGCTTGCTGTTGCGTGTGTAGGGTCAATGGCGTCGCTGTTTCAATCTTCCGAGCAAATACTTTATGATGCAGATGATATATCAAGCTTAGCGAGATGCTTAAAAAATCAATTGATGCAGCCTGAGTTAATAAAGTTGAAAATTCAAGATTGGAGTGAAATAGCCATACCTATGGAACAAGCTTATTTGGACTGCATCGAAAATGATGCGCCTTTCTAAGATAGTTGTCAATATATTACTCCTATAATGATTGTAACTTTTGAGCAGTAGCCACTAGACCATCCCCCCAATCTTTTTCGTAAAATATCCGCTGAATAAACTTGAAAGGGTAAAATATATTCTCGTTTAATCTACTGAGGAGTTTTTGAATGTGTTGGGGCCTTGAAAAACTGCTGCGTGTACTCCTCTCTGTAGGCGTAAGTTTTAAATAGCTATTCTCATTAGAGATTAGTAAATTTGATATGATTCTGGTGATTTCAGTTAGAGGAAATCCGTAATTAATTAAGGAGATATTTTTGTATCCTGCTTCCTTGAGAATATTAATTAATTCCTGTCGCTCATAGCGGCGAATATGGCCAACGACCTCATCGGACTTTCCGAATTTCTTGGTGTGTGCGGGTACAGTTATTAAAATTCTACCTCCTGGTTTAAGATATTTTGTCCAATGCTTTAAGGCTTCTCCATCATCGTCAATATGTTCTAAAACCTCGAAAGCAAATAGGTAATCGAATGTATTGGGAGTAAGAAAATTTAAATCATCTAAAACATTGATATACCCTTGGAAGGTAGTTAAATTCTCTCTTAGTCGATTCCTGCTTTCTTGGCCCAAATCATAACAACTACCGTAGAAACCACGTTCTAAAAATTTTACCGTCATGTAACCGGTTCCAGCGCCTACTTCAAGAAAATAACCTGGTATCCAGGAATGTGTTAAATCTTCAATACAGCTTTCTCTTAGAACGAGTTTAGGTTGCTTATTTCTCATGAGTATTCTTAATAGGCTACTTAGGAAAGGGAGAGGGCAACATATTTTGCAATAAAGTATTGTATTGCTGTGTAATCGTTTCCCAACTCAAGCGCTGCGAAAGTCGTAGGCGCAGGCATTCGGCACGGTATCGGGCATCATCCGGCCGTTTGAGGGTGATGATGATACGTTTTGCCAGCATCCCAATATCAGCAGGCGCGACGCACATATCCATTTCTTCTGCTTCAAACAGGTCAGACATAGCCTCCAGATTACCGGTTATTGCGGGACAACCGCAAGCAATTGCCTCCATCAAGGTAACGGGTAAACCCTCCTGATCACCGGATCTAGCACGAATGAAAGGCGCAACGAAGACAGCCGCACGCCGATAAAGAACTGGAAGTTCCGTTTGCGCTAGCGCGCCGATAAAATTGACTTTGTGTGCAATACCTAGTGCAGTAGCTTGGGCACGCCGTTCGCTTTCTTCTGGCCCGAAACCTACAATCGTCAAAGACACTGAAGGATGATTGGCGATGATCTCCGGCATGGCAGCAAGTAGATAACGTAACCCTTTTTTTTCCACTAAACGCCCAACAAATAGAATCTCATCATATGAGCGAGGCTGATTGGATGAGGGAGTAAAGCGTTGGTTGATATCAACTCCCATGGGTAGTACATTAATTTTGTCAAGAGGTGCTCCGAGGGCTGCTAATTCTGTTGTCATCGCATGACTCACCGCCGTTAAGGCAGCAGCTTTCTGAACAGCAATGCTTTTAAGAAATTTTAGTGGCCAAGCACGCAGAGCAAACAGATCAGCGCCATGGGACGTCGCTAGAAAAGGTGGGGTCTGCCGGTTCAGCAGACTGAGCAATGCCACCACTAAACCTTGCGGTAGCAGCCAGTGGGCATGAATTAAGTCGGGTCTCCAACGATTAATCTCGCGCCAAGTCCGCCAAAGTAGCCCGAATAAAAAAGGTGGCACTAGTAACCATTTCAACGGCTGCTGCTTTAAGTTATTAATGATACCGCCATCGTTTACCAAAGTTTCCAGTGAATCCGGCGCGTAGCGATAACGTATTACTTGGACCCCTTCGAAATTTTCATGCACTGCCGTGCCTGCCGTGTGTGGGCAGAGCACCCTTACTTGAAATTGATCAGTGAGTCTTTTTGATAGTTCGTGGATAAAACCCGGCTCGTGGTCTCCAAGCCATCTTGGGTAACTAGATGATAAAACAAGTAATTTTTTATCTGGAATCATACGCCTCTCTAATTTTTTAGTGATTGATCTGATTTTGGAGCCAGAGGCATTGATGAGCTTTATCCGCCGTCTGGGAAGGGTTGAGCATATCTTTCTGTAGGATATTACGCAATCGAACAATTTCTTGCTTGTAGGTGTCACGTTGTCGATCAAGCGCGCTATCAGGTTGAACGTCTAACACTTCCTTGAGATGATCCAATATATCCATTGCTTGCTGATAGTAACCGCGAGTCGCAAGGAGGCTAACGATATATAAGCCGGTTTGTACCCTTCTGTAATGTGATAAGGCTTCTTTAAAATAGGGGTAAGCTTTATTCCCATCGCATTGATCTAACAATAATAGTGCTTGTAAATAATAAGTGTAGCGATGAGCTACAGAAACCCGCCCCTTGAGATCATCGCGCAATCCACTTAACAGAGACATCATGATCGCGCTGTGCTCAGGTAGGGGCGCATTTGTATTCAAAGTATCGACCAAATGTTCTAGGGCGCGCAGCATCTGTGCATCGAATGGCTGTTGTCGCAAGCGGTTGGCAAGTTCAGTAAATTCACTAGTATTGAGGACACCTAGATTAGCTTTGAGAGAGAGATAGCTACTGGTAAGGAGTGAGCTATCAGGGATCTTTCGCAAAGCTTGTTCCATGCGCACATAAGCTTCAGACGGCTTACCCATTTGTAACAAGGCTTGGACCGCTGAACTTTGAGCACGAGGTGAAAGCGGGTTCATTTCTGCCCATACTAGCATCAGTTGATTCTCATTACCCCAGAGACGCGCGCCCTGCCAGGTTGCAATGGCATAAGTACCATATATAAAAATAGCTGCTAGAGTGCCGAGCGCTAGTTTGTGTCGTTCATTTAGCGCCATGAGCGCAGATCCAATGGGTAAGAACAGAAATATAGCTGGTAAATAATTGCGATGTTCAAAATAGAGCTCAAGTGCTATAGTCGTCGACTCAAGCAAATGTCCGGCTAAGAAAAATAATATAGACAGGCTCACCAATGGCCAGCGCTGTCGTACTAACCATCCAACTATAGTTAAGATAATCAGTCCTAATAACGCGGTCAGTGTTGTCCAAGGAGTAGAAAATCCCTTCGAAACGACAATGCCATCTTGATAGAGGCCGCGAGTTTGAATATGTGGGATGAATAGGTGGAATAGATAGTCCCAAAGTATTCTAGGCTCGGTTAGCAGCCGCTCTAATAAGGAAAAATTTCGGGTTGGGATCGGGCTTGCAATATGACTAAGCGGGGTAGCTAGATAAGCAATGATAACTAGCGCAGGTAATCCTAAAAATACTATAGTCCAACGCCAGTTTGGAGCAGGTGTTTTCCAGTGAAAAGCTAGCGTTAGCTCAATGACTAGAATAAGCAATGGCAATAGCACACCATTTTCTTTGCTAAAGACTGCTAAAAATGTTCCTAATCCCACACTAAAGCTAATAGTGATATACCCGAGATATGGTCGGGTAGATAGCCAGCTTCGCCCTTGTAAGTAACCCCAAATACCTAGAATGGAAAATAGGGCAGCAAGCTGTGTCATCCGTTGTATGACATACAGCGTTGTTGAAACTAGAAATGGATTGAGTAGCCACAGGGTTGTAGCGATCAGCGCGATCCAATTAGCTTCATGCCAGGATCGGCTGATGGAAACTAGGAGTTTGCGAATTGTTGAAAAAAGAATAACGCTAATAAGAAGATGAATTAAGAGATTAGTTTGCTTAAATGGTTCAGGATCAGCTGGCCAGTCATTGGTATTCAGAAGGAAGCTGAGTAGAGAAATAGGACGTCCTGTTGGACCAGAAAATCCACTGGAGATATAGGCTTGAAAAAGCTCCCAGTTTTTAATCGGGCCGAGTGCGCCAATTTTTTCTAAATTAGGAAAATCATCAAATAAGAAGGGCCCTTTCAATCCTGGTGTGTAAATTAAGAAAGCTAGGATCCAGCTGGTAGCCAGTAAAATACTAATGACGACTATGTGTGTTTTTCTTGCCATCTATAAAAATCCGACGACAAAAAGCCTGGCCGAAGCCAGGCTTTTCTGGTTAAGCTAACTGACAGTAATTAACGGCGGCAAGAAGAAGGCAAGTATTTGGAATCAACTGTGCCACCTTTGCATACCCAGTCAATGCTGCCAACATTCGAGACAGGGCTTAGCAGAAGAGTTTTAGGCTTGAGCTTAGTGTTCGCATCGGGGCCATCGTAAGTTACGGTAATCAAACCATTAAGGATAGCAACACTACTCACGTATTTGCTCTTAATATCGGTAGCATCAGCCACGCCAGCGGCAGGATTATCAGCCGGATAAGTGCCTTTGGTCATCTTGTATTCGCTTACAGCGGTTTTTCCGCCAGAGGCTAGGCTCATACCATCCGAAACTTGTGCGCGAATCGTATAATCCTGATATGCCGGAATCGCGATGGCAGCCAGGATGCCGATGATCGCTACGACGATCATGAGTTCAATCAGGGTGAAGCCTTTTTGGAACTTATTCATTGCCAACTCCTTATTTTTGATAAGATAACCGCTTTGGTTTGGGAATCATCGGGGATCACTTTGCGATCCCTTCGAGGTTAAGGATTGCAGAAGTCGTGCCAATACAAGGATTATAAAATAATTTATTAATAACTTTTTGAAAAATATTAATAAAATAATTTTTTAGGTTTTTTTGTTCAACAAGTTAAAGATCTTAAATGGCTTAAATGATTTTTTTTAGTGACATAAATTGAGCGTGCATGACAAAAAATGTCAGTCCAAGGTTGCTTGGATAAGTAACTTTTACTGCTGTAGTAGGGGGTTACGATAATTGACATTTTTGGGAAGAACCTGCATCGCTATGACGCAGATAAAGCTTTCAGATTTGAGAGAGGAGTTTGGGATCATTTAGGATGCCAAACCACGCTTGGTTAAGGTAGCTAACTGCAAAACTCACCGCAGCACATGGCGATTCCGGCCCGCCAAGAGATGGCTGGGGGCTATCCTGCTATTCCAGCCCCAGCTTTTTCAGCCGATAACGTAAAGCCCGAAAGCTAATCCCCAGTTTTTCAGCGGCAGCGGTCTTGTTATAGCGAGTCGCTTCCAGAGCGCGGAGGATAGCGGCTCTTTCCAAGCCCTCCAGATAACCTTCCAGATCGCTGACAACGGGAGTCATCGGCTGGGTTTTTGCCTCATCCGCATGACGTAGGGGCATAACCGGCTTTGCGGGTTCAGCGCGTGGCGGCGGATGGTCAATAGACGGTGGAGCGGCGCGAACCACGGGGGACGATAGTGCACTGGTCGGTGCCGGTAGCAGCAAATCTTCCGGTTGGATGACTCCGTTCTCGCAGAGTGTGAACGCCCGCTCCAAAATATTTTCCAGCTCACGGATATTGCCCGGAAAAGTATGGCGTTGCAGCGCTTCCAGTGCGGAAGGCGTGACCCCTAGTTTGGGTGCTCCTGGTTGCTGGCTCAGCCGCTCGAAGGTGGCCGCGACCAATTCAGGAATATCTTCCGGGTGTTCACGCAAGCTGGGCATCTGTAACTCAATGACATTTAAACGGTAGAATAAATCCTGGCGGAAAGCCCCATTACGCACCAGAGCCGCTAGGTTTTTGTGGGTCGCACTGAGAATCCGCACATCAATGGCAATTTCGGATGGGGCACCGACCGGCCGCACCGCTCGCTCCTGGATGGCTCGCAACAGCTTCACTTGCATGTGCATTGGTAATTCGGCCACTTCATCCAGAAACAACGTACCGCCGCGAGCGACCTGAAATAAGCCGCTTTTATCCTGCGTGGCGCCGGTAAAACTGCCCTTTTTATAGCCGAACAACTCGCTTTCCATCAGTTGTTCGGGAATTGCGCCGCAATTCACAGGCACGAAAGGCTTGTCAGCGCGCGGCCCCGACAGATGAACAAGCCGAGCGGCCACCTCCTTACCCGTGCCGGATTCGCCAGTGATCAGGATCGGGGCTTGGCTACGGGCCAGTTTGGCGATCAGCGCCCGAACATCCTGCATCGCCACGGAATGACCGAGTAACACAGGTTGCCGCAGATCGCCGGAGCGGCTGTCGCTGGGGCGGTTTTCACCGGCGCGCGTTTCGCTACCTCGATTCAGGCGCAGGGCGGTTGCTACGATGTCACGCAGCGTTGAAAGCTCAAAGGGTTTGGAAATGAAATCGAACGCGCCCAATTTCAGGGCTTCCACCGCGCTTTCGACATTGCCATGGGCGGTGATCACCGCGACGGGCAATGCCGCGTGATGTTTTTGAATATGCGCGACCAGCTCCAGACCGTTACCGTCGGGCAGATGCAAGTCGGTAATGCAGAAACTGAGGGGTTGGCGTTTAAGCAAAGCCCGTGCTTCATCCAGGGTTTCGGCCAAAAAACATGTCACCCCCAGCGGTGCCAGAGTCAGTTCAATCAATTCGCGGATATCGGCTTCATCGTCCACGATCAGGGCGTTGCGGTCGTCCATAAATCCATCTCGGTAGCTGAACTCGCGGAAGCGAAGGTGATACGGAAACAGCTACCACCTTCAGCAATAGCTAAATATTGTAAATGGGCGCGGTTGGCTTCGCACAGTTCGCGTGCCAGATAAAGCCCGAGGCCAGTGCCTTTCGAGCGGGTAGTAAAAAACGGTTCGAATAGCTTTTCAATATTTTCTGGCCTGACGCCAGGACCTGCGTCGCGTACATCCAGAAACGGCCGGCCACGTTCTGCTTCTAGGCCGGCATTCAAAGTAATTATCGGGCTTTGGCCGGGCTGGCTGCCGTACTGGCACGCATTAGCGCAGAGATTCCAAAGCACTTGCCGTAACTGGTGGGGGTCGAACATGATCTCCAGATCGGCGGGATCAACGGTTGATTGCCAAGTAGGCGTTACTCCTTCCGGTCCGTGCCGAAACTCCCGAACAAACGTCGCGAGCCAAGGCTCAAGCCCCAGTCGCTCTGACCGTACCCGATCTCGCCGGGCAAGATCAAGCACATCGTTGATGATGCGGTTAGCGCGCTGGACGTTGTCATGGACAATTTGGCCGAGCCGGCGGTTGCCGGTACTGGCATCAGTAGATTCCTGTAAAAGTTGGGCGGCGTGACTGATGGCTGCGAGCGGGTTACGGATTTCATGGGCGATACCCGCCGTCAAGCGGCCTAAAGCGGCTAGCTTGATCTGCTGGAGCCGCTCGGCGGCCTGTTCAGAATCCTCTAACATAATCAATGTATTCGCTTCATTACTACCACCAAGATGAGCGAAACGTGGGATCAGTTCCGGTCGATGCTCGACCGCTCGGAACACTGGAATATCGCCAGCATTGGCGCGCCAAGCTTGCAACTGCCGATACAGCGGTGGCGATAGCTCCCCTAAGGGTACGGGGGGTTGTGCCCAACGGCAATCCAACAATTCTCGTGCGGTGTCGTTCAACAATTGCACTTGGTCGGCTCGGTCTACCACCACCACACCACTCTGTAAACGCTGAATAATACCCTGGTTCAACTCGGCGATTTCCACTAGCTCCCAGGTGCGCCGTCGCGCGAGGGCCTCGCTACGGCGTGCCCGTTCCGCCAGAGCATGGCTCAGGCCAGCCGCAATGAACAAGGCGGCCCCTAAAACCCCCAACCGCACCAGATCGTCGGAGACGCCCAGCCAAGAAGGAATATCGAACCCACCATCAGGCAGGCGAAACCCTTGCCCTGTCCGGTCGCTGGCTTGCCATTGCGTGATGGCCCAGGAGCCGGCCAATAGAAAAAATCCCACTGCGGCGGACAGCAAGGCCGAACTCAGTGGTAACAGGATGCTGCTGGCGGCAATAGCGGTAATCATCAAGTTATTCAGACTACTGGCTAGGCCCCCAGAGGTATGGATCATCAGCGTTAGCGCTATCAAGTCCCCCAGCATCTGTACATGGGCCTGGATCATCAGTGCTGGTCGTCGCCAGTAGCTGCCGGCGATGCCTGCCAACGCCAAGGCCATGTAAGCAAGGACAGTCGTGAGAAAAAGTGAAGGATTTTGCTTGCCGAACAGGCGGTTTTGCTCACCCAGGGCCAATGCCGTTAATAGGACGATAGCCAGGGTTACTCGGTAAACATTAGCGACCCGGAAAGCTCGCCACCGATGGCGACGATCCAGATGAAGCTCGGCGGATAGACCAGCGGAATACTCAGCGGCGGCCATAGCGAGGCAAGAGGAAGGGATTTTTCTGAAAGGGTTATGATCAGCTATAATTGTAACTCCATCGGCGCCCGAATGGGCCGGCCGTCACCGATTTTAAGGCGGGCGTGAACGATGAGAGATTTCGGGGTACAATCACAACCTCACTGAAAAAGGGGGATGTAATCCGCATGAACCTGCACGAATACCAAGCAAAAGAACTCCTACAGCAATTCGGCGTGGCGATACCCCGCGGCATTAAGGTCACTTCCCAGCAGGAAGCGGTCGAAGCGGCCAAGCAAATTGGCGGCCCACTTTGGGTGGTCAAGGCCCAGGTTCACGCGGGCGGTCGCGGTAAGGCGGGTGGCGTCAAGCTGGCGCGCAGCCTGCAAGATGTCGAGGATATCTCCGGCAAGCTGCTGGGATCGACCCTGGTGACCAAGCAAACCGGCGCGGATGGTGTCAAAGTTCACGCCCTGCTGATTCAAGACGGGGTGGACATCACCAAGGAATATTATCTGAGTGCGCTGGTGGATCGCAGCAAGAAGCGCGTGATCCTGATCGGCTCCTCGGAAGGCGGCATGGACATCGAAGAAGTTGCCGCCAAGACGCCCGAGAAGATTCTGACCATTACCGTCGATCCGGTCGCTGGCATTCAGCCGTACCAAGCGCGCGATCTGGGTTTCCGCATGGGCATGGAAAAGAAGCAGGTTGATCAACTGGTTAAAGTTTTGAGCGGGGTTTATAACCTGTTCACGCAAAAGGATTGCAGCATGGTCGAGATCAATCCGCTGATCGTGACTACCGACGGTCAGGTGATGGCGCTGGACGCCAAGGTCAGCCTGGACGACAACGCCCTCTACCGGCACAAGGACACCGCCGAGATGCGCGATCCCACCCAGGAAGACGAGCGCGAGCATATTGCCCACGAAATCGGCCTCAATTACGTGGCGCTGGACGGCAGTATCGGCTGCATGGTCAACGGCGCTGGCCTGGCGATGGCGACTATGGACGTCATCAAACTGCAAGGCGGCGAACCAGCCAACTTCCTGGATGTGGGCGGCGGTGCCACCGCTGAGCGTGTCGCTCGCGCCTTCAAACTGATTCTGTCTTCGTCCAAGGTCAAGGCGATTCTGGTCAATATCTTCGGCGGCATCGTCCGCTGCGACACCATCGCCGAAGGCATTATCGCCGCCGTCAAGGAAGTGGGGCTGACCCTGCCCGTGGTGGTGCGCCTGCAAGGCACCAACGTGGAAGCGGGCCGTGAGATGCTGGCCAAATCGGGCATGAACATCATGGCCGCCGACGATCTCACCGATGCCGCCAAAAAGGCGGTAGCCGCCGTCAAGTAATCGGCGCATTCGGTTTCCACGATTTAGAGAGAACGAGACGACCATGAGCATTCTGATCAACAAAGACACCAAGGTCATCTGCCAGGGCTTCACCGGCTCGCAGGGCACCTTCCACTCTGAACAGTCCATCGCTTACGGTACCAATCTGGTCGGCGGCATCAGCCCCGGTAAGGGCGGCACCAAGCATTTGGACAAGCCGGTGTTCAACACCGTGCGCGAAGCGGTCGAGGCCACCGGGGCCGAGGCCAGTATGATCTACGTGCCGGCGGCCTTCGCCGGTGACGCGATTTTGGAAGCGGCTGAGGCTGGTATTAAGGTTATCGCCTGTATCACCGAGGGCATTCCGGTCACGGACATGCTGAAAGTGAAAGCGGTGTTGATGAACAACTATCCCAACACCTATCTGATCGGCCCCAACTGTCCGGGTGTGATCACCCCCGGCGGCTGCAAGATGGGCATCATGCCCGGCCATATCCACAAGCCTGGCAAAATCGGCATCGTCTCCCGCTCCGGCACCCTAACTTATGAGGCAGTCGATCAGACCACCCGCGCCGGGCTGGGGCAATCGACCTGCGTTGGCATCGGCGGCGACCCGATTCACGGCATGAGCTTTATCGATGTCATCACCCTGTTCAAGGACGACCCGCAGACTGAAGGCATCGTGATGGTCGGTGAAATCGGCGGCAGCGCCGAGGAAGAAGCGGCTGATTACATCAAAGCCAATGTCAAAAAGCCGGTGGTGGCCTACATCGCCGGCGTCACCGCACCTCCCGGCAAGCGTATGGGCCATGCGGGCGCGATCATCATGGGTGGCAAGGGTACGGCGGCTGACAAGTTCGCGGCGCTGGAAGCGGCGGGCGCGACTATCGTCCGTTCTCCGGCCGATATCGGCGCGGCGATGAAGAAGTTCTTCCCGTAATCGTCGGATTCCTGTCCGAGTTTACAGCCAATCGGGGGCGCGAAAGCGCCCCTTTTGCTATCTGCAAGCCTTAATGTTGGTTTATTGACCGACAGTCGCCGAGGAGATCGCCGTCCGCCATGATCGCTCCCGCTACCCCTTTTCGGGTCGTGATGGCCCAGTTGAATTTCCTGGTCGGCGATATCGCCGGTAACACCGACAAAATCATCGCCGCCGCGCTGGCGGCGCGCGACCGGTTGCAGGCCGATCTGATCGTTTTTCCCGAACTGGCGCTCACCGGCTATCCGCCGGAAGATTTGCTGTTGCGTCCTGGCTTTATCGCTCAGGTCGAACCGGCGCTACAGCGGCTGCGCCAAGCGATGCCAGGCATCGCCGCCGTGATCGGTTGCCCCAATAGGACATCGGCAGGGTTGCGTAATGCGGCTGTGCTGCTGGACGATGGCGCGATCCAGGCGACTTACTGCAAGCAACTACTGCCGAACTACAGCGTGTTCGACGAGAAACGCTATTTTATCGCCGGGACCGAGCCGGGCATCGCAACGGTTAAAGGCGTTCGGGTCGGCATGACGGTTTGCGAAGATGCCTGGCAGCCTGACCCGATGGCGCAAGCCACCCAGGCTGGGGCACAATTGTTGGTGAACCTCAACGCCTCGCCCTACCACGCTGGTAAAGGCAATCAACGGCTGGATGTGCTGCGCCAGCGGGTCGCGGAGAACGGCGTTCCCATCGTTTACGTTAACCTGCTCGGTGGCCAGGACGAATTGGTGTTCGACGGCGGGTCGATGGTGGTCGGTGCGGACGGTACGTTGATCCAACGAGCGCCTTTCTTTGCAGAAGGTCTCTATCCAGTCGATTTTCAGCACACTGAGACCGGTCTGGTGCCCGTTCAGGGGCCAATTGCCGCCGAGCCGGGTTTGGAAGAAGGCATCTATCAAGCCTTAGTGCTGGGCGTGCGCGATTACGTGCAGAAAAACGGTTTTCCCGGCGTGGTGCTGGGTTTATCCGGCGGTATCGACTCGGCGCTGACCCTGGCCATCGCGGTGGATGCTTTGGGTGCGGAGCGGGTCGAGGCGGTGTCGATGCCCTCGCGCTACACCGCCGATATGAGTAATACCGATGCCGAATTGGAAGCCAACGCCTTGGGCGTTAACTATTACACGCTGCCCATCGAGCCGACCTTTCAAGCCTTCTTGCAGGTGTTGCAGCCGGTGTTTGCCGGGTTGCCGCCGGGTATCGCCGAGGAGAATATCCAAGCCCGCTGCCGCGGTGTGTTGCTGATGGCGATTTCCAACAAGACCGGCAAGATGGTGTTGACCACCGGCAACAAGAGCGAAACGGCGGTCGGCTATTCCACATTGTACGGTGACATGGCGGGCGGTTTCGCGCCGATTAAGGATGTGCTGAAAACGATGGTGTATCGACTGTCGGCCTATCGCAACAGCCTGTCGCCGGTGATTCCGCAACGGGTAATCGACCGGCCGCCGTCAGCGGAATTGCGGCCGGATCAAACCGATCAGGACAGCCTGCCGCCCTACGATGTATTGGACGCCATTCTTCACGGCTACGTGGAGCAAGACCGCTCGGTTGAGGAATTGATCGCGGCAGGGTTTGATCGGGCGACGGTGGAGCGGGTGGCGCGGCTGGTGATCGTCAATGAATACAAGCGCCGTCAGGCGGCGCCTGGCGTACGCATTACGCCGCGCGCGTTTGGCCGCGACCGCCGCTATCCGATCACTTCAGGGTTTCGGCGCTAACGGGCTAGCTCAGAGGTGAGGTGAGGCTGAATCTCTTGTAGCAACGCTTTGAATAGTTTCGGATTACCGGCAACGATATTGCCCGTTTGCATAAAGTCGTTGCCGCCGCCGAAGTCGCTAACCAGCCCGCCTGCTTCTTGTACCAACAAAGCGCCGCCCGCGATATCCCACGGTTTTAAGCCAATCTCCCAAAACGCATCTAAGCGGCCGCAAGCGACATAAGCTAGATCCAGCGACGCGGCCCCAGCCCGGCGAATCTCCATGCACTTACCGAACAGGCCACTGAACATGTTGAGGTAAGCCGGCTGATGGGTGGGATGGCGGAACGGAAATCCGGTGCCTAAGAGCGAGTTTTCCAGCGCGTTGACGCCGCTGACCCGGATGCGCCGGTCGTTCATCTGCGCGCTGCCACCGCGTGCAGCGGTAAACATCTCTTGCCGGATTGGATCGTAAATCAGGGCCGCTTCCAGACGGTTTTTATGGCGCAAAGCGATGGAAACAGCGAAGTGCGGAATGCCGTGCAGGAAATTCGTGGTGCCGTCTAATGGGTCGATGACCCATTGATACTCTTCTTGTCCCGGTTGGGCACCGCTCTCCTCGGCGAGGATGGCGTGATTGGGATAACTCTTGCGCAAGGTTTGGATGATCTCTTGCTCGGCTTGCAGATCGGCGTCGCTAACGAAGTCATTGCGCTGTTTAGCGGTGACATTGAGCCGTTCGAGGTGATCGAAATGGCGAAGCAGGATGCGGCCGGCGCTGAGAGCGGCACGCTGAGCTATCGTTAAAACTGGGTTCATGGCGGTTCGGGTGATGTGCGGAACAGGGGCCGGGGTGTCCGGTGCGAGCGCGTCATGATAGCAGACTAAAACCCGCTCGGCGGCTAGCGGAATTCCTGGAATGGCTGGGTATCGATGATTTGACAGATTCTTAAAAAATTAAAATTAAACACTGTTCATAAGATTAATTCTCCCCTATAATCCGACTATGCTTTCCCTAAATTGTCACTCATTGGAGGCGAATATGGCTAATCTATTCAAGCGTATCAGCGACGTTATTACCGCTAATCTCAATGATCTGGTAGATCGGGTCGAGGACCCGGAACGGTTGATCAAACAACTCATTCGCGAGATGGAGGAGAACATCAACAGTGCTCGCGAAGGAGTGATTGATGCGGTTGCCAGCGAAAAGCAGTTGGCCAAGGAGCTAGAGAGCCAGCGACGGCAGGCTGAAGAATGGCATGGACGCGCGCGACGCGCAGTGGAATCTGGCAATGAAGCGCTCGCGCGGGAGGCGCTGATGCGCAAGAAAGACCACGATCATATCGTTGCCAATCTGGAGATGTCTTGGGAATCGGCACGGCGGACTAGCGAACGTCTCAAAACCCAATTACGGGCGCTGGAGATGAAGCTAGAAGAAGCACGATTGAAAAAAGGCAGCTTGGTCGCTCGGCAGCGGGCGGCGCAAGCGCGTGAACAGATGGATTACGTCCGCGACCGCTTCCAGACCGGCCTTGATCTCAACAATTCGTTCGGTCGGATGGCAGATAAGGTGAGCGAAATGGAATCGGTGATGGAAGCACGCGAAGAGCTATACGGAGAGTACAGCCAAATCGAACGGGAGTTCCTGAAGATGGAAACCCATACTGAAGTGGAGCTAGAACTTGCTGCGCTCAAGCAGCAAGTGACCCGCAAGGAATGAGCGGGCGCTGCGGGGTGACGGGTTCATCTGTGGAGTAAAGAGCGATCATGGAATTAGTCTTCTTGATAGTACTGCTTGGAGCCTGGCTGATTTCACCGATCATCCTATTGATCGCTTTGGTCATCGCGCGTCGTCAGGTCCGGTTATTACGCGACGGATTAGCGGAGCCGTCCAGGCCGATAGAAGCGTCACCACCGCTTGAGCGGTCGCCGCCAATTCTCGATTTGGCCGGCGGTGATTCGCGCTATGGGCCGGTCGATATGGAAAATCTGGTGCTGTTACGGCTGGAGTTAAACCGGTTGCTCGATTCGGGCGCCTTGGCTTCAGCCCAGCACCAGCAACTCGCCAGCGGATTGGATCGGCTTTGGCAACGGCATCTGGGAGAAAGTGGAGTACAGGCAGAGGATGCCAACTGGCAGCGGCGGCGGCTAGCGGCGTGGCGGTTGCTAGCACAAGGAGCCGAAACGCCGCCAGGATTGCCGCCCTGGTCGCCGGCCACCGTAGCGGCTGTCCCGGATCTTCAGAAGAGAGCCGCTCCAGAGCATGTCACCGATGAAGAACCCTTGCCGGTGACGATACCGCCGTTGCCAGCCTGGACGGTCGCTCCGTCGGCTGCGGCCTCGCCGGTGCCCCCTGCTATTCCGGCTGGCCCAAGTGATGCCGAAGAATCGGCTAAGCGACCGATAGCGCGTCCCGTGGTGGAGGCGGCGCTACCTGCTGGGCGAGTGGTCAAGGACATGACCGCACTGGACGCCACCGCTTGGCGGCCTGCGCCACCAAGTCCCCTGGAAAAGGCATTGCAGGCCATGTCTGGTTGGCCGAAGCTGATTGCGCCGTTTCTAGCGCAGAACGTCGGCTGGTTCGTGGGCGGCTTCTGTTTTATCGCCGGTGCGTTGTTCTTGATCGCTAACACCTCCGGCTTTCTTAACGCACTGGTGGTCTTCGCCAGTTTATTCGTTGCGAGTGCTTTCCTGCTGTGGGCCGGTTATCAGTTCCGACGCAAGCGCCCGGAACTGGCGGTTGCCGGCAATATGTTGGTGACGCTTGGGATGCTATTAGCACCCTTGGTGCTGGGAATGTCCACGCGCTTGGTGGTTACAGGCCACGGTGATGCACTACCGATGACCGTCGGTTTGGTGCTGGCGATGGGGACATTAGTGGCCTTTGCTTGGGCGGCCAATCTGGCCGCTGCCCTGATCGACCGAGTGTTGCAGGGCCGTTATGCCCGGCTCTTGACCGCATTGGTGGCGGTGCAACTGGCCGCGCCACTGGCTGGATTCGTGCCTGACTGGCGAGTCTTGATGGTGCTGCACGCTCTCTTGTTAGGACTACTTGGTTACGGTTTATGGATTTTTGCCAGCGAGTGGTTGCGGCGCTTATTCGTGGATCGTCGGCTGACTACGTATTACGCCGTTGGGATGCTGGCTTATACCGCTATCGTGTCATTTGTGCATTTGACCTGGCTGTGGCCTGACGCTTTGCCGGTGGGCTATACGGGGCCATTCCTGATGGCACTGTGCGGTCTGCTCTGTCCGGTGGACGCCGCTCTTAAGGAGTGGGTCAACAAATATGCGTTCCTGTCCCGCTTCACCTTTGTCCTCTACGGCTTATCAGCGGTAGCTATCGCGATAGCCTTTCAGTCCACGCTGCCGCTGTTGCTGACACTCGCTTTGGGGGTGTTGTTATACGGTTGGATGGCGTGGCGCTATCGAACGTTACCGCCGTTGTATCTTCTATTTGGCTGTACGGTGGGGCTGTATGGATCGGCTCTACTGCATTGGCTGCCACCGGCTTGGCACGGTTTAGCCGGAGCGCCAGGGTTGCTGGCGCTATTGCTGTTAGGCCGCTGGGCAGGCCCCCGTTGGCCGCTCATGGCCCAGCAGTGTATAGCAGCTTTTGCGGTGCTTCTGGTCGGGCTGATGGCCTGGAGTTTGCCGCACAATGCGCCGGGTTGGTTGGGTTTCACGACGGCTGCTTTGGCGGCGGGACTCGCCTATCTCGCTACTCAGTGGCTGTTGCCGTCGTCGGAAGTTCATACCCGTTGGCGCTATGCCGGTTACGGGGTCGCAGGATTGGCAGCGGTCGCCATCGGGTATCTACCGGATCTGTTCGGCCTGGATTGGGCCATGCAGACCTCTTACGGCTGGCTGGCCCTGGCGGGATTATGGGCCGCATTGGGCTTGCACGCTCCCCGACAATCGCCTGAGAACCGCCGCGTGTGGGTTACGAGCGCGCTGGCGACGGTGGCCTTAGCGCTCTTGCTGATGGGCTTGGCCTTGTGGCCTGCGCTGTTTGGCCGCCTGGAGCCGATCCTGCTACTCATTTTGGCGGGTGCGCTGCTGTTATGGCTGAGCTTAAGTTTGCACCGGCAAGCGTTGTTCTATGGGGTGCTGGCTTGCATCGCCGGTGCTGGGTTGTTGGTCAAGCGGGGTTATTTCCCAGAACCAGGCACTGGGATTATCGAGTTTATTTTGGTGGCGGCGCTATGGGTCATTTTATGGCGTTTGGCCTGGAGGTTGCGGGTGCGCCGCATGTTAGCTGCGGAGGATCTCGACAATCCCTCGGTTGAATCGCTGTCGGAATCTGCGGAATTATCCGTTACCACTTTAATCCGCCAACCGCTGGAACAGGCGATGGCGCTGCTCTGGGCCGTTGGTCTGGTGCAGCTTGGCTTGGCTTTGCTAAATCGTGGCCTTGCAGCGCGTTGGCCGGTGACTGTGGGGTTAGGGGTAGTGACTGGTCTGCTACTGATCGGCTATTTCCGGTTGTTCCGTTGGGCGGCGCTGCCCTTCGTGCTGGGCTTAGTAGGGTTGCTGGTTGGGTTAGAGCGCATGGGGTTTACCTTGCCCTGGCTGGCGACGGTCGCTGTTCTCTACGTCTTGCTCGTCTGGCGCGTGGCGGTGGTGATGCTGGCACAGCCTGCGATTGAGCGATTGGTGCAGGTGCTTGATTTTACGGTTCCCGGTGGCGCTGATGGACGGCGGCAGGTGGAAGAAAGCCTGTTTGGCTTTGCCCTGCTGGTGGCGGCGCTGTTGGTGGCGGCCAGCCCAGGATTGACGTTTTTGGGCTTGCCGGCTCTGGCGTTATTGCCCGCGCTGGTGCTCGCTGGGTTGCTATTCCTGGTTGGCAGTTGGCATTACCGCTCAGCGCGTTATGCCTATGCGGTGTTGATCACCCTGACAGTGATCGGCTGGTTGTTGGAGGCTGACTGGACCTCTCCCAGTTGGCTGGGCTTGGGCCAACCGCTGGTCAATGCCTTATTGAGCGCCGGTATGGCGCTGGTCGGGCTAGGGCTGGAGTCAGAAAAAGCCGTGCCACTGGCCTATTGGCGGTTGCCTGTCCAGCGGTCGAGCACGCTGCTGTATCTATTGGCGTTGGCCGGCGCGCTGCTGGCGGGTTTGCTGGGTGATATTCGCTTGCCGATTTTGCTGGCATTACTCTGCGTTGCCCTGTTGCCGGTGGCGCGGCCATGGCCAAACGCTGCCGCCTGGCGCGGTTTTGGCCTGGCGCTGCTGTCGAGCGCCTTGGCCTGGAGTTTGGCCGGCTGGGGCGATTTCAGTCGGTTAACGGAAGTCTGGCTGGTGGTGGGCTGGGGCTACGCGCTTTGGTTTGACGGTAATCTGCTGTTGCCACGTTGGAATGCCCGCCACCCAGGATGGGCGGTTGCGCCCGATATCTGGCCGCTTTTGGGGTTAGTTTGCGTGCTGGGTGGCGGTGTGTTCGGTGTAATGGCCGGGGTTTTGTCCCCTGCCGTGGGGTTGGTAGCGGTTGCGCTCTATTTATTTCTGGTGTTGAGAAATACCGCTTGGCCAGGGATGGCTTGGTTAGCGGTCGGGACGCTGACCGCCGTCGGCTTGTTCGCTGGTGCTGATCTGGCGTGGTGGAGTTCCGCTGCTGACATCTCTGGCTTGAGCCAGGTTTTGGTCAGAGTAGTGGTTGCCTTGCTCTGGCTCAATGGTATTTTTTTCCTGGGCGCACTTTGGCAGCGCCACGGGCAAAGGTGGGCGCACGGGCTGGGTTGGCGGCAAGCTAATCTGGCCGGCCCTTTATTTTGGCTACCCTTTGCCGTCTTTGTGTTGCTGTTAGTGCGCTTAGGCTGGCTAGAGTGTGGATTGTTTTGGCGTTGGGCCTTGCCGGAACCGGCCCTGTGGGGATTGATCGCGGCAACTTTATTGTTAACTGCGACGGCAGGCCACGCCTTCCATCTCCGGCCAAAAACGTTGCAAGCGCATGGCGTGTTGCTGGCCTTGGTCCTGCTGTTGGCCGCCATTTTTCTAAAATTGGCACTGCCATTGCCTTGGATGCCGCTCGTGCTGGCCTGCTGGAATGGTGCTTTGTTATTGGCGTGGCATTATCGAGCAGATCGCTGGCTGGTTTGGCGGTCGGCTTTGGGGCACTGGTTGGCTGTGTTGCCCGCGCTCATTCTCGCCTTATTGTGGACCCTAACCGGTTTCGAGTGGGGCAGTATTACGGCAACTCTAGGGGTGCTATCGGTGGTGGTGCTGGCGCAGGGCTGGTGGCAGAGCGAAGCGGCCCGCTTGAAATTGGGCTTAGTGCTGGGCTTGGCTGCCAGCTATACAGCGTGGTTGATCGGTACGACGGGGTTGCCGGTTAGAGTGTTAGGTGCTCTCACACCTTGGTACGCCTTACAGACAGTATTTCTGATGTTGATCTTGATGTCTGTGCAATCACGCTTGACGGCTTGGTTAAGCGATCAGATCGCGAGGGTGAATGAAGGGATCAGCGGGCGGCTGTACGAGGTCGAGCAGGCATTGCAGGAAGCGTTGCCCTGGTTATTGACGCTGACGCTGCTCTGGCTCGGTGCCCATGTCGGCGCCAGGTTGGCTTATGAAACGGGTTGGGGAGCGGTAGCCTGGAATTTTGACCCAAGCGCCAATTCCCTGCCGGCAGGGATGACCATGCTCTTGCTGGTGGGGTTAGCGGGAGTTCGAGCCTGGCGTCAGCCGAATGAAGCCCGCTGGATTTATGCAACGGCCTTATTGCTGGGCTTGCTGGGAGCTTACGGGCGCCTGGTGTGGTTCGGCCTGGCGCCGTTGATGGTCGGCGATACTGTCCTTCTCCTGGCTGCCGCTTATACCGCCTTTCTACTGCACCAATGGACTGCATCCCGACCTCTGTACCGGCTGGCGTTGCTGTTGCCTTTGCTGGCGCTGATGACCGTTCCGTGGCAACTCGCCTCGGCGTGGACCGGTGGGGCCTTGTTGGCAGTGGCCGTGTTGTATTTGTCGTTGGCTGGCACGCTGCGTAATCCGCTGCCGCTGTATTTAGGGGTTTTGGCCCTCAATGGCGCAGTCTATTTGTGGGCGCCGCTGTGGGCGGGCCGTTATGGCTTGTGGCAGTTTTACCTCATCCCGGCGGCGGTTTCGGTGCTGGTGCTCTTGCACCTGCACCGGCGGGAGTTGCGACCCAAGGTGTTGAGCACCGCACGCCTGGCAGCTTTGAGCGCCC
Organism: Candidatus Competibacter denitrificans Run_A_D11; assembly: GCF_001051235.1. Classification (GTDB taxonomy): domain Bacteria; phylum Pseudomonadota; class Gammaproteobacteria; order Competibacterales; family Competibacteraceae; genus Competibacter_A; species Competibacter_A denitrificans. The sequence continues at coordinate 67,991 of NZ_CBTJ020000001.1, read as the reverse complement.
TGTACGCCGGGGCGGGACTGGATGTATTTTTGCGGCCGGAACTGTGGGTATTTGTGTTGGCGCTGGCACTGGCGCTGGCTGGTGTAATTTTAGGTATCGCCTTGCGCGTGCGGGCTTTTCTTTATGCAGGCGTGGCGTTTCTGGTGCTGAACGTGCTGGGGCAGTTGCTCCGCTTTTACCCGGATCAAGGTTTGAGCCGAGCGCTGATCTTGATCGGCTTGGGCGCCTTGATCACGGTCGGAATGGTGCTGTTCAACCTCAAGCGAGAGGAAATCATGCAACGGATTCGAATCGTGCGCGCTGATTTGGCGGCATGGGAATAAGCCGAGCGGCTAACCGATAGTGATCTGCTATGGCGGTGAAACTGGCGCGGGTTGGCAAAAATCCCGCGCCCTTCTGGCCAGGGGTCAAACACTAAAGCTTTCGCCGCAGCCACACATCGCCTTGGCGTTAGGGTTGTTAAAGCGAAAGCCCTCATTCAAGCCCTGTTTGGCGTAGTCCACTTCCATGCCTTCGAGATAAGGCAGGTTTTTGGTGCTCACCACGATTTTGACACCTTGGGATTCGAAAATCTGATCGTCCGGTTCAATGGCCTCGGCCAGAGCGACGGTATACATGTAGCCCGAACAGCCGGTGTTACGCACGCCCAGCCGCAAGCCTTGGGCTTGCCCTTTTTGGGCGAGATGATCGCGGGCGCGAGCGGCCGCTTTTTCGGTCAGAGTGATTGTCATAAGGTTTTTCCTCTCAAGCGGTTAAGGTGATGCAGTCGGTTCCGGGTCAACGCACGCCGAATTCTTGGCGGCGAAGGCCCGCAACGCTGACTTGAGCGCAGTTTCCGCCAGTACTGCACAGTACAGTTTTTCCGGCGGTATCTCCAAGCGTTCGACCAGCGTATGGTGACGGAAGTGCCCGGCTTCGACCATAGTCTGGTTTTGGAGGAGTTCGGTCAGTAGCGAGCCACAGGCGATCAGCCAGCCACAGCCGTAAGCCTGAAACAGAGCCTGGTTGATCACATTTTGCTCGTTGATCTGTAAATGCAGTCGTAACACAGCGCCGCTGACCGGCTCACCTACCTGGACCTCGACTGTATTGGGTTGGTCAGTTGCCGGACCGCCGACATTGCGCGGCCGCTCGAAATGCGCCCACGCGGCGGCGCTCAATTCCCGCATGATGATCTTTTCCTCAGACCGGCGCTTTATCGGTGGGTGCGGTGGTGGTTGTGCCACCGTCGGAGGTCTTGTGCCAGCCGTTCTGGCTGGCGGCCGAATGCAGCTCGCACCCTTTCAGTTCGGCTGCGAGGCACAGATGACCAGGATCAATACCGGCGTTGCGCAGTGCTTGACAGAGTTGGCGGATGGTTGAATCGAGCGATTGGATATGATCCAGCATCCGATTGATGGCGTGTGCTTCCGGGTCGGGCAAGTCTGGGGTGGCACCGTAGGCATCAAAACCCAGCTTGCGAGCGATTTCACGGCGCACGTCGGCTTCAGGTTCACCGGCTTCCACCACTCGACCAGGGACGCCCACTACGGTGGCGCTGGCTGGCACTTCCTTGATGACGACAGAGTTCGAGCCGATACGGGCGTTATCGCCGACCTTAAACGGCCCCAGCACCTTGGCGCCCGCACCGATCACCACATTGTTGCCGAGGGTGGGATGGCGCTTGCCTTTGTTCCAGCTCGTGCCACCGAGAGTGACACCTTGATAGAGTGTGCAGTCGTCGCCGATTTCGGTGGTTTCCCCAATCACCACACCCATACCGTGGTCGATAAAGAAGCGCCGGCCGATCTTGGCACCGGGATGAATTTCGATCCCGGTCAGCCAGCGAGCGATGGCGGAGAGGAAACGGGCCAACCATTTCCAGCCCAGATTCCAGAGCGCGTGATGGACCCGGTGCAATAGCACGGCGTGAATGCCGGGGTACGCAGTGAGAATTTCAAAGACCGTGCGCGCAGCCGGATCACGGTCGAACACACAAGTGATATCTTCGCGGAGACGTTGCCAAAACCGCATAGCCAATTCATCCAGATAGCTGAAGTAAAAAAACCGCTCGTCCCAGGCGGGGTGGGGCGAGAATTATAGCAGCGGCTCGTGGTCTGGTTGTTCTGTGGTATTAACGAAACCGCACCCCATGGTGGGTAAAAAGGCGTGGAAAACCGACAAAATTGGTTTCTAACGCCACCCGGCCTAAGATTGTGAGCGGAGAGACGATAACCGTGCTCCTGGAGCAGGTGCTTCGGGTCACTGAATAATAATTTGAATAATTGAACGAGTGTGGAGGGTAGCCAGAATGAAGCCGTGGATCAATGAAGATATTTTTAAAAGTTGGACCCAGGCGCAGAAACGCTTATGGAATAGCTTGTGCTCGGCGGTGCCGTTTCAGCCGCCGGCGGGGGTCGAAGCATGGCGGGAAACCTATCTGAAAAATCTGGATGTCTGGGAAGCAGCCGTCAGGCGAACCCTGTCACAAGAAGCCAGTTGGGTCCAACGCTGGGTAGAACAGGTCGCTCAGGAAAAAGGTGCGCCCGAATTAATGACGGCTTGGGTCCGGCAGATGGAAGAAGTCCTCCAGCGCTGGGTACAAACCCAAAACCAGTGGTGGGATGAATACTTCATGGTTTTGCGGCGCGGCAGCCGGTTCATGGACCCCGATCAGGCCGGGGTGGGATCGATCTCTGTAGCCCCACCGCGTGCGGAAATCGAACCGGACAAGGCAATCAAACCGGTCGCAGTTAAAGCAGCCGCAGCCGTTGCCCCCGCTGAGAATAAGCCGATCCCACCTGTCGCACCGGCTGAACCCAGGCCGGTCCGGCCCGTCGCGCCGGCTGACATCCTGACTGAAACACCATCGGCCTCTGTGTCCGCTGAACTTGAACCTGATGATTTGAAATTGATTTCTGGCGTTGGCCCTGCCTTGGAGAAGAAATTGCACGCCCAAGGGATTAACACCTTTCGTCAACTGGCGAATTTGGCAGAGGCTGACATCGATCAACTGGAAGCCGCCATCAAAGCAACGGGCCGCATTCGTCGGGATGACTGGATCGGCCAAGCCAAAGCCCAACATGGGCAAAAATACCAAGAACAGGTTTAAACATCTTTTCTAACCGGGCTTGGTGCCCGCGTGATCGGGAGCAGATTTGCCGATGTCGGTACACACCATCGCTGCCGTGTTGGGCGGCAAAACCCCATTGGGCCAAGAGATCACCGTGCAAGGTTGGGTGCGGACCCGGCGTGATTCCAAGGCGGGCCTGTCGTTCGTGACGCTGCATGACGGTTCCAGCTTCGAGCCGTTGCAGATCATTGCTCCCGCTGAATTGCCCAACTATCAAGGTGAGGTGCTCCATCTGACCGCCGGGTGTGCGCTGCGCGTGACCGGCGAACTGATCGCCTCATCCGGCAAAGGGCAAACGGTGGAGTTGCGGGCTGCTCGGATCGAGGTTGTGGGGTGGGTCGAAGATCCCGAAACCTACCCCATCGCCCCGAAAGCGCACAGTTTCGAGTATCTGCGCAGCGTAGCCCACCTGCGGCCACGCACCAACAGCATCGGCGCTGTGGCGCGGGTGCGTCATTGCCTGGCCCAGGCGATTCATCGCTTCTTGCACGAAAACGGTTATTTTTGGGTACATACACCGATCATCACGGCCAGCGACTGCGAGGGTGCCGGTGCCTTGTTTCGGGTCAGTACGCTCGATCTGGTCAATCCACCACGCACGCCGGAGGGTGGCATCGATTTTAGTCAGGATTTCTTTGGCCGCGAGACATTCCTGACCGTTTCTGGGCAGCTCAATGTTGAAGCTTATTGTCTGGCGCTGTCCAAAGTTTACACTTTTGGCCCGACATTTCGCGCCGAGAATTCCAACACCAGCCGCCACCTGGCCGAGTTTTGGATGATTGAACCAGAAACTGCGTTCGCGGATTTGTACGCCAACGCCGATTTGGCTGAGGCGCTGTTGAAAGAGATTTTTCGCGTGGTGTTGTCTGAGCGTGCTGACGATATGGCTTTTTTTGCTCAGCGGATCGATAAGACGTGTATTCAGCGTCTGGAGCAGGTGGTCAATTCACCCTTCGAACGTCTTGATTACAGTGAAGCCATCGGTATTTTGGAGCGCTCGGTTCAATCTTTCGCGTTTCCGGTACGCTGGGGTATGGACCTACAGTCCGAGCATGAGCGCTATCTGGCGGAGGATTATGTGAAAGGGCCGTTGGTGCTGATCAATTATCCAAAAGAGATCAAAAGCTTTTACATGCGCTTGAATGATGATGGTCGCACCGTGGCAGCAATGGATGTGCTGGTGCCGGGTATCGGTGAGATTATCGGTGGTAGTCAACGCGAGGAGCGCCTGGATCTATTGGATGCACGACTTGATGAGTCGGGGATGGACAAAATGGCGTATAATTGGTACAGAGATTTGCGCCGTTACGGCAGTGTGCCCCATGCCGGATTCGGGCTGGGGTTTGAACGGACCATCAGCTATGTAACCGGTATGAGTAACGTGAGAGATGTCATTCCATTCCCGCGCACCCCTCGCGGCGCGGACTATTAGCGGTTTGCGCCGCGTTACTGCTCAGGTGTTGCCATGATCGATACCGCCACGCCAACTGTGCCCTTCCAGAGCGACGCGCGCCCCGCCAATGCACTGGCATCAGGTTGCCGATTGGACGAATACCGTATCGATACCATCTTGGGGGCGGGCGGGTTCGGCGTTACCTACAAGGCGTGGGATACCTTGTTAGAGACCTGGGTCGCCATCAAGGAATACTTTCCGGTGGAATGGTCTTTCCGCGACGCCGACGGTGTGACCGTTCATTCCAATGCCCAGGGAGGTAATACCGGCGGCAACGGCCAGATGTCCGAGTATCTCTGGGGTCTGGAACGCTTTTTAGACGAAGCACGAGTTTTGGCGCGGGTCCAACACCCGTTTGTGGTCCGGGTGAAGCGGTATTTCCGGGCGCACGGTACAGCCTATATCGTTATGGATTACGAGGAAGGGGAGTCGCTGAATGCGGTTTTACAAGATAGCGACACTTTAAGCGAAGATGAATTGCGTGGGTTGTTGGAAGACGTGTTGCCGGCGCTCCAGGCGGTGCATGAACAGGGTTTTCTGCACCGCGATATCAAGCCCTCCAATCTGTACGTGCGGGCCAGTGACCACCGCGTGATCTTGATCGATTTCGGTGCCGCGCGCGAGGCTGTGGGCCGTCACAGCAAAAATATCATCAGCTTGGTCACGCCGGGCTATTCGCCGCCGGAGCAATATGCCGCCCGCAATGATCGTCACGGACCCTGGAGCGATATCTACGCTTTGGGGGCGGTGTTGTATCGCTGCGTCACCGGCGATCCACCGGTGGAAGCGGCTGAAAGGCTGTTGGATGACTCAATGGAGCCGGCGGCGCGCGCGTGTGCCGGTCGTTACAGCGCCGGTTTGCTGAGGATGATTGACCGGGCGTTGGCAGTTCGCCCTGAACATCGGTTTAATACCGTGGCGGAGATGCAAGCCGCCTTGAACGAATCGCTGGTTAACGAACAGGATGCTGACGATACCCTGATTCTTGGGCCGTTGGCGCGGCCTAGTAACAAATCGACCCAGCCAACTTTATCCGTGTTACCGGCGACGGAATCGTTGCTCGCCACTGAAAGCGTGATGCTGGATGACGACGATTTGCGGCTGTTACCGCCTCTTGAAACCGAACGTCATGCATCTGAGCAACAGCAGGGGATGTTACAAGAGAGCGGATATGGGGAGCCGCGCGGGTCATCAGATACAGCAGACGGCACTCGCCGCAGATTCTGGCTACCACTGCTCGGTGGTGGGTTGACGCTGGCCATCACAGCGGTAGCCCTGGTGTGGCTGTGGCCTAAAGCTCCACCGGAGCGGCCCCCAGCCGTTGTCCGTTCAAGCCCGGCAACTCCATTACAGCCCACTAAACCAGCGGTCATCGCGGTTGCGCCGCCCTCTCCGAGCATACCGGCGATACCCGCTCCTGATCCTGCGGCGATTAATCCGACTGTGGGGGCATCGACTGCGGCATCGTCGCCATCGATAGCAACGCCTCCAGTATCTCCTTCGCCTAGCCTGGCGGTTCAGCCTGCGTCGGCACCTGAACCCGTGCCGCCGGCATTGCCCACACCGACGCCCTCGCCTGGGGTGCCGGCTGCATTGACTGAACCCCCCGTTGTGAAAACGCCAATCAGCGAGCCTGCGGTGGGCGTAGCGCCGACCGAGAGTCCGGGTCCAGAGGTAGCGCCGACTGGAACAAGGGTTGCGCCAGTAGGAGAAAAGGTTGGCGTAAGAGATGGAACGATTGAATCTGAGGCAGTTGCAGCGCCTCCCGCTGGCAATTCTCACAAGCCTGCTCCAGCCGTGACTGGGCGTTCTTCATCGCCAAAATCTGCATCGACCGTCAAACTGGTGGAGGAGCCAGACATCAAGCCAGCCGGTAAAGGCATGGTCGCCGGTAAGGGGAATGCCCGACCGAGCGAGGCTGATACCCCCAAGTCCCGCACGGCTCGCCGGCAGGCAGCCAAAAAACGTAGCCGGACCCAGCCGGTAGGAGTTGCCCACGGAACGGCCGCTCCAGCAAAATCAACTTCTGGCCCGATAGTTGCTAATCCTTGGGAGACGCCCACTTCGACCGGGTTTAACTCAAAATGAAATTCCCTAAGTGGCCGTTTTCCCAACGCGAGCGAACGCCGAAAGTCGTCTTTGCCCCGGCCCGCTTTATTCGGACTGATGCGCTGGAAAAGGATGCACTTCGGTTACGTTCACCGTCGTGCCGAGTGGGTCGGGCTGTTGGAAACGATATTCGTTTCGATAACGATACAGTCTCAGGTCATCATGCAGAGATTTACCATCTTCCAGATGGGACCTTTCAGATTTGTGACCTCGATTCTACCAACGGAACTTGGGTGAACGGCCAACGGATTCGCGCCGTGCTACTGAAAAACGGTGACATTGTGGAATTAGGCGAAGTGCGCCTCTACTTCCGGTCTGAGAAAAACTGAATGGCCATGCGTTTTTGGCTGGAGAACAGAGATGCCCCTCTATCGAAATCTGAATAGTCGAAATCTGAATACAGGATTAGTGCCTCCTTTAGTGGGCGAGCCGACCCGCCGTATCGCCCGCCCCGAGGCAGCGGCCAAGTCATGCTCTAAAACATCCCGCCTCAAGGGGACCTCCAGGGCGCCTTTGACGGGTCTCTCGGCGGCTCCAGCCGTTTCGTCAGGTCCAATCGTAGGCTGGCTTGCGGTCATCGCAGGTCCGGGGCGTGGTCAAGTGCTGGCACTGCACTACGGAGTCAATGATATCGGTCGCAGCGATAAATCGCGGGTCCGGTTGGATTTCGGCGACAGCGCCATCATGCCGGATAGCCACGCAGCCATTATCTATACCGCGCGCTCGCGCCGATTTTATCTGCAATCGCTGACCGCCGAAGTCGAGCTGAATGGCCAACCGGCCCAAGAGTCCTTGGAATTAGCTGGGGGTGCAATATTGCAATTGGCGCAAACCCGATTACGGTTTGTGCCGCTGTGCGGTGCGGACTTCGACTGGCGCGACGACGACTAAGTTGTGGGGGCAACATTATGGTGGCGTGGGTGCATGACGGAGGCATGGTGCAGGGTCAGCGTTCCAAGCAAGAGGATGACTACGGCGTGTTCGAATTACCGCCTCAGTTGGAAGCGGGCGACATGCTACTCGTTCTTGCCGATGGGATGGGCGGCGAACAGGCGGGTGCGCTGGCTAGCGCACTGGCGGTTCGCAGTTTTATCGAAACCTATGACATCGTGCCGCCGACCAGTGTGCCTGAGCGTCTTGAGCGCACCTTACACCACGTCAACGGGCGGATGGCCTTGGAGGTGACGACCGATCCAGAGCATTTGAGCGGCATGGGCTGCACGCTCTTGGCAGTGGTTTTGGCTGAGGAAGGTTTATATTGGATCAGCGTCGGAGATTCCCCGCTCTGGTTGTGGCGGCGGGGCAGTTTGCATCGGTTAAATGAGGATCATGCCTATCGGAGAGTTCTGGCTAGACAGGTGAGCGTGGGCAAGATCAGTGCGCAGGAGGCGGCCTGTCATCCAGATCGTAACGCATTGATCAGTGTCGTCACTGGAGAAAGCTTGCAACTGGTCGATCTATCGCGCGAGCCGTTTCCCTTGGAACCAAACGATCAGATCTTGCTGGCCAGCGATGGATTACTGACGCTGACCGAGCGGGAAATCGCCGCCGCGCTCAAAGCGGCCCGTAGCTCGCGCTCCCCCTGTCAGCGATTATTGGCGGCAGTCGGATCGCATGAGCATCCCTATCAGGACAATACTACGGTTCTTTGGGCTAAACGGGCCTGTGCGCCGACGGAGAAGTCGTTTTGGCCGCTGAAATGGACGCGCGGCGTTTTGAATGGTTAGTCTCTGGGCGTGGCTGACAGTGATTGACGGTTGGCCACCGCCGGCCCTGGTCGGTTTGGATGATCGCGTAGGGGTTGTTGCCGCTACCGGAGGGTACGGCACTGTGGAGTTGGCGCACTCGGCACGGAGTTAAGCGTTGTCTGCTTCCCGGCAATGGGCTAAATAGTTGACCGCTACACCAGCGCTTAGCCAATAACGGTGCAACAAAGGATTGTAATGCATACCAATGAGATGCTGGACAGTCAGCCCGGCGGATCGTGCCCAGCTTGCCAGTTCCGAGGGGCGGATAAATTTTCGGTAATCGTGCGTGCCTTTCGGCAGGAGTCGTAAAACATATTCTGCGCCGATGACCGCCAGCCAATAGGCTTTCGGATTACGGTTGATGGTGGAGAAAAATACATGGCCACCGGGTTTAAGCAGCCGGGCGCAGGCGGCGATAGTGGACGCCGGATCGGGTACATGCTCCAGCATCTCCATGCAGGTTACTATCTCGAAGCGGCCGGGTTCACTGTCGGCCAGTTCCTCGGCGGTAATCTGGCGATAGCTTAAGGTTGCGCCGGATTCCAGTTGATGCAGCCGCGCCACCGCCAGCGGTGCTTCCCCCATGTCGATGCCGGTGACTTCGGCGCCCCGCAAGGCCATGCTTTCGGCCAAGATACCCCCACCGCAGCCTACATCAAGCACTCGTTTGCCGGCCAGGCCGCCGCTGCGCTCGTCGATGTAATGAAGGCGCAATGGGTTGATATCGTGCAGCGGTTTGAACTCACTGTCCGGGTCCCACCAGCGACTGGCGAGTTCCTCAAATTTGGCGATTTCCTGAAAATCCACATTCGGGTGGGCAGTCGTCATATCCGGATTCACTGAGGGTTAATGAGGGTGAAAAGGCTAACAATGTAGACCGAGGTGGGGAGATTTTACGCCCGGCGTTCGATGGCGATTTTTTTCCGCCAGCCTCGCGCCCGCTGAATCAAATCCGGGCCATCCAGGGTCATCAGCTCGCGGTTGGCGAGCACTCGTTGGCCGGCAATCCAGACATCGGTGACTTGATGGCGGCTGGTGGCGTAGACCAATTGTGAAATCGGGTGATAGACCGGTTCAGTTTCGGGCTGGCATAAATCAATGGCGACGATATCAGCGGCTTTGCCCGGTTCTAGCGAACCGATTTGATCAGCCAGGCCGAGCGCACGCGCCCCGTTGAGGGTCGCCATGCGTAATACGCGGGCCGCCGGCAAGGCGGTGGGATCGCCGGCCACCGCTTTGCCCAGCAGAGCGGCAATGTGCATCTCGCCGAATAGGTCAAGATCGTTGTTGCTGGCCGCGCCGTCGGTACCGATGCCGATATTGACACCGGCGGCGTCCAGGCGAGCGGACGGGCAAAAGCCGCTGGCCAATTTAAGATTAGATTCTGGGCAATGGGCGACATGCACGCCGGTATGCGCCAGCGTTTCGATCTCGGCCGGTTCCAATTGGGTCATATGGACAGCCAACAAGCGTGGCGACAACAAGCCTAGCTTTTCGAGTTGGGCTAAGGGTCGGCAGCCGTGCTTGGCTTGAAATTGCTCAACTTCCGCAGCGGTTTCGTGGACGTGTATATGAATCGGCAGGTTAAGGTCTTCTGCCAGCCGACCGATCCGTTCGAGGGCTGACGCTGAAACGGTGTAAGGCGCGTGAGGTGCCAGCGCGGTGCGGACCAGGGGATCGGCGCGTAAACTCTCGTGTAGTTGCAAACCCTTGGTCAAATATTCATCCATGTGGCTTGCGTAACTTGTAGGAAAATCGAAGGCGATCAGGCCCACGCAGGCCCGTATTCCGCATTCTTGCGCTGCCGTCGCCACCACATCGGGGAACATATACATATCGTTGAAACAGGTGGTGCCGCCGCGCAGCATTTCGGCCATCGCTAATCGAGCACCGTCACGGACAAAGCTGCGGCTCACCCAGCGCGCCTCAACCGGCCAGATATGATCTTGCAGCCATTTCATCAGCGGTAAATCATCCGCTAGACCCCGTAGCAAGGTCATGCTGGCATGGGTGTGGACGTTGATCAGACCCGGGATCAGGACGTGTTTATCGAGATCGAGACAAGTATCGGCTTGGTAACGAGTCGCCGCTTCCGCCTGCGGGAGGATGGCGAGAATACGGCCATCTTGGATTGCGATGGTGTGGTGTTCGAGTACACGTTGTTCCGGTTCGACAGGAACGATCCAGCGGGCATTGAGCAGAGTGGCGACAGCTTGCGGCATTCGCGGTTCTCCGGATAAGGACTCCGGATTATAGACTCGAACCACAGAACAGTAATAAAAAAACGCCCCGGCAAGCCGGGGCGCAATTCAGACCGGATTAACCGGCTGAGTGAGGCAAATTACTCGCGGCACATTTCCGTGAGGGTCGTGATTTCTACCCGACGGTTTTGCGCACGGCCTTCCGGGTTATCTCTACCGTTGGGCAGGGTGTTGGGCGCGACCGGTTGCGATTCACCCATGCTGCTGGTCCGCAGTTTGCTGCTGGGGATATTTCTGGAAGCCAGATAGCTGGCTACCGTGTCCGCACGGCGCTGGCCTAACCGCATGTTGTAGGCATCGGTACCCTTGGCGTCGGTGTGACCGACCACTTTAATACCGGAAACCCGCTCGGCACGATTGATATCGGAGGCGAGCTGGTCGAGTCTGGCACGACCGCGTGGTTTGATCTCGGAGCGATCAAAGTCGAATAGCGTATCGGTGCCCAAAGTCACCTTTTCGCATTGGGCAGCCGGTTGCTCAACGGAAGCACCGCCGCCGCATTCCGGCACATCTTTCTCCGGTGTCCACCACGGAGTGCGGATGCAGCGGCCGTAGGGGTCTTTGACAATCTTGTCCCAAGGATCGACCGCATAGATGCAGCCATACTTGTTGATCGCATGGGCAGGCACGGCGGCAAACAGCACCACTGTAGCAGCCAAGCCCAAGCCAAGCTTATGCAGTTTCGTTTTCATCGATATACTCTCCCAAATAGGCACCAAAAATTTCTGTGCGCGGTACGTTAACAAACAATCTCGGTCACGGAAACCGGGGTCGGTCAAACCGCGATCATTGATTTGGCCAGTATACCGACCGATGAATACCGCATGCGGCAATTCGGCCGGCCATGATGGGTAATGATACAACTTTGTGTCAGAATTGCAAAAAATGTTGTACCAACAATAAATGAGTTAATTTTGCGCGTCATTTCGGTATTTTGGCAAGAAATTTTTGCGATAACCGCCGGTAAGTTTAGTTGCTCATGAGAGGCCCATGTAGAGTATTTCTCGGTTTTCCATCTTGCAGCGCAAGCGCTGTTCGAGATTTTTACCGAAAATAAACTCTGATTTGCAAGCTCCCCTTTCAAGGAAATGATCGTGTATGGGGAGGCTCAAAATCGTCCATACTGTTTCGCCCAATCACGGGCGCGGATTGAAATAAACCCAATATGCCTTTTGCATCTGATCGGGTACGCGCTGTCGCCTGGCGCGAAGAGGCCCTTGAACTGTTAGACCAGCGGCTGTTACCTGGCGAGATACGCTATCAGCGGTTGCTGAGCGCTGAGGAGGTGGCCCAGGCGATCCGCGAGATGGTGGTGCGGGGTGCGCCGGCCATTGGGATTACCGCCGCTTATGGGGTGGTGTTGGCGGCCAAAGCCCGCTATCACCAAGACCCACCGCATTGGCGAGAACTGGTCGAGGCGGATATACGCCAATTGGCGGCGTCTCGGCCGACCGCTGTCAATTTGTTTTGGGCGCTACAGCGCATGGGACAGCGTATTAAAAACGTGGAAGGCCCTCCGGTAGCCCAGTTGCTCGCCGAAGCGCAAGCGATCCATCAGGAGGATATCACCGCCAATCAGCGCATGGGCGAGCTGGGCGCGGCGCTGCTGGGCGAGCGAACTGCGGTATTGACCCATTGCAACGCCGGGGCGCTGGCGACCGGCGGTTACGGCACGGCGTTGGGGGTGATCCGCAGCGGATTCGCGGCCGGGCTGATTGAGCGGGTTTATGCCGACGAGACGCGACCGTGGCTGCAAGGTGCTCGACTCACTGCCTGGGAATTGATGCAGGACGGCATTCCAGTCACGCTGCTGGCTGATGGCGCGGCCAGCGCTTTGCTGCATCAGGGCAAAGTGTGCTGGGTGATCGTCGGCGCGGATCGAATTGCGGCTAACGGTGATGTCGCCAACAAGATCGGCACTTACCATCTGGCCATTGCCGCCCGCTATCACGGCGTGCGGTTCATGGTGGTGGCTCCGGCATCGACCGTCGATATAAGCCTTCAGGATGGAACCGCTATTCCTATTGAACAACGCGCCGCTGAGGAGCTACTGAGCTTGGGCGGACAACCGGTTGCGGCGGCTGGTGCAGAGGTCTGGAATCCATCGTTCGATGTAACCCCAGCGGCATTGATTGATGCCTTAGTCACGGAGCGCGGCGTGGTGTTGAGGCCAGACGGGGAGAAGATGGCGGGACTGATGGCCCCTGCAACGAACGGCTAACAATCAAGGAAGATTCAAAAACGGCGGGCAAATTCCGCTACGTTGCCCGCCGTCAGCGATCACTGCTTAGATTGCCAGGGATTTACCTTTGGAACCCAAGTCTGCAAAGGCTTCGTTCAGACGCGCGACCATGTTTTCTTCGGCAGCGCGCAGATATTTACGCGGGTCGTAGTACTTCTTGTACGGCTTGTCGGTTTCGGGATCAACCTGATACAAGAAGGCCTTGGGATTGGCGGTGACGAACTTGCCGATGGCTTCCGAATAGGCGAATTGCAAGTCGGTGTCGATGTTCATCTTGAACACGCCATAGCTGACCGCCTGGGTGATCTTGTCCTTTTCTGAACCAGAACCGCCGTGGAACACTAGGTTGAGCGGCTTGCCAGCGGTTTTATGCCGTTGCTCGATCAGCGCCTGGGAGTTCTTGAGGATTTCTGGCCGCAGTTGCACATTGCCCGGCTTATAGACGCCATGCACGTTGCCGAAAGAGGCGGCGACCGAGAAATGGCCGATGGGGGATAGCCGCTCGTAGGCTTGCAGCACGTCATCTGGCTGGGTGTAAAGGTGGGAATTGTCGGCGCTCTCATCCATTTCCTTGCCGATGCCGTCTTCTTCGCCGCCGGTCACGCCCAATTCGATTTCCAGGCTCATGTTCAACGGCGCCATCCGCTTGAGGACGCGGGCGCACTCGTTCAAATTGAATTCCATGGATTCTTCCGACAAATCCAGCATGTGCGAGCTGAACAGCGGTTTGCCGTGCTGTTTGAAGAAGGCTTCGCCGTGATCCAGCAGCGCATCGACCCAGGGGATCAGGCCCTTATTGGCATGGTCGGTATGCAGCACCGCACATACGCCATAATGCTCGGCCATGAGGTGAACGTGTTGCGCCGCCGACACCGCACCCAGGATTTTAGCCTTGGTGCCGTCTTTCAGTCCTTGTCCAGCATAGAATTGAGCGCCGCCGTTGGAAAGCTGAATGATCACGTCGGCTTGATTTTTAGCAGCTGCTTCCAGCACCGCATTGATGGTGCTGCTGCTGCTGACGTTGACTGCGGGTAGAGCGTAGCCCCCGGCCTTGGCGGCGGCCACTAAGGTCAGATAATCCTTGCCAGTAACAACACCGGGTTTAAGTTGCGCCATGAATGAATCCTCGCCGTGTGAATCGTTATGATTAAACAACATGAATAGCACAAAGCAGTATAGCTGCTCGACTGTCGCCATCAAAGCCAGATACCGGCCATCCACAGCCTTTCAACCCGAAGGGCTAACTTAAATCAGGCGACCCGTCGGTGATCAATTGCTGCTTGAGTCAGGATGAACCAGAATAACTCATTATAAAAGTGGCTTTTGGTGCTGTCTAATCACGTTAAACCCTGAGGAGGCTACATTTCATCATGGCTAAAACTGCTGAACTTTTGGGCGCCAATGCCGAGCACCTGCTTGGACATGTCTGCAAAACCATCCCCAAGGAATCGCTGCACTTGCCGGGGCCGGATTTCGTGGATCGCGTTTTCGCCGCCTCTGACCGCAACAACCGGGTGCTGGGCAACCTGCAACGGATGTTCGGTGGCGGACGCTTGGCTGGCACCGGTTTTCTCTCCATTTTGCCGGTGGATCAGGGTATCGAGCATTCCGGCGGCGCCAGCTTCGCCAAGAACCCGATTTATTTCGATCCTGAGAACATTGTCAAACTGGCAATGGAGGGCGGCTGTAATGCGGTCGCTTCGACCTATGGCGTGCTGGGCATGGTTTCCCGCAAATACGCCCACAAGATTCCGTTCATGGTCAAGATCAACCATAACGAGTTGCTGACCTTCCCCAACAAAGCCGACCAGATCATGTGGGGCACCATCAAGGAAGCCTACGATATGGGCTGCGCGGCCGTGGGCGCGACCATTTACTTCGGTTCTGCCGAGAGCGGGCGGCAAATTGTGGAGGTGGCGAAAGCCTTCCAAATGGCCCACGAATTGGGCATGGCTACCGTGCTGTGGTGTTATCTGCGCAATAACGCCTTCAAAACCAAAGAAAAGGACTACCACGTTTCCGCCGACCTGACCGGCCAGGCTAATCACCTGGGCGTCACCATCGAAGCCGACATCATCAAGCAGAAACTGCCGGAAAATAACGGCGGCTTTGAAGCGCTGAATATGGGCGGCTCCAGTTACGGCAAGTTCGATAAGAAGATTTACACCGAGCTGGCGAGCGATCATCCGATTGATCTTTGTCGCTATCAAATCGCCAACTGCTACATGGGTCGCGCGGGCCTGATCAATTCCGGCGGCGAATCCAAGGGTGCGGGCGACTTGGAGGCGGCGGTGATGACGGCGGTCATCAACAAGCGGGCGGGTGGTATGGGTCTGATCTCCGGCCGCAAAGCTTTCCAGCGGCCAATGAAAGAAGGCGCAGCTATTTTGAACGCCATTCAGGATGTGTATCTCGATTCGAGCGTAACGGTTGCCTGATCAGCTAGCGGCGGCCTTTCCTTAAAAAGCCTCGCCCAGCGCGAGGCTTTCACCGAGTCTCCTAAGCCGACTGCATGGCGGGTGACTTGCATCCGCTGCGCCGCTACAATCCCTCTCTTTTGTCAGTTTGGTGCGGAGACGGCCGTCATGCAGGAACTCAATCCCTATTTCAACCTGATTAGCGACTTGCGGGGGCGCTGTGCGTCTCTCAGGGGGTACCTTTGACTTCGAGACCAAGCGCGAGCGGTTGGATGAGGTCAACGGCGAATTGCAGGAACCCAATGTTTGGAACGATCCAGAACGGGCGCAGGCGCTTGGCAAGGAGCGGGCGCAACTGGAAGCGGTCGTTAATCGGCTGGCAAGTCTTGACCGAGGCTTGAACGAAGTCGCCGAATTGTTATTGCTGGCTGGAGAAGAAGGTGACGAGGCGGCGGTAACAGAGGTGGTGCGGGATTTAGAGCGGTATGCGGGCGTGGTGGCCGATCTCGAATTTCAGCGGATGTTTTCAGGCGAACTGGACGCCAATAATGCGTTTCTTGATATTCAGGCCGGTTCCGGCGGCACTGAAGCGCAAGACTGGGCCGATATGTTGCTGCGGATGTATCTGCGCTGGGGCGAGCGGCGCGGCTTCAAAACCGAATTACTGGAAGTGACGCCGGGCGAAGTCGCCGGTATCAAGAGCGCTAGCATCAGCTACGAGGGCAGCTACGCTTATGGTTGGCTGCGCACTGAAACCGGTGTGCATCGCTTGGTGCGCAAATCACCATTCGATTCCGGCAACCGGCGGCATACCTCCTTCGCGGCCGTGTTTGTGTCCCCGGAAGTAGACGATGACATTGAAATAGACATCAATCCCGCCGATTTGCGGGTCGATGTGTTTCGGGCCTCTGGCGCTGGTGGCCAGCACGTCAACCGCACGGAATCCGCCATTCGTATTACGCATTTGCCGACCAACATCGTGGTGCAGTGCCAGAATGACCGTTCCCAGCACAAGAATCGCTCCACCGCGATGAAGCAGCTCAAGGCCAAGCTATACGAGTTGGAGATCCAAAAGCGCAACGCCAAGGCCCAGGCGGTGGAAGACTCCAAGTCAGACATCGGTTGGGGGAGCCAGATTCGTTCCTATGTGCTGGATCAGTCCCGTATCAAGGATTTGCGCACCAATATCGAAACCAGTAATACCCAAGTGGTGTTGGATGGTGATCTCGACCAATTTATCGAAGCCAGCTTAAAAAGCGGTTTGTAATCAAAAATTAATGGATGGGTGCGCCATGTCTACTGAGTCCGAGGTTACGCCTTCAGAACTGACCGAACTGCTGGATGAAAATAAGCTGATCGCCCTGCGCCGTCAGAAATTGACCGAATGGCGTCAACAAGGCAACGCCTATCCCACCGATTTCCGCCGCGATTCATTGGCGGCCGAACTGCACGCGGCGTATGGCGGAAAGGATCATGCTGAGTTGGAAGCCAATCCGGTACGAGTTGCCGTTGCTGGACGGATGTTGGCCAAGCGGATCATGGGCAAGGCGAGTTTTGCCCGGTTACGCGATATGTCCGGCGATATACAGATATTTATTCAGAAAAGTGCGGTGCCGGAAGGTCGCTACGAGGCGTTCAAGAATTGGGATTTGGGCGATATTCTCGGCGCCGAAGGTGTGGTGTTCAAAACCAAGACCGGCGAACTGTCCGTTAAAGTCGATACGCTGCGCTTGCTGACTAAATCGCTGCAACCCTTGCCGGAAAAGTTTCACGGGCTGGCCGATCAGGAAACCTGCTACCGACAGCGTTATGTGGACTTGATCATGAACGAGTCTACACGCGCCACGTTCAAGCTGCGCTCGGCCATCATCGCCCACATCCGTGAGTTCTTTAACCAGCGCGGTTTTTTGGAAGTCGAGACGCCGATGATGCAGCCGATCCCCGGCGGCGCGGCGGCGCGGCCGTTTATCACCCATCACAACGCGCTGGATATGCAATTGTATCTGCGCATCGCGCCGGAACTGTATTTGAAACGGCTGGTGGTCGGCGGTTTTGAGAAGGTTTACGAGATCAACCGCAATTTCCGCAACGAAGGTTTATCGACCCGCCATAATCCCGAATTCACCATGCTGGAGTTCTATCTGGCCTATGCCGATTACCGGGATTTGATGGATTTGACCGAAGCGTTGTTGCGCGGTATGGCGCAAACGCTACTCGGCAACACCCAATTGCACTATCAGGGCGGATCCTGCGATTTTGGCCAGCCCTTCCAGCGGTTGACGGTCAAAGAGGCCATTTTACGCTTCAATCCTGAGCTGACGGCCGCGCAACTTGATGAGTTGGCCACCGCGCGCCGGATCGCGGAAGGCTTGGGGATAAAAATTCAAGCCGATTATGGTTTGGGTCGGGTGCAACTGGAGATTTTCGAGCAGACGGTCGAGCATCAATTGCGTCATCCGACCTTTATCACCGCGTATCCGACCGAAGTATCACCCTTGGCCCGCCGTAACGATGCTGATCCCAGCATCACCGACCGTTTCGAGTTGTTCATCGGTGGGCGAGAAATCGCCAACGGCTTTTCCGAGTTGAACGACCCGGAAGATCAGGCGGAACGGTTCCGCAAGCAAGCCGACGCCAAAGCCGCCGGTGATGCCGAAGCCATGCACTACGACGCCGACTACATCCGGGCGCTGGAATACGGTTTGCCGCCAACGGCAGGGGAGGGCATCGGCATTGACCGGCTGGTTATGCTGTTCGCCGACGTTCCATCGATCCGAGACGTGCTGCTGTTCCCGCACCTGCGGCCGGAGTGAGTCGGTTTGCGGGTGGCGTTTGGGGATCAGCTCACTGCCGGCAAGCCGCAGAAGGCCTTTCTGATTCCGGATAACAACCTGAAGGCGCATCACGTCAGGTAGTGGCCTACTGGTTGCGGGACCGCCGTGAACAGAACGCACGATCAAAAAATTGGCGGGACGAGACGAAATCGCCAAATTATTGACATGCTGGTAACCGATCAGCAATATTTGCTCAAAAAATCGCATATTCACATATTTTTAGAATGGGCATCGATATTGCATATCTCGTCTCCAGCCGAGACTGACACGGCCTACAGACCTAACACCCGAACAATAGCAAATAAATCTATATCGTTATTGAAAATAAATAGCGATCCAGATTTTATATATCTTTAATTTTAAGGAATATAAGGTACTCAATGTGAATACGAATTGGTTTTCTGGATTAAAGCTAGGGCTAAAATTACAAATTACTACTTTGTTACTTGCCATTGCTTTGAGTATATTTGGATTTTTTTATCTGAATATTCAGTCACAAATTGCTTTTCAAAATAATCAAATTAGTGAAATACAAAAACAAAGCGCTTCCACAACTGAGTACCTAACGACAGTTTTAGGGTTTCTTGGTGAAGTTATCAATATTGATTCATTGGTCACGGCAAGAAAAAAATTTGAAGAAAAAGTTAACGCATTAGCCATCGAAGAGACAAAGCGTATCGAGAATAATGTCTCAAAGGGCGATATATTGATCAAACGCAATAACGAATTATTTTCTGAAGTTGAGAAGTTAACTGAGAGTTCGATTACAGCATCAAATAAGTTCATTAATGAAATGTCCGTACGGTTGGCTGATGCGGCAACAGAGAAAGAGGTTACAAAACTTGAAAGGCTAGTGATCGCTGGCGCCAGCTTAAATTCCAATTCTAATCATATTATCCAAAAGAAGTTTCTTGAAATCAAACTGGGTCGCGGAAAACCTGACCAACTTATCGAGCTTCTCGATCAAAGCATCAAAAATGCTGAAAAGGATGTTGAGAACCTAAAAGGCACACCTTTTGAAAATCTTGTGGTTCAGGCGCGACAAAACAATTTAAGAATCAAAGAAATTGGGCTAGAATATATTAGTAATATCGCCCTTCTACAGAAATTACGTTCAGAAACAGAATCAACTCGCTTAGCAGTTACAGAAACATTACTCCAACGTGCTGGCGATAGTATCAAGACTGCTTTTTCCTCGATTAGCTCCTCGCTGACTCTTCAACTTCTGATTTTGGGTTCCTTAATTTTGCTTGTAGCTTTGATTCAAGCGGGGTTAGCTCGTTCGATCGGTCAATCGATGACGATCCTCACCGAACAGATCGAACAGATGGCTAAAGGTAAGATCGTTCGAATAGCGGAGGAAAAGCTGCTTAAACGAGAAGATGAAATCGGCAAGGCAACTTCGGCGCTGGACACTTTTGTCAATATGTTTGGAGGTGTTATTGCGACTGTGCAAACCACAACTGGAACTGTCAATTCCGCCGCGGCCGAGATTGCGCGAGGGAGCGGGGACTTGGCGCAGCGGACGGAAGAGCAGGCGTCGGCGCTGGAGGAGACGGCCTCGTCGATGGAGGAGCTGACGGGGACGGTGAAGCAGAGCGCGGAGAACGCGGGGCAGGCGAACCGGCTGGCGGGGGCGGCGCGGGCGCAGGCAGAGCAGGGGGGGCAGGTGGTGGAGCAGGCGGTGGCGGCGATGGGGGCGATCCACCAGAGCAGCAAGAAGATCGCCGACATCATCGGGGTGATCGACGAGATCGCCTTCCAGACCAACCTGCTGGCGCTGAACGCGGCGGTGGAGGCGGCGCGCGCGGGCGAGCAGGGGCGGGGCTTTGCGGTGGTGGCCGGGGAGGTGCGCAAGCTCGCCCAGAGGAGCGCGGACGCGGCCAAGGAGATCAAGGCGCTGATCACCGACAGCGTGGCCAAGGTGGAGGGCGGCGGGCAGCTGGTGGAGCGCTCCGGGCAGACGCTCCAGGAGATTGTCGTCTCGGTGAAGAAGGTGAGCGACATCGTGGCGGAGATGGCCGCCGCCAGCCGGGAGCAGGCCTCGGGGATTGAGCAGGTCAACCGGGCGATCCTGCAGATGGACCAGACCACCCAGCAAAACGCTGCCCTGGTCGAGCAGACCGCCGCCGCCAGCCACGCCATGGGCGAACAGGCCCAACACCTCCAACAGCTCATGGCCTTCTTCAAGCTCGATGACAAGGCCACATCGGGCACACCTAACACAGCCAGTAAGGCTGTCCTGCCTCAAGCGGCGACGGCAACCTCCCCATCCGCCAAGGCGCGTTCCGACTTGCGGCCCGTGCCCGGCGTCGCCTCGCGCCCGAGCAACCCCAAGCCCCGCCCCGCCACCCGCCCGGCCCCGGCCGAGAAAAAGACCGCCACCGCGCCCGAGGAGTGGGAGGAATTTTAAGCTGGCCTTAACGAGTCATTCGACATTTAAAAAACAAGTAACCCCGCACCAAGTTGCGGGGTTATTGATCAAAAAGCCTCAAATTATTTTGAAGCTCGATAAAATTGTTTCACTTCAGAAGCTAGCAATAAATTTAAACAAGAATTTATTGCCTTTAAAGCGATTTTCGGCGGTCGTTTCGGAATTCCAACTGCCGACAAAGCTCATGTGATTGTAATCGTATTTGATGGCCGGCCCTAAGGCAAATACCTTTCCACGATTTCCGTTCGACTCAACGGCTTTTCCGTTTATCTTATCGTCGGTCGTCTGCTGGAGATAATAACCTCCCAAACCCGCCGCCCACGGACCAAAATGCTGGCCGATCAAATAATCCAGATGAAACTCATTACCAGACTGGTAATTCGTATCATCATTTTTGGTTTTAATGTTATACATCAGCTTGGCCGATGCTTCAAAACCATTCGGTGAAAGATAGCTAAATGCCAAAACTGGCTCGAAGCTGAAGTAGTTAGCACCGATGCTGTCGGTAGGGTCGGTGCTGTCGTATTTTCCCGTGGGTAAATTAATGTCCAGCCCGGCCGTAACATGCCATTCTGGCGAAAGATGCCAGCCGATGATGATTGGATCAATGGTAATATCGCCCAGGCCAAAGACATCGCCGTCGCCGATGCTGGGAATTGGAGTTTCCAAACTCTGATAGACCAAAGGCACTATCGCATGCATAGCCCAAGCACCGCCCAAAATTTGATAATTGCTGACATAAACATAACGGAAGGCATTAAAAACTGCGCTTACGTTTAGGTCCGGCACTTTGTCGCCTTGATTATCGCGGTAGTCGCCTCCGTAATAACCGAGGTAATTCATAAAATAATGGCCGGCGGGCGGCAGCGCCCCCGATAAAAAATTTTCGATACCGTTAGGGTATTGGTCGGGTCCCTCCTTAGCTAAACTGAATGGACTCGCTAGAACGGCGGCTGTTGCAAGCAACATAACATGTTGAGTTTTCATTCTAAGCTCCAATAAAATATTTTACATTTATCAATTTAGGAGTTACGCAGTTGGATCTCTAACGCTCTGATTTTAAAAGAAATCGACTTGTGCGGCAGACAACCGAAATCTTCTATTAATCAATCACTTAGAATTTCAACTGCGTAACTCCTACAATTATTAAATGGTTTTAAATCGCGTTATTCAAACAAGCGATGAAACTGTTCTCAACCATCGCTTGAAGCAAAGCAGATACCATGCCAGCTATTGAATACAGTTCAAAACCCTTAAACCGTAAAGCTGTTTATGCATGGACGCAGTCTGTCCCCGATTTCACTCGGGGTTCATTGCAGGCAGGTGTGAACCCGTGTTCAGGTACTTGTTAAATCTCGACCAGCGTCCCCAACTCGACCACGCGGTTGGTGGGAATACGGAAGAAATCGGTGGCGCTCTGGGCGTTGCGCAGCATCCAGATGAAATACAGCTCGCGCCACAACATCATCGGCGGCGCCAGTTTCGGCACCACCACCTCACGGCTGAGGAAGAACGAGGTTTTTTCCATCTCGAAGGCCAAGCCTTTCTCACCGCACAACTCCAGCGCCTGGGGAATGTCCGGCTGCTCCATGAAGCCGTAACGGATAAACACCCGATAAAAACTTTGGCCGAGATCGGTGATTTCAATGCGCTCCGCATCGGTGACCGAGGGAACCTCAGCGGTGAGAACGGTCACGAACACGCTGCGGGCGTGCAGCACTTCATTATGCTTGATGTTATGCAGCAGCGCCGACGGTGCGCCTTCGGGTCGGCTGCTGAGATAAACGGCGGTGCCGCTGATGCGGGACAAGCTGCGCTTTTCAAGCGACTGGATGAACTGGTTGAGCGGCATGGTGAGGTTGCCCATCTCCTTGAACAGCAGTTGCCGTCCCCGCCGCCAGGTGGTCAACGTGGTGAAAGAGGCCAAAGCGATGATGATCGGGAACCAGCCGCCTTGGAAGAGCTTGATGGCGTTGGCGGAGAAGAAGGCTACGTCAATGAGCAACAAGGTCAAAAGCAGCGGTGCGGCCAGCCAGGGATTCCAGCGCCACGCCAGGAAAATGACGAAGGAGACCAAAATGGTGTCGATCATCATGGTGCCGGTTACCGCGATGCCGTAGGCCGCCGCCAGGTTACTGGAGGACTGGAAGCCGAACACCAGCGCCATGACGGCGATATACAGCGTCCAATTGGTGAAGGGGACGTAGATTTGCCCGGCTTCCATGTGCGAGGTATGGACGATCTTCATGCGCGGCAAGTAGCCGAGTTGCACCGCTTGGCGAGCGACCGAAAACGCCCCTGAGATTACCGCCTGCGAGGCGATGACAGTTGCCGCCGTGGCTAGCGCCAACATCGGAATCAAAGCCCAGGAAGGCGCTAACAAATAGAACGGATTTTCAATCGCCGTCGGCTGCTTGAGCAACAGAGCGCCCTGGCCATAGTAGTTCAACACCAGCGCCGGTAACACGAAGCTAAACCAAGCCAGGCGGATCGGGAATTTGCCGAAATGGCCCATGTCGGTGTAAAGCGCCTCGCCGCCGGTGACCGCCAGCACAATCGCGCCGAGGGCAAGAAAGCTTTCCCAGGGATGGCGAGCCAGAAACTCAAGCGCATAGAGCGGGTTGAGGGCCGCCAAAACAGCGGGCGCTTGCAAAATGCTGAACAAGCCGAGCAAACCAAGTACGCCAAACCACGCGCACATGATCGGGCCGAAGAAGCGACCCACCACGCCAGTCCCATGTTTTTGAATCGAAAACAGCGCGGTTAACACAACGGCAGTAATCGGTAGGATGTAATCCTTCAGGCCCGGCGCGACCACGTTCAGCCCTTCGACTGCGCTCAATACCGAGATCGCCGGTGTGATCATGCTATCGCCATAAAACAGCGCGGCGGCGAAGATGCCGAGCATGGTGACAAACCAGGTGGCCGGCGAATTCTTGGTCATTTCGGTCACGCGGGCCAGCAGAGCTAAACTGCCACCTTCGCCCCGATTGTCGGCGCGCATGATGATGGCGACGTATTTCAGCGTCACCAAGGCCATGATGGTCCAGAAGATCAGGGATAAGACGCCGAGGATGCTCTCCGGCTCAACCGGTATCGGATGAGAGCCAGTGAAGGTTTCCTTGAGGGCGTAAAGTGGACTGGTGCCAATGTCGCCGAAAACAACGCCGATGGTTCCTATGATCAGCGCTGACGAGCGGCTTTTTTCATGCGTGGACATCGTGCTAGCCCTCTCTGGTTATTGTTATTCGCACTCCGGCCGGCTCCGGACTCATCGTCTCTTCGGGCGATGATGCAACGCATCATAAGATGCGGTGCGCACGAAATCAATAACACCAAGCTTGTAGGGACAAGGACTTAGCGGGTGGACGGTTGGATCGCAATGCGCGTTTACACTGCTCGATTGGGCCTGGCTGGCTGGGTGTGTAGGTTGGCGATAGCGCTGCGCATTGGGATGACCAGGCCGTGCTCTCGACAACGAGCGTTGGTTTGTCCAGGTACCATCGCCACCGGACATTTGCAGTTAGGGCATACGGTATAAATGATAGGAGCAAGGCTCATGGCTACGATTCCTTAGTGAAGGGGATTGTCCTTAAAGATTTAGGTCTATTGATACTGCCTTTGTTACCGCAATGCAACAAAAAATTGTTATTACGCAACATAGTAGCGTAACAGATACAAATGCTCGGCCTTGACTGATTGGGTCGTAGTAATCAATGGCGCGCTTGGCGGCGTTTTAGCGAAGATAGGGATGGGTGCTGTGGGATGGGGAGCGAGCCTGGGATTGGCTGGGATTGCAGAAATAAGGGCAAACCTTTTGCACCATTGTTTTTGTAATCTTCTACCAGCCTGTCGCGGGCTATGGCTTCGGGGACATTCAAGGCTACGGTCAGCCCTCGGTACACTAAATCGAACAGCCGATCCAGGGCGAATTGATGCGTCTGGCCGGTAGCGGCGAACAGCCAATCGCTGAAGATCAGTAAGCGTCCGAACGGGTCATCGCCGAGCAGTAACGGGCGAGTGTGACGGAAACGTCCTGAATTACCGATCAAATCCCAGTAGCGGGCGAAGCGTTCCAGACGGCGTACTGTGGCAAAATCCAGCAACCTCGAACACAGCAGGTTGTAGGGCGGATGCGGGTTGTAGCGATAGCCGAATTCAGCACTATGGCGACTGATGGGGGCACCGCGCAGCCGTTTCAAAATGCCGACCTGGATTTCATGCGGGTCGAGCGCGACCAGCCGATTGAAGCCCGCCGCGAAGCTGGCCATATCCTCGCCTGGCAGGCCGACGATCAAATCGGCGTGCAGGTGTGCTTGGGTGTGTTGGCGCAGCCAGTGCAAATGCTCCTCGGTTTTGCGATTGTCCTGTTTGCGGCTGATTAAGGCTTGGACGGTGGGATTAAAAGTCTGAATGCCGATCTCAAATTGCAGTGCTCCGGCAGGAAATCGGGCAATCCGTTCTTTGAGCGCGTCCGGCAAATGATCGGGGATTAGCTCGAAATGGAGGAATAGTTGCTTATCCAGCCGCTCCAGAAAGAAATCTAAAATCCGCCCCCCGATTTTGGCATTCAGGTTAAAGGTGCGATCCACGAATTTGAAATGGCGCACGCCGCGTTCATAAAGCCCTTCCATCTCTGTGAGAAACCGTTCTAACTCGAACGGCCAGGCCGTTTTATCCAGTGCGGACAAACAGAATTCACATTTGAACGGACAGCCCCGCGAGGCTTCAACGTAAATCAGGCGATGGGCGATGTCCTCATCGGTGTAAAAGTGATATGGCAGAACGAGTTGATCCAGCGGTGGTGGGTCGGCATGAATAATGTTTTCAACGGGTGGTTCATTTGCTATTAAGCGGCGGCAGAGTTCGGCAAAGGCGAAATCGGCCTGGCCGGTAATGAGGTAATCCGCTAAGGCAAAAAGCGGTTGTTCCTCCCATTCATAACTGACTTCCAGGCCGCCCAGTACAATGATTAAATTGGGCCGCACCTGTTTGAGCAAGGCGACCACCTGCGTTATTTCCGCCACATTCCAGATATAAACGCCGAATCCAATAATACGCGGCTGCGTGGCCAGTATGGCCTCGGCAATGTCCAGCGGGCGCTGGGTGATAATAAATTCCTGAATGGTCGTTCGTGCCTGCAAATCACCCATATTGGCTAGCAGATAGCGTAGGCCAAAGGAGGAATGGAAATAACGGGCGTTAAGAGTAGTTAGTAGAATCGTGGGCATGGCGGAAGGCTGAAAGAAAAAGGAGCGCATGTATTCAGCATGACGCTCCGTTCTCAATAAAGCGTGGCGACAAGGGATTTGCGAGACGTTCCCTGCTCTACCAACTGAGCTACAGCCGCCATTGCAATGAGCGGCTGGTGGGAGTCGAACCCACGACCTGGGGCGTGATAGGCATGTAGTCCCGCGAGCATTCGCCACGGCAACTGAAAGGCGGCGACCAGGATTGATGAGACATTTTTTCTTCGCGTCTTCATTCCGCCACGACCGCTTGCGAGCGGTCGGCAGGATTTGCACCTGCACATGACGACATCATCATAAAGAAACCTATGTAGTCCCACCGGCATTCGCCGCCGTAAAACAAACCGCCCGAACTGGACAAGGAAGTGACCGAGAGGATTGGCTCTTAACAGGAGATGTACTCCCGGTCGGGCATTCCAGGACGAACGGCAAAACCATTACTGCATTATACCTCCACGGCCTCGATTTCGCGCACCCAATGATCACCGCCCAATTGTCCGGCGGCAAAGCGCGCCAACACCTCAAACACCGCATCCGAGAAACCGCCCACGTTAAGCACCTCCTCGCGGGTTTGCGCCTGCACCGTGGCGTAAGGCTGAATGTCGATGCAGACCAGCCGCGCCCGTGGGTTGCGATAACGGAAGATTTCCCACTGGTGCATGGTTTCGGTGCCGCGTCCGTGCTGTGGATCGGCCCACGACTCGTTATCCGAGACGTAAATCACCAGATCGCCGGTGGCGTTGCGGTGATTCAACTCCGCCAGCGGTAAGCCGCAATTCGTACCGCCACCGCCGAATTCCGCCAGCTTTTGCGCATTCGTCAGCACGCTGTCACGCCGGTTCAGCCGGTGAGCGTGAACTTGGGTGTCGAACGGCAAGATTTCCGTCGCCGGGTTTTTCGCCAGCAGCGCCGAGGCCACCAGCGCCGCTACATCCACACACCGAACCGTTGTAGTTGCACCCTTGCGATGACCCGTCACCGGCGAGGCCATCGACCCGGATACATCCAGCAACACATACACCTGTCCCGGCAGTTCCGGCACATTCGCCAGGGCTACATCCAGCGCGCCTTGTAGAGCCTCTCGCACTAGGGCAGGCACTTGCTCGCCAGTCATGGTGTAGGCGCTCAGCAACTGGTACGGCAACACCCGCGCCCGGCGAATGG
This sequence comes from Candidatus Competibacter denitrificans Run_A_D11, assembly GCF_001051235.1. Classification (GTDB taxonomy): domain Bacteria; phylum Pseudomonadota; class Gammaproteobacteria; order Competibacterales; family Competibacteraceae; genus Competibacter_A; species Competibacter_A denitrificans. Next base: position 40,968 of record NZ_CBTJ020000001.1, on the reverse strand, counting down.
CTGTCGGATCGCGCAGCCGTTCGGCAATGCGCTGGGCCATTCCGCCGACCTTGAACACCTCATGCCGCGCAAAGGTATTCAGATTCATCCGTGTGGTTTGCCACGACGCCTGACAGGCGATGGCGACCCAGTGCTGTGGTCGTAAGGGCAGCGCAGTCAGCAATTGAAACGGCACATCCGGCACTGGCGCTTCCACATCATTTTTGAATCGCTCCAGCGCCTTAATGGCCTCTGGCAACAAGGTGGCCTCGTGCGGCTTGCCGATCAGCCAGGCATAGAAGGCCGTGCGCTCCGGTGTCGCCGGTTTCGGATGAACCATCTTCAGCACGTCCGCCAGCGATGGATCGTTGCCGACAGAAGCCGCCAATAGCCGGGCATCGGAACTGTCGTTCAGCCACTGCTGCACCAGGCGCTTGGGTCGGCTACCCAGCGATTTGCGCCCCACCACGCCAGACCGGAGAATCTGCACGACATTCCGCAACATCCGGCCATTGTCGATCACCTTGGCAAACGTCGGCTCCAGCCAGTCCGGGCCATGTTGGGCCAGCCACGCGGTCAGCAGCGCGGGCATGTCTTTCATCTGGCCGCGTTGCCGGGCATACACCGCCGTTTTAGCCACAAACGCCGGTTCTACCGCCGCGCACAGCTCCAGCACCGCGCTCAATTGCATCTCGGCATTGGCGTAGAAGGTGGTGTTCAGGCAACCGGTTGCGGCATATTGCGCCAGCGCAGCCGGTGGTGACAGCGCATAGGCTTTGCCACCGGCTTCATTGCGGGCGTTGGTTGCTGGTGGTAATCGACCGACTGACGATTTGAAAAGCTGCTTGTTGGCCATAGTGATGACTCCTTGTCTGAAAAGAATAGACGGCCTGAAGGAAATACCAGACCTCAAAAAAATGATTCGGTTCAAGGATCGAAAAATTAACGGCCAGCGAACCTGAAGACGAAACGGCTGCAATGAATTGTTATGATGATCTGCATGAAAGAACCCACTGAAGGAGCATTTGCTACGATGGATAAATCCATTGCCGAATTACGCCGCGATTACACCTTGGGCGCGTTGAGCAAGACGAGCGTTGATCCTGATCCCATCAAGCAATTTCAACGATGGTTGCAAGAAGCGATTGCAGCGCAATTGCCAGAACCGAACGCCATGACAGTCGCTACCGCCGACCTGAGCGGCCACTGTCATGCGCGAGCCATGTTGCTGAAAGTTTGCGATGCAAACGGCTTCGTATTCTTCACAAATTACCAAAGCGATAAGGGTCAGCAATTGCTTGAAAACCCCCATGTTGCGCTGGTGTTTCTGTGGCTGGAATTGCAGCGGCAGGTACGGATTGAAGGGACAGTCACCAAAATTTCCAGTGCGGAGTCGGAGGCGTATTTCCATACCCGACCACGGGAAAGCCGCCTGGGGGCATTGGTTTCACAGCAGAGTCAGGTCGTAGCAAGCCGCAAGCAATTGGATGAGCGCTTTCAGCAGTTGGCAGCGCAATATCCCGATGACGTTATTCCGATGCCTGAGCACTGGGGCGGCTATCGCGTGTGGCCGGTAATGATGGAATTTTGGCAGGGCCGCCAAGGTCGCCTGCATGATCGGTTGCGCTATCGCCGCGAGGAGAAGGGATGGCGGCTGGAACGGTTGGAACCCTGAAGATCAATCCTGACGTTATGAAAAGACGCCGCGTGCTTTCGCGCCGGAAGAGCGTCAGAAAGATGACGCTGCGCCGCAAAATTCGGTCAATCTAGCTTGTAGCACTTTTCTAGAGCAGAGTCCTAGTTGTACGGTAGGTTTTAGCCCATTCCCTTTGGAAATGGGGCCAAACGGGCTAGCAATGCGGTGAAGTGTATTTTTTATAAGACGATTCGACTCTAAATTGGAGCTTATTGTTGATGCAATCATGAAAAAGTTGCTAGACCGAACGTAATCGGTATAATCCCCCCCGTCGATGCTGGGTGGCTAATAATCAACCAAACCAATGCTTAACCCAAAGGCGACCCCGAATCCGGGTAAAGGTTTTCAGAGTCGGTAAGATTCAGAAAAACCAAAAAAGGCCGGGTCTCTATGCCCGACCGAAAACTACTAAAGGAGGTTGCGCGGAAAACAAGCCCAAGCATAAGTGTTTCCGCGCAAAGCAAGTCATTTTAAAGTTTGAGATTAGAACGCCCATTCTAAATCTCTTTATCCTTTCAAAGACCGACCCTTCTAGGTCGGTCTTTTTGTTTCCGTTACAGCAACCGCTTTGCAAAGTGAACCCTTGGCCGGATGTCAGTGGGCATCTCGCCCATGCCAAAATCGCTCTATCCGCGACGGTAAAAGACGATATCCCCGCTTAGCGTATTACGAAGTGCTGTGATCACGCCGCAGTGGTGGCGCGTTCGGTCAAATAGTTCTCACAGCCTTTTAAAGTCGAAAGCTTGGGATAGTCGAAATCGAAAATGGTAACACCCAGCTCCTTTTCCAAGCTCATCATGAGCCGCAGAAAATCGATGGAGTCCAATTCGATCTGATCGTGAAAACTAATATCGGGCTTAATCGCCTGGGTATCGGCGTTCGGTACGACATCGCTGAGCACGCGAAGGATGGTTTCGCGGACCGGCGGTTGGCTTTTGGCGTTCATGATTCGTTTCCTTGGCGCTGGAATAGCGCTAGTAATAAAAGCTCAAATCCTGATTTTTATATTTAAATGCTGCATCGCAACAAGTATGGCATTCCGCTTCGGCAAAATCAAGCAGTGCTTTTTTCAGATGACATCGCTTGTCGTGCCCACACAGTATAACCAAGCAATATGAATGCCAGATGACTGCTGCCTAGTCGTTATCGGGCGACTGCTGGCCTTCCAAGGTCGATAAATCACCCAACGGTAACCCCAGCTCGCGAGCGCGCAACAGGCGGCGCATGATCTTACCGCTGCGAGTTTTAGGTAAATCGGCCACAAATTCCAGTTCGCGCGGGGCGACTGCCGGACCTAAGCGGGTCCGGGCGAAACCCAGCAACTCCTTACGCAAGGCATCGCTTGCCGTATAGCCGGATTTTAGCGCCACGAACACTTTGATAATATCGCCGGCGAACGGGTCGGGTTTACCGATCATGCCGACTTCAGCCACTGCTGGGTGTTCCAATAGGGCGCTTTCCACTTCAAATGGTCCAATCAGATGGCCCGACGTTTTGATGACGTCGTCGGAGCGGCCCAGAAACCAGAAATAGCCGTCGGTATCTTGAGTGGCCAGATCGCCGCTCAAATACCAGCCATCCGCGAAACAAGCCTGGTAGCGGGCCGCATCGTTCAAGTAGCCACGAAATAGCGAAGGCCAACCAACCCGGAGCACCAATTCGCCGATTTCATCGGGTCCCAATGGCTCCAGCGGGCCATCGGAACGGCGCCGGACGATAGCCGCTTCGATGCCGGGCAGCGGCCGACCCATGGAGCCGGGCCGAACAGGATGAGCACCGTGATTGGCGATCATGATCGCGCCAGTCTCGGTCTGCCACCATGTATCGTGAAACGGCTGGCCAAAAACGGTTTGGCCCCAGAGCACGCCTTCCGGGTTAAGCGGCTCACCGACGCTGGCCATAAACCGCAAGGCACTCAGATCATGCCCGCGCGCCGCTTCGGAACCGATTTTCATCAACATGCGGATGGCGGTCGGCGCCGTGTACCAAATATTGACCCGCTCTTGCGCCAAAATGCGATACCAACGGCGGGCATCGAACTCCGCTTCATCCACCACCAGGGTCACCCCGTTCGTCAGCGGCGCGATGATGCCATAGGACACCCCGGTCACCCAGCCAGGATCAGCGGTACACCAATAAATATCACCGGGGCGTAGATCCAGCGCCAGCCGACCGGTCAGGCGATGGGCAATGACTGCCTCATGGACGTGGATGGCGCCTTTCGGGGTGCCGGTGGTGCCGCTGGTAAAATGCAGCAGCGCCATATCATCAGGCCGGGTCTTCGGTAAAGCACGCCGATCAGATTCGGCCGCCAGCAGATCATGAAACGAACCGGTTCCAGGCCCTGCCTCAGTCACGTCGGTCAGCAGCACCTGCCGCAGATCCGGCAAATCCTCGCGCAACGAGCGGACTTTGCGTTCATAGAGCGTGGCGGTGGTAACCAGCACACGGGCCTGGCTTTTAGCCAAACGAACCTTAATCGGTTCCGGGCCGAATGCCGAAAATAATGGGCAGAACACAGCACCGGCCTTCAGAGTTCCCAAGGCCGTCACGAACAGTTCCGGGATGCGGCCAGTTAGGGCGCAAACTCGCTCCCCTTTGCCGATGCCCAGTCGCTCCAGCGCATTGGCAAATTGATCGCTGAGGCGCGCTAGTTCGCCATAGCGGATTTCCCGTCGTTCGCCGTTCTTGCCCAGCCAGATCAGCGCTACCGCATCCCCCTGGCCGGAGTGAGTGTGCCGGTCTACCGCTTCCCAAGCGATATTCATGTTGCCGTCGGGCAAACCCGCCAATTCAGCGCGGGCGGCTTTCCAGACATTGGTTTGCTCGTGGGCGGTTTCGTTCGGTCGAGGGGAGTTATCGGTACTTCCACCAGTCATATCGGGGTTCTCCGGTTACCAATGGGCCGATGCATTGTAGAAAAAACCGGCATAGCAGGTACAAGTATCGCTACCGGCGAATTTTTTTATCCAAATCGCGTACCATAGCCACCGCTTGAGCCGATCTATTCCATCTCGGGTCCCGGCCCGGGGACCATCGCGAGACGCAGCCATGACCATCCGCAACCTTGAATATCTTTTCAAACCCCGTTCCATCGCGGTCGTTGGCCGGGGCAAATCGCCCAGTAATCCCGATGCGACAGTGGAATTCAACCTGATCGAAGGTGGTTTTAAAGGGCCGGTGATGCCGGTTAATCCAGATTACCAATCCATTTCCGGGGTGCTGGCCTACAAAGATATCGCGAGCCTGCCGGTGGTGCCGGACTTGGCGATTTTGACGACCCCGCTGGAGGAAGCACCGGCTTTGCTTAGCGAACTAGGCGTGCGTGGCACCAAAGCGGCACTGCTGTTAAGCCGGGAAGTGCTGCAAGACCACAGCGGCGATAGGCCCGCCCTGCTCGGTCAAGAGCTGACGCGCAAGTATCCCAATGGAGTCGAGTCCCTTAAGCAGCGCATTCTGGACACTGCCAAACCTCACCTGCTGCGCGTGATGGGTCCTGATCATCTTGGTTATGCGGTGCCCTCGGCTAATGTCAATGCCAGCCTAAACGCCACCCGGCCGCTACCGGGCAATATTGCGCTGCTGTGCCAATCGGCCGCCATGATGCGGGGTATCATCGATTGGGCCACCAGCCGCAACATCGGTTTCTCGCATGTGATTTCGGTGGGGATGCGCTGGGATGTGGATTTGGGGGATCTGCTGGATTATCTGCTGCGGGATAGCGGCACGCGGGCGATTTTGATGTACATGGAGAATACCCGCAACCGTCGCAAGTTCGTGTCCGCCGCCCGCGCCGCTGCGCGCGTCAAGCCGGTCATCGTCCTCAAACCACGCGATTTCCGGGCCGGTCCTTTGGAGGATGCCGTCTACGATGCCGTATTCCAGCGTGCCGGCATTTTGCGGGTGAACAACATCGAACAACTGTTCGGTGCCGCTGAAACCCTGGCCACCGCCAAGCCGGTGTACGGCAACCGCCTGACCATCCTTAGCAATAGCTACAGTCTGGCGCTGCTGACCAGCGATACGTTGTTGCGGCGTGGCGGCCGTCTGGCCGAGATCGGCGCCACGACCCGGGAGCGGCTGGCGCAGGATTGTCGCCCAGGGTATCCAATTGAAAATCCCGTCGATTTAGGTGATATGGCGGGTCCAGAACAGTACGCCAAGGCACTGGATTACCTACTGCAAGAACCCGGGACCGATGGCGTCCTGGTCATTCACGCCCCTCCGTCGGTGGACCGGTCGCTGGAGAGTGCCAAGGTGGTGGTGGATCGCGCCAAAAACCGGCGTTTGATCATGACTTGTTGGGTCGGCGAGTCCTCGGTCGAATCGGCGCGTGAGCTATTCAACAAAGCGCACATGCCGACTTATCGGGCGCCCGGTGAAGCGGTGGAAGCATTCATGCGGTTGGCCGAGCATCGCCGGACCCAAGATCTGTTAATGGAGACGCCACCCTCGATCCCGGAGGGGTTCACACCCGATGTGGAGACCGCCCGCCGTATCATTCAAATCGCCTCAACCGCCGGTCGATTCCGCTTGAATGCTTACGAAACCAGCCAGATCCTGAGCGCTTACGAGATTCCAGTCGCTCCGCTGTATTTTGCCGCCACGCCGGAAGCGGCCACCGACAGGGTGTTGGAGATGGGCGGGCCGGTGGCTCTCAAGATTCTTTCGCCGGATATCGTCCACAAGTCCGATGTCGGCGGCGTGGCATTCAACCTAAAAAACCCGTTGGAAGTGTTGGTCGCCGCTACCGACATGCTCAAGCGGGTTCAGGAGCTGGCACCTGATGCGGTGATTGATGGATTCGCGGTGCAATCAATGCAATCCCGCCATGGTGCCTATGAGCTGATGATCGGCGTCCGCACCGGCCGCCGGTTCGGGCCTGTGATCTTCTTCGGCCACGGTGGCACCGAGTCTGAGGTCATCGGCGACATCGCCTTCGCCCTGCCGCCTCTCAACATGCACCTGGCGCGGGATCTGATGTCGCGCACCCGCCTGTATGCACGCCTGGCCACCAATCGCGGTCGGCCGGTCGATTTGAATGCCGTGGCACTGACCTTGATCAAAGTGTCGCAGATGGTGATTGATCTGGCGGAAATCGTCGAAATGGACATCAATCCCATTTGGACGGATGCCGGCGGGGTGTTGACCCTGGATGCGAACATCTTGATTGAGCCTTCCACCGAGCCGGCGGCACAACGGCTGGCCATCTCACCCTATCCCAAGCAGCTAGAACGGGTCTACGATTTTCCAGATGGCCGTTCGTTTCTGATCCGGCCGATTTTGCCCGAGGACGAGCCGGGTCTGAAAGATTTGGTCAAGCGGATGCCGGCGGAAGATGTACGGATGCGTTTTTTTCAACCGATTCGTGAATTGCCGCACGAAATGGCGGCACGCTTGACCCAGTTGGATTACGAACGGGAGATGGCTTTTGTCGTGACCGAACCCAACAGCTTGCCGGGCAAGGGTAAAATTTTAGGCGCGGTACGCTGCAACGCCGATCCCAACATGGAGAAAGCCGAATACGCTATTTTGGTGGACCGGGCGATGACGGGCATCGGGCTGGGGCCTCTGTTGATGCGTTATATCATCAACTATGCCAAGAACCAGGGCATCAAGGAGTTGTACGGTGAAGTCTTGCGCGAGAACGAAGCGATGTTGCGGCTGAATCGGGCGCTCAACTTCAGTTTTCACACCTCGCCGGATGATCCTGGGGTGATTCATGTCACCTTACCGCTCAATTGAACATGCTATGCGATGGTTGGGAACCTTGCCGTGGTGATCGTGCAGGGTGGGAATGATGGCGGCGGTCAGGTCGCGCATACTCAGCCGGCTGACGTTGCGCCGAATCTTCGCCCATTCGATCAACTCCGGCGGCAGGTCTTGGTATTGCTCTGGCAGCTCCAGCAGGACGGGATCGAGCAGGCTGACTTCCACAGCCGCCGGGCGATGCAGATGAATTGGGCTTTCGGCTGGTGGTCGCTGATGTGGATGACGTGACGGCACTTACGGACCTCCTGAGCAGCTTTTTCGACGAGGTTGTCACGGCCCACTAGCCCGGTCATATAGCGCATGGCTCAGCCCACCGTTCACAGTAGTATCGTTAACGCCCGTGCTTTTCCGGCAGCTATCCCTGATAATGAGGCTAACGATCAGGATGCCAAAAGGAGTAGAACCATGGCCAAGACGATTTTGATTCTGGCGGCCAATCCGAGTGACACGCATCGGCTCCGCCTTGATCAGGAAGTGCGCGATATTCAAGCGGGTTTGGAGCGGGCGAGAAGACGGGATGACTTTGTGCTCAAGCAAGCCTGGGCGGTGCGCCCTGTGGATTTGCGCCGGGCGATATTGGACCACAAACCGGCCATCGTGCATTTTTGCGGTCATGGCGGCGGGCGAGAAGGCATTGCCCTTGAGGATGACAGCGGAAACGCCAGATTGGTGAGTACGGAGGCGCTGGCGGGGTTGTTTGCGCTATTCGCCAGTTCGGTGGAGTGCGTAGTGCTCAATGCCTGTTATTCCGCCGTGCAAGCGGAGGCTATCGCCGAGCATATCCCCCATGTGATCGGGATGAGCCAAGCGATTAGTGATCAGGCCGCAATGGAGTTTGCGGTGGCGCTCTATGATGGGTTGGCAGCGGGCGAGTCAGCCGCGTTCGCCTACCAACTCGCTTGCAATGCCCTCCAGCTTGCGGGCATTCCAGAACATCAGACCCCGGTTTTAAAGTCGAAGTCCCAGTCGCCACAAAACTCTTAATCGTCCCTTCGCACACACCGGGCGCGGCGGGGGGACTGTGGAATGTGCTCGACCAGCAGGCCAGCCGCTTTTTCATGGGCCGGGAGGCGTTGCTTGTCCATCTGCATGAACTGCTTCAGGCGGGTGGGGCGGTGGCGTTGCACGGCTTGCCCGGCGTTGGCAAGACCCAGACCGCGCTCGCCTACGCCATGCGCCATCGGGCGGAGTACCGGGCGGTGTTTTGGATGCGGGCGGCAACCCGCGAAGAGCTGATTACTGGTTTTAGCGAACTGGCGACATTGCTGGATTTGCCGGAAAAAGCCGCCGTCGAGCAGGAAATCAGCGTCGCCGTCGCACGGCGCTGGCTGGCGCAGGAAACCGGTTGGCTGCTGATTTTCGATAACGCCGATGATTTGAAGCTGGCGCAGACGTTCTTGCCAGCGGACAAAATGGGGCGATTGCTCTTGACCACCCGTGATCCAGCGACCCGCGCCTTGGCCGAGCCGGTAGCGGTGGACTGTCTGTCGCCCGAAGTCAGCGCGCTGTTTCTGCTGCGCCGCGCTGGACGACTGGCAAAGGACGCGACGCTGGCGGACGCGACGCCGCTGGATCAGACTATCGCCCAGACGCTGGGTGGCGAACTGGGGGGCTTACCGCTGGCGCTCGACCAGGCTGGGGCCTATCTGGACGAGATACAGATTAGTGTCGAGGAGTATCTGAAGCGGTATCGGGAAGCAGGTCATGCGCTGCGAGCCAGGCGTGGCGAGCTGGCCGACCACGACTCAGTGGCGGCCACCTTCGCGCTGGCTTTCGCGCAGGTGGCGAACAGCGACCCAGTGGCGGCGGATCTTTTGCGGTTGTGCGCTTTTCTTGACGGTAGCGGCATTCCTGAAGAGATATTCGGCAAAAGTATGGCAGAACTCAAGCAGAAGTTAGATCAGCACAATTGGTGGCGTTGGTTTTTTAGTATGATTCTGGGCAGGTGGATAAGAAGGGAGAGAGCAATCCAGCAACCTAAAGATTTGCATCAAATGGTGCGGGCCGCCTCCCGGCTATCGCTGCTGCATCGCGACCGCGATAATCGGCTGCTGGTCATCCATCCAGTGGTGCAGGATGCGCTGCGGGATGAATTAGATGATAAAGCCCGTGTCGACTGGATCAATCTAGCGATCCATCTAGTCAATGACTCTTTCCCTGAAGTGAGATTTGAGCACTGGCCTCGCTGTGAGCGTTTGCTGCCCCAGGTATTAGCCTGCGACAGATGGATTGCATCTCAAGATTTTCCACCAGTGGTGGTAGCGGCACGTTTGTTAAATCAAACCGGATATTATCTGCGAACACGAGCACGATATGAGGAAGCTGGACCGCTATTAAAACGCGCTCTGGCTATTAATGAACGGCTGCTGGGACCAACGCACATCAATACTGCAACCAGCCTCAACAACTTGGCCGGGCTGTACTGGTATCAGGGGCGGCTGGATGAGGCCGAGCCGCTGTACCAGCGCGCACTAAAGATTCGGAAGCGGGCGCTTGGGCCAGAGCACCCCGACACCGCTTCAAGCCTTAATAATTTAGCTGAACTATATCAGGATCAGGGACGCTTGGATGAGGCTGAGTCTCTTTTGCAAAACGCTCTGGCGATTACCGAGCAGAAGCTGGGACTGAAGCACCCTGATACCGCCCAAAGCCTCAATAACCTGGCTAGTCTGTACCACGATCAGGGTCGCCACACGGACGCCAAGCTGCTGTACCAGCGTGCCCTGACGATCCGAAAGCAGACGTTGGGGCTAGAGCATCCTGATACTGCCCAAACCCTTAATGATCTGGCCTTGCTTTACCACGATCAGGGCCGGCTGGACGAAGCCGAGCCGCTGTTTGATCACGCACTAGCGATTCGAGAGCGGGCGCTTGGGCTAGAGCATCCCGACACCGCCGGCAGCCTCAACAACCTGGCCGATCTGTACCGCGCTCAAGGTCGGCTGGCGGAGGCCGAGCCGCTGTGCCAGCTCGCCCTGGTGACTCGGGAACACGCGCTGGGGCAGGATCACCCCCACACCGCCACTAGCCTCAACAACCTGGCTAGTCTGTACCGCGATCAGGGCCGGCTGGATGAGGCCGAGCCGCTTTTCGAGCGCGCCCTGGCGATTTTCGAGAAAGCGCTGGGACCAGCACATCCGCACACACACGCGGTTCGGGATAATCTCACCGCGCTCAAAGAACGCAGGCAGTCGTAGCCCTCACGGGCACGGCCTCTTGCGCCGACAGAAGCCGACGAATGCGCCATCGGGCCGCTTGGGCGCGGTGTCTTTGGTGGCGATCCATTCCCGCCATTGCTGTTCGAGCGCGTAGATATCCCAGCCTGGCGCGGCTTTTCGGGCTTTGAAGGACTCTATGGGTTGAGGACAACCCCGTCAGCTTGAGGCGGAGCAATGAGCCTTGGAATCGCCTGCCTTGATTGAAGGGTGCGGCGATTGCGCCCAAAGCTACCCCCCCAGCGGCTCTTGATCACTTATCCGTGCCGGTTTTTCGGCATGAGTTCGCAGCACGCGGCGGTCAGAATCGCCAGTTTGTGTTATGCTTTCAATATGTTGATTCAATGCGCCTACAAATTCCGCTTCTATCTGATGGCGATCCAGCGTAAGCAACAGGCCGTTGAATTTGGCAATGCGCACTTTGCCTGGAATCGCTGTCTGAATTTGAGAAGCCAGGCGTGGGAAGCGGATAAGACGCGACATCACTACGTCTCGCTCAGTCGCCAAGTTACCGACTGGAAGCGTGGCGAATTCCTGTGGCTTGCCGATTCGACAGCAGGTTACCTGGTGCAAAAGCTGTTGGGTCAGAACGAAGCGTTTAAGAATTTCTTCGGCAAGCGCGGCCAATACCCGAAACTCAGCGGTGCGCGACCAGTTGGATCAACGCCAGATTGAACGCACCTAGGGGCGTATGACTGTGAGAAGCATTACTCAGGATACCGCTTGGTTTTTTGGAGATAGCCGATGCGGGTCGATCCACCAGTTGCGGTGACCGGCCTCGTGCTGGCCGGTGGCCGCGCCCAACGGATGGCAGGTTGCGACAAGGGATTGCTGTCGCTAGCCGGGAAACCCTTGGTCGCCCATGTGCTTGAGCGGTTACAGCCGCAGGTCAGCGAGGTGCTGATCAGCGCTAACCGCAATTTGGATCGTTATCGCCAGTTTGGCTGGCCGGTGATTGAGGATGCCGAACCGGAACAGTTCAAGGGGCCATTGGCCGGTGTATTGGCGGCCATGCAGGTCGCTCGGACGCCGTATCTGTTGACGGTTCCCTGCGATTGCCCCCTATTGCCGGCCGATTACGCGCGGCGCTTGTGGCAGGCGCTGGAGCGTGCCAATACTCAGGTTGCGGTGGCCTGTTGGGCCGATGCCTGGCAACCCGTGTTCGCTTGGGTGCCGATCAGTTTGCAGGACGATCTGGCTTTATTTCTCGCATCAGGTGAGAGGGGCGTTGCGCGCTGGTTGTCACGCCAGCGACCGGTTGCAGTCGAATTTCCTGAAGGACCGGCATTATTTGCTAATCTTAATGCGCCGGAGGATTTGGCCCAGATGGAAGCCGCTTGGCATGTTGTCGGCCATTTACTGTCAAAGAGGGTCTGGCAATGACCGATTCTACGGACGCGCGCGCTACTGCTCGACAGCATACCGCCCAACTGTTGAAGATGTTGCGCGGTCACGGCCCGGCCGATCCGCAACCAGTCTTGCCGCCTGTGGCACCCGCCCCGGACCAGCGGGCCAATACGGTTGCCGAAGCGCCGCCCACCTATCCTGACGTACCTGCTCCGACGCGAAAACCACGCAAAACCTCTGGTGCGCGGTCAGGTCATGACGCAACGCCTACCGTCCCACGGCAACCCACCAAGCTGCGGACGATCTCCCCTATCGGCGAGACGTTGTTCCGCCAAAAGGGCGTCCTTGGTGAGTTGATGCAGCGGGCGGAACATCTGGTGAAACTCACCCGGGTTTTCCGCGCCTACCTGCCACCGCATCTACACGACCACGCGACGCTCATCCGGCTGGATGCGGAAGAGTGGGTGGTGCATACCGACTCCTCCAGTTGGGCTACCCGCTTGCGCTATGCTTTGCACAATATTCGGGAAACCCTGGGTCAACAGTTGGGTCTTGAGTTGCCCAAGCCGTATATTCGGGTTGTGCCGCCCGAAGTGCCTGTCCGCAAACCGCGCCCGCCGATGAAACTGACCAAGCGCAGCGCTAAAGTGTTGGAAGTCGCGGCCCGCAATCAATCCGATGAACGATTAAGCGCTGCTTTGCGTAAGCTAGCGGCGCGCGCTCATCCTCCCTCTTAAGAGGCCGAATGGAGCGGACGCCAAATGACAGCGCACGGATGGCTGATCCCGCACACCGTTCGCGCGCTCCTTCTGTGCCGGGATAAAAATTATGTTTTACACCCATCGCAGCAACCGCCTTGAAACCCTCGCCGACCGGCTAAGCCAACTGTTGAAACAACCGTTACGCTCGCCGCTGGCGCCAGAGCTGATGGTGGTGCAAAGCAATGGCATGGCGCGTTGGCTGGCGTTGCGCTTGGCGGATCGGCTGGGCGTCTGTGCCAACGTCAGGTGGCGGTTTCCGGCCAGTTTTCTCTGGGAAATGAGCCGCGTGGTGCTGCGGCAATTGCCAGCCACCTCCACATTCGACAAGCCGGTGCTGGTTTGGCGTTTGCTGGAGCTGCTGCGCGATGTGGGGACAGCGCCCTGTTTCGAGCCGGTACGCGCCTATCTGGGTGACCGGGACGATGATTTCCGACGCTATGAATTGGCTTATCACATCGCGGATTGTTTCGATCAATATTTGATCTACCGGCCTGATTGGATTCGCAAGTGGGAGGCTGGGGAGGGGGAACACTGGCAGGCGGAACTGTGGCGGCGGCTGTCGCGACGCGGTGAAGCGCATCGGGTACGGGTGCAAGAGCAGTTTAGCCAAGCGTTGGCCGACGGCGCTTTCGATCAGGCGCGCTTGCCGGAGCGGATCGCTATTGTCGGAGTAGCGGCGCTGCCACCACTGTATCTGGATTTGTTGGCGGGATTGGCGCGCTATGCCGATCTCCATTGGTTCCTCCTTGACCCATGTCGGGAATATTGGGGTGATATCCGGCCTGAGCGTGACATTGCCCGCTTGGGCGAAGACATCGATCCTGAAGAAGCGTATCTGACCGTCGGTAATCCGCTATTGGCTTCGTTCGGCAAGCAGGGGCGGGATTTTCTTGATTTGCTGCAAGCGTATCCGCGCAGTGAGTGGGAACAGTTCGTCGAGCCGGTCGGGGCAGAATTATTGCCGTGTTTGCAGGCTGACATCCTGCATCTGCGCGAGCGTGGCGGTGATGAGTGTCCGCCGTTGACGTTACGGCTGGACGACCGCTCGGTGCAAGTGCATGTCTGCCACGGCCCGATGCGCGAGGTCGAGGTGTTGCATGATCAGTTGTTGGCGCTATTCCAGGCCCAGCCGGATTTGCGGCCTTCAGATGTGATCGTGATGACCCCGGCTATCGCCACCTACGGCCCCTTGATCGAAGCGGTATTCGACAGCGCCCCACGCGAACGGCGGATTCCGTTCAGCGTCGCCGATCAGGGTGTTCAGGCAGAAAATCCACTGGTCGAGGTGTTTTTTAATCTGTTGGATTTGGGAGGTGGCCGTTTCGACGCGGCGCAAGTGCTCGGCTTGTTGGCAGCGCCTGCGATCCGGCGACGGTTTGGCTTAGCCGAAGCCGATCTGGACCGCATCCGGCGCTGGGTGCGGGAGGCCGGTATTCGTTGGGGTATCGATGGCGGTATTAAAACCACCTGGGAGTTGCCGGCGACGGCCGAGCATACCTGGCGAGCCGGACTGGATCGCTTATTGTTGGGCTATGCCCTGCCGGGCGGTGACCGGGAACTGTATGGCGATATTCTGCCCTACGATGATGTGGAGGGCAGCGAAGCCCAGGCTTTGGGGCAGTTGCACAGCTTCACCGAGGCGCTGTTTGGCTTGGATACGCAATTGCGTGAGCGGCGACCGGTGGCGGCGTGGGTGAGCACCCTGACGGCGGTCCTGGAGCAATTTTTCGACGCCCGCGAGCGCGAGGAAGCGCAGTTGCAATTGATGCGCGACGCGCTCACCGCACTGAACGAGCAAGTCGAACTGGCGGAGTTAGCCGAGCCGTTGAGCTTGGCGGTCATCAAATCAGCGCTGCGTCGGGAGATCAATACAGCCGACGATCAACCGGGCCGATTCCTCGGCGGCGGGGTGACCTGTTGCGCGATGGTGCCGATGCGCAGCATCCCCTTTCCGGTGGTCTGCCTGATCGGCATGAATGACGACGCCTACCCGCGCCCGCAGCGGCCGGTTGATTTCGATTTGATGGCGGCCCGCTTCCGGCGCGGCGACCGTTCTCGTCGGCAGGATGATCGTTATCTGTTTCTGGAGACGCTGCTGTCGGCCCGCCGGTTTTTGTATATCAGCTATGTCGGCCAGAGCATTTGTGACAATGCGGTGCTGCCGCCATCGGTGTTGGTGGGCGAGTTGCTGGATACGGTAAATCGGGGTTTTCGGCGGGCTGATGATAGTGGCAGGGCCAGTGAGCAACTCATCACCCGCCATCCCTTGCAAGCCTTTAGTCGGCGTTATTTTATCGGCGATGGGCGCTGGTTTAGTTACGCGCGCGAGTGGGTAGAAGCGAGCCGGCATACCGGGCGCGGAGCGCAGGATACCGTGCCGCTGCTGGCAGGTGAGCTGCCGGAAGCGGAACCGGCGGCGCGCTCATTGACGTTGGAAGGTCTGGCGCGGTTTTTCAAAAACCCGGCCCGTTGGCTGTTGCGGGAGCGCTTGGGGATTCGCCCAGACCCGGATGAAGAAGATCTGGAAACCCGCGAACCCTTTGTGCTGGATGGCTTGGAAAGCTATGCGCTGACCGGGCGTATGTTGGATTTGTATCTGGATCGGCGGCCGGTCACCGAAATTGCCAAGGTGATGCAGGCGAGCGGTGCGCTGCCGCATGGCCAGGTCGGCGAATGCGTGTTCGCTCAGGCGCAAGAGCGGGTGGTCCGGTTTGCCGGTCGCCTGGGGCGGATCTTAACGAGTCGCAAGACCGATTGGCTGAATTTGGATTTGACGTTAGGCGAGTTTCGTTTGACCGACCGGTTAACCGGGCTGACGCCGAAAGGCTGGGTGGGTTATCGGCTGGCGGGGATGAAAGCCGCCGATTATCTGAATCTGTGGCTGCATCATCTGGCGTTGAATGTGATGTCTCCGCCGGGTGTCTTATTGCAAAGTCATTGGATTGCGGAAGACAAAGATGTGATCTTGGAGCCGGTTGCAGAGCCGGAACCACAACTTCGGGCGCTGTTGGATTTGTATTGGCAAGGATCGCGGCGGTTAGTGCATTTCTTCCCAAAAAGCGCACTGGCCTATGTCCAGCAATTGCGCAAGGAACCCAATTCAGACAAGGCCGCGCGCCTGGCTCACATGGCTTGGGAAGGAAGCGACTATCGAGAGGGTTCGGCGGAACGGGATGACCCGTATTATCAATTGGCGTTACGCGATACCGATCCGCTGAATAAAGAGTTTGAGGCGCTGGCGATGGCGGTTTTTGAGCCGTTGTTTACGCATGTGCGGGTGGAGGATGAAGAATAACGATCAGGTGACTGATTTCTGGCAGTAATCTATTTTTTCGGATGATGATCATTAGTCATGCTGGGAATTTTGCCTTTTATCTGAATACAGCTTGCTGGCTTTTCTCAGAATAATTAAGGATAAAAACTAATGTTAGAACATCATATTTCTATGGTAAAGCTCAATAAAGTCGGACATTTTCTTACAATTGGCTTTGGCTTATTACTTATTGTGATGAATTTATATTTCTACCACCTTCGCTGCGAATTCAGCCCACCGGTTTCAGCGGCAGGTATTTTCATAGGAGTATTTTTTCAAATTATAGCAGTAATGCTTTTTTCCGGATTTTTGCAGTATTTTCAAGCTACAACTTTAATCCCAAGAGTTTGCGAAAAAGAGTATAGATTTTATCTAAAAAAATCGATTTTAGGTTTCTTCTTCCTCATGCTTTTTGGGCTTGGGATAAACTATCAAGCATTATTGTCAAGTGATACTTTCGGAAAGCGTGGGTCAACATCAGTAGGGAGAGTATGCTTTGATCCATACACCTTAAACCTATGCCGACAACAATCCTCTGCCCATTCCCAGCCTAACCGGTGCGTGTTATAGCCGGCTGGGTTTCAGGGGGCTTACGGTCCTCTGACGGCTGATCTCGGTTATTACACTTTAGGCCAAATACTTGGCGGATGAATGCAAGATTATGAAAGACCATCATGCGTATTGAAACTGAGTTGGATGAGATACACGCCAAGCGTCTGTTAGAGCTTCAACATCACTCTAATAAATCACTGCCACAATTAGTAGCAGATATTTTGATAAAGGCTCTTGATGAAACGACATTTCCACCGGAAACCGAAGGCCAAAAAGTGTTGCGAATTCTTAAGGAGCATGACCTGCTGGGGTGTATGGAAGGAGATGGCCGCCTTGCCGTGGACTACAAAAAATACTTGTGGGGCCAGGAATGATTATGATGGATAAGGCGTTTTGAGCCTCATTATTTGTGACAATGGGATAATGATCCTACTCGTTAAGTGGGCCATTCTTTCATATCGCTTCGGCTCATCAGCAGCTTGAAAGCAACTCCGGTGCGTAACATGCAACACCTCGATCCGCTTTACATCCCTCTGGCCGGTTTCAACCTCATCGAAGCCAGTGCCGGAACCGGTAAGACCTACACCATCACCGGGCTGTATCTACGGCTGGTGGTTGAGGCCGGGATTCCGGTTGACCGTATTTTGGTGGTCACGTACACCAACGCCGCCACCAAGGAATTACGGGATCGTATCCGTGAGCGTTTAGCGCAAATCCGCCGCGCTTTTCTGGATGGTCGTGCTTCGGAAGACGATGAACTAGCCACCCGTCTGCTCGATTTATCCCCTGATCGGGAGATCGCTATCCGCCGTTTGACCAACGCCGCGCGCGGTTTTGACGAAGCCGCCATCTTCACCATCCACGGATTTTGCAAGCGGGTGCTGGGCGATAACGCCTTCGAGAGTGGCCTGTCCTTCGACACGGAACTGCTGGCCGACACCAGCGATTTGCTGGGTGAAATCGTCGATGATTTCTGGCGGCGGGAGTTCTACGCCGCCTCGCCGCTGGTCGTGCAGTATTTTCTTGATCAACGCGCCAGCCCAGAGCAATTGCGCGGCCAGATTGAGCGCTATTTAGGTAAACCCTACCTGCAAATCACCACGCCGAGCGGTGAAGCCGACGGCCGGGTGCTCGAACAAGCGTTCAGCGCCGCCTTTCAACAGGCGCGGCAGTTGTGGCTGGAGGAGCGCGCCCAGATCGAAGAATTATTGCTGAAATCGCCTGCGCTCAATCGGCAAAAATACAGCCTGAAATCCTTGCCCGGTTGGCTGGAAGTGATGAATGCCTATCTGACAGTGGATCTACCGAAAATTGCCCTGTTCGAGAAATTCGACAAATTCACCACGGCAACGCTGCAAGACAAAGCCTCGCTCAAACAGGGCAAGATTGCGCCCCAACATCCGTTTTTTGATGCCTGCCAAACTCTAAAAACCGCTTGCGAGACGCTGGCTGATTACTGCCGCCATCAGGTACCGGTCAAGCTGCTGGCTTGGTGTAATGCCGAACTGGCCACACGCAAACGCCAACAGCAGGTGCAATCCTACGACGATCTGCTGCTCAATCTACACGCCGCCTTGCGCCATCCCCGCCAAGGCATCGCTCTGACCGAGAGCTTGCGGCGACGCTATGCGGCAGCTTTGATCGACGAATTTCAGGATACCGATCCGGTGCAGTACGACATTTTTCGGCATATCTATGCGGATACCGGCAAGCCGGTGTTTCTGGTCGGCGATCCCAAACAGGCGATTTACAGCTTTCGTGGGGCGGACATCTTTGCCTACCTGACCGCTCGGCGTGATACGCCGCGCCATTACACCCTGGATGTCAACTGGCGTTCTGATGCCCGCTTGTTGACTGCCCTGAACGCTGTATTCGGCGCCACCCGGCAACCAACTTTTTTGTTTGACGGTATTCCGTTCCATCCGGCTCGGCCGGCCGGTAGCAAACGTCCAGAGCATCTTTGGCTGCACCGGCGATTGGAACCGGCGCTGCATCTGTGGTTGCTGGAACCCAGCAGCGAATCCGCCGTTCCCAAAGGCATGGCCGGTGAACAGGCCGTGTGCGCGACCGCTGCTGAAATCGCCCATCTGCTCAATCTCGGTGCTCGCAATCAGGCGCGCATCGGTGAGCAGCCGGACGGTGAAGGCAGCCGCCCGTTGGCCGGTGGTGATATCGCTGTGTTGGTGCGCAGCCACTGGCAGGGACGGATGATCCGTAATCAGTTGCTGCGACTTGGCGTTCCCAGCGTCCAGCACGCCGATGACAGTGTGTTCTGGTCCCAGGAAGCGCAACAGCTCGCCTGGTTGCTGGCGGCTGTAGCTGAGCCGGGTAACGAGGGCTGGGTGCGGGCGATGCTAGCGTCTGATCTGTGCGGCTTGAGCGGGGAAGAACTGTACCGCTTGCGTGAGGACGAGCGGGCCTGGGCGCAGTGGCTGCAAAAATTACAGGATTATCGGCAAACCTGGCTCGAACACGGTTTCATGCGCTTTTTCCGCGCCTGGCTGATGGCGGAGGGCGTGCCGCAGCGGTTGCTGGCCTTTCGTGATGGCGACCGGCGCTTGACCAATCTGCTGCATCTGGCCGAACTGCTGCATCTCGCCAGCCGCACCCATCCTGGCCTGAGCGGTTTGCTGAAATGGCTGGGTGAACAGCGCCGTGCCCCCGGCAATCAGGATGAGGCGCAGCAACTGCGGCTGGAGAGTGACGAGAATCTGGTCAAGATCGTCACTGTCCACAAAAGCAAGGGACTGGAGTATCCGGTGGTGTTCTGTCCGTTTTTGTGGGACGGCAAATTGCGCACCGAAGAAAAAGCCAACGAAACCTTGCTCTATCATGACCCGGCAGACCCTAGCCGAACCTTTCTAGCCTTTGGCGCCAGCGAGGATGCCGAAGCGCGCGAGCACGCCCGCCGCGAGGAGATGGCTGAGAATTTGCGGCTGTTCTATGTGGCGCTGACCCGCGCTAAACAGCGCTGCTATCTGGTGTGGGGCAAGATCAAAGCGGCGGAAACCGCGCCAGCGGCTTGGCTCCTGCACGGGCCGCCAGTGGTTGGCCCTGCACAAGATCCGCTCGAAGTCACTAAACAGCGCTTCAAGGAGATGACGGCCGAAGCCGTGTTGGGTGATTTGCACACCGCGCTGGCCGGAGCCGGTGATACGGTCGCGGTCGCCCCGTTGCCGTGGGCTGCGGGAGAACGCTATCAACCACCCGCCGTACCTGAACCGGACTTGGCGGCGCGGGTTTTTGCAGGCTCGATGCGTGAATCCTGGCAGGTCGGTAGTTTTACCGCATTGGCGGCGGGGCAGGGTGGCGAATTACCGGATTACGACATGGCCACGGCCGTGCCAGTGGTTGTGGCAACCGCAGAGCCACCGGCCGCAGTTCCTGGCTTGAGCATTTTCGAGTTCCCGCGCGGGGCTAAAGCTGGCACCTGTTTGCACGCGCTGTTCGAGCGCCTGGATTTTACCGAGTACAACCGTGAACCGCTGGAAGCGCTGGTGGAACGGACCTTGAACGGCCATGGATTTGACGCAGCCACCTGGACGCCGGTCGTAGCGGACATGGTGCAACGGGTGCTGGCTACACCGCTGGATCACAGCAACATTTGCCTGGCAGCCGTCGGCTTGGAGCAACGGCTGAACGAGTTGGAATTTTATTATTCGCTCGCCCATCTGCGCCCCGATCATCTGCGGCGGGTGTTGGAACTGCATGGCCAGGACAGCGGCCCCCTTCAGGACATGATCGAGACCTTAGAATTCACGCCCTTGCGCGGTTATATGAAGGGCTACATCGACTTGGTGTTTGAAAGCGGTGGTCGTTTCTACTTGGCCGATTACAAATCCAACTGGTTGGGGGCAGAGGTGGCTGCTTACCGGCGCTCGCGCCTGGATGAGGCGATGGCGCGCGAGTCTTACGGCTTGCAATATTTGATTTACACCGTAGCGCTGCACCGCTATCTGCGGCTGCGGGTGCCCAATTATCACTATGATCGGCATTTCGGCGGGGTTTTCTACTTGTTTTTACGGGGGATGGACCCCGCTTGGGGCGAGGATTATGGGGTGTTTCGTGACCGGCCACCCGCTGAACTGATACGGGCGCTCGATGTGTTGATGGCAACCGGGACGGTGACGGCATGAGCGGCGTCAGTGCGATTCCCAACCTGGCCGATCCGCTGCCGCTGTTACGGGAACAGGGCGTGCTGACCGATCTTGATATCCATTTCGCCCGCTTAATGGGGCGCTTGGCTGGCCCTGTCTCCCCAGAGAATGGGCTAGCGGTTAAGGGCAGGCTGGAGCTGGCGGCGGCACTGGCCAGTCATGCCACCGGCCAGGGTGATATCTGCGTCAATCTCCGGCAATGGACGCGGCGCTGGCAGGCGAGTATGGCGGAAAGCGTCGGCTTTGCCCCACCACCTATCAGTGACTGGCTGGAAGGTTTGCGCGTCAGTCCGGTGGTCGGGCGACCGGGCCAGCGGCAACCACTGATTCTGGATCGGCGGGGCCGATTGTATCTGTACCGCTATTGGGGCTATGAGCAGCAGTTGGCGGCGGATTTGCTTGAGCGCGCGAGTGCCGAGGTCGAGGTGACGGATGAAGCGCGCTTGCAGGCCGATCTCAATCGGCTGTTCCCACGTCCGCCGCAACTGGAGGGACCGGATTGGCAGAAGGTCGCGGCGGCGGTGGCGGCGCTGAAACGGTTGTGCGTGATTTCCGGCGGGCCGGGTACTGGTAAAACCAGCACCGTGTTGCGGATTCTGGCGCTGCTCAGCGGTCAGACCGACCGGCCGTTGCGCATCGCCTTGGCCGCGCCCACCGGCAAGGCGGCAGCGCGTTTGCAGGAGTCAATCCGCGCGGCCAAGCCAGGCTTGGGGCTGGCCTCGGAACACGCTGCGCAAATTCCCGATGAGGCGTCCACGCTGCACCGCTTGTTGGGGAGTCGGCCGGATTCGGTGTATTTCCGCTACAACGCCGACAATCCGCTGCCGCTGGATTTATTGGTGGTCGATGAGGTGTCGATGGTGGGGCTGGCGCTGATGGCCAAGACCCTGGAGGCACTGCCGCCAGAGGCACGGTTGATTCTGCTGGGCGATAAGGATCAATTGGCGTCGGTGGAAGCGGGGTCAGTGCTGGGCGAAATCTGCGCCCGCGCCGGTCGGTTTTCGCCCGCGTTCCAAGCCAAGCTGGTGCAACTGACCGGTGAGAAATTACCGGAGGGTCGGGATGCGGTTTCACCTTTGACCGATGCCATCGTGTTGCTGCGCTACAGCTTCCGCTTTGGGGCAACCAGCGGGATTGGCGCGCTGGCCCGTGCGGTCAATCGGGGCCAATCGGCCGAAGCGGTCGGGTTACTGGCGCAGGGCCGCTATGGCGATATCGGCTGGCGGTTGCTGGCCGATTCGGCGGGATTGCCGGAGCAATTGGCAACACCGGTGGTGGCGGGCTTTGCCCCTTATCTCCATGCGGTGCGAGAACAAGCTGCGCCCAGTGACGTGTTTACGCACTTCAATCGGTTTCGGGTGTTATCGGCGCTGCGCAGCGGGCCGTTTGGGGTTGAAGCCTTGAATCGGCTGTGTGAGACGGTGCTGCACAACCGAGGTTTGCTGGATAGCCGTCAGCCCTGGTATGTGGGTCGGCCGGTGATGATCGTGCGCAATGATTACAACTTGCGGCTGTTCAATGGTGATATCGGCATTGCCTTGCCGGACCCTAATGAGCCGGAGCGGGTGAAGGTGTTTTTCCTGGGCAGTGATGGCTTATTGCGCAGTTTCGCACCGGCGCGTTTGCCGGAGCATGAGACCGTTTACGCGATGACGGTCCACAAAAGTCAGGGGTCGGAATTCGAACGGATTTTGGTGGTGACGCCCAATGAACCCTCGCCGGTCTTAAGTCGAGAACTGATTTATACGGCACTGACCCGTGCGAAAGCTGAGGCGAGTTTTTATGGTGTTCCGGCCGTGTTCGCGGGCGCGGTGGAACGCCGCTTGCAGCGCTCGTCGGGCCTGCGGGATCGGTTGTGGGTGGAACCGGGATCGGGCAGTCGTCTCTAGTACTTACCCATGGCCAGCCGCAGAGACGACCCTATTGGGCTATTTTGCCGATCCTATCTTGAATGCGAGATGGTTTTCTCGGTGACGCCAGTGATTGTCACTGTGCCGTTGGGCGCGACTTTCACTTCGTAGGTACGGACATCTTCACGCTCTTCCTGGAGGAGATGGACTGAATAAGTGCTGGTTGAATTCTGCACGATCCGACTAATTCCGCCGCCACCACGCAGGGAATAGTTCTTATCCACATCGTCCAGAATCGCTTGGTAAACACAAACGGATTGTTTGATTGCGTCCATCTTACAGTTCCTCGTTGCTACGGCGTCGCCGCCTGCTTTTTTCGACGGTGAAAATCCGCTCAGCCAGAAGATCGCCGTCAGCGCAACGGCGAAGGCTATGATCCTGTTTCTGAACGTCATAACGGTTCCCTCATCAGGCAACCCGGCGGACGGGCCACGAGACGATCATCTTGCCTGCTTTGATTTCCTCGGCAGTACGCGGGTAGTGTCTTTTCATCTTGGCGGGCCAGACCGCAGTGAGTAGGACAACGGGGATTTGTAGCGACTGACGCGGCCCCCCTCCAATCGCTGCGATCAAATTTGCGGTCGCCGAAGCCACGTTGGGAGTTGAGTTCAATAAAGCGGTCAGGAGTTCCCAAGCCGTGATATTCCGCAAAGCCTCGCGCCAGGGGTAGGCGTTTTCCTCTCGAAGTTCCATCCCCGATCCCATCACCGACCGTATGTCAACATCGGCGATTCCGTAGCAAGCCGAGGCATTGGTGTTGGTCGTAGGCAGGCAATGCGGCTTACCCACATCCACATGGTCCAGGCCCAGAAGATGGCCGACCTCATGAACGTGGGCGCGCTGCATCACGGACTTGCCTTTGCTATCGGTGCGTTTTTTGTTGAGGTTGGTATCTTTACTGTCATAGAGCGTTGAATGCGAGCCAAACCAGCTTTCACTGGCATGGAGGCGCACCACATCAATGGTGTGATGGTTGCCGGCCGCATTTGCTTCGTTGCCGATCAATTTGAAGCGGCACCAGACGTTCGGGTAATAGGTTTCCCCGGCTTGGGTAAAGGAAAACGCCCCGGCATCGTTGATCAGCCAGAATTTGCCATTCCAGAAGGATTGAGCGGATTGAACGAAATTTGCCTTCCACGCCGTCCATGAGGCGTCGGTCCATTTGATGATTTTGCGCGAGGGTGCGGTGGCGTCGCCATAGTCGTTATAGGTGCCCTCGGCCGCACCCCCTGCGGGGTTGATCTGACGAAAACCCATCCTAAGGGTAAGCGTAAGCTCCGCGTTGTTGTAGGCGTCGCAGACGTCGGTGTTTAGCTCCGCATCGAACCGTTTGAAGGACAGTTTGCTTTTCATCGAAATACACTCTGGTTTGAGGGTTCCCCCATCAGGAGGATCAGTGTGCAGGGAGCGGCGTAACCTTCTCCATGCGAGTTTCGCCTGGTGATCGGCGCTGATTGAACCATCAATTCTCTGGAAATGGTGGTGATCGTGATGGAGGAAGTTATCAAGAATCATACCAGGGCGTTTTGGTCGCACTGATGTTACTAAGAGTAGCGCGGTCAGCGGGAAATGGAATGGTTCAGCGCTTTCAGTCGGGTGATTGGGCTTTCAAGTGGTCAGAATGAACCGGTTACTTTGGCCTACTCAGGTAGGATTGGGCTTGTGACGAGAGGCCAGGGCCAGTGGAGTTGAGCGCCTTAGTCGGCGCACGCCCGATAATTTTCATCCAGCGCCGGGCGCAATACGATCAGCGCGGCGATGCGGCGGGTCATCCAAGTGAATTCCAATGCTTCGTCGGTTTCAAGCGGTCGATTCAGCAGTTCGTATTCTCGGTACGACAGCCATTTTTTCAGCACTTGATAGCCGCCGAGGGTGTAATCCCACACCGGGCGCGGTACGTTTTTCCAGTAGCAATCAGCATTTAGATACACATCCAGCGTTTCCTCACCCAGCGCTGGTTGTTCTGTTCCCGCGAATGGTCGGCTGACCGTGCGCCCCTTGCCGGGCATGGTGACGCCACCCTTGCCGGCATGGCCCCAACTGGCGGTGAGCTTCAAGCGTTCCGGGCTGATGGCGGCCGCTCCGACCGATGTGAGCAAGCCGATAGCGGCCAGTTCCGGGCGTGGCTTGCCCTGGGTGACGCCGGGCAACGGGGTTTCGGTGTCGAGTAGGGCGGCGATTTGGCAGCCCAGTTCGGCGGAAGCCAGCAGACGTTCCCGTGTGGCGGGTAGCGGAATACGCGGCCAGTCTTGTTTCAAGGCTCCGGCGTTGTCAGCGCAATAGGCAGGCGCGTGCAGCACGGCGACGAGGTGATGGAATAGCGTCGGTGGGTCGGATTCGAGGCGGGCGAGGTAGTCAGCGGCAGCTTTGCTGAGGTTGGGTTGATATTCATCGCGCTGGTGAAAGGGCTTGATGTAAACCGGAAAAAGGTTAGCTCCTCGTTCGATAAGATGCCCTGCACCATGTATTTTAGTGACAGTGGGTGGATCGAAATCTCGTCGGAGCTTTTGAGCAGCAGTAAACCAGATGTTTTCTGTAATGACTTGTGGAAAATATTCGCTGCGGTTTCTATCAAGCAACTTGGTTTCTGCTTCCCAATAAAGCCAGCGAGTGTCAAAAGGTCGGTAAGCATAACGGACGATGTTTTCCGGTCGAAAGCCGCGTTTTTTTAACGCTGTACGAGTTGCTTTAGGATCAAAACCGCTGGTTTTCTCCATCAAACTCGGCGCAATCCGGCGTATTTCTTCATCGCTGACGTTTGGATCGAAATAGCGCTGCATCCGTTGTTCCAAAGCTGCCCGGTCAATATCCACCAGCGCTTCATCGCGGCTGGTTTTTACGCCAGGAAAGGAAGCTGGTAGCAAATCCGGTAGCAGCGGCCACGCCAGATAGTGCGCTTCCACTTGCATCGGTGTGAACGGCAAGCCCAATTCGAGCGGTGGTTGCAGCAGTTGGTAATCGGAATCGGGCGGTTGATTGAGGCTTTTCAGCAATTCCTCGCGTTTGAATTTTCCCCACCAATATCGGAAATGAAGCAGGGGAGTATCCGATTGCGGTTTCTTCGCCAGTAAAGCAATGGCGGTTCCGACTTGAATCCCTTCCGGGTTGAATTCGGTGGAAAACACGCTGGGATCGGGCAAGCCTTCGGGTGTCAACTTGCCGGTTTTATATTTATCGCCATTCAGGCAATCAATCCACACCCGGTCGAACTTCTCCAAAAAACGCTCACGCATTCCGGTAAACGATAAGCCGTCCAGCCAGGAATAATTGGAGATAAAGCAAATCACCCCGCGCCCGCTGTGCTCGACAATGTGCCGTTCCGCCATCCGATAAAAACGTACATACAAATCATTCAAACCCTGGCCTTGCGGCGGCGGCGCGCGGCGAGTTTGCCGGTAAGCGCGGGTCAGTTCCTGCTCTTCATCCATCGCCACCCCGGCGAAACCGTTGTAGGGCGGATTGCCGAGAATCACCAGAATTCGCCGTTCCTGCTTCACCGCCCGCGCCGCGTTGTTCTCCGCCATCAACTCCGGGAAATTCAGCGCCAGTTGTGCCATGCGCCGCTTGCCGTCCTCGTCCGGCGGCTGCCAGCCGGTCAGCGCGTTGGTCAGATACACCCCCAGCCGTTCCGCCTGATCGGTGGCGGCGTCCACCTGGAGCGCCGCGCCCCATTGGTGCAGCAACAAGCCCAATTGCAGATGCGCCACCACATACGGCGCGGGCAGCAACTCGAAGCCAAACACTCGCTCCAGCGCCGCCTGCTTCAGTTTCGCCGCCGCCAAACCGCCCAAGCCCTGCTCATCCAGCTTGTCCTTGATGTGGCGCAGCACCTCGGTTAAATACGCACCGGTGCCGCAGCACGGATCAAGGATGAACACCTGCGGATCGGCCAGCCCGTCGGTGATTCCCAGCTCCTCCCTTAACACCGCATCGACCCGCGCCACCATGTAGCGGACGATTTCCGGCGGCGTGTACCAAACGCCCAATTGTTTGCGCAGTTCCGGGTCGAAGGCGTGCAGAAATGGTTCGTAGAAATACTGCACCGCGCCGGTGGCGGCGAACTGGCCGAAAAAGGCCGGGCGATCCACTCGATTCAACACCGCATTGACCCGATCCAGCACCTCCGCCAAACCCAATGGCCGTAGCCGCGAGGGTTGCGCCAGTTGCTCGAACAGCGCATGAATCATCGGCACCCGCAGCGTCCAACTGGCCATCTTCCAATTGAAGGTATCGCGCCGATCCGGCTGCTCCTGATGCCACAGCACCCACGCCGAAAACGCGCCATAGAACAAGGTCTGAATCAGGGTGGAGCGAAAGAAATGCTCGCCATCACTGGCGTCGAAATGCAAGCCCAGCGCATTTTCCAGCGCCGCGCGCAAAGCGGCTAAGGCGGGTAAATCGGGTTGATCCGCCAGCCGCGCTCGCGCATCGCGGGCATAGGAGGCCAGAAACCAGGCCACATCGCGCGGATTATCGAGCGGCGCAGCGCACAGCAACGCCCGCTTGAGAAACTCCAGCAAGCGCTCGCCCTCGGTTTGGGCGAAACTGCACGGTTGCACCAGCCTGGCCCAGAAGGCATCCGCCGAGGTCGCCAGCCGCAGCGTTTCCAACACGGTGGGCTGGCCCAGCCGATCCGTGCCCACCAACAGAAAATCGCGGTAATTAGTGACCAGCACCAGCCGGTATTTCGTCCAGTATTTGCTAACTTGGGCGCTGCTGGCAGTCAACCAACTGTCTTCAGTGACGCTTTTCACTTCCACCGCGCCGCGCTCCGGCAACTGACCCGGCAACGGTTCCGCTTCGCCCTTGGGGATTTGATGGGCGGCGAACAAGCCAACGTCCGGGCTACCGGCTCCGACATTTTTCAACTGCGATACCGCCAGCACCCGTGGTTTGAGCGTCTCGCCGACTGCGTTCAGCAAGTTGATTAGCGGGGGATAAAACGAGGTTTCCTTGACCCCGCCGCCGGTGGCGCGCACCTCAGCCAAGGCGGTGAAATAGCTTTCAGCGGGTGATTTCATGGCGCTGAGGCTGGTGGCTGTGATGGCGCAGCGCCGGTCAGACGTTCAATCTGCCGGTCGTGAATGCCGGAGAAAACCAGCAACGCGGTGATGCCGCCGATCAGCGCCAGAAACATATCCGATTGCGTATCCCACGGATCGCCTTGCGTACCGAGAAACTCATCCGCGCCCTGGCCCAAAATCAGCGCGGCGGCCCATTCGATTAGCTCGTAAGTCGCACTGATTGCCAGAATGATGCACAAAACGATGAACGCCAGCATGTTCCGACCGCGCACAAATTGGCCGCGCACCAGAATTTCCCGCGCTATCAGGGCGGGCACGAAGCCTTGCATGAAGTGGCCGATCTTGTCGTAGGGATTGCGGCTCAGATCGAATAAATCGGCAATATAAAAGCCTAGCGGTACGCGGGCATAGCTGTAAGCACCGCCCAGCATCAGCACCAAGGCATGAACGAAGATTAAAAAATACAATAGGTTAGTCAGGGGATAGCGGTGATAGGTCGCCCACAGCACCGGCAGGGTGATCACCACCGGGAACACCTCCAGCATCCAGGTGGTGCGGTCGAAGGGCTTTAGGCCCGATAGCGTTAGCAGCACCAGCAAAGCAACAGTGGCGAGTATCAGGGTTTGCGAGCGTTGTAAGGGCATCATCGTCCAGGTTTTCCGTGTGGTCCTCGGCAGGTGTCACAGCAATTTCACCCATCCCTACATACTCTAATCAGAATCTGGCGGGAACGCCTAGCGAGAATTGCCGCCTTGGCGTGTGTGGGTCTGCTCTATACAAACGCCTTGTCATTGCAGCAGTCAGGAATTTGCCCCGCTGGCCTCGCACAGCAGCGGTGGCCGGGAACGGGCGACGATAGCACTAGATTGAAACAAAATTTGAACGAACTTTAACGATTTATGTTGTCTAATTAGCTAACGATAATATCGGTCGTATGTCCTCTAATATCACATAGATCATCTACTGGCTGCTCGGTGGTCATAGGGTCACCTCTCAGGCTTTAGACACCTTCACATTCAATGCCCTGGCGTTCGTACTCGATAGCCCCGGCATCACCGATATAACGCCTGCGGGTCAGGATGCTTAGGCAGAGGGGTTTTGCTCGCCGGCTTTCCGGCTTTAGCTCTCCTGCTTCTTCACTGATTCCCAACAACGGCGTCCATTCTCATGCGGATTCGTGAAGCCTTGCCCTTACTGAAAGCGCGGCTCTCCGGTCGCGGTTCCACGAGTCATCTTGCTACCGATGAACCACCGCTGCGTGCCGAGCTGTTCAGCGCCGTACAGATGGAACAGCATGGCAAGCGCTTGGCAGCTTCCCACCCATTGCTGGTCGGACAACTCCCTGATCGACTACTGGCGCGCCTGACCGAAAACGAGCGCGTCCTGACCGAGGTTTGCACGCTGCTAACCGCAGCAGTGACTGCGAAGCAACGAATCGCCCCGGCCGGGGAGTGGTTGCTGGACAATTTTTATCTGATCGAAGAACAAATCCGCACCGCCAAACGCCACCTGCCCAAAGGCTACAGTCGGGAACTGCCCCGTTTGAGCGGTGGGCCGTCGTCCGGGTTGCCGCGTGTGTACGATCTGGCCCTGGAAATCATCGCGCACGGCGACGGTCGGGTAGACCCGGACACCCTGAGTCGCTTTATCGCCGCTTACCAGAGCGTCTCGGTTCTCAAACTCGGCGAATTGTGGGCGGTGCCGATCATGTTGCGGCTGGCGCTGATCGAGAATCTGCGGCGCGCGGCGGCCCGGATCGCTACCAGCGCCACCGACCGCCATCGGGCCGGAGACTGGGCTGATCAGTTGACGGCGATGGTCGAGACAGACCCGAAAAATCTGGTTTTGACCGTGGCCGACATGGCCCGATCCAACCCGTCGTTATCGAGCGCTTTTGTGGCGGAATTGGTGCGACGCTTGCGAGGCCAAAGCGCCACGCTGGCTTTGCCGCTGTCGTGGATCGAGCAGCATCTTGCGGATTTGGGTCTGACCATTGAGCAATCGGTTCAAGCCGAGACCCAGCAACAAGCCGCCAATCAGGTATCGGTCAGCAACAGTATCGGCAGTCTGCGCGCCCTGGGGGCGATGGACTGGCGCGAGTTCGTGGAGACGCTGAGCGCGGTCGAGCATATCTTGCGGGACGATCCGAGCGGCGTTTACGGCAGGATGGATTTCGCAACGCGGGACTGTTACCGGCATATCGTGGAGAAGCTGGCGAGAAACAGCCCGTTAGCCGAAACCGAGGTCGCCCGCCATGCCATCGGCCTGGCCAGGGATCAGGCCGCCCGCTCTCATCGCAGCGACCGGGCCGCGCATGTCGGCTACTACCTCATAGTCACCGCCGGTTTGTCGCAGCTCGAACGCCTGGTGCAGGCCCGTTTTCACCCAGCGGCGGCCTTGATCCGAGCGGGTCGCCAATTTCCTTTAGCGCTGTATCTGGGCGCGATAGTTCTCATGACGGCGGTCTTCACCGGCAGCCTGCTCAGCCAGGCGCGGATTGAAGGGCTGTCGAGTGGAATGCTCGTGCTGCTGGGCCTACTGGCGGTGGTGGCCACCAGCCATCTGGCGGTGGCGCTGACCAATTGGCTGGCAACGCGGCTGGTGTCGCCGCTCACCCTGCCACGGCTGGATTTTTCCAGCGATATTCCACCGACAGCGCGGACTCTGGTGGTCACGCCGACGCTGATTAGCAGCTTTCAGGCCATCGACGACTTACTGGAAGGGCTGGAAGTCCGCTTCCTGGCCAATCAGGATCACCATTTGTATTTTGGCTTGCTAACTGATTTCCGTGATGCGCCACAGGAGACGCTGCCGGAAGATGCGGCGCTGGTCGCGGCAGTCGCACAAGGCATTGCCGCACTGAACGAAAAATACCCACGAGCCAGGGGTGAGGATGCGTTCTTTCTGTTTCACCGAGCACGCCGCTGGAATCCCCAGGAAGGGGTCTGGATGGGCTACGAGCGCAAGCGTGGCAAGCTGGGCGATTTGAACGCCCTCTTGCGAGGCAAGGCTGGAGACCGCTTCTCGCGGGTTGTCGGCGATACGACGATGCTGGAAAACGTCCAGTACGTCATCACGCTGGATACCGATACCCAATTGCCGCGCGATACGGCCCGCGAATTAGTCGGCGTCATGGCGCATCCGCTCAATCGGCCGCATTACGATGAAAGTCAGCAGCGCGTCCGGCAAGGCTACGGCATTTTGCAACCCCGCGTTACCGTGAGCCTGACCGGCATGAACCGCTCCAGATACGCCCGGCTCCACAGCAATGATGCGGGTATTGACCCCTATACACGGGCTGTTTCCGATGTCTATCAGGACTGGTTTCAGGAAGGCTCTTTCATCGGCAAGGGCATCTACGATGTTGATGCCTTCGAACACGCGCTCGCGGGTCGCTTTCCCGAAAATCGCATCCTCAGCCACGATCTGCTGGAAGGTTGTTACGCGCGGTCGGGCCTGTTAAGTGATGTGCAGTTTTATGAAGACTATCCCGTGTCCTACCGCGTGGATGTCAGTCGCCGCCACCGCTGGATTCGCGGGGACTGGCAAATCGCGCACTGGCTGTTGCCCCGCGTGCCCGATCTGGAAGGGCGCTCGTGCAAAAATCCACTGACCGCCTTATCCCGCTGGAAGCTTTTCGACAACCTGCGCCGCAGTGTGGCCCCAGCCGCGTTGACGCTGTTGCTGGTGCTGGGCTGGCTGGTGTTGGCGAGTCCAGTTTTTTGGACGTTGGCCGTGCTCGGTATTCTCTTATTGCCGCCGGCCATTGCCGCGTTTCCGGGGCTGGTGGGCAAACCCGGTGATATCGGCTGGCGCCAGCATCTCAGCACTGCCGCGTGGTCGCTGCTTCAGCAGTTGGCAAATGAGGTTTTCACGCTCGCTTGTTTACCCTATGAAGCGTTTTTCAGCCTGGACGCCATCGGGCGCACCCTGTGGCGGATGGCGTCCAGCGGTCGGGGCTTGTTGGAATGGACACCCTCGACTGATGCAACACACCAGAAGCGGAGCGATCTTGCGGAGTTCTATCGGACGATGGTCAGCGCACCGACGCTGGCGGCGCTGACGACGGCGGGTCTGGCGCTACTCAATCCGGTGGCGCTGGTCGCAGCCGGGCCGGTTCTGCTGTTGTGGTTGCTGGCACCGGGCATCGCCTGGTGGTTGAGCCGTCCCTTGCAGCGCCGTGAAGCACGGCTAAGCGACGAGCAACGGCGGTTCCTGCGAGCGAACGCGCGCAAAATCTGGCGGTTTTTTGAAACCTTCGTCGGGCCGCAGGACTACTGGCTGCCGCCGGATAACTATCAGGAACAGCCGCCTGCCGTCGCCCATCGCACCTCGCCCACCAACATCGGGCTGTCGTTGCTGGCGAATTTATCGGCCTACGATTTCGGCTACCTCACCGCCGGGCAACTGGCCGAGCGAACCGCTTGCACGCTGCGCACGATGGCGGGCCTGGAGCAGTATCGCGGCCATTTCTACAACTGGTACGACACCCAATCGCTCAAGCCGCTGTACCCGATCTACATCTCAGCGGTGGACAGCGGCAACCTGGCCGGTCACTTGCTGATTTTGCAGTCTGGATTGCGTGCGCTATCGGACGACCCCATTATCGGAGTCCGCTGGGTTGATGGCTTGCAAGACACCTTCGGGATGCTGGCGGAGGCACTGAAACAAAAGTTGCCGCTGCCCCTCAAGCAATTCCAGCAAGCTTTGGAACGGGCTGCTTCAGAGCGCCCCGGCACACTGGTTGCCGTGCACCAGCTTCTCCAACAGCTCACCGCCGCCGCTGAACAAGGCGCTGGCGAGGTAGAGAAGAATGCCGACAAAACAGCGTGGGAATGGGCGCAAGCCCTGGCCCAGCAATGTCGGAGCGCGTTGGATGAACTGCTGTTTCTCGCGCCGTGGCTCACGCTGCCGCCTCCGCCGGACAGCGGGTTGACGGGGTTCCTGGTAAGCGGCGCTCTGCCGACCTTGCGGCAACTGGCCCAACTGGACGCGGAATCGGCGGCGCTGTTGGAGCAGCGGCCCGGATTATCGCCAGCGGTGGCGTCAGCGGCGCGCAAGTGGCTGATTGAGACAGGGCCAGCCTTTCAGATCGCCCGCCGCCATGCCTGCGAGCGCCTTGCCGCTATCGAGCAGTTGGCGCTACACGCCGGCGAAATGGCGCAAATGGATTACGATTTTTTGTACGATCCAGCGCAGCACCTGCTGGCGATTGGCTACAACTACAGCGACCGACGGCGGGATGTCAGCTACTACGACCTGCTGGCGTCGGAAGTTCGGTTGGGTGTTTTCACAGCCATTGCACAAGGCCAGTTGCCCCAAGAAAGTTGGTTTGCCCTGGGGCGGCTGTTGAGCGTCGAAGCGGGCGAACCGACGCTGATTTCCTGGAGCGGCTCGATGTTCGAGTACCTGATGCCGCTGCTGGTGATGCCCACCGATGACCACACCTTGCTCGATCAGACTTATCGGGGCGTGGTGGCCCGCCAAATCGAGTACGGTCGGCAGCGCGGTGTGCCCTGGGGGATTTCGGAATCCGGCTACAACGCGGTGGATGCCCAACTCAACTACCAATATCACGCTTTTGGCGTACCGGGTTTGGGCTTGAAGCGCGGGTTAGCCAGTGACCTGGTGGTTGCCCCTTATGCCAGCGCGCTGGCGCTGATGGTCGATCCTGAAGCCGCCTGCGCCAATTTACAGCACTTGGCCGCCGCCGGTTTTACCGGCCCATACGGCTTCTACGAGGCCATCGATTACACGCCGTCCCGGTTACCGCGCGGCCAACATCACGCCGTGGTGCGGTCATATATGGCCCACCATCAAGGCATGAGCTTTTTGGCGCTCGCCTATCTGTTACTGGATCGGCCGATGCAAAAACGCTTTGCTGCGACGCCGCAATTTCAGGCGACCGCGCTGCTGTTGCAGGAGCGCCTTCCTAAAACCATCGCGTTCCACACCCGCACCACCGGCGAATTGACCGACAGTCGGCTTATCGCGGGTGGCCCGGAGGATTCAGTGCGGGTGTTTACTACACCCAACACCCCATTCCCCGAAGTGCAGTTGTTATCCAACGGCCGTTACCATGTGATGGTGACCAATGCAGGCGGCGGTTACAGCCGCTGGAAGGAGTTAGCCCTCACTCGCTGGCGGGAAGACACCACCCGCGACCATTGGGGCACCTTCTGTTACCTGCGCGATCTGGACAGCGGCGAATTTTGGTCCACCGCTTTTCAGCCGACCCTCAAGCAACCCGACAGCTACGAAGCGATTTTTACCGAGGGCCGCGCCGAATTCCGCCGCCGCGATCATGGCATTGAGTCCTACACCGAAATTGCGGTGTCGCCAGAAGACGATATCGAACTGCGGCGGATTCGTCTTGGCAATCGATCCCGCACCCGTCGGGTCATTGAGATCACCAGCTATTCCGAGTTAGTGCTAGCCACATCGGCCGCCGATGCGCTGCATCCGGCTTTTAGCAATCTGTTTGCGCAGACCGAAATCCTGCACCCGCATCCGGCGATTCTGTGCACGCGCCGACCCCGTTCCCGCGAGGAGCAGCCGCCGTGGCTGTTTTCCCTGATGGTGGTGCGCGGCGAGACGGTAGCGAGCGTGTCGTATGAAACCGACCGAATGCAGTTTATCGGGCGCGGCCGCACCGTGGCCGAACCGCAAGCCTTACTGGAACCGGAGGCGCTCTCCGGCAGCGCTGGCTCGGTGCTCGATCCCATCGCCGCCATCCGCTATCGGATCACGCTCGATCCCGATCAAACCGCGACGGTGGATTTGGTGTGTGGGGCGTGCGACACCCGCGAGCTGGCCTGGAATCTGATCGGCAAATATCAGGATCAGCGGCTGGCGGATCGGGTGTTTGAACTGGCCTGGACCCATGCGCAGGTGGTGCTGCGTCAGCTCGACGCCACCCAGGCCGAGGCTCGACTGTACGCCCATCTGGCCAGTTCCGTGCTATACGCCAACGCTTCGTTACGCGCTGAGGCGGGCGTCATCAGTCAGAACCGGCGCGGCCAATCCGCACTGTGGGCCTATGGGATTTCCGGTGATGTGCCGATTGTGTTGTTGCAGATTGGGGATGCGACCCACATCGAACTGGTGCGCCAGTTGGTGCGGGCGCACGCCTACTGGCGTTTGAAGGGTCTGACCGTGGATCTGGTGATCTGGAACGAGGATCGCGTGGGCTACCGGCAATCGCTTCAGGAGCAAATCGTGGGCCTGATTACCGCCGGTGATGAGGCGCATATGATCGACCGACCCGGCGGCATTTTTGTACGTGCCGCCGAGCAAATCTCGCACGAGGATCGCATCCTGTTCCAGACGGTGGCTCGCGCCATTCTCAGCGACGGCCGGGGCACGCTAGCCGAGCAAATCAATCAGCGCGTGCTCCCCTATAAACACCCGCCCGTGCTTCATCCGACCCGTATCCATCAGGCCGAAACACCCATTGAGACGCCACGCCGCGAGTTGGCGTTCCGCAACGGATTAGGTGGTTTCTCCCCAGATGGTCAGGAATATGTCATCACCACTACGCCAGAGAACGTGACGCCCGCACCGTGGGCCAACGTGCTGGCGAACCGGCAATTCGGTACGGTGGTCTCGGAAAGCGGCGGAGCGTACACCTGGAGCGAAAACGCCCACATGTTTCGCCTCACCCCTTGGCGCAATGACCCGGTGACCGACGCCAGCGGCGAGGCATTTTATTTGCGCGATCAAGAAAGCGGTCATTACTGGTCACCCACGCCACTGCCCCGGCGCGGTGTCGGGCCTTACACCAGTCGGCACGGCTTCGGTTACAGCGTCTTCGAGCATACGGAAGGCGGCATCCGTTCGGAATTGTGGATGTATGTGGCCATCGACGCGCCGATCAAATTCTGGGCGCTGAAGGTGCATAACATCTCGACTGAACCGCGTCGGCTATCGGCGACCGGCTATATCGAGTGGGTGCTCGGCGACCTGCGGCCCAAGTCGATCCCCTATGTCATCACTGAAATCGATGCCGACAGCGGTGCGCTGTTCGCACGTAATCCCTACAACAGCGAATTTGCGGATCGGATTGCGTTTTTCGATGTAGACGACCCGACGCGAACCGTCAGTGGTGACCGGGTAGAATTTTTCGGTCGTAACGGTCGGCCTGACCAGCCAGCCGCACTGGGCTGGGCGCGACTATCCGGCCGGGTCGGCTCTGCCCTCGACCCCTGCGCCGCCATCCAGGTGGTGGTCGATCTCGACCCTGGCGAGGAACGCGAAATCGTGTTCAGGCTTGGGGTGGCTGGTCGGCATGGTGCGGAGGACGCCCGGACGCTGGTGCATCGTTATCGCGGCGTGGCGGCCGCCCATTCTGCCCTGGACGCCGTGCGGACTTACTGGCGTCATACCCTCGGCGCGGTGCGGGTGGAAACCCCCGACCCGTCGCTTGACGTATTGACCAACGGCTGGCTGGTCTACCAAATTCTGGCCTGTCGGCTGTGGGCGCGCAGCGGATACTATCAGTCCGGCGGCGCGTTCGGTTTCCGCGATCAGTTGCAGGATGTGATGGCGCTGGTTCATACCCAGCCGACGCTGTTGCGCGAGCAATTACTGCTGTGCGCGGCGCATCAGTTTGGGGAAGGTGACGTGCAGCATTGGTGGCATCCCCCGTCGAACCGGGGCGTGCGCACCCGCTGTTCCGACGATTATCTGTGGCTGCCGCTGGCCACAGCCCGTTACGTGCTGACGACCGGTGATTGCGAGGTATTGGATGAGCCAGTCGCCTTTCTGGAGGGTCGTCCGGTGCCGGTCGGGGAGGATTCCTATTACGACCTGCCCCAGCAATCCCAGGAAACCGCGAGTCTGTACCAGCACTGTACACGCGCTATCTTGCGCGGTCTGGCCTTGCTCAGTCCACGCGGGTTGCCGCTGATGGGCGCGGGCGACTGGAACGACGGCATGAATCTGGTCGGCATCCACGGCAAAGGCGAAAGCATCTGGCTGGGCTTTTTCCTGTACGACGTGCTGTTGCGCTTTAGCGAAGTCGCCGCCTTGTACGGTGATCGACCCTTCGTCGAACAGTGCCGTGAGCACGCGGATCGTCTGCGCCAAGCGATTCAGGAACAGGGGTGGGATGGGGCATGGTATCGCCGCGCCTATTTCGATGACGGGACGCCGCTGGGTTCCGCCAGCAACGTCGAATGTCAAATCGATTCGATCTCGCAAAGCTGGGCGGTGCTCTCCGGCGCCAGCGATGGTGCTCGCGCTCGCCTGGCTATGGACTCGCTGGACGCGCGGCTGGTGCGGCGGGATAAAGGGCTGATTCAATTGCTCGATCCACCGTTCGACAGCTCGGAGTTGAATCCCGGCTATATCAAGGGTTACGTGCCCGGCGTGCGGGAGAACGGCGGTCAATACACCCACAGCGCGGTATGGGCGACGATGGCCTTCGCCGCGCTGGGTGACCACCAGCGTGCTTGGGAGCTGTTAGGTCTGATCAATCCGATCCACCATGCCCTGACGCCCGAAGCCGTGAAAACCTACAAGGTCGAGCCTTATGTGGTGGCGGCCGATGTGTATGGGGTAGCGCCGCATATCGGCCGGGGCGGCTGGAGCTGGTATACCGGATCAGCGGGCTGGCTGTATCGGCTGATCGTGGAATCGTTGCTGGGCTTGCGGCTAGACGTGGATGTGTTGCATCTCGCGCCCTGCCTGCCCGCGGACTGGTCGGGATTCAAAGTGCATTACCGCTATCGGCAGACGGGCTACGCGATCACGGTCGCGCAAAGCGCCACCGGCGAGGGCGGAATGCAGGTGACCGTGGACGGGGTAGCACAGCCTGAACCGGTGATCCGCTTGCTGGATGACGGTCGGGAACACGCGGTGGAGGTCGAGATTTCGGAGAGGGTTGCGTTGGATTAGCGCAGAGTTATTTTGTTCGTACGATCATTTGTCTATCATACTGCTTACATAGCGTGGTTACCCTGATATTGCAGAACCACGCTTGACTTCAGTGTCTTACCTCCCTATAGTTCCGCGTCTTTGCAGCCCGGATTTTTGACAGCGCCCGCCCGCTGCCGGGTTCACCGAATTTCAAAGCGTATTGGAGTAGGGGCCAATGGCCACAATCAATCAGTTGGTGCGCAAGCCGCGTTCCAGCAAAAAAGCCAAAAGCAACGTGCCGGCGCTGGAAAGCTGTCCGCAGAAGCGCGGTGTGTGTACCCGCGTCTACACCACGACGCCGAAGAAGCCCAACTCGGCGCTGCGCAAGGTCGCGCGTGTCCGCCTGACCAACGGCCAGGAAGTGACCAGCTACATCGGCGGTGAAGGCCACAATCTGCAAGAGCACTCGGTAGTGCTGATTCGTGGCGGCCGCGTCAAGGATCTACCTGGTGTGCGTTACCACATTGTGCGCGGTAGCTTGGATACCTCCGGTATCGTCAAGCGGCGTCAGGCCCGCTCCAAGTATGGCGCCAAGCGGCCCAAATCCTAAATATCGCCTTATTCGCGTTAGTAGCAGATCGAGACGGTTATGCCCAGAAGAAGAGAAGTCCCCAAGCGCATCATCCTCCCCGATCCCAAGCACGGGAGCGAAATGCTGGCCAAGTTCGTCAATATGGTCATGGAGCGCGGCAAGAAATCCGTGGCTGAAAGTATCGTCTACGGTGCGCTGGATGTCATGGCCGAGAAGGGCAAGGAAAACCCCATGGAGACGCTGGAGCAGGCGCTCGATAATGTGCGGCCGGTCGTCGAGGTGAAATCTCGCCGGGTCGGTGGCGCGACTTATCAGGTGCCTATCGAAGTCCGCTCGATTCGCCGTAACACCCTGGCGATGCGCTGGCTGATCGACGCTTCCCGTAAGCGTGGCGAAAAATCCATGGCCCGGCGTCTGGCCGGTGAGTTGCTGGATGCCGCGGACAGTCGCGGCGCCGCCGTCAAGAAGCGCGAGGACGTGCATCGCATGGCGGAAGCCAATAAGGCTTTCGCCCATTATCGCTGGTAAGTTTGGTTCGTAAGGAATAAAGAGTCGTGGCCCGTAAAACCCCCATCGAGCGCTACCGAAACCTCGGTATCATGGCTCACATTGATGCCGGCAAGACCACAGTGAGCGAGCGCATCCTGTTCTATACGGGCGTCTCCCACAAGCTGGGCGAAGTGCATGATGGCGCAGCCACGATGGATTGGATGGTGCAGGAGCAAGAGCGCGGCATCACCATTACCTCTGCGGCGACGACCTGCTTTTGGGACGGCATGGCGGGCCAGTTTGACGAGCATCGCGTCAACATTATCGATACCCCTGGCCACGTCGATTTCACCATTGAAGTCGAGCGTTCATTGCGGGTATTGGATGGCGCGTGCGCGGTATTTTGCGCAGTCGGCGGTGTGGAACCACAATCGGAAACCGTTTGGCGGCAAGCCAATAAATACGGTGTGCCACGTCTGGCGTTCATCAATAAGATGGATCGTGCCGGAGCTGATTTTCTGCGTGTGGTCGGCCAGATTG
The DNA here is from genome assembly GCF_001051235.1 of Candidatus Competibacter denitrificans Run_A_D11. Classification (GTDB taxonomy): domain Bacteria; phylum Pseudomonadota; class Gammaproteobacteria; order Competibacterales; family Competibacteraceae; genus Competibacter_A; species Competibacter_A denitrificans. The sequence continues at coordinate 1,763 of NZ_CBTJ020000001.1, read as the reverse complement.
AAAGCCGTTTGGGCGCCAAGCCGGTGCCGATCCAGCTTCCTATCGGGGCTGAAGACCAGTTCAGGGGCTTGGTCGATCTGGTGAAGATGCAAGGCGTCAATTGGGACGAGGAAAGCCTCGGCATGAAGTTCGAATATGTCGAGATTCCCGCCAATTTGCGTGCCGATTGCGAAGCATGGCGCGAGAAGATGGTCGAAGCTGCCGCTGAAGCCTCCGACGAGTTAATGGATAAATATCTCGAAGGTCACACCCTGACCGAGGAAGAGATTTACGCCGGGATTCGCGCCCGCACCCTCAAAGGTGAGATTGTGCCGGCGTTGTGCGGCTCCGCGTTCAAGAATAAGGGCGTGCAGGCGATGCTGGATGCGGTGATCCGCTATTTGCCTTCACCTATCGACAAGCCGCCGGTTACAGGGGTGCTGGATGATGCCGCCGAGAGCGAAGGCGAGCGCCCAGCGAGTGATAATTCGCCGTTTGCCGCACTGGCATTCAAGATCGCAACCGATCCCTTCGTCGGTACCCTGACCTTCATCCGCTGCTATTCCGGCGTGGTCAATTCCGGCGATTCCGTTTATAACCCGGTCAAGAGCCGGCGCGAGCGCATCGGTCGGCTGGTACAGATGCACGCCAACAGCCGTGAGGAAATCAAGGAAATTCGTGCGGGCGATATCGCTGCTTGCGTTGGGCTGAAAGATGTCACCACCGGTGATACCCTGTGCGATCCCGATAAGATCATCACCTTGGAGCGGATGGAATTCCCTGAGCCGGTGATCTCTGTGGCGGTGGAACCCAAGACCAAGGCCGACCAGGAAAGAATGGGCGTTGCCCTGAGCAAATTGGCGCAAGAAGATCCCTCTTTCCGAGTGCATACCGATCAGGAATCAGGCCAGACTATCATTTCTGGCATGGGCGAGTTGCATCTGGAAATCATCGTAGATCGGCTCAAGCGTGAGTTCAAAGTCGATGCTAATGTCGGCAAGCCGCGTGTTGCCTATCGTGAAACGATCCGCAAGGCAGTGGAACAAGAAGGTAAATTCGTGCGCCAGTCCGGCGGTCGCGGTCAGTATGGTCATGTCTGGCTGAAACTTGAGCCGCGCGAGCCGGGGGCAGGGTACGAGTTCGTCAATGCCATCGTCGGTGGCGTGGTTCCCAGAGAATACGTTCCAGCCGTTGACAAAGGCGTGCAGGAACAGATGGAAAAGGGTGTGCTGGCGGGCTATCCCGTGGTGGATGTCAAGGTCACGATCTTCGACGGCTCTTACCATGAGGTCGATTCCAGTGAAATGGCCTTCAAGATCGCGGGATCAATCGGCTTTAAGGAAGGTGCTCACAAGGCGGGCGCGATCCTGTTGGAACCCATCATGAAAGTGGAAGTCGTCACTCCCGAAGACTACATGGGCGATGTCATGGGTGATCTGAATCGTCGGCGTGGCATCTTGCAGGGTATGGACGATTCGCCATCGGGCAAGGTCATCCGCGCCGAAGTGCCGCTCGCGGAAATGTTCGGCTATGCCACCGATCTGCGTTCGGCCACTCAGGGCCGCGCGACCTATTCCATGGAATTTGCAAAATACAACGAAGCCCCTGCTACCATCGCCGAAGCAGTGGTCAAGAAAGCATCCTGAAATTTTTGCTGAATATCTGTTTTGGTTGGAGTGAGTACGGTGTCCAAAGAAAAGTTTGAGCGAACGAAGCCGCATGTCAATGTAGGGACGATAGGGCATGTAGATCATGGGAAGACGACGTTAACGGCGGCGATCACC
>NZ_CBTJ020000120.1 GCF_001051235.1 Candidatus Competibacter denitrificans Run_A_D11 | reverse complement strand
CGGGGTCGTTTAAGAATGCCCAACTCGCGAGCGTGGTCGGCCAAATAGCGGACGGGGTCGGTGGTCGGGTCTTGGGCGACCGCGTGGGTCAAAAAATAGGTTCTTCGAGGATTCTTGTTGATCTAGGCGAAACTGATTAACACTCGATGCTTAAAGTTGGCGAAATTGCGAAAACCATAACCCATACGTTTCACTGTTTTGATCGAATTGTTAATACCTTCGATGATGCTCGTCGTGAATCGATGCGTGAAATAGTTTAATACATACGCTTTCCAGGTATTCAGCATATACAAAAATTTATCCAAGTGCTTATTCTTGATTTGCTTGGCTTCTTCTATCCATTGAGTTAATGCGATTTCACCTTGTTCTCGAGTCAACCTTTGATTAAAAATCAAACGAAAATTTTCCTTATGTTCGTAGATAATCTTCAATTGAGGAGCCAGTAGAAAAGCACAGACTAATTTCTTTTTATCATCCACCGTCAAGTTTTCAGCATTTTTTAGTAATGCCCATTTCAGACGCTTGAAATGCTCCTGATCTTTAAATTGTCGGCGTAAACTTTTGCGTTGATTATCCACCACTTTATTCAGATAACTGAAGAAATGGAATCGGTCGACAACCAGAGTGGCTTTCGGAAAAACGGCCTTCGCCGTATTGATAAATCCTTGCCACATATCCGAGCAAAAGACTTCAATCCCTTCGCACCATTCCGTCCCTCGACTTTGAAAATATTGAATCAGCTTTTCTTGATCACGATAGTCTAAAATATCAATAATTTCAATATGCTCTAAATCAACAATCACCGTCGCAAAATCACGATGTCCTTTTTTAATGGCAAATTCATCCATCCCTACCACCCGCACTTTTACCACCGGACGGGTATCCATTTCTTGCCGTGCACCCCGTTGGCAGAGGTCATTCACGGTATGCCAAACCAGGTTCTCTTGCGGTAAATGCTCATTAACTGCTGGTGAAGCTAAGTTCAGGATGCAGCAGCTTGGCGAATGAAATGCGCGAGACGGGGAATCACATTCAGGCCGGACACCCGATCTCTGAGGTACTCCCAAAATGAGAGTCCGTGCTTACGACAGGTTTTCTTGAGGCTGAGGAAGGTATCTCGACATTGTCGTCCGTTCTCACTGCGCGTCCCCGCGCTGATCTTGCGCTTTTTAACCATATCCCGAATGTCATTTTCGCTGCGGTTGTTGTGCAGCGGTAATTCGGGGCGTTCCAGTACTCGCAGCAGCTCCGGTTGGTTGCGGTGCAGACCCTGTAGAACGTGATTGAGGGGTTCACAAGTCGTTTCCGTGGTGCAGAGTGCCTCGAAATCCGCTGTGATCCGCTTTTTCGCCGCCTCGGTGGGCTGCTGTCGATACGCCTTCAGGTCCCGATATAAAGGCCAGACTTGTTGCCGAACCCAAGTGATGGCGCGTCGGTCGGTCTCGTTCAACGGCAGGAGATGCTGTAAAGGTCGTTCCGCATGAACCCAGCAGAGGCCATGCACAAACAAGTTAAATTGTCCCGCATCATCGCTGACCAATCCGATGTCCAGGTTAAATCCTTGGGTGGCCAAACCACCGATCAAGGCCCCCTCGGTGGCCAAGGCCACCGCCCGGGCGCTCTCGACCAGGTTCCGTCGTAAATAGGCCGCCCATGCCGTGGCGTCGTTCAACACCACCGGGCGGGCGGCGAGCCGTTCCCGGTGCCCCGCCGCTAACCCCCGCTCCGCCATGTACGCTAAGGCATCGGCATTGATTTCATAACGGCGTTCGGTTTGGAGCAACTCCAGAAAGTTGACTCGGCTTTTCGAGTCCGTACTCGCAAACCAGGTAAACCATTCGTTACCCACCACCGTACAGTAGCCATTTTTTCCTTGATGCCGCGCACCGGTATCGTCCGCTTGAACGTAGGGAGAAACCGCCAAACCAACCGCCTTGATCTCGGCTTTTTCCTGATGAAAGACCGCATGGCCTTCGGTCATCAGGAGATGATTGAGCTGACCGGACGACATCTCAATCCCCCAATCCCGCACCTGGGCCAACAACAGCGGTTGGGTCACATGGGCCGCGTAATATTGATGGAGAAGATAACTGACTAACTCGGGACCATAATGGCCCCCATGAACCGCCACCGGCACGGGCGCGGTTACACACTCGCCCGTGGGGAACTGCCATTGCTCCAGCCGGTAACAGGTATTGTGGACGCGGATTTCGACTTCCTGCACGACATACGGACGATAGCCCTTGAAGCGCGCTCCAGCCGGTACATCGGTCAACGGGACTTTTTGGGTTTCGTGAATGATGAGGTGCGCCGTCTTCGCCCGTTGCGGACCCCGGCGGCGGCGGGGGACGCCCTCCCCCGCCTCCGGTGGACTCGCCGGTTCCAAGGTATTCGGTTTCAGCTGCGGACGGGGCGACCCGCCCTTCAAACGTCGCACCTCGTCCTCCAACCGCTGAATCCGTTCTTGCTGCTCGGCAATGATCTGCAACAAACAACGTACCAAGGGCGTTTGTTCGCTCTCGGCAATCTCCGTTAGTTTGGGGTGGAAGGGGAGGGTTTTCATGGCAATGAGTCTAGTGGGCTTAGAGGCTATAAGCTAGAGAATTACCCGCAGTTAATGAGCATTTACCTCTTGCGCACTGATTTTTTGAATCGTGCTCGCTTTACAACATTCATAAACATAACGTTCATACCGGCGGGTCATCGTCCGTTTTGGATCAACAAAACTAAAAGACTCATTAAAATACCGATCACAGTCCGGACAATAAAACTGCCGCTGATTTAAATGTACATACACTTCTTTACCGGCAATCGGTAAATCTCGAAATGATCGTTCATAGGTTTGATTAACCACCTGCCTTTTTTTAAGGCAATGAGGGCAAAGTGTTTCTTCAAAAATAGAGCTACAGTGAATGTGAAGACTTTGATCCTGCCAATCTACTCGATCCACTTGAATTTCTTTAATCCCCAAAATCATCTCAAAAACTTCATTTTCTGTCATCGGAATTCACCTCAATTTCTTGCTTTTATTTAATTCTATAAATTCACCAAAGAAAATCAATGAACTTAAATGTTACATATTTGTATTCGGCTCCACAAGAACCGTCGAAGAACCAAAAAATAAAGACTCCGATAAACCATTTCTACGGAGACGTTGGCGAACGGACAGGCCAGGGCTTCAGCGACCGCGTCGGTCAAGTCGATCAACACCG
>NZ_CBTJ020000119.1 GCF_001051235.1 Candidatus Competibacter denitrificans Run_A_D11 | reverse complement strand
CTCGCCCGACGCGGGCCGCTGGCCGCGCGTGCCGCCCGCGACCGGAGGGCGCCCGAGCGCCGCGCCGATCCACGAAGACCGCGATTGTTGGTATTTCGTCGCGCCCGTGCGCACCGGCGCCGACGAGGTGTCGCCGATGGCGGCCCGAAACGAGACGCAATTGCTCGGCTACGTCGCGGTCGCCTGGCGCAAGGCACCGCTGGCGCAATTGCGCGGGTGGCTGTTCGCGCTGAACGGCGCGATCGCGCTGGTGCTGGCGGCCGGCATCTTCGCGGCGCTCCAAGTCTTTTTGCGCCGCTTGACCGATCCGCTCGATCGGCTCGCCGGCGTGATGCGGCGAATGCAGGCTGGCGAAACCGGCGCCCGCGCCGCCGTCACGGGTCCGGCAGAAACGTGCGAGATCGGCCGGGTGTTCAACGACCTGCTGGACCGATTGGAACAGCACCGCGCCGCGCTGGAACAACACCGCGCTGCGTTGGAATCCGAAGTGGTGATGCGAACCCAGGACCTCAGTGCGGCGCGGGACCTGGCCCTGACCGCCGACCGCTACAAATCGGCGTTTTTGGCCACCATGTCCCACGAGATGCGCACACCGCTCCAATCCATCATCGGCTACACCCAAGAGAGCGAAAAGCAACTGAAGTTTTTGGAAGGCGACGCCGACCCGGCGATTCTCGGGATGTTGGCGGAGTATTTCGGGATCGTGCTCACCGCGTCCGACGAACTCTTGCTGCGCATCAATCAGGTGCTCGAACTGGCGGCGCTCGAAGCGGGCAAACGGGAGGTCGCGCGGGAATGGGTCGATCTGCCCCGCTTGGTCAACGAGGTGGTCGCGGCGCTGAAGCTGCACGCCGCCCGCAATCGCAATCGCGTGGACGTGATTTGCGAGGGCCTGCGACGCATCGAGCTCGACGACGATAAAATCCGCCAAATCCTCCGCAACTTGCTGGACAACGCCTGCAAGTTCACCCACGACGGCGCGGTGCGGCTCCGGGTGCGCGCCGGAAACGGCGTTCTGTCGATCGAGGTGGCGGATTCGGGTATCGGTATTCCCCAGGACCAATTGAAACTCATTTTCGAGCCGTTCCGCCAAGTGGACATGAGCGATACGCGCCGTTACGGCGGCACCGGGTTGGGGCTGGCGATCACTAAAAATGTCTGCCAGCTCCTGGGGGGCGCCATCGCCGTGGACAGCACGCCGGGGGTGGGGTCCCGCTTTCGGGTAGAGATTCCCTTGCCGATTCGTTGAGCCGGCCTCGACGGGGCGGGACGCGCCGATCCGCCGGCCTCAACGCCGCTGCGCGTTCAATCGGAGGCCATATTTGGGCCGCAAGATCAAGGCCGGTTCGGGGACCACCCGCGCGTCGGGCGCCAGCGTCAGGTGAAAGTTTTTGAGCACCCGCGCCACGATGACCACCATCTCCAGCAGGGCGAGGTGCATCCCCAAGCAAAGGCGGGGGCCGCCGCCGAACGGGAAGTAGGCGTGGCGGGGTCGGGTGTCCGACCGGTCGGGCGCGAACCGACTCGGGTCGAACCGGTCGGGTACGTCCCAATAAGCCGGGTGTCGGTGCATCACGTAAGGACTCAGGATGACCAGCGAGTCCTTGGGCATCACGAAGCCTCCAAGGGGTTCATCGGCCATCGGCGTGCGCGATACCATGAAAATCGGCGGCATCAAACGCATGGATTCGTCGATGGCTTGACGGGTATAGACCAATTGGTCGTATTGTTCGGCCGTGCCGGGGGCATCGCTCAAAACCCGGTCGCTCTCGGCGCGAACTTGTTCCGCGTGGTCCGGGTGCGACGCCAAAAAATAAAACGTCCAGGCCAATGCCTGGGCCGTGGTTTCATGACCGGCGAGAAACAGGTTGACCAGTTCGTCTCGCAGCTCGGCGGCTTGCATTCCGTCGCCGATTTCCCGGTCGCGCGCCGCCTGGAACACCATCAGCAGCGCATCGCCGTCCCCCGAATCCCGGTGCCGCGCGGATTGATCGAGCAGGCTCGCCACCGTGTCTTTCACGCGACAAACCGCGCCGTGAAACCGCCGGTTGGCGGGTGAGGGCAGGCGGTTGAGCAGACCGCCGAAGAGCGGTTGTCGGATGATCTGACGCATCAGATGCGTGTTGATGTCCTTTACGGCGTCGGCGATCACCGACGTCGCGGCGTAATTGACGCCGCGCCCGAACAGGATGCGGACGATGATGGCTTGGACCAGATTCAGCATTTCGCCGGCCATTTCGACCGGTCGCCCGTCGGTCGTCGCGGGTTCCCAAGCGTCCATTGAGGCGTCGGTTTGCGCCTCAATGATGTCGAGCCACGCGCCCACGCGGTTTTTCCGCAAGGCCGGCTGCATCAATCGGCGTTGCCGCCGCCAGGCGTCGCCGTTGCGGGTGACCAGGCCATCGCCCAGCGCCGCGCTCAAAAGCCGGTAAAACTTTCCCTTGTAGTACCGTTCGGTGTCCGCTTGATAAACCTGGCCGATGGCGTCGGGCCGGCTGATCAGGTGGCACGTTTCGCGGCCTCCCCGAAAGCGGGCGATGTCGCCGTAGCGGGCCGCCGTGGTCGTGAAAAAACCGAGCGTGTCCCGGATCACGGCGGGCAACACGCCGACGCCCGGCCAACCGGCCGGGCCGGGAGCGATGTGGGTTTCCATCAGATTTCTCCTTAAAAACGATAGCGGATTTGCGCCATCACGTTGCGGCCCGGCAAGGGTACGCCATCCGGCAATGCCCGCGAGAACAGGGAGGGTTCGTTCGCTTCGACGTCGAACAGGTTGTTCACGAGCAGGGTGAAATCCATGTGATCGGCCACATCGGTACGACGCAGGGCCAGATCGGCGAGGGCGTGGTCGAAGGGATCGAAAATCCATTTCACCCGTGCGTTGAGCTGCCAGTGGGGTTGAAAGCGCCAGTTGACCTCGCCGTAGACTTGCCGCGCGGGCGCGAGGGTTTCCCGGGCGCCCGTCTCCTGGTCCCGGCTTTGCTGGTAGGCGTAGTTGAATTTGAGGCGAAGGCCGGGCGTGGGATCGTACCACGCCTCGAATTCGAAACCGCGACCGCGCGTGCCCTCGACGTTGCGATTGGTGGAGGGACTGGCGAAAGCGAGCGGATCGGTCGGTTCGATCGCGATCAGGTCGTCCGTTTCGTACCCGAACACGTTGAGGCTGGTCGTCAGAGGGTAGGGCGTCCAGCTTTTCAACGCCACGAACTCCAACATGTCGATCGTCTCGGGCCGAATGTCGCGATTGCCCACTAGGATGAAGGGGCTGTTGCCGTAGAGATCGAAGAACGCCGGCGCCCGGAAGGCGCGTCCGTACAGCGCTTTGAAAATCAAATCCGGCGCGGTGTTCCAGACCAGGGCCAACCGCGGGTTGACCGTCGTGCCGAAGTCCGAATAGCGATCGACGCGCACGCCGGCCGTCAAATGCCAGTCCGGCGCCAGATGCCATTCGTCTTGCGCGAAACCGTATATATTGGTTCGATCCGCGTCGGGCAACGCCTTGTCGATACCCAGCTCGCGGGTATCCGCGAACCGGCCCGCCGGAATGATCGGGCCGGCGGGCGTCGCGAGGTAGTTCACCTTTTCCTCGGTGGCGTTCGCGGTGTAATTGACGCCCGCGCCGAAGCGTAGCCGGTGGCCGGAGAACCCATCGTGGCGGATCGTGCCGCCGAACCGGAATTGATCGACGGCATAGGTGAAGGCATTGCGAACGCCATCCGGGAACAGGCCGCGTAGCGTGCCGGGGGGCAGGATGGTGACGTTCCCCTCGGTGACCGTGCGGAGATAGCTGGCTTGGATGTCGCCCTCCCACGGTTTCGGCAGGGACGGATAGTAGGTGAAATCCGCGTTGAACAAATTCACGTCCACCGCGCCGCTCGGGTCGAGGGCCAGCCCGAGACCCGCGCCGGTGCCCACGTCGTGAAACCCCTGATAGCCCGCCCGGAAGCGCCAGTGGTTCGGCCGCGCGAGGTCGATCCGGGCATTGAAATCGTCTCGTCCGGTATGGAGCGGTCCCGGCGCCAGGGATGCCGACGTTCCCAGCAAGGCGTCGATTCGGGATTGTTGATCGGCCCGAACCGTGCCTGAATAGCCATCGGTTGTCGTGGCCTCCAGCGCCAGCGCGACCTCTAAATCCTGGCTTTGCTCATCCTCTTGGTTTCGTTTGCCGTACAGCGCCCAAACGCCCGCCGTATCGAACGACCCGCCGAGGAGACCCACTTCGGCGCCGCGAATGTCTTGGACGGTTTTGGTGGTGATGTTGATGACGCCGGCAAACGCATCCGCGCCGTACAGGGCGGAACCCGGTCCGCGCATGATCTCGATCCGGGCGATGTTGTGGACTGGCATGCGCCACGCCTGGGGCCGACCGCCGTTGGCGGCATCATTGACCGGAATCCCGTTGATCAAGACCAGCACTTGGACGTTAAACGGGTGAAAAAATCCTCGAATCACGAAAATGTCGCTGACCGCGCGCTCCGTGCCGACATGCAAGCCCGGCACGGTTTCCAACACCTCGGCCAGCGTGGTGGCCCCGAGGCGTTCGATGTCCTCGGACGTGATCACGGTGGCGACCGCCGGGGCGGTCGCTAGGGGCTGAGTCGTGCCGGTCGCGAGGCTGATCATGTCCTCATCTTCCCCATAAAACTGGGAAACGTCTTCTTTCGCGAAGACCGGGGTTGCAACCAAGAACGAAACGATCGTAGCGTGTCGGGCAACATTAACGCGCATTGAGATGACCTACCTGTTATCGAACGCCAACAAAAACGAATAAATTGAAATATTCCTGATGTGGCACCCGCTAAAATTTCAAAATAACTGGCGTGCTTAAATTTGAACCGCACAATTTCTGAGCGATCACTCGAATTCGGTCAACAATCGGGCCCACCCATCGTCGCCGATCGGTTCGCCCGATCGTGTGGCGATCACTCGCTTGAGATGCTGGGACGCCATGCCGGCTTGACCCGATTCCAATAGAAAATCGGCGGCTTGCACGCGCTGGTTGATGGCCCGATCACGCTCTTGCTGGCGGTACTGTAACGCCCGCTGGCTCAAATAAGCGCCGTAGTGCAAAACCTGCTCGCAAAAGGCCGGTAATTGGTGGAGATCGATGGGTTTCGATAAAAAGGCCGCCGCACCGGCCAACATCGCGTTCTGGTGGGTTTTCCGCTCCGAACGGGCGGTAAGGATGGCGACGAGCTGGTGGGGTTTTTCGGCGATGATTCGTCGGAGAACTTCCGATCCGTTCGTGTCCGGCAACATCAAGTCGAGCAGGACGAGATCGTGCTGCTGGGTTCGCCACGCCTCCAGTCCCTCCTGGCCCGTCAATGCGATTTCAACTTCAAAATTGATCTTCAAATTCAATTCGATGAGTCGGGCCGTGCCCGGGTGATCTTCAATGATTAAGACCGTGGGCTTTTGGGGTCCGTTGAGGCAGGCGGCCACGGCGTTCGGCAGTTGTGCGAAGTCGTCCAGCGCCAGCAAACGGGCCTGATGTTCGTGCGCCAGGGGTTCGGCCAAGGGCATTTGCTGGGCGTCGCAGACGACCAGCACGGGCAGTTGGGGCGAACAGAACGCACTGCTTTTGACCATCCGTAGGAGCTGCCAGCAGTTCAGGTCCGGCAATTCCAGGGGAACGATCAACAGATGATAGCGGTCGCGCAGCAATCGGTTGAGGGTGTTCCGTCCGGTGTCGGCGACGGCGATTTGATGATAACCGACTTCTTTCAGCGTCTTCCTGAGCGCGACCCGCAGCGGGTCTTCGTGGTGCGCCACCAGAATGGAATGGCGTTGGTCGTGTGGCTTCAAGGTCATTGGTCGCCTCTCCCGCGCACTAAACGGATCAACCGAATGGAATCATGGCGGAAACCTGATCTTTTGAACGAGTGGGTCGGTCGGTTGGATCGCCGCTTTTCTCCCGCCCAGGGGTCGGCGACTGCGCGGCTCCACCCTGGATGGATGTTCTGTACCCTCTTCACGTCATCGTGCGTCTCCCGCTAAGGCGGGACGCCGCCCGAGCGTTTCACTGCGCCCTCGCCCACATTATAGCCGGCCCCCGCCCGTGCTACGTTTTCGTCATCGCGATCCAGCGGCCTGCGCCCCGAGCGGGCGCCGCCGGCGAGGCGGTAGGCCGGGTCCCCAGGAGCGGTCGCGCTGAACCGTTCGGCGGTCTCTGGCCTCAACGGGATCCCGCCCGCGCCCTTCGGGCTGCGCGCGTTTTTTCGGCCCGCGGATTCGGCCAGGGAGGACCGTCTTCACCCGCAGCGCCCCGCGTTCAGGGCCAGCGTCGGCTCGTAAAGATGTCGTCGATGCCCCGGGCTTGGCCTTCCCGATCGATGAGTTCGCAATAGCGCACGAGCACGCGATCGGGATCGTCGCGTTCGGCCAGCAGCGTCAGCAGATGATGGACCAGCGCCATGATTTTCCGGGCGGGGACCGTGCGGCCGGTGCTCCAGGTGGTGGCCGTTTGACTGTTGCGGCCTAACATCAGGGCCACCAAGCCGGCGGTCGCCGGCATGGGCCACGGCGTTTCGGGGTGGTCGCGCCGGACCCGCTTGACCGTCTGCACCAGTTCCATCACCTCCGGTTCGGGATCGACCAATTCCGGATACTCGTCGAGCAAGCGCACATGCAGGCACAAGCCCGGATCGGCCAGCGGTTCGGCGGGGTTCACGGTGATCAGGTAATGCTCCTTCATGCTGATGCCCAGCAGCGCGTGGTAATCGGCTAACTCAAGTCCCACTTTCTGCTGGAGCTTCAAATACTGGTCGCCGGTGACCGGACCGGCGTCAGTCACTCGCACGTTCGGATCTTTTCTGCCTTTGCGTTTTTTCACGGGGGTCGATGCAGTGGGGGAAAATTTCTTGTTCATTTAAACATATTTTTGCATACCTTTTATAGAGCCTTATCGGATTTTCTGGGGTGAAAGCCCCGACCTCGGGCGGCCGCTGATGCGAGGGTCGCCGTTGCGTCGCCTGGACGAAGGGGCCGGCGGGCGATCGAGCATACTTCGGCAGACCGCCCCGGTGTGCCGACTTCCCGTAGGGAAAAGCGGCTGTTCCCGCGCCGCTTTTCGGGTCGAGTCACCGCCGCGACCTCCTCGATTCCCCGATCGGTGCGGGGATCGAGCCGCGGCCCGGCGTTTGGACGCGGCCACCTCCCGTTCCGCGCCCGAATCAACGACCCCGCAGCAAGCTGCGGGGAATGGACCCGTAGAGATTCAACGGACGGTTCCCACCGGGCGTTTTGCGCAACCACTGCGCCCGGCGGCGGTGGCGGCGCGTCTCCCCTGGGTTCCTCACCCCGTACCCGGTCCACCGCACGGGGACTGGCGAACAGCGCGCGCGCGCCGCGCCCCTCTCCCGGCTAGGCGGTGAAGTCACTCTTCAGCAGGTCATGGACTGACCTCGGGATACCGGAGGGGACGTCCGGCTTGACCCGCCCCGTTCTGCAGGACAGGAGGATTGAAAAATTTTTCGAAAGACTTGCAATACTATTTTTAGTTTGATTAAATAATATTCAATAATAAATAAAGTATGACTGAATTTCTCGAAATCCTATGCCAGCGCCGGAGAATTTTTCGATGACCCCAGCGTCCTTGCTCGGACTCGCCACGATGCTGGCGCTGCCCGCCAGCCACGCGGCGGAACCGCTCTACCACGGCTATACCATCATCACTGAGCCACCGGTCACTCTCGACCTCCACCAGACCGTCTACCAGCGGATCCAGGGCCGCACCCTTCTGGAGGGCCTGCGGGAAATCCTGCACGACACCGGCTACCAGTTGGCGGACGCGGCGGCGGCCGATCCCGAGATCGGGCGGCTGTACGCGCAGCCGTACCCCCAGAACCAGCGCGACATCGGGCCGTGCGAGCTGGCGACTGTGCTGGAGCGCTTGGCGGGTCCGGCCTGGCAGTTAGTGGAGGACCCTCTTAACCGGCGAGTGAGTTTTGAACAGCGGTGGGCGTATCGGCCCGCAGTCCTCTGGGGAGGGAGATCACCATGAGAACCGTTAGCGCGCTCCTGATCACGGTGCTCGCCGGGTGTCAAACCCCCCCGGCGGCGGTGGAACCCGCGCTCTACCCGCAGCGCGACCTCACGGTCGCTTGGTCAGAACGCCACTACTGGCGTCTGCCGGAAGGATACCTGGCGCCGATCCCGACGCCGGTGGTGACGGTTTCCTCGGATTCGATTGAAAAATTCAGGGTGGACGCCCGGTGAACGAAAGGCGCGCATCCTCTCGCCCGACCTGGTGGTCGTTGACGCTGTGCATGGGATTAACCGCCCTGGGTTCGAGCCGTGCGCCGGCGCAAGCCGCCGCCATTACCGCGACCCCCGTTGAACATACCCGCTTTGAGGAAGTGAGCGACGAAGCCTTCGCCAGGCACTGGAGCCTGACCGCAGAAGACGTGACGAAGTATCGGGAGTACATGAACGTCGAGGGGCGTTATTTCTATGCCCACCTCGATCCGGTGATGGTGCTCGGCATCATCGAAACCGATCCGGTCAAGCGGGGCCGATATGCTGAGCAATACCTGAAAGCCGAGCGCCGGCGCGTCAGCGATCAAACCGGCTTCGCTTCATTGGTCGCGGCGACGCAACTGAAATGGTTTGGCCTGGAAGCCTTGTTTGATTTTTCCAAGCTGCCGCAAGCAGCCAACAGTCCGGGCTATTGGCGCGCGCGCGCCGACCGGCTAGGTCTGGCGACGCCCCCCGCATTCTCACCGCTCCCGGAGAACCCAGCCCAGAGAGACCCGGCGACTACGGTTCCGCCGGTGACTCCCCAAGCCGGGGATACCGTCGATTTATTAATCGACGCGGATTGCCAGGAAGCCTGTTACCAGAAGTTAAACCAGGTCTTGAAAACGCCGGGAGTGCGCGTCCAGTTGTACGGACGCGGATTTAAGGACACCCAGGGATTGCTGGCTTGGATGGAAAAATGGCCGGTCCCGGCGGAAACGCGCGCCGACGCAGTGGCCCGCGTCGCGCCCCGTCGTTTTGACCCGGTGATCTTCGGCGGATTGGGCAACGGGAAAAGTCCCGTGGCGCTGCTGCGTCGCCAGGGCGCGGTGCGGGCGAAACTGTGACCGATGAGGGGCCGGGTTCTGATGTTTTTACTCACCGCGTTTCTCGCTGCGTGCTCGGATAAACCTGAACCCTCGGGCCGATCCGCGCTGGGGCCGGTCCATGAAGGAGCCTTGGCGGACTTACAACATCCCTGGTCTCCACCGGAAATTGCGGAGGCCAGAAACCTGACGACGCTTGAACCCGACGTCACGCCCGCGCTGGTCAAAATGCCTAAGGGGGCTTACGTGACCCTTCTGAAACCCCTCATTGACGCCCTTGCGTTGAGCGAGGGCATTGATCCGGCGCTGGTTCATGCCGTGATCAGCGTCGAGTCCGCTTACAACCCCTACGCGGGATCGCCTAAAAACGCGGTCGGACTCATGCAACTGATTCCAGCCACCGCGCAACGCTTCGGACTGCTCGCCGGCGACCGTACCGATCCGGTCAAAAATGTGCGCGCCGGCATCCGTTATCTCAAATGGCTGCGCAACTACTTAGGCCACTGGACGCTGGCCATCGCCGCTTATAACGCCGGTGAAGGCGCGGTCCTCAAGTATGGTCGCCAGATTCCGCCTTACCGGGAAACCCAAGCCTATGTGCGCCGGGTTTTCGGCTTTTACTCCCTTTATCGACAACAGCAAAACCGCGCGCTGCAACTCCACCCCTGGCTGACGCTCGCCGATGAGCAGCGGCAGGCGCAGCGGTCTGGCGCGCTCACCGCGCAGGATCCGCGGGAACGCTCCCGCGAACCGACCACGGTAGGGCAATAGCCATGCGCCTACCCGCTCTCTTTTCCTCCGGGTTCCGTCCCTCCGCCGGGAGGGTCGGTTTTTTGATGCTGAGCCTCGGCCTGGGCGCATCGGCTTTGGCGGAAACACCTTTTTTATACCAACAGATTGCCGCCAAATATCAACTTTCAGCCGATGCGCTCTACGGCCTGGCGTTGCAATGCTCGGGTCGGCCATCGCGCTACGCTCAAGCGCCCCTGCCGTGGCCTTGGACCGTGCGGCTGTGCGTGGGGGATCGCTGCGAGACCGTCTATCCCGAAAACCGCGAGGCCATGGCGGCGGTGTTGGAGACGGGACGGGCGGCGGGCGTGACGCTCTATGTGGGTCCCGTGGGCTGGCGTTGGGACGCGGATTCCGTGGTGCCGCTGTGGGCGGTGACCTCCCCGCGCGTCACGCTCAATGAAGCGGCCCGGCAGTGGGCGCAAGCCATCACCGGCTCGTCCAGAACGCCTCCCTTACCCGAATCGGCGGTGGCCCGTGACCGGATGGCCCAATGGTCGCCTCTGATCGAGCGAGTCGCTCGCGAAGAGGGCCTGAATCCGGCTCTGATTCACGCCATGGTGCAGACCGAATCCTCCCACCAGCCGGACGCTGTCTCACCCAAGGGCGCGGTGGGCCTGATGCAACTGATGCCGGAGACCGCCGAGCGGTTCGGCTTACCCCGTGACGCGCGTCATCAACCGGAACCCAATTTACGGGCCGGTATGCGTTACCTGAAATGGCTCTTGAATTATTTCGACCAGGATCTGGCGCTGGCGCTGGCCGCCTACAACGCGGGCGAAGGCGCGGTGGATCGTTACGGTCGCCGGATTCCGCCCTATCCCGAAACCGAAAACTACGTGCGCCAAATTACCCATCGCCTGGCGCGTCTCTCATTGAGTCCGGGAGTGCCAAGGTCATGACGCGATGTTTTCTTTCTCCACGCGGGCGGGCGCTGTTATGGGCGGGCTTGACCAGCCTGAGCCTGTCTGCCGTCCAGGCGCAGGAGGCTCCGCAACAGGCCGCGATTGACGCGCTGATCAAGGACCTGGATTACCTGATCAGCTATGCCGAGGAATTACAGAATCGCTACCGGAAGGATCGAGCGCCGGTGCGGTTCAACTACAGCGCCTTGTTGGAGCAATTGCGCACGACCCGGGCGCGCACGGCGGACTATCTCAACGAGAGCCATACCGTGGTCCATACCGCGCCGCCGCCCAGCGTGAAGACCCCGCTCACGAGGCGCCGTTAATCATGGCCTCTTTTGCCGATGTGCTGTCCGCGTTTCATAGCGCCACGCAATTGGATGCGCCCAATGTGGCGGGTGGATTGCTGGTGGTGTGCGCCGGCGTAGGAGGAGTGCTGATTCTGGCCTGGATTCTCCAGGTTGGGCACGAAGCGGCGCAGGGGAAGTGGTATCACGCGCCGCAAACCTTGCTGCGGGTCATCGCAGCGTTTCTTGTTCTTCTGCTGGTACTGGGAGTGTTTTATGACTAGCCGGTCTTTGTTATTGCCGCCCGCGCCCGATCTTTGGAACCGCATCGCCAGGCGGGATACCGGTTCGCTCTGGATGCTGGCGCTGGCGCTGGCGCTGGGCGCGCTGCTGTTACCGGATTGGGCCTGCGCCCAAGCCGCCGGCGGGCCGTCGTTTGCGCTGGACAAGATCTTGCCCTCCAGCATGACGACCAAGCCGTTTTTGGAACAGGTGATCACGGTTCTGGCGATGGTGATCCTCTGCGCGACGTTCATCACCCTGGGTTTTGGTGTCGTGGGCGGCATTGGCGATGTGTTCAGCACCATGAGCGAAGCCCGGCGGATGGGCGAGTGGTCGTTGTTCATGAAAACGTTGGGGATGGTGATGGCCGTGGTCATCGTGGGCGTGGTCTTGGCGGTGCTGGTGTACACCTGGCTGACCCAGATCGACATCAATCCGACCATCACCATTGGCGGCGGCTGAGGGAAGAAACTCACCGTGAAGCCAGACCTGACCCTGAGCCAACTGGAGCGAGGCGAACCCCTGGTGCATTTCGGCTGCACCTGGAGCGAGATCAAGACCTGCGTCTGGCGCGGCGCGGCCATCGCCTTGCCGTTAACCGTAGCCGCAATGGCGCTGACGTCCATCCCGGTGATCGGCATCCTGCCTGGACTGGGGTTATGGGTGGGTTTGGCGTATGGGTTCACCCGCTTGATTCATGCACAACGGGCGGGAAAGCCGCTTTTCTACGAAAAGCATCGGAAGAAAGTCCGGGGATTCCGCTCCCCGTTTATCCAACCCGGCGTGATCTATCAAGCTCAACGTTGGGCCGGCGCGGACCTCAAACCGTCTCGCTCAGCCTTGAAGCGTGAGTAGGGAGATCTCTCGTGTCGCTGGCGAAAACCCACCGCGCCCAGAACGAGCAGGAGCTGCGCTACCGCAACCGCATCATTGGAATGCTCTTTGTGCTGCTGGCGCTGTTGGGAATGGCCTTTTGGCGTCAGCCCAGCGTTCTGCGCATTTATGTGCCGCCGGATTTATCGCGCCCGCAGTTTATCGCGCCTGGCGAAATTCCGCCGTCGTATGTGTACGCCTTCAGCAAGATTCTCATGGAAAAGCTGAATTACTGTCCAGAGGATTGCGGGCGCAGTTACGCCGGCAACCTCAAAGACATGCGCAATTACCTGACGGCCAGTTGCTATCAGGATCTCGCCATGCACCGGGAGCGCAACTCCAGCCTGTATGAATTTCGCTCCCGCAAATTGCTGCCGGTGGGCACGGAAATTTTCGATCCGCTCAAAGTGACCCGACTGGATCGCAATGCTTGGGAGGTTCATGTCGAGTATCTGCTGGAAGAACACGTCAAGGGCGTGGAAACTCGGCGGCGGCTCTACCACTACCCGCTGCGCATTGTGCATTACGCGGTGCCGGTTGATCTCAACGCCTACCAGTTGGCTTTTGACTGCTATCTCCCACCGGGGCCGCGTCCGGTGAGCGATGACAACGACAAGAAAGGTTAGATCATGCGATGGCTTTCCCGTTCAGTCCGTTGCTTTGGGGCCTTATTGGCGTTGGCCGCCTGGCCGGCGGCCCAGGCTGAATCTGACGCGGCTCCCGCGGTAACGCCTGCGGTCGCGTCTGCTGCGACTCCCGCAGCGATCAGCCCGGGCGCGCTGGAAGCGGTTTGGCAGGGCAACCCCATTGCCGTGCCGCTCAAAGTCAACAGCGAGCGGCGCATTGATTTCCCGGAGCCGATTACGGACATGGATGTGCCACAGGCCGTGGAAAAAGACTCGCGCATCGTGCTGACGCCCACCGGACAGTTGCATTGGACCGCGCTGGCGCCCTTTGCCGCCGTGCGCGTGTTGGCGACCTCGGTCAGCGGCACGTTGTACCAACTGGATGTCAGCGCTCGCACGGAAGGGGAAGTGCCCGATCCGCTGATCCTCCGCGACCCCGTCCTGCAAGCGGCGGCCCACTCCCAGACCTTGACGCCCAGTGACCGGGCGCGCCTGGATCAGACGGCCCGCGCCCTGGTGCCGGATTTCCTCAAGGATACCGCGGGACGGGGCCGATCCGGCGGACCCCGCTATGCGACGTTGGCGCGCTTTGCCTTGGCGCATTACACCGGGCCGCAGCGCTTGATTCCCGAGCTGGAAGCCAGCCGGGTGCCGGTGCAGCCGATGGAAGCCCGCGCCTGGCTGCGCGTTCAGGCGGCGGATCTGGAGGTGCGTCCGCTGGCGCAATGGCAAAGCGGCGAACTCTACGTGACCGCACTGGGCGTCTATAACCGCAGCGCGCACCGCGTGACCTTCGATCCACGCGCCTTGCGCGGGGAACTGGCGTTTGTCGCCGCGCTGCATCCGACCCTCGCGCCTGCGGGCAGCGGACACCAGGGTACGGTCTGGGCCGTAGTCACCCAACAACCTTTCAATCGGGTGGTGGATCGCCATGCGGTTTCCTCAAATCGCCCTGACTAAAATCGTCGTTTATCTCCTGCTGGGCCTGGTCGCCCTGGGACTGACCCTTTTTTTCTTCTTTAAGCGGGAACCGGCGCCGTCCCTCGTGAAGCCGAAGGTCGAGGAGACGACCTACCGGCGGGGCGACGATCCGACCTACGCTGAAGAACTCAAGAAGATGACCGCGCTGCTCCAAGATATGGGCTACCGGTTCAAGGAAAGCGAAAACCAGCGAGCCATCGAGCGGGAACAAACCTCAAACCTGGTGCAAAGGGAAACCCAGCGCGCCATTCAAAAATCCCAGCAGGATGTTGAACAGCTCCATCGTGCCTTGCAGGAGGCGCGCAAGGCGCTGGACGACAAAATCCAGGCCGCAGGCGCAGCGCCCGAGACGCAACAATTGCGGGCCGAAATTGAGCGATTAACGCGGGAACAAGGGGCGCTGCGCGAGCAACTGGCGACCGGTGCCAAAACCGCCTTGGCGCAAACTCGTCCTGAAGCCAATCGCATCCTCTCGCCCGAGGCCGCGCCCCCGCCCGCCTCCGAGGCCCAGCCCAATGATCGCGCGCCGGGTGCGCCGCAGGTCGATCGGGACCTGCTGGAGCGCTTGCGCAGCGTCCCAGGCTTGGAGGGGGTGACGGATCGCCTGGCCGGATACGCCGGCGCCGGCGCCAATGCCTCACGTCCGGCGTCAGGAGTCGCGAAAACCAAAACGGCTTACGGCCTGCAAGGCAGCTACATCACTTTTAATCCGTATATCGCGGGGGAACACACAGGACAGGCCCAAGCCCACGTCAGGAATCGCCCGGAGGCGGTGGATAACGCCGACCGCTTTCAGCCCAAGCGGTATCCCTTTGCCGTGAAACTGGGTCAAGAAGGCGCATCCGCCGTTATTCCGGTGTACACGATTCCTGACGCCGCCACGCTGGTTCACAACTCCACCATGACGCCGTTGGTGGGACGGGTGCCGGTTCGGGGCAGCGTACGCGATCCGTTCCGCTTCAAACTGATCACCGGGGCCACCAACCTGGCGACCCATGGGCATCGCATTCCCGGCATCGTCAATGCGGTCTGGACGGGTTATGCGGTGGGTATCCGGGAGCAATCCTGTGTGCGTGCCTACCTCGACACCGTGACCTTCACCTTTGAAGACGGGCGTCTGCATACCGTTCACAAGGGGAAAGGGAATACCGACACCGCCGCTTCCGTCAACGAAAACCTGGGATACCTCACCGATCAATGGGGCAAACCCTGTATTCGGGGAGCGTTTTTCAACAATGCCGGGGAATATCTCCAGGATCGCAGCCTGGCGGCCTTCCTGGAGGGCCTCGCCAATGCCTACGCCGCTTCCCAAGTCACCGTGGATCGGGATGTCAACGGTTTAAGCACGTATGTCTCGGGCAACACTTACGAATACGCCTTGGGCAGAGGGATGAGCGGCACTACCAGCGAAATCGCCCACTCTGTGCGAGAACGCGCCGACGGCGTTTTCGATGTGGTCTACGTGCCGCCGGGGATTGATGTACAAATTTTCGTCGAATCGCAGATTGCCATCGACTACCCGACCGATGGCCGCAAGCTGAGTTACGACTACGCCTCACCAGGAGCTTCCCATGCCGCGCTCGATTGATTCCTTTGATCGGTTAGGTTCTGTACCGCGCGTTACGCCGCGTTTACGGGTGTTGACGCTCACTCTCGCACTGACGCTGGGCCTGTCCAGTTGCGCGTCCGGGCCGAGTGAAAAAGATCGGCTGCCCGATGAAGGCCCGACGACTTTACAGATTTATGAGCAGCACTTGGGGGGAGAGATCGCCCGGAGCGTCGCGGCAACGTCCGGCCCGCTCGCGTCTGCCGAGATCGCCGCGCCGCCGATCCCAGGGGAACCGATCTCGCCCCTCATGACCGCGCCCAGTCGGCGGAGTCATCAGGAATTAACAGCCCTTCAGGACGATTTTCAACGGCTTCCCAACCCGGAAATCCTCGGCTACGTGTATCCCCATCGGGCGGGGGATTTGCCGGTGCCGGGCTATTACACCGTTTTTCCCCTGCGGGAGGGAACGTCTTACGCGGAACCGGGCGAAGGCGAATATGCGGGGAGCGTTCCGTGAACTTCGCCACGGTGAATCGACGCCCGCCCTCGCGCTTTTCCCAGTGGTGGAAGCGCCTGATCGGCGACTGGCCCTTGTTGGGTCGAGAGGCGCCGCTCAGCCAACGGGATTATGAGGCGCTGTTTGAGGCGCGACCGGCCTTTGCCGATTATTTGCCGTTTAGCCACTACGATCCGCAAAACCAGGTCTTCCAACTGGATGACGGGATTTCGGTGGCGGCGATCTTTCGGCTGTATCCGGCGGATTTGGATGGCCGCTCTCCAGAACGCTTGGCGCAGTTCAACGATCAATTGGATCATGTGCTGCAAATGCTGCCGGTGGACGATGACTCTTTCCCCTACATCGCGCAGATTTATTTGGAAGATCGGGAGCCGGTTAACATGGCCGAGGCGTTGGCGACGGCCACGCCGGACGCTTTTCGCGACAGCGCGTTCTCGCAGGTTTGGCGCGAAGCGATGCGCGAACATTTTGAGATCATGGGTTCGCCCCGAGGGATTTTCGACGACGAACGGGTGCGCTTATCCGGCGAGGTTTCCAAAGGCTGGCGGGCGATTGATCACCAGATTCATCTGTGTCTATATCGCAAGGCGAGTGAAAAAGCGTGGCGGCATCGCCGTTACACGCCGGCGCAACAACTGAATCAGGCGATCACCGCGTTTCTGTCCGGCCTGGAAGCGATCGGCGTACGGGTCAAGCGGCTGGATGAGGAGGGCGCGCGCCATTGGCTGCTGCCCTGGTTGACGCCGGTGGTGCCCGGTTATGACTCCCCCCGCGCCTTTTTAGCGGCCAATCCGTTGCCCCTGCCTGAAGAACGGGGCGTAGCCTGGGCACTGGCCCAGCAGGTGCTCCAGTTTCCACCGCAACCCATCCCGGACCGGGATGACGAGCGGGATCGCGGCGTGTATCGCTTCGGGCCGACCTATACGCGCTATTTGACGTGCCAAGGCATTGAGGTCACGCCCAACGACGGCGCATTGACCCTGGACGTGCAACGGGAACGGGCGGTCACGGCCTGTCCGTGGAACTGGATGCCGCCAGAAACCATTTTCGTCTGGACCCTCATTCCCCGTCCGCCGGTGGTGGTCGAGGCGCATCTGGACCAGTTGCAAAGGGCAGTGGAACAGACGACCTCTGACGCGGCCCGCGCGGCCGGTGAGGAAATCGAGGTCGCCAAGGCCGCGCTGCGTCATCACCAGCGAGTTCTTAATGTGCAGATCGGAGTGTACCTTCGTGCCCCCAGCCTGGCCGATCTGGAGGATCGGACCCGGCAGGCCGAAAACGCCCTGATCCCGACCCGGCTGCGGCCGATTCCGGCCCGCTACGATCTTCTGGCGGATGACAGCTTTGTGCGCAATCTGCCGGGCGCTTACGACTGGCGCTTTGATCGCCTGCACAGCCTGCGCTCCCGCTTCGCCTATAGCGCGCATGTGGCGGCGACGCTTCCGTTCTATGGCCGCAGCACCGGCACGTCGCATCCGTGTTTTGTGATGTACCGGCGGGACGGTCAGACCTTCACCCTCAATCCCTACCATGCGGGGGATCGGATGCGGGTCGCGCACATGACGATTTTTGGTCCGACCGGTTCGGGAAAATCCGCGACCGCCATTGCCCAGGCCATGCAGTCCATGGCGGTCAACCGGCCCCGACAAATCATCATTGAAAAAGGCAACTCGTTTGGGCTGATGGTCGCCTACTACGCGCGCTGGGGTCTTCAGACCCGTCAACTGATCTTCAATCGCAGCCAGGATGTGCATTACGCCCCCTATGTGGATACCCAACAGGCTTTGGCCGAGCATCGGGGCGAACTGCGCGCCGAGGGCGAGGGCGAGGAGGAGGAGGAACAGCGGTCCTACCTGGCCGAGATGTTGTACATGACGGAACTGATGATCACCGGTGGACGACCCCGGGACATTGAGGCGTTGACCAGTTCCGATCGCGCCGTGATGCAAACCGCGCTCCTCCGGGCGCTGGAAGCCAGCGCGCAGGCGGAGCAACCCCACGCCCGTCCCGAAAACGTGTATCGCGCCCTGCTGGGGATGGCCAACGAGGAGTCGATCCCGGAAATTCGCCTGTCCATCCGGCGCATGGCCGATGCGCTGCACCTCTGGACGCAAGGCTTGCGGGGTCACTTTTTTAATCGCTACGGCCAGCCGTTTTCCGATAACGATGATGTGGTGCATATCGACCTGGGCCTCCTCACCACCAGCGGCAATGAGGACATGCTGGCGCTGGCGGTGCTGTCGCTGCTGGCGAACATCACCGCTTGGAGCGAGAAGCATCAAGCCTCGGGCCGGCATACCGAGGTGTGGTTTGATGAAGGCCACTACATTTCCAAGACCCCGCTCACGGTCAAGGGCTTTATCGTGGGTACCAAGGTCTGGCGCAAACTCCACACCTGGCTGGTGTTCGCCACCCAGGACTTTTCCGATTTTAGCGCCGATGCGCGCCAGATTCTGTCGCAGGCCGAGTTCTGGTTTCTGCTGTCGATGGGCGCGGAGGAAGCGCGCCGGGTCGCGCAATTCCGCAATCTGAGCGACGAAGAACAGCACTTGCTCACGATGGCGATCAAAGACCCGGGGCGCTTTGTCGAGGGCGTCATGCTCTCGGAGAAGTATCCACCCGCCCTGGTGCGGTGGGTGCCGCCTGCCGTGGCGCTCGCCCTGGCCCAAACCGAAGGCGCGGAGAAAAACTACCGGCTGCAATTGATGCAGCAGCACCACCTCTCGGAACTGGACGCCGCTTTGCTCGTCGCTCGCGAAATAACCGAGCGACGGCGTCAGCATCAAGTCTAGGAGAGTCCCTTGATCAGACCTCAGAACTCCACCGCGTTGTCCTCCGCGCTCCTGCCCTGGTTATTGGTGATCGCCCTGGTCGTGATCCGGGCATGGCCGTCGGTGCTGACGCCGGTGTCGGTGGCGCACGCACAAAACCAGATCGATAATTTGAAAGGAAAAAAAGGTCAAGGCGTCCGCTCCGATGACATCCCCACGGGTCCGGAAGGATGGGCGTTTGGCCTGGGATCGGGGGCGGAGACGGATCGTCTGACTCCAGCCACCTACAGCCAGAAATTTCAGATTAACGCCAATTTCGACGCGGGCTTTGGCTACTCCTGCGGCAAGTTTGATCCCTTCGACAATGTTGAAGCGATGATCAATTCGGCTATCGACAAGTTCAAGCAACTACCCCAGAAATTCGTCCAGGCCGCTCAAGCCGCGGTGGCCGCGCTCCCCGCCTACCTTCTGAACAAGATCAATCCGTCGCTGTACAACGTGGTGACGAAGCAACTGGATGAGGCGTTCAAGCTGTTTGAAATCAATTTCAAGGACTGCCAGCAAATGGAGCGGGAGATTGCGCTGGGGCAGAACCCCTATCAAAACCTGGTGATGGCGGGCATTGGGGATCGGATGCGGGTGGAGATGGGTTTTGGCGACGGCACCATTGATGACCGGATGGAAAAGGTGCGCACCGCCAGCGCCTCCAACGGGGTGGTCTTGACCGGCGGCAAGCGGTACGGGGGCGATGGACAACCGCCGATTGAAGCGACCAAAACGGTCCTGATTGCGGGCATCAACCTGCTCACGGATCGCGATGTAGAGGATATGGGCGCTTTCAATCACTCACTGAACGCCCAGCATCCGATTACCAAAGCATTTGAGTCGCCGGCCCAGCTGGTGGAATTCATCACCACGATCTATGGCAGCCAGGCGTTCAAGCTGACCAAAACCGGGCCGGCCCAATCTACGCCCGGTTCGGGCTATCTGAAACCCTATGTCGAGACGCGGGATAGCGCCATCGAACACTTGCAGAAGTACGTCAAACACGAGATCGGCCGCAAGGAGTTTGATAACAGTGGGATGCTGATCCCACCGGCCACGATTGATGAGATGCGCCAACTGCCGCCGTATGCACTCAGCATCGCCGTCGATGATCAGGCGCGTCAATTCGCGTTAAACCAACTCAAGCTCAAATTTGATTTTGCCTTGCAAGCGCTGAAAACCGGCCTCAAGGAACCCAATCTGTCCCAAAGCGAAGCGTATGAAGTCATTGAGCGGGAAGTCACCCAGCTCAAGTTCGCCATTCAAGACGACATGGCCCATATCAACACCGCAACTTTCTTGCAATAGGAGGCCGCTTGATCCGCAAGTGGTGGGTGGGAATCGTCATTGTGGGTTTGCTCGTGGGCGTCGCTTCGGTCGGGCCGTGGTGGGTTCAACAGGTGACGCCGCGCCCGTGGGGGACGATCCAGACCTGGGTTGATCAGATCTGGTGGCCCGCGACGGTTATCCGCTGCGGGGTCTACGCGCTGCTCGCCTGGGGAGTGTATCCCCTTTGGGTTCAAGGGTTTATCCGCCAAGCCCAAGCCGTCCAGGAACAAGGGGCGTTGGACGATGAGGAGAGTCGCCGTGTGGCTGAGGCCCGTTTGCACCATCTCTACCGCGCTCGTCAGCGCAGTCCCTGGGTTTTTGGGGCCTTCCTCGTCAGTGATGGGGTCATTGCCCAGTTTCCTTATTGGCTCATGCAAAATTAATTGAGGTCAGGCCATGTCGGTCAACGGCATTCTGGAAGGCTATCTCACGATTTACGGCTGGCAGGTCTACGGCTCGATCTTCATGCTGTTGGTCGCGGTGGGGGCGGTCCTTTATCCCGTGGCGCGCATCGTGTTCGAGGCCGCCATCGCCTATACCGAAAGCGGCGGCAGTCCCGAACTGCGTTCTCGCGCTTTGATCCTACGGCTGACGATCTGCTTTTTGGTGCTGGTGCTGGGCCTGATCCCCATCGCGCCCATCAAGATCACCTCTACCACGGTTCAGAACCACTGCGGACGCGAAGCACTGGCCCTCCTGGGACAGAAATACGAAGCGATGCAAGGGAAGGAGTACGGTTTTGCGGAGGTCCAGGACGCGCGCGTGCCCCTGCTGCCGTATCTCGCCATGGTGCTGGCTTCCGGCTTCAATGCTGTGATCTACCAAGCGATTCCGTGTGTACACGACCTGACCCATCTGAACTTGGTGATGAATACGCTGGATTTCAGCGCGGCCACGGATCCGAACGCGCTCAAATCCAGCGTCGCCCGTTTTGAAACGGAGTGCGGGCTGCGGGCGCAGCGGATCGCCGTCGATTTCCTGACCGGCACTTACGGGCCGGAAGGGCAGAAGTTCATGGAAGACCTTTTGGAAAAGTACGGCAAGACCGAAGTCGAGCGCAGAGAGCAAATGGTTTATTTTGGCTCTCAATTTTACCGGCAAAACTTTTATCAGAAATGCGTCGGCAACGGCAATCCCAATACGCCCTTGGGCAAGCTGTGCGACATGATTACGCCGTTGCGCTCGCAGAAATCGGTGGACGGCTTTCCGTATGACCCCAACCGCGACAGCGATGCCAGCGCCTATCAAGCCGCCACCGGGCAAGGATTCCCCACCTGTGACGAATGGTGGAATGACCCCGCCCACGGCCTGCGCGCCCAACTGGTCAAGGCGGGTGGCGATGCGCTGCAAAAGAAGGTGTTTGCGCTCACCGTGAATACCTGTCCAGAAGTCAGATTTGCACCCTTCGCAATCTGTAGAAATGTTGCTGCGGTGGCCAAGGATATCGAGAACGCCGAGGATACCGTGGTCAAACAGATGCTGCTGGCCAGCAAACGGCAACTCAGCGATAAAACGCCGGAGTTAAGCTGGAGTTCGGCGCTCGTTGCCGGTGGCCTGTTCGCGTTCACCGATGTGGCGGAGAACATCGCCAAGCAATCGGCGGGCTACCTGGTGACGATTTATCTGATGAAGATCGGATCGAGCCTGCTGCAACCGTTTGTGCTGATGGGCGTGTTCATGCTGTGGGGACTGTTCCTGGTCATCGGCGAGTTGCGCGGCATGACGCTGATTAAAGGAATGATGCTGATTTTCGCGCTCAGCATCCTCCCCTCGCTCTGGCAGTTTGCCGATTACATCGATGATCTGCTGTTCCTCACCCTCTACCCCAACGCGCCGTCCTTCAGCATCACCCATATCCCCGCAGAACTGATGTCGGATCACTCCACCATCGAGCGCATCCTGCTGGCGTTCACCACCGCCGTGTTCTACCTGATTCTCCCGATGATCATGCTCTATTTGATTGCGGAGGCAGGGGGGCCAAGTCGGGTTGGTTCGGCTGTGACAGGAAGTATGCATAACCTCGCCAATGAGCAAGGTGGGATTGTCGGCGGCAGTGTGAGGAGTGCTGGCATCCGCTCTTGGAGGAAGGGTTCAAAGTGAGGGCTTTAACGATGGCCGAGACCTTATTTTTTGTCGCTGCAAATATTCTGGGGATAAATATCCCTGTAGGCCGGATCGTGCATTTTTTCGTGTTCCGACGGTGTGCCGAAGCGCCAAGGTTCAAACTCAGTGTTCCGATCTTTCCGCCCGCCTTCGCGCGAAAACACGAGGAACACAAACACGCCGAAGATCGCCACGCTGAACAAGCCGCTAATACCGTAGTGCGCCAGCACCCACAGCGCGCAGGCCACCACCCAGGCCAGCGCAGCCCACTTGTAGATCGTCGCGCCCACGCGCAAGAAATTCTGAATCATTTTATTCTCCTGATTAAAACGGCTGCGGGGTTAACAGATTTATTTCTATCGGTCAATCCCGCTCGTCGTGCCGTCGCGCCCTGTTCCTTCGTTTTTTGAGGATGCCTCGATGGACGACTGGCAACGTCGGCAATACGAACAGCAGTACGAACAGCAACGCGAGCGACAACAGCGGGAACGCGAGGACGGTTTGTTGCGGCAACAGGAAGAGGAGCGGCAGCGGCAGGAAGCCCGCCAGCGCGAAGAAGAACAGCGCCATCGCGAGGTCGAGGCCGACCGGTGCTACTGGCACAACGAGGATGGGTTGCACCAGCGGACGCAGGCGTTGAAAGGATTTAACACTCTTTGGAAGCGGCTGGGGTTGGGTTC
This sequence comes from Candidatus Competibacter denitrificans Run_A_D11, assembly GCF_001051235.1. GTDB lineage: Bacteria > Pseudomonadota > Gammaproteobacteria > Competibacterales > Competibacteraceae > Competibacter_A > Competibacter_A denitrificans. The sequence goes on along the minus strand of NZ_CBTJ020000119.1, from coordinate 12,212 downwards.
AAAAACCGGGCCAGCCCATGGACGACGGCGTTAGTTGAGCGGAGAACCTGATGGCGAATTATCCCATTGAAGCGCTGCTGCGCCCGCCGGTGGAATGGTCCACCACGGTCGCGGCCCTCAGCATGAGTGGCATCGTGCTGTTGGGCCACGACCGGATGTTGATGACCTCCAAGGTCGCCTACGGTCTGGCAGCGATTTTAACGGCATTGGCGCTGGTGCGGTTTTGGCAGGGGTTGCGCGTGGTGCGCTATCACTGGGGGCTGAGCTACAATCCGCCGTATTGGATGCCTTCAAAAGAGCTTGATCCTGATCCGGAAGGTCTGGTGCTGGGGCGCGGCTTTCGCTGGACGGCGCTGCACACGCAACGCCTGTGGGATGCGACCCGCGCCGGCAACCAGCGTTTTCTCAAAGGGTCGCGATGGACGCAGGCGGCGGCAGAGGCCAAAGAACCGTTCAGCGGTCTGCCCGCCCTGCATGGCGTCGGGTTGCTGGAAGGCCAGCAGCGCATTGTCCTGCCCCATGCCGAACGGCAGGGCCACATGTTTTATGTCGGCACCACCGGGGTGGGGAAAACGCGCGCGGCGGAACTCGCCCTGATCCAGGACATCCGCTGGGGCAGACCGGTGATTTGCATGGACCCCAAAGGCGATCCCGATCTGTTCCGCTGCCTGTACGCGGAAGCGACGCATTCAAAACGTCCCTTCTACTTTTTCCATTTGGGCTATCCCGATCACTCCGCCCGGTATAATCCGATTGGCCGGTTTACCCGGATCACCGAAGTCGCCACCCGCATTGCCAATCAGTTGCCCTCCCAGGGCAATGCCGAGGCGTTTCGCCAGTTTGCTTGGCTGTTCACGCACATCATTGCCCGCGCGGTGGTGACGTTGGGCGAGAAGCCCGATTACCGCAAGACGCTTCAGCATATGAACAATATCGAACCGTTGCTGGTGCGTTATTTTGAGGCATGGCTGGATCGCTGTGGCCCGGAAGGCTGGCGGTTTCTGATCGATCAGAACGGCTCCGACAAACGCACGGCGCTACCGGGACACCTCAAAAATCGCGATCCCCGCGCGCTGCAACTGGTTCAGTTCTATAAGGCGCATGATCTTTACGACCCGGTGGCCGATGGTCTGCGCCGGGCTTTTGAGTACGACAAGACCTTTTTCGACAAGATTTCGGTGGCGGTGCAGCCACTCCTGGAGAAACTGTTATCGGGTCGGGCGGGCGAACTGATCAATCCGAACTATGCCGATCTGGAGGATCCTCGTCCGATTCTGGAGTGGTCCAGCGTGATCCGGCAGCGCGCCGTCGTGTACTGCGGCTTTGATGCGCTGACCGATTCCGAAGTCGCCGCCGCGGTCGGTCAGGGCATGATTGCGGATTTGGTGGCTTACGCGGGGGAGCTGTACAAACACGGCCTGGGCGAAAACCTGGCCGTGGCGGAAGCGGTTCCTGAAACCTGTCTGCATCTGGACGAGTTTTCCGAACTGGTGCGCGGCCCGGAAATCGTGCAGGCGCTCAACAAAGGCCGTGGCGCCGGACTGCGTTTTTCCGTCTACACCCAGACCCTGGCCGACATCGCCGCCGGGCTGGGCAGTCGGGATCGCGCCGGACAGGTGGTCGGCAATGTCAGTAATACCATCGTCATGTTGCGGGTGGCTGACCTGGAAACGGCGGAGTTGCTGACCCAGCGGCTCAGCCAGGTCGAAGTGAACATGCTGATGCTGGTTTCGGGAGCCACCGACTCCTCCGATCCGGACTCGCCCGTGCATTTCACCAGCAACACCCAAGATCGCGTTTCCAGTCAGAAAGCCTGGCTGTTGGAACCCGGTCATCTGATGCAATTGCTGCGCGGCCACGCTTTCGTGTTGATGTCCGGCGGCCAGCTTTTCAAGGTGCAATTTCCTCAGATCGCCGACGCGCCCTGTCGGATGCCCAACGATCTCAACGTCATTGCTCGCGACATGGAACGGCGCTATCGCCCAGTGGCGGGCGTGGAACTGCGACCTGAAGATTCCATTAACCATGCCGCCTTGCGTTCAGGCAATGCGGGCGCTATCGAGGTTTCCTGATGCGCGCATCGTATCGGACGGGCGCGCCGGCGGAACCGGTGTTTCGGCGACCTTGGAGCCTTGCGGGCCTGATGGATCATGCCATGGCCTTCGTGACCGTAACGCTGGTGGGCTGGCTGATTTCGATCCTGTTGGAATGGGTGGGCATGGCGTTGGGCCTGTGGGATACGCCGGGCGCGCAGCACAGCGAACAGCTTTTGAAAACCGAACTGGCTTGGTTGCGCGAGGATTTTACCGCTCCTGAAGCGGCGGTGCGGGTCGTGGACTACGCCTACAGGGGCGCGCGGTTGCTGTATCACTGGAGCGGGTTGGAAGGGCTGATGCGCTGGATCGTCTCCGATCAGCCGTCCTGGTTAAAAGGCTTTGATCTGATGCGGGCCTGGCTGCTCTTTTTAGGCGATTACCTGCTGGCGGCGGCGTATGTGACCCAACTGGTCGGCGCGCGCCTGGCCGTGGTGGTGCTGAGCTTTTCCGGGTTTACCGCAGCGGGCCTGATCGGACTCATTGATGGGCTGGTGCAGCGAGATTTGCGCCGTTTTGGCGGGGGTCTGGAGTCCGGTTTCCTGTACCACCACCTCAAAAAGATGATTCGACCCATGATCTCGGTGCCGATCCTGCTCTATCTGGCCTCGCCTTGGTCGGTGCATCCCACGGTGGTTTTCGTGCCGCCCATGATCGCCTTTGGCTACTTCGTCCAGCGGTCGGTATCGAAATTCAAGAAATATCTATAAGGAGGCGGCCTTGAATCATTCCAATCAAGCCAACGTCATCCCCATCCTTCTGGCGGGTCTGCTGGCGCTGGCGTGCGTGGCGCTGGTCTGGGTCACCTGGGGGGGACGTTGAGTGTCGCCAAAGTGGCCTGCCACATTTCCGATCGCATGCCGATCTTAAGGGCATCGGAATTGTTGGATCAGCGGCAGGAAGCGGTCAAGCGCCTGCACGGAGGGTCCGCCCTGTCTGAGACGCAATTCAGGGTCCTTTTCTGGCCTCTGCTGCTGGCGTTCGCCGAGTCGGTGCAAACGTTGCCGAAGGGCGAACCCGGGCAGCGCCTCATTCTGGATCTGCGTTTGCAGCGGGCTGAGCGCGTGCTGCGACGTCGTCGGGGCGTGATTCTCCCGCCCGGCGCGGACTCGGAGCAGGTGGCCCGCGCGGAAGACCTGTGGACGTATGCCGTGTTTAGTATCGCGCTGCTTCGTCAGTTAGCCCGTGAAATGGACTTCTGGAAGATCACGTTATGGTCCGCTCATGACCAGCCGCTGGGTTGCTGGGCGCCCCACAAGGCGGCCAAGGGTCTGGCCTGGGTAAAAGAGGCACAGTTCTATCGTCTGGAACGCGCCACCTTGAGCCGTGGCGATTGGACCCCGCTGATGGTGGGAGCCTTGATGCCCCAAGCCGCTTTAAATTGGCTGTGGCGGGAACCCGAGGTCTTCGATGTCTGGCAAAAGGCGCTGTCCAGGCCGGATTTGCCGGAATGGATTCAACCGTTGTTTCTTGATTGATCCTGGCGGGGAGAGGCTTTCTATGGCACTGAATGCGCCGATTACCGCCCACAGTCAGGCCGCTTTCCAACAGGGCCTGACCTTGGGTACGCACATCGCGATTAAAACGTACAACCGCACCCTGAATCGGGTGGATGCGGCTTTGTATCTCACCACCATTATTTCACGCCTTCAAGGCCGCGCCAGTCGCGCTTTTGAACCCGAAATCGCTCAGGTAAGCGAGGCGATAGCGCACGAGCTGCGTCGCCTGGAAAATTTTTTGGACCATGAACGCCGCGCGATCCAAAAGCTTTTCAAAGCCGCCCTTCCGCCGAAAGAACCTAGGAGCCTGATCTATACGCAACCGGTCGAAGTGCTGCCGCGCGTGCGGACTCCCCAGGCGAGCGACTATATCCGCCTGATCGGTCAACTGGAGCAAACCATCCGCCAGTTAGACCAGCTCTGGGCGATGGGCGCGCTGATCGAAGTGGAACATCTTCAGCGCCAAAACGAACTCTTCCGCAGCTTCATTCGGGTCTGTCAGGGGATAGAACGGCTGGCCCGTGGCTTAGCCCGGCGCGTGCAAGGCCAGGATCGGGAAGGGCGCGGGGTCTACCGGGACATGCTGATGAAACGAACCGGACGCAGCCCCGGCCAGGAAAAACCCGAGTCCATTCCGGCCGAGGAGAGCGAGAACATGACCGGCCAGGAAGCCGCAAGCCTGGTGGAAATGGAAACGCTGGCGTTCCATTGGAGCGCCACCTCTCCCGAAACCGACCCGGCGGCTGACCCGGAAGCGCCCCCATCGTCCGCCGCCCCCGCGCCCGACTCGTCGGCCTCGGCTTTTGAAGCGCCGGTCGCCGATCGGCGGGTCTGGGCGGCTGAAGCCGACGCCCCGGAGTCCGGTTCTGAAACCGTGCCCGCCAGCGTTGAGACCGGCGCTTGTGTTTCCGATGCGGCGTCGGTGGTTGAAGCGGTCACGACCGATCCGGGGGTGAAACCCACCCGGCGGCCACGGATCGGTGAGATTCTGGCGGCAGCGAGGACGTCGGGATGACCCCGCGCGTCCTCTTTGTGTGCAGCAACAAAGGGGGGGCGGGCAAGACGACCTTCGCCCGCGCGTTACTGGAGTTATTGCGTTGCGAAGGCCATGAGGTGGCGGCGTATGACGCTGACGGCAGAGTAGGCCAATTGTATCAGCACGAAGGGACGCGGGATGCGAGGGGAGTTCTAGTGGCTCGGCAAGACCCGCTCGTGGGATGCGCCTGTTTTGATATTCGCGAAGATGATGAACGCGATATTTTGTTAAACGCCTTGTCGGGAAACCCGCCGATCCTGCTGTTTGACTTGCCGGGGGGCGTCGTCGGGGAATTGGGCAAGGTGATGGATCGCGGACTCGTCCCGAACGCCTTGTTTAGCGCCTATCGCAAACGGGGGTACGCCATCACCATGGTCTTCGTCATGACGCCCATCCAGGCGTCGATCCGTACTGTGAGGCAGAGTATCGAGAACTTTGGCCACAACGTGGATTATGTGGCCGTCAAGAACCTGGCCTTTGGGCCAGAGCATAGCTTTGTGCTGTTCGACGGCTGCGATCAGGAAGGGTTGCAACTGCCGGTGAGCGAGAGCAAGCAAGCGCTGCAAAAGCAGGGAGGCGTTCTGGTGACGATGCCGGCGCTAGATGCCCGCAGTTATGCGTTACTGGATGTGTATAGCGCGAAGTATACGGAGGCAGCGACCGGACAGGGTCGGGCCCTCCGGATTCCCATCGCCGATCAGGAGCGGATCGGTGCCTGGATGCAGGATTTCGACCGGCAGATGGCTCCCGCACGGCCCCTCTTGGGATTTTTGCCCGAAGAAATCGCCGCCGAAGAGGCCGTCCCGCGTGTCAGCGTTTTAGCGGCCCCTTGAGGAGGACACGCTTTGGCCCCAGATGCGCCAGAGACCGTGACTCGTGAGCAGAAGGAAGCGTTCCAAAGCGCGCAGCGTCCCTCACGCGCTTCCCGAAACAACAAAGAAAAGGTGCGGGTACTGTGGCCGGAAATTCGGCAAAAACTGGAGGCGGGCTGGTCGGTGGAGGAGGTGCGGCAGGAACTGCATCGTGTCGTCGGGTTGCGCGGTTCGCTCCGAACTTTATATCGATACATCAAGGAATTATCGCTCGCGCCGGAGGCCGGCCCGGCGGCAGGGAACGATCTCCGTCTGGAGGCGCCTCCAGCGCCATGTGCGCCCGCTCAAAAGGGATGGCCCAAACATCCTGGGGAAGCGCAACCGCCGGCGCCACGCAAGTCGATTACGGATCTCTTAAACGAACCGCTGTGATTCGACCGGTTTGTCAGTATTGAAAAAAGGACGGCGTATGTTGGAAAAAACGGTTCTGTGCCGCTGGAGCCGGTCTCTGGCGCTGGCCCTTCTACTGATCGCCAGCGTGACCGTGCGGGCGGCAACGGAAATCAAGGTGGGCGATACCTATACCACTGCGGGCCTGATCGGGCGCACGATCCAGGCGTTGCCGGCGTGCTTGCGCTACTGTTTGTTGGGCATCGAGATTCGCGTCCGCTACACCGGCTTCACCCTCGAAGTCTTTTACGTTCCCCGCGTCGAGCATTACCTGTCGTCCCTGCATGTCATGGCCTCGGATCGTTTCCCGCTGGAACCCTATCTGGAATGGTCCAAGACAGTGGGGGCATTGCAGAAAAGCCTGTTGGACCGGCTGGCGCAGGTGGTGCCGCCGCTTCTGGGCGGTCAGCCCTTGGTTGAAAGCAGTGGAGGCCAGACCCGCTACGGGAACTACGGCCACCACCAAAGCACGAATTTCAAGGAAGTCGAATTGTTCGGTCATCCAGTCGCCTTGTTGCCGATGTTGCTGGATAGCACTGGCCACTATTCGTTCACCCCTGCCTATGCCTCTGGCGGGGGTTATGGCTATGACGGCAATGGCGGCTACGGCGACGGGGCGAGTAGTGGCGGCAGTGGCGACAGTGGCGGCGGTTTTATCGGTTCCTGGACGTCCTGGGCCAGCCCCTGTTTCACTCATCCGAATCAATGCCCGATGGGGCCGTTGTTTCCTATCGGCATCATCCGTCAGTTCTACCCTCTCACCGAGGTCATCAACCAAATAACATCGGCCCTGGATAGCATCAAAGGCGCGCTGAACTTTATCGAGATGGCCAAGACCCTTCGTGAGATCGCTCATAACGTCGGAAACCAGGGCTATGGCGCTGGCGGAGGCGTGCAGATTGACCGCTTGCTGTGCCGTAATACCGTGCGAATTTTCTATCCTTATTATCTGTCCGGGCCAGATGCCCTCTTCTGGCGCTCTGGCTTTCCGATCACCGATCTCGACCATGCGACCACCTTACTCAATCCGTTCTCGACGGATCGGATTGGCGCGTTGGGGGAGACCTGGGGCCATCTTTATCCGCGCCATGGCTTTCTCAACAATGACCATCCGGGCCGGGTCGCCCCGACCCTGGCCTATCGCGGGGCCCACCTGGTCGCCGACTCTTCGGTCAAGCTGCGGCCCAAGTTCACCAGCGACGAGGCGAAGGGTCACTGGCAAAGTCTATCGCCCGTCCCCACTCCCTATTGCACGGCCAACATTGCCGATTTGCCCACGCCGATGGATGAAGGCGGGGGCTATGCTTACAACATCTGGCCGCGCTATGAGTGTCCCTTGAGCGATATTGGCGTCTTGGTCATGTTTATTCCGTTTCGCTATTGCTTTGGTTGAATGCGGCGAGCGACTCGTTCAGGCCTCCTTACTAATTGCTCGACGTTTTATCCCTAGGCCACGCCGCCAGCCACGCGGTCAAATCGGCGGTGGTCTGGAAGTCGAACACCGCATCGGCCAAGGCTTCCCCTCGTGTCAGTTGCCCCCTATCTTTTGCAATGCAGTATGGCTGCTGCGTGGATTCTGTGAGCGTTGCTGCGGCTCATTTTGGAAGCAGGTGGGCATCGCGCGATGAGGCGGAAGTTAGGACAGACCGTGACAAGCCATGACAACGCTTTGCCCATCTGATGCCAGCGCTTTGCCAGCGCTTTGCCAACCTTAATGACCAGTCGTGACAACGCTTGGCCCCTCTGATGCCAGCGCTTTGCCAGCACTTTGCCCATCTTATGACAGGCTGTGACAGAGTTTTGCCAAACCTTATGACAACGCTTTGTCAACCTTATGACAGGCTTGTGTCAGCTTGTGCCCTGGTTGCTATTGATTTCAATATCCAAGGTTAAAACCACCGGCTTTAGCCGGTCAGCTTTCCGCTACGACTCTTCAAGTGGACTCAGATGCTCTCTCAATGGGTCTTGATGGGGGGCCGAGCGCTAGGGTTGCAATCGTGATATTCTTAAAGCGCCGGGCGCCTTGATGGGGGGACTTTCAGTCCTCTGCGCCCGGCGCAAAACCCACGCGCTTTAAGCGGGTTGTTGTTCAGTTATTTATAGATATCAATAATTAACGATTATAGTTGCACTGATTTTGAAGCGATTCAGACTTTCTCATGGATCTCCTCTCCGCCTACGCGGAGGCAGGCTCTAAAGGATGAAGATTCCGGACTCTTTTCAGCGCCCGTGAATAGAAAGAGGGAGGCTATCGGAGGGCTCGGATCGACGATATATTGATGCAAAGCGGGCGGACAAAAAATGGCCTCTCAAGAGAGAGGATGAAACGCACTCAATAATCAGTTGATCTCCTAAAAGAAATGTAGAAAAATATTCGGTAAAGGGGGGGTAAAAAGAAAAAATATCCTTTTTGGTTGGCGGTGAAAGTTCCCGAAGCCGCCCGGATTTTAAAACGGTCCTGGTCACGTCACCGATCAGGGGGTGTGGTCCGACCCAGGGGTAAACGGGCCTGGCTGAAGCCAGAGGCGTTCGCGAGGCGCCTTCAAAGTACCCGCGATAGCGAGGGGATCGTCTCGCGATTACTCAACCCGATCCGGGCGGTGGCCCTACCGCTCCAAATCCAGGTGGGCGTTCGATGCCGCGTGTGCCGGTGCGATTGAAGATCATGAGAAGCGATGGAGAGAGATAGCGAGGGGAAAGGGGCGCGGGTCCGCCGGGCGTAAGCCGATGACGCGCAGCAGTGGCCCTACTGTTTCAACAAGGTGGGCGTCCGATGAAAACGGTGAAAGGGTCCAGGTGAGGGTGAATAGAGAGAGACCGAGACGATGAGTGATGAAATCCAGGTGAAAGAAGGGTATGGAGTGGAGGAGGTCGTGGCGTTGATGGCCACGTTGCGCGAGAGGATGAATCTGGAAGAGGGAGAGTTGTACGCGCTCCATAAAGGACTGTTGCGCCGGGTGGCGCGACAGGAGGAAGAAAATGGCCTGCGTCGCATCAAGATCATGGAGGAGGCTTATGAGGCCGCGCAAATCGCCGCTCGGCGGTTGCGCAAGTATGGACGCGGCTATCGACCCGACCCGGCGTTGGTGGTGTCGGCCTTTGTCATGCATGCCTGCGCGGAGATGACGCCTGAAGACGCGGATGGGGTAGCGCTGAACTACCTGCAACGGTTGTTTCATCCGACGGCTCCGTTTCAGGGCTCAGCGGCGACGGCGACGAATTCAAAATCCGCATCGAATCGCCCCTCGCCCACGCCCGGCTCGCATTCCATCGCTGACGCACACGCCCTCTAACGAACCGCCGCCAGATCTTTGGGATTTGCCGCGACAGACCTGCAATCCACGGTTGCAATCGTTCGGTAGGCGTTCAGCCGCGATGTCAAACGCGGTTTAGAGGAAAGAGTCTTTTCAATCCTGTGTTCTCGTTCCTGGTGCGGAACGACCCAGACCTTCAGGAAGAAGGGGGGAGGCAGAGCGTCTTCTGGGCAAGACCCTGGCTGAACCGATAACCCTCACGCGAGGCCCGCTATTTCGTTTGAATGGGTTTGAGTGGGTTTGGATGGGTTTCAGAAGGAGAAGGCCATGACGCAAGAGACGCCGCGCTCCAGGGCGGCGACAGCGGCGAAGAAGGCGGCGGTCGCTTCCCCGGTGGACGCGGGCGAGGCGAAACCCCGCCTGGGCAAGCGCGGCCAAGCGCTGGCGTCCCTGGACGGGGTGCTCAAGCGGAACCTGCGCCGCAGCGCCAACGGGCGCAAGGCGGTCAGTCACGCCACGATCGCGGATCGCGCGGGATTTTATGACCGCATGATTCGCCAACTGCATGAACTGGGCTACAAGATCACCGAGGTGCGCCACCTCAAGCCCAAGCACATCGAAGCCTTGATGCGCCTCTGGGAAGCGCAGGAACTGTCGGCGTCCACGTTGCAAAAACGGTTTTCGCAACTGCGTCTGCTGTGTGGCTGGATCGGCAAACAGAGCATGTTAGGGACCGGCTCCAGCTATTTGGCCGATCCGGAGGCGTTCCAGCGCACGTATGAGGCTCAGTACGATCATTCCTGGACGGCGGCGGGCGTTGATCCGGTGCAAAAGATGGCGGAGATTGCCGCGGACGATCCTCCGGTGGGGCGGGTCTTGCGCCTGCAACACGCCTTTGGGCTGCGGCTTCAGGAAGCCTCCTTGCTCAATCCGCTCCGGGATCGGGTGGATGAAACCTACCTGCGGGTGCTCGCCGGAACCAAGGGCGGACGACCGCGCGTGACGCCCATTGAAACCGACGCCCAGCGCGCGGTGCTGGCGGAAGCGGAGCAGTACGTCCAGATCACCAAACGCTCGATGATTCCACCGGAGTATGATCTCAAGCACTGGCTCCAGCACTGCTATTACGTGTTGACGCAACACGGCGTCACCCGCAAGGACGGCCTCGTCAGTCACGGGCTGCGTCACCAATACGCCAACGATGTCTACGAGCAACTGACCGGCGAAATCTCCCCAGTGCGCGGCGGTGGACCCGTCCCGAGCGCCGCGGATACCGGGGCCAAGCACGAGGTCACGGCCCGGCTGGGACACGCCCGACCGGGAATCACCGCGGCCTACTACGGAAAACCGGATACGCCGCCGGTTCAGGAGGCCGCCCGCCGACATCCCCAGTCCCTTCGCGCGGAATATCGGGTGCAACAACAGGTGCTGGCCGCGCGGGTGCGGGCGAACGTGAATCAACGCCAGAACGGTTCCGGTCCGCTGAGCGCCGCGACGTTGGAGGTTCGCTGGCGGCTGCTGAACCACATGGTCAAAACCCTGGCCCTGGCCGGTCAACCGCTGCACGCGCCCGACGATCTCAACGCCTCGCACCTCGACGTGTTACTCCGGCACTGGCACACCTCCACCACCCTCCAGCGTCACAGCGCGCTCCTGTCGGTGCGTCTGCTGAGTCAACTCTGCGGCTGGCTGGACCAGCCCGCCCTGGCGCTGGAGGTCAGCCATCGCTGGCGTGCGCTCCAAGCCGGTGATCGCGCCGCACTACCCCGTCCACTGAGTGAAGCCGCGATTCAGGAACGCCTCGCCCGAATCCGCGCCCAGGATGCGCGGGGGGCGTTGCACCTGGAGCTGGTGCGGGTGGTGGGCCTGAGCCATCGGCAAGCGGCGATGCTGCAACCCGGAGTGTCCTACCAGGACGGCTACCTGGATGTACTCTGGGAAACACCGAAAAATCAGGTACTGCGCTATCCCCTGACCGGCGAGCGTCAGCGGGCGGTGGTACAGGAAGCCCGGGCTCTATTGCTCGATCCGCAGGAACACGTCTGTCCCGTCTCCCTCGCGCTGTCCACCTGGTTGGGGCGCGTTTATGACCTTCAGCGCACGGTGGGGCGTATTGGCATACCCGGTGAACCCACCCTGGCCGCACTCAAAGACCCCGACGCTCCGACCCCGACCGTCCTCTATCGTGAGGACTGGTTGCTGCAGCGAGCCGGTTTGGATCGCGCCCCGAAAAGGGGAATCCGCGCCTTCTGACGGGACTGAGCGAATGACCGGTATCGTGATCTACTCAAGGAGCTAGAAAAATGAGCCATGAACCCTTCGCGAGGGTAGGGGATGCCATCGAAGACCCCCCCGAAGAAGCGGAGCACCTGAAGTGACGGTCTCGCTGGATGAGGTCTTTGAAAGCGTATCGGGTCCGTACTGGACTGACCCAGGCGCAGGCAGCGAAGCGGTTCGGGGTCACTCAACCGCGCAGCTCTGATCTTATGCACGGCAAGATCAACCGGTTCGGTTGGGAGGCCCTCGTCAATAGGGCCGTGGCTGCGGGCTTGCACGTCGAAATGCGCCTACTCGAAGCCGCTGGACTCACCTCTTTCCGGGCCTGAAGGCGCGAGGCTTCTCCCGAAAATCCGGGTCCATCCAACGCCCGCGCAGAGAGTCACCGCGTCATGACGGACCGTCTGCTGCAAACGATCATCGTGTGTCCAAAGTGCCGAGCAGCCCGGCTGGCGAGCAATCGCTACCTGCCAGGCATCCGGGGTTTTCAGGCCATGCCGGGCGCGGAGTTCCGCCGCTTGACGATAGACCACGGAGGAATATCCAACCAGAGGGATGGGTTGAAAAATGGCTCGGAGTGCTGAACCCGAAGCCCGTTATTTTCTCGAAGCGGGACCCCCCGGGTTTCCGACTCCACTCACGGCGGGATCGCCCATGGAATCCCAGTCGCGGGTTCTAAAGCGGCCGTGACGACAGGGCAATCGCATTAAAATTTGATCAAAAATCGATACTATTGTTTTAATTATAAGCAAACCTAATCGAGAAAGTCAGTAACCTCGGCTAAAACCAGG
>NZ_CBTJ020000118.1 GCF_001051235.1 Candidatus Competibacter denitrificans Run_A_D11 | reverse complement strand
TTGGTTGGACTCAAATATATTTCCTGCAAGAAAATGCAAATATTTAAATACAGATATCTTTAAATAATTACAATTTTTTAATGCGATTGCCCTGGCCGGGGATGCTTACCCGGGTTTTGCGTTCCATTGATGTCGTGGTTGCAACCCAAACTCGGTTGACTTTTGACGTGATCCAACCCCTGTGGCGCTCCCGTGGCCCCTGTGCGCGGTTTCTGCGCTCCAGCGGGCGCCAACCCCGTTCTCCCGATTGATCACTCCCGATCCGCAGGCGCATTCTGCCCAGCGCACGCCCGCGCGATGAGGAGAAGCGTATGCAAGCCAAGGCCACGAAACCGTGTCGGGTACGCGGCGCGCACCCGACACCCATGCTGGATGGTATCGGGGAGCGAATCTCCTGTTGGAACGCCAAGCAACGAGTGGGACAAGCCCTCGACCGGTTCGATCACCCACCGGTGAACCCACGCCACCGAATGTGGGGTACGACAACGATTCCTTCATTTTTGGGCCACAACGCCGTATCTCTGATGCAAGGTCAGAAAAACGAACGTTTTTCTGGTACAGATCCTTACTGTGCCCGACAAACCCCATGGGTGCTGTTCTGATGCCTGTTGCCATACCATAAAACTCATATAGGAAATCCAAGTACCCAATTTGTAAGGCGAGTTGAGTTTTGTGGTACGTACTTTCTAGACTAGGAGCATCACAAACCCGAATACGCCAAGGCTTCGCGAGGGCGACATCACTGCCCGAGCCGTTCGGAGCTATGGAGAGGTGACTCTATGGCCCCAAAATGAAGGAATCGTTGCCGTACCCCGTGTTGAGCGGTCCGGTGGCGGGCTTGGCGCTACTGATTGCGGGCATCGTCGGCGTGGGCTTTTTGGCCTACGACCTGGGCGAACGGGTGGGCTACGCGAAAGAGGGGCTGGCGCAACGGGCCGTCCATCCGCCTGCGCCGAAGCCGCCGCCAGCCAAGGAGCGGTGAGGGGCGCTCGGTGACAGGCGGACGCCGTTCACAGGAACACACCGCCCGACGCCTCAATGCGCTGGGCATTGATCCAGCGGGTGTCCTCCGCCAGCAGCGCGGCGATGACGCCGCCGATATCGTCCGGTACCCCGACGCGGCCGAGCGCGGTCTGCGCGGCGATCTGGGCATTCATCTGGGCGTTGTCGCGCACCACCCCGCCGCCAAAATCGGTCTCAATGGCGCCGGGCGCGACGACGTTCACTGCGATGCCGCGCGGTCCGAGTTCCTTGGCGAGATAGTGCGTCAGCACTTCAATCGCGCCCTTCATCGACGCATAGGCGGCATAGCCCGGCAGCGCGAAGCGCGTCAGGCCGGTGGACAGGTTGACGATGCGTCCGCCGTCGGCGATCAGCGGCAACAAGGCCTGGGTCAGGAAGAACACCCCCTTGAAGTGGACGTTCAGGAGTTGATCAAACTGCGCCTCGGTGGTGTCCGCAAAGCCGGCGTGTAGGCCAATCCCCGCGTTGTTCACCAGAAAGTCGAATTGTTCGCGTTGCCACTGCGTGCGCAGCAAGGCCTGCACCTGTGCGGCAAAGCCGGCAAACGCTTGGCCGTCGGCGACATCCAGGGACAGCGCCACGGCGCGGGCGCCGAGTGGCGCGACCTCGCTGACCACGGCCTCAGCTTCGGCCGGGTGGCTGCGGTAGGTGAAGATCGCATCCACGCCGTGGCGGGCCAGATGCAGGACGGTATTTTTGCCGAGACCCCGGTTGCCGCCGGTCACAATGGCGATTTTCTGACTCATGGGGAATTCCTCGCGTTCGGTACAGTGATTCGGTCGGGACAGACCGGACTGCGCGGTCTATCGGTTGGGTGCTCCAGGAATACTCCGCCTCTCTTGCTCGGACGGGCGCCGGTGCGGAACGCGCGGCGGGTGGACATGAACCCGCGCGCAGCCCGGTGCGGGTCAACGCGCCTATAGTCTCGGAACCGCATCAGGAACTCCAGGTTGCGTAGTACCGGGACAAGCTCTTGCCTTTAGGCGGGGTAGTTGACGAAGCGATTTAACGTCTAGCATAGCCGGGCTTTCGCGATCCAGCGCGGTTTCCGGATACCCGAGAGACCCCTACCGGGTGAATTCCTCGTGTAAATTTTCCCGTGATCGGCACTATGGGGCATGCAGGTGAACCGAGCATCGCTTAGCAGGATCAATGGGTTGGATGAGGTTGATGCCCTAGCCCCGCGCTGCCAGCCCTCGCCATCACAGGAAAATTTACAGGACCAAACGTGATGCGGTGGTCGAAATACACTTGATCGTAGAGCGTTTGTTTGGCTGCCACGAACGTGCCGGGGGTGTTCGGCAGGTCGCCGGGCGGGGGCACCGCTTTCGTGCTGGCGGTCGGGCGTTCCGTGGGCGGGGCGGCAGGTTTCCCGTGGAACCCGTCGGTTTTGATGCCCAAAGCGGCGAGAACGGTCAGGGCGATGGAGGCGAGGATGCCGGTCAGGGTTTTGGGAATGGGGGTGGCGGTGCGCCGGGCGGATCGTCGGGCCATGGGTGCGGGCGGTTCGTCGCGAGAAGGGATCGAAACTATACTGCCATAAACCCCCTTGCGCTCTCGCCGAGATCGTTCGCCCGTCTTCCTACCGCCGGAGATTTCCATGCCCCGATGGCCCTCGTCCGTTCGCCCGCCGGCCCGGCTCCTCGGCGGCGTCGCCGCTCTACTGCTCTCGCTGGGGGCGGTCGCGGGCGGAACCGAACCCGCGCTCTTCGACACCCGCGACCGCATCCATCCGGTCCACGCCCGCCACGGCCTGGTGGTCGCCCAAGAGGCTTTGGCTAGCCAGGTCGGGTTGGCCGTTCTCCGAGGGGGCGGCCACGCCGCCGACGCGGCGGTGGCGGTCGGCTTCGCGCTGGCGGTCACGCTGCCTCAGGCGGGCAACCTGGGCGGCGGCGGGTTCCTGCTGGTTTACGACGACGGCAAGAAGCAGACCGAGGCCATCGACTTTCGGGAAACGGCTCCCGCCGCCGTCGGCCGGGACTTTTATCTGAACGAACGCGGCGAGGTGGACGAAGCTCGCATCCGCCACAGCCACCAAGCGGCTGGCGTACCGGGCACGGTGGCCGGGCTGGCGCTGGCCCACGCCCGCCACGGTCGCTTGCCGTGGCGGTCGCTGCTCGAACCGGCGATCCGCCTGGCCGAGCAGGGCTTTCCGGTCGGTCCCGAGCTGGCGCGATCGCTCCGAGAAGCCCGCGAGCGGATGGCGCCCTGGCCCGCCAGCGCGAAAGCGTTTTTCAAGCCCGACGGTTCCGCCTATTCGCCCGGCGAGACCCTGCTCCAGCCGGATCTGGCCGCCTCGCTCAAGCTGATCGCCGAAGAGGGTTCCCGGGCCTTCTACGAGGGCGAGATCGCGCGAAAGCTGGTCGCCGACATGCAGGAACACCGAGGGGCGATCATCGCAGACGACCTGAGGGGCTACCGGGCGGTCATCCGCGCGCCGGTGCGGGGCACGTATCGGGGCTACGAGATTGCGTCGATGCCGCCGCCCAGCTCCGGCGGTGTGCATCTCGTCCAGATTCTCAACGTCCTCGAAACTTGGTCGCTGGGAGATCTGGGCCACAACGGCGCCGCTACGATCCATCGCTTGGCCGAAGCCACGAAACTCGCCTACGCCGACCGCAGCGAATACTTGGGCGATCCCGATTTCGCGAAGGTGCCGGTCGCCGGCCTGACCTCGAAGGCTTACGCCAGGGAACTGGCGGCGCGGATCGATCCGAACCGGGCCAAGCCGGCGGCCCAGATCAAACCCGGCCAGCCGCACCGCTTCGAAAGCGAGCAAACGACGCACTACTCCGTAGTGGACCGGGACGGCAACGCCGTCGCCGTCACCTATACCCTGAACTTTCCCTACGGCTCCGGGATCGTCGCCGCCGGCACCGGCATCCTGCTCAACAACGAGATGGACGACTTCGCCGCCAAACCCGGCGTCCCGAACGCCTACGGCCTGATCGGCGGCGACGCCAACGCGGTCGGCCCCGGCAAGCGCCCGCTCAGCTCAATGGCCCCGACCCTGGTGTTCAAGGACGGCCGGCTGGTGTTGGTCGCCGGCAGCCCCGGCGGCAGCCGGATCATCACCGCCGTGCTGCAAGTCCTGTCGAACGTAATCGACCATCGGCTGAACTTGGCCGAAGCGACGGTGGCGCCACGGGTGCACCATCAGTGGTCGCCCGACGAGCTGCGGGTCGAGGAAGGGTTGAGTCCGGACACCGTGCGCCTGCTGGAGAGCCTGGGCCACAAGGTGGTGATCCGGGAGGCGATGGGCGATACTCAAAGCATTCTCCGCGCGCCGGAAGGGTGGTACGGCTTTTCCGACACCCGCCAGCCGGGCGGTTTGGCGGCGGGTTATTGAAGGAATGCGGCGCGGCCAAGGCGGGCTGAGTGACGGGGCGTGGTGTTGGAACGCATGACCAGTCGCGGCGCCGGCCACCATCGGTGAAAAACCATCACCCGGACGCGCGTCGGGCCAAGAGGTCCCTGCTTGAGGCGGAGCACGTCATGCCAACGGTTGATGCGTTATTGATCGGCGCCCTCCGAATCCTGGAACCCGAAGGGCAGCGCATCGGCCTGTTCAAGGAGCCGGTGGCGCGGGTGGTGGTCCGGCGGTTCGGCCTCGTCGGCGACCACCAGGCCGACCGCCGTTACCACGGCGGTCCAGAAAAAGCGGTGCATCAGTATCCACCCGACCACTACCCCCGGCTTGCCGCGCGGTTTCCGGCGGCGGCATCGCACGCTGTGCCGGGCTCGCTGGGCGAAAACCTCGTCAGCGCCGGCATGACCGAGCGCACGGTGTGCATCGGCGACCGCTACCAAATGGGCGAGGCGGAGTTGGAGGTATCCCATCCCCGCACGCTGTGCTGGAAAATTAACCACCGGTTCGGTGAGGCCGAACCTGTCGCGGTTCTTGCTGGCTGAGCGGATGACCGGCTGGTACTACCGGGTAATAAGGAGAGAAAAGAGCGAATATGGATGAATGCCCGGGTACCCTGTTCATTTGGCCATACAGTTTAAAAGATCCGAGTGTCGAGGCCATAGATGCGATAGACCATCAGAAATTGGGTCGTGACCTGGGGCAAGCTCTGCGGAAATACAAGCAGCGCAATAGAAATGATCTTTGGGAAGTTGTTTTTCATTTCCAATCGGCAGGTGATAAACCTCCGCTTTTAGGCGGACACGTCTTTAGCACGCATCCTTTCAAGGGTTCCGCTTGAGCGGAGACCCTATAATGGTCCCCAAATTTCGGACAGGTAAATAAGGTAGTCTCTGCACGGATAAACCGCACGATAATGCGGAGATACGCAATGCAGGGGGTGTAAGCCCAACCCCCAGAAAATCTCGCCAAAACTTTCCCGATAATGACCCAAAAAGGGAAAGTTTTTA
The DNA here is from genome assembly GCF_001051235.1 of Candidatus Competibacter denitrificans Run_A_D11. Taxonomy (GTDB): domain Bacteria; phylum Pseudomonadota; class Gammaproteobacteria; order Competibacterales; family Competibacteraceae; genus Competibacter_A; species Competibacter_A denitrificans. Next base: position 6,832 of record NZ_CBTJ020000118.1, on the reverse strand, counting down.
ACGTCAATCACGATCAACTCAGACCTGAATGGGCACAAATTTAGCTGTCCCAATCATCATAAATGGGAAAGTTTGCCGCGCCGGAAAAATCTGGGGTTTGGGCTTACACCCCCAGCTCCTCGACGACCGCCACGCCCGGCGCTCCACCCTGGTGACCAGCCAACTCCCCGTGGACCACTGGCATGCCTACCTAGGCGATCCCACGCTGGCTGACGCCATCCTTGACCGGCTCGTCCATAACGCCTATCGCCTGCACTTGAAAGGAGACTCCCTCCGGAAAACTCGTACTCCCTTGACGGCCACTCCCGTCAGCCAGTAACAATTCTCCTCCCACGTCGCCGCGCGCCGTCGGTCCGGCCGAATCGCCCGGAACCGGCGGCCGAATCCCCACTGGAAGGGGTGGCCGAATCCGACTGGAATTAGTGGCCGAATCTTCGCTGGAATGGGCGGCCGAATGGACTGGAATACGCAGGTTGCGGCTCAGAGGGCCTGCTGGCGCAGCGCCAGCCAGCGGGCGACGGACCCCGGAGGTCGGCGGGGATCGTGCGTCCGCTTCACGGGCGGCTTCTGGGGTCGGCGCGGATGCCTGCGGTAGTGGCGCAATGGGGTCGTGTTCCTGACGGGGATACGGATCTCCATAAGTGGATCCAGTCGGCGCTTTCGCCTACGCCGTGACCCCTCACCCTCACCGAAAAATTTACCGGAGGAAACAGTGTAGCGAGGGCCGGGCGCGCCCCCGATCGAGGGGGCGGGGGTGGGAGCCGTATTCCTGATAAAAATCATCGATATCACAAAAAATCTCAGTCATAGGAAGAATTTTCATAGCAATCTGCTCCGTATAAAATAAGGGATAAAGTATCAAATAATTGATAGCATCATAAAAGTATCGATAATTATAACATAATGAAAATTAAATAATAATTCACGTTAACTTAAACTTCGATGATTTTTGTCTTGACGATGGGGTCCACCATAGTGAGTCCAGGAACCGTTCTGTTTGCAAATAATCTGGTCCTGAAACAGGGCCTGTTTGCAGGCCCATGCCGTTTTGTTTGCAGGCCGCTACAGTTACCCATCAATGCGAATTAAGTGCTACGAAAAATTTCAGGAAAAACAAGCATGAACATGGCGGCAGCCAATCGCCCGAAGACATGAACTAATAATCCGGATGAGGAGCGGACTTTACTCGCTTTTTGAATCTCTACGGGTCCATTCCCCGCAGCTTGCTGCGTTCTTTGGTAACCCAATACCCCGCAGCTTGCTGCGGGGTCGTTTATTACCCGTTTTTTCATTAATCCAATTAAAGAATGATTCAATAGGCTGACGAACTTGACTGACTGCACGAGATAACCATTGATCGGCACCATCTAAATATTCCTGACCTTTGAGTCTCTTAATAGGTGTTAACAGCTCAATTCCTTGCGCTGCAGCGATCGGTTTTAAATACTCATAAGCTTTATCACCATACGCTCTATTTTCGGGTAAGTAAGGCAAAAAATTCTCCAATACTTTCCCATCATTTTCACTAGCCGGCGTGATGCCTATATAATCAGGAAAAGGTAAGCTTCCGATCTGCTGCTGGCCTAAAACATGCAGTTTAACGCCATAATAATACAGTTTCTTCGACGCACAGTAGCCCCGACTGGCATACTCTGGAGCGACCCGTGCGTTGAAGCTATGTCCTTGTTGAGCAAGGATAATCGGTTGAAAATCAAGCAACCAATCGCCCAAAACAGGGCCACGGGCAGACAGAATTTCGACGAGCGGAGCGAAAACATCGCCTACTTTATTCACCCGTTGTACAAATCCAGGATAGGAAGGCAATTTGGGAAACCCATCACCCAGATGACGGTGAGCTTCGTCATAGATAGTTTTAATCTCACGGTGTTTATTCATAATCCCAAACAAGAAAAGCGTAATGACCTCTTCATCAGTAAACAACAGATCACAGTAAGGACTAAATCGTTGGCAATGAATCCAAAGGTCTTCTTGATAATGTTTGCAAACCATCTCATAAAGAGTGATTCACTGAATTTGCCAGTCCATCGTAGTCGCTCTAATAGGTGTGGTGAGAAGCGCCTATTATACAATGGACTGGCAATCTAAATCATCCAATGCTGTTAGCTCTTAATTCGCATATCACTTCCTGCGCATCCTGATGATTCCCCGATTCACCTGTTTGCCGACATGAGCGAAAAAATTAAGAGACCGGGAATCGCTGAAGGTCAGTCGGGTCCGCCACCGGCCGCCGATGGGGGGCGGCCGCCCTGCCGGGCGACCCAGATGACGGTTTTAAATTGCCAGGAAGCCTCCCGGACGCCAATGAGCTCCGCGAGCACGAAGCCGTGGGATTCCAGCAGCCGCTTGACGCGCAGCTTCGCCCACGACGGGGGGCGCGAGCGCCAGCGGCTGTACAAATCGATGAACCGGTTTTTCAGGGAATCCCGGTAAGGGGTCGGTAGCAGAAAGAGGCCACCCGGCTGGAGCGCGCGAGCAGCGAGTTGGACCCACTCGCCCAGCTCGGAGTAGGGTTCGGGCGATTCTGTACTGAGGGCGATATCGAAACGGCCCGGTTCCCCCCGGGGAGGATCGAGGGCCATCCCGGTCGCGGTGACGGGACTCGCTGGGGTGCCTTCAGCAAGACGGGTGGTGCAGTGACAGCCGGGGTCCATCCCCCATACGGTATTATAGCCCGCCTGCTGGAGCGAAACGGCCAGCGGTTCACCTCCATGTCCGATCCAGAGGATCCGTCGGGCACCGTGCAAGGCGCAGATGTTCAACACCACGGACCGCAGGGCGGGACTCGCACCGGACGCTTCCGTTCCGGAACGAGAGGACATCGGTGATTCGATCCTGTCATCCGCCGCCATGGCGCCTCCCCTGCGCGTAGCCTCGGGCGCGCCCGCGCCGATCCCCACCCTTTCGGCCATCGGGCTTCCGGTCTGAAGCCCGCACCATCACGGGCGCCAAAATGGCTTGTTGCCTTCCTGGAGGGCGTCGACGCGGTTGATGCCAAGGTCTTTCAACATCGCGTCGTCAAGGGCCAGCAGAGCGCGGCGCTGGCGATAGATGGCATAGCTCTCGCGCCACCAGGCCAGCGCGGCGCCGACACGGGCGCGAACGCCGGAGAGGGGGTCGGCAGGGCATTTCAGATACGGGGTTGCGATGCTGAACATGGGATGGTCCTCCGAGTGGTGAGTCGTGGCTGAGAATGAAGGCCCTTCTTTGATTTGTCTAACGAATAGATTTAATATGACCAATCAATTTACCTGATCAATCGGGAATCCTGTTATGTCGACCCAACTCGATCCGGATCTGTTGCGCACGTTCGTCGCCATTGTCGATACCGGCGGCTTCACCCTCGCCGCACGGCAAGTGCACCGCACGCAATCGGCGATCTCGATGCAAGTGCGGCGACTGGAAGAGACCCTGGGCCGGGTGCTGTTTCAGCGCGACGGTCGCGGCGTGCAACTCGCACCGGACGGCGAGGCTCTGCTAGGCTACGCGCGCCGGTTGCTGAAACTGCACGACGAGGCCGTCGCGGCGTTGACTCGCCCGGAGTGGTCCGGACGGGTGCGGATTGGCACACCGGACGACTATGTCGATCGCTTCTTGCCCGACATTCTGGCCCGCTTCGCCCGCGCCTTCCCAAGGGTACAGGTGGAAGTCACCTGCGAAACCAGCGCGAACCTGCGGCGGCTGCTGACCGAGGATCGACTCGACCTGGCGGTGATCACCTCGGGCTGCGCGCCGGGCGGGGAAACTGGCGAGGTGCTGCGCCACGAACCGGTGGTGTGGGCCACCGCTGAACGCCATCTCACCCACGAGCAGGAGCCGTTGCCGCTAGCGTTGTTCCAACCCGGCTGTTTGTTCCGCGATTGGGCGCTGGCCAGCCTAGACGGGAGCGGCCACCCCTATCGGATCGCCTACACCAGCGCCAGCTTCAGCAGTATCCTGGCCGCGGTGAAAGCCGGCCTGGCGGTGACCGCCCTGTGCCGCAGCGTCTTGCCGGCGGGGGTGCGACCGATCGGGGTCGAAGAAGGGTTTCCACGGCTGCCGTCGGCCGGTATCACCTTGCACCGAGGCAGTCCCGGATCGGCGGTGGCGGAAGGTCTCGCCGGTTACCTCCGTGAGGGGTTTGGCGCAGACGCGCTGCCGCTAGCTGTCGCCATGGACCCGGTCCCGGCGGCGCGCGTCGGGGGCACGGCGAGGGCAGGGTATGAGTAGCAGCAGACCTAGCTCCCTGGTTTGGACGCGATGTGCAACTTTAGCGGATAGGTTTTGAAGCGACACGGCTACCGGCATAGGTGATTACGAGGCGATCGGGGAGTATCTCCGGCGGCATGGGGCGGCGGGGTTTCCGGGGTGAGGGGATCGGAGTACCTGGGTGCAGCAAGCGGCCCATCACTGGCGGATCAAGCAGGTATGGCAGGGACAATCGCCCGTCAAGGTGGACCGTATTCTGCGCGATGGCGACACTGTGCGGCTGGGTGAAGTCGTGTTGACCGCAAATCACACTCCCAGCCACACTCGCGGCCCACGCCGAATGGTTCGGTTACCCGGAGAAGCGCGATCAGGCAAAGATCGTAGGGCTGCAGGCTTGGGTGAACCCGGAGGAGTACCGGCGGTTCGTCGCCAAGCAGAAGCGGGCGTTCGAGGACCAAGTCGACCTCGAAATGGGCGTGAAGAATCAGGTGCGGTGAAGAGTTCCTCACCGGCCCCGCCTAACAACCGGTTGCAGCGGATGGCGCGGCGCGCCGCCGCTGCAACCGGAGCGTTAGCACTTACCAGTTAATGCGAGAAAGAGCAACAGAAGGTATCTATGCACGAAGTGGGATTCATTGGCTATGGAAGTATGGGGCGCATGCTTGTTAATGGACTGCTGTCGTCTGGGGCAGTGGCTCCTGCGGACGTGATCATATCCACACGTACCACAGCTAAACTGGATTCTCTTGCTCGGCAGTGGCCGAGTATAGCAGTCACGGGTGACAACAGGCTGGCGGCGTGCGAAACCCGCATTCTCTTTATTTGCGTTAAGCCACTGGATACCTTACCGGTGCTGTTGGACCTGATCCCGGTGGTGTCGCTGGAGACACACATCGTCTCCATTGCTGCTTGCGTCACTATTAGTGATCTTGAACAGGTCTTTAACGGTAAGATCACGAAGGTCATCCCGAGCATCACTTCCGAGGTTCGCGAGGGCGTATCGCTTGTTTGTCATAACAGCAAGGTTTGCGGCAAAGATGCGGCAAGGGTCGAAGCTCTTCTTCAGTCAATCGGCCAAATTGCAAAGATTTCCGAAGGCGATTTTGAGGTGGCAACGGACCTCACAAGCTGCGCACCCGGTATGATCGCTGCGATGTTTGAGAATTTTGTCGGGGCTGCACTGAGGCATGGGGATCTTGCCGTGGAGGTAGCCCAAAGGATGGTAGTCTCAACACTTCTGGGGACGGCGAAGTTGCTCGCGGAGCGCAACATGGGGTTTTCTGAGCTGATTGATCGAGTTGCCACCAAGGGTGGCATTACGGCAGAAGGCGTAAAAGTTCTTAACCATCATCTACCTGCGGTGTTTGATGAAGTGTTCGAGAAGACGCTCACCCAGCATGAAACCGTGAAAGAGATGGTGAAGAATCAGAACGTTACGCAAGTAGCGATGCGCTAACAAGTCGCTGGAGCCGACGGCCTAGCGGCCACGGCTCAGCGCCAGCGTTAGGCCTCATATCCACCACCACCCTGGGGAGCCCACGAAATGCCAGCACCTGTTCGCGTTGCCAACGTCGCCAAGCCAATTGCCGCGAGATTTGGGCTGAATCAATGTCGCCCATGCGCTACAGCGTTGCGCGAAGCCTTCATGCGCTCAGGGCTGCACGGGTATGTCGCTCGATTGGCTACGCTGGGCGGTCGAGGTAATATAGTAATGCGCGATCCAAATTTTCGCCTTCCATTCATCATACCGCCAGGCGAGCACTCCATAGCCACCAGCGGGCAACACTTTGGCGCAGTTGTTCAAGAACACGTCTTTGACAACATATTTCGCGAGGGAATTCTCCTCGCTGATTGGCAGGCGCAGTTCGATTGCGACGTTCACCACTTCACAATATCGAAGATTGAGTCCTTTTAGCTTGCACACCTATGAGGCCTAACCCTTCCCCGACGGCAGCGAGGGCGCCAAACTGGAAATAACCCATTTCCATTCATAGTGAGGGGATTGCCATGAACGCGACACGAATCGGGCTGGATAGTGCCAAGCAGGTGTTTCAGGTTCACGGGGTCGATGAACGGGGTCAGGTGGTGCTACGCAAGACCCTGAAGCGCGCCCAGGTGCTGACGTTCTTTGCTCATCGACCGGCGGCGCGGATGGGCCTAGAAGCGGGAGGTGGTTCTCATTACTGGGCACGGGAATGGACCCGGTTGGGCCATGAGGTGAAATTGATCGCCCCGCAGTTGGTCGCTCCCTATCGCAAAAGCGGGAAAGCGGGGAAGAATGACCGAAACGATGCGGAAGCGATTGGTGAAGCGGTGGGTCGACCTCACAGGCGGTTGGTGCCGATTAAAAGCGAAGAGCAGCAAGCGGTGTTGACTCTCCATCGGGCGCGGGAACGGGCGGTCAGTGACCGGACGGCGCTGATCAATCAAATGCGGGGCTTATGGCATTGCTTACAAGTTAAGCGATTTGGTTGATTGTCAAGGGGGAAATAGAGGGTATTGGAGGACGTTTATGGGGCGCTTTTTTGCGGGGTCGTTTAAGAATGCCCAACTCGCGAGCGTGGTCGGCCAAATAGCGGACGGGGTCGGTGGTCGGGTCTTGGGCGACCGCGTGGGTCAAAAAATA
>NZ_CBTJ020000117.1 GCF_001051235.1 Candidatus Competibacter denitrificans Run_A_D11 | reverse complement strand
CAAAAAATAAAGACTCCGATAAACCATTTCTACGGAGACGTTGGCGAACGGACAGGCCAGGGCTTCAGCGACCGCGTCGGTCAAGTCGATCAACACCGCGTACAACAGCCAAGTGGCCCACACTTGCATTTCGACGGCGTTTTCGGCGCCGCAGTAGAAGTAAGCGAGTCCCAACAACCGCTTAACGATCGAGAAGGCATCTTCCACCCGCCAGCGCTGCGGGTACAGCGCCACCGCTTGGGCGGTCGGTAACTGGGCCAGTTCCAAGGCGTTGGTCAAATAGCGGTAGATCGTGCCGTGCGCCTGGAACTCGATCAGGCGGATCTGTTGGCGCGTCGCATCCTCGCCGATCCAAACGATCCGATCCTGAACGGTCGAGGTCTGCACCAAGACCTTCACCACCTCATACTTCAGGTTCTTCTTGGCCCGGGTCAGCCACGTCACTCCGCGTGCGGTGAGGGTCGCCCACCGCGCAAAATCGGTAAACCCCAGGTCGAAGAGGATCAGCGCCCCGGTCGGAAGGGCCGCCAACAGGCGATCCCAGAAGCGGGCATCATGACCGTTCGGGTCGGCGTCGTACCAGACTTGGCGGGGCAACCGCGAAGCCAAATCCAGCAAGGCCATCATCCGGCCGGCCAAGGGGGCCTTCACGGCGTCCCGCAGCAAACCGATCTGGCGCAGCAGCCCGTCCAGGGTCGACCCCTCGGCGATCAGGACGGCGGTAAAGTGGGCCTGGGCCCAAGCCACTGCCGGCGGCAGGGGGCGCTGCCGCGCCTGCCAACGGCGGTGCAACACCGGCAGAATCGTCTGCAACACCCGCGCGAACAACTCCGCCGGTAAGGTCCGCAAGCGTTGCGCCAAGGCTTGTTGGGTCAGGTCGCGCAGCGGCGGCACCCACCATACCGCCTCGGTGTGAACCACCCGCACCAGCTCATTAATACTGCCGATCTGCCGCCACAACAGACTCAGGACCAGCGCGACCATCACCGGCAAGGTCAACAGCCGCGCCCGTAAGCCCAAGCCATGAAAGTAGCTCACTTGCGCGAGCGTCGCCGGATGGACGATCTCGGTCAGGCGCGCAACTACGGCCTCCGCCGGCGGCGCGCTGGCCGGGCGTTGGGTTCGGTCGCGTTGGATGGCGCGGGTGTGCCGCACCGAACTCCGTTTCTTACCCTTCGGTTCCGCCGTCGGGGTGGGGGCGGTGGTCGTGGTCATCGGTTTAGCTCTCGCAACAGAGGGCTTGACACCTTCTCAAAATCCTTAACTTGTGACCAGTGGGCTTATGGGGTGAATTTGGCTTGGTAGTGGCCCAAGGTCGGGAACGATTCGAGAAAGAACTGCCGGTAATGCTGGCCAACCTGGACAAGGGTCTGCCGGTGCTGGCCCGGGAGACCTTGACCGAATGAGCGACCCCGTTGCGGGCGTTGAATGAACGGATCACCGGCTATGATCAACGGATACCACAGCTCGCCCACGCCTCGGAACCGGCCCAGCGGCTGATGGCGGTCGAGGGGATCGGCCCGGTGACGGCAACGGCGGTGGTGGCGAGTGTCGGTGACGGTCATGAATTCCACGGGGGTCGGCAGTTTGCGGCCTGGCTGGGCTTAACGCCTCGTCAATCGTCCAGTGGGGGTAAAAGCCGCTTGGGCGGCATCACCCAACGCGGGAACGAGGATCTGCGGCGGTTGCTGATTCACGGCGCCCGCTCGGTCTTACGCCTGACTGGATCGCGGGCGGATCGGAAAAGCCGGTGGGCGGAGGCGGTGAAAGGCCGGCGGGGCGAGAAGATTGCGGCGATTGCGTTAGCGGCCCAACACGCTCGGATTCTTTGGGCGATGTTAACGCGCGGTGAAACGTATCAGGTGGCGGCAGCGTAATCCGCGCTCTGGACAGAGGCATGAAGATGGGTAGGGTGGAGGTGGAAACGAGATTGAAAGCAACGCGGATTTTTAGGTCAGCATGGATAGCTCTTTAAGTGGGTTGTTGTTAATCAGGGCTATCTGGAAAAAGTAGCGACCCCGCCGAAAGATTGCGTGGATCGTTGAGTGAATGGAAACCGGTAAGACCCGCGTGGGTTTAACCTGATAACGTTTTAGGTCGTTTCAGACCGTTTAGCTCATGAGGCGCCCACGCGCGAATGTCATCAGGGCCAGAGCCTATCGCTCACCAACAGGCCGGATATATGCGTGCAGTCTAACCTTGGTTTCTCAGGCCCCAACTTTCCTTGCAAACCGGGGGAGTCCATATATGAAGCTAACCGGCCTGAGCGGTTTTTCGCGCAGGTCCGGTTGAGCACAGTGTTAGCCTGATGCGTTCCAGAACACGCACCCTAGTTTACCGCCGGCCTGGACATGGGCGCGCCGTAATTCAATCCGCTTGCGGCCTAGTTCGGTGCGCGGTTGGTAGGTGTCGACCACAGTGTCGCCGGTCGGCGCTTCAGCATCCGCTTTCCGGTTTTCGGGTGAAACGGGAACGAGTTGCGATGAAGGTTGTGGCCGTGAGGACGGCGCATCAGGCAAAACTGTTACCACGACCGCGACCGCGCTACACCCGGCAATTGTTCCAGCAAGCGCACCACACCGTTCTCATAAATACCTTCAACGCTTGTCAACAGGGTTGGACCTCTCAGCGCAACTTGATCAAACAATTCGCGACGGCTTCGATGCTGGCATCGCCCATCACACCCCCTTCACCGTGCTGCCGCGCGCCTGCTGGCTTGTTAGAGTCGATACTCGTCCCATGGATCGGGGCTGCTACCGTCCCCCCCTAACCAGCCCTCTGGCGTGTCGTCGCTCAGCGCCCAGGCGATAACCTCTAACGGTTCCTCACCCGCCGCCAGTTTTTTCTCTTCTTCGTGTATCAAACCGAGTTTGTCGCCAAGGTTCTCTCCGGCCTGCAAACGACGGGTGTGGGCAATGATCGACCGGACGCGGCCCAGCCGTCGTTCCAGCGCGGCCATCCGCTGTTGTTGGGTGCGCAAGGTCTCGATCAGAAACCCCTGCACACGTGCCGAATCGCTCCAGCGCTCGCGCAATGCGCGCAGGATGGGTTCAATCGCCTCGGCGGCCCGTTCACCTTCATGAACTTGGTAATCGACGAAGACGCCCTGAACCAGGACGACGAACACGGTCGCTTTGCGTGCGCAATCGGCTTCGGCGCTATAAACCTGCTTGCCGGCGCTATCCAGCCGCAGGGGGTAAAAATAGACGCGCACCCCCGGCAGACCGCCAGAAACCCAATCACCCAAGCGGTAATCCTCTAAAACGCAATCGAAGCGTTTGGTCTGGATGGGCTGCTCCCGGCCATCCAGTTCGATATAAAGCGAATCAAAACATGCCCATTTGGCCTATGCCTCCGCTTGGAGTTGTTTGTGGTTCACAGAAGGCCGATGAGTGAGCCATAGACAGTTTTTATGGTCCATTCATGAGCCGTAACATGTCTTTCCCTTCTGGAATTCCCGGGTTTGGCTAATTTTGCCCATCCCGCCGTAAATGTAAAATTAGCGCCGACACTTCATTTATCCCGCTTTCCAGTCAAGTAGGCAAAGAATATCCGTCTTCCTACTCCAGCGATCTCACAAATGTCATTGAAGAGCGCTCTTGGCTATTTGCGCCCAACCTCTCGAAAAGGTAAAAATTAGCGATCTCTAATAGGCAAGGTCTCTTTCAGGCTTCCCTCACCACAGAGCATCGAAGCGGTGGAGGCTACTACCCTGCCCAAGAGCTGACCTTCGATCACAGGGGTATCGCTCCCCAGTTCCCCTTCGATGATCGAGGATAACAGACGATAACTGACCTTCCATCGTGTCGTGCCGGCCCCGGTCATTTCCGGGGGTTTGGTCGCGGCGAGCGCCCTCACGATTTCGATCCCCCGCCCGCCTAGCTGTTCCCGCCCGTTGAGTTCCGCCACGTCCTTCACCCCGACCGGTGGCCGCCCGTCGCCGCAGGTGCCGCGCAATTCCCGGATACGAGCCCTCTGGAAATCGTGGGCCGCGTCGGTTTCGGCTTGCCGCTTCGCCGTGCTTTCGTTGTCCCGCACCACTACCACCGAATCGGTGTGCAGCAGGAGCGTCTGCACGGTGGGGTGGTCCAGAAAACAGCGCACCGTGGCCCCGCCGCTGACCCGCACCGTGGGCGGCGGCTTGCAGCGGCGCACGGCCAGGTCGCGCGCCGCCAGCGCGTCCACGCCCCCCCCCACGATCCAGACCCCGCGCGGGTTGCCCGGCCGGAGGGGCCGATACGCTTTGTCGCTCCCCGCCCAATCGCGCTTCGGTTTTTCATCGGGACCGGGTGGGATCAGGCGCTGGGTCACGTTCCGCAGCGTGCCGCTCCCGCCCGACGAACAAGACACCGCCCCCGGTATAGCGCAGGAAACCGGCCCGTTCAGCGTGATCCAGCGTGTCCGACGAAATGCCGCGCCCATGCAGATAAACCCGCCCGGCGTGGCGGTCGGCGCGGGTTTGCGGCCGGCGGGCGGGACGAGTGCGCCGGGGTTTTTCGACGAGGGGTTCCCGCTTCACTACCGGATCGTCAGTGAGCCGCGACACGGCGTCCAAAAAGCCGATGCCGGGTTCGAGGTCGCGCACCAGGGCGATGTGGTCGCCGATGCCCTGGCCGGTTTTGTTGCAGGCCACCCCATGCCATCGCTTTTTTGGGTCATCCGGTACTGCTCATCGCCCCCGCACACACCGATTAACGGCGGCCTTCTTTTCTCACGGTAAAGCCCCTTTTTTCTCAATAATGGGTAGGGTCTTTTTGTTGGGAACTGAGGATTAAGATCGTATCAAGAGACCTCATCATTGAACCTCTTTTTTCTTAAAAATCCATCCTGTTTTATAAATGATAGCGGGAATAATAAGCTGTTTCCTCCTGTTTTTTAATTGACAGAACCCTGCGGTTTGATATGCTTTATTTAAGTTAAACAGGGTGTTGCCAATCCAGTGTCATTCACTTCTCAACGGAGAACCGCGATGGAATTTAATCACATTCCGCTAGAAAAACTGACGGTTTCTCGGATTAACGTCAGAACCCACGGCGCGACCGACGGTTTGGATTCGCTGGCCGCCAGTATCAAGGCGCAAGGGCTTTTGCAACCGCTCTTGGTGCGGTCTGTGGCCGACAGCGAGGGGTTTGAAATCGTGGCCGGGCAACGGCGCTTTCTGGCCTGTCAGCGCCTCGCGCAAGACGCGCCGGTCGAACCCTTGCCGTGTCTGGTGTTGGACGCCGGAGATGACGTGGCGGCGCTGGAAGCCTCACTGGCCGAGAACCTTGAACGCCTGCCGATGGAGCCGTTCGACCAGCACGAGGCGTTCGCCCAACTGGTGAAGCGGGGCCAAGGCGTCGCCACCATCGCCGCCTGCTTCGGGGTGACCGAGCGGCTGGTGAAACAACGGCTGGCCTTGGCGAATTTGACCGAGGCCATCAAGCGTGAAGCACGCAAAGGTGATCTCGACATCGCCGACGCCCAATTGCTGGCGCTGGCGACGCCCAAGCAGCAACGCGAATGGATGAAGCTGTATCGGGACAAGGAGCAGTATGCGCCGCAAGGCAGCCCATTGAAGGCGTGGCTGTGCGGCGGGGAGGCAATTTCCACCGAGGTGGCGTTATTCCCACTGGCGGAGTATCCCGGTCGCGTGGTGACGGACTTGTTTGGCGAAGAAACCTTCTTTGATGACGCCGCTCAGTTCTGGACGCTGCAAAACCAAGCGATCGCTGCATTGCGAGATCGGCTGTTGGCGGACGGTTGGGTCCAGGTGGAGGTGGTGGAAACCGGCGAGTATTTCCGCAGTTGGGAGTACCAGCGGACGGGGAAGAGTGAGGGCGGTTGGGTATTGATTTTGCCGCACCGCACCGGCGAAGTGGTGTGTCACGAAGGCTTTTTGCCGCTGAAGGAGGCTCGCCGTCAGGCCCGGCAAGCGGCGGGATTGGAGGTGGAGGCGGCGAACGACGCGCCCAAGGCGACTCGAAGCGAAGTCCCCCAAGCCCTGCAAAACTATCTTGCATTGCATAAAGCAGCGGCGGTGCGCTACCAACTCACACAAAACCCGGCTATCGCGCTGCGGTTGACCGTGGCGTGTCTGATCGGCAGCGCGACGAACTGGTCGGTTCGCGCCGACCGCACCTCGCCCCACAATCCCGCCATCGAGGTCAGCACGGCGAAGGGCGCGGCGCTGGATCGGTTCGGGGAGGAGTGGGCGACCGTCCAACGCTGGTTGGGCGACTCCAGCGACCAGAGCTTAGTCGGGCGGGGCTACGGCGAGGGCCAGACCGCCGAGGCGTTCAGGCGCTTGTTGGAGTTATCCGACGAGCAGGTATTGAAGGTGCTGGCGGTGGCGGTCGCCGAGACGCTGGTGGCGGGCAGCGGTTTGGCCGAGCGGCTGGGCGAACTGCTCCAGATCGACATGCGCCGGTTCTGGAAACCGGACGAGACGTTTTTGGACCTGCTCACCGACAAGGAGGCGCTGACTCGCATGGCGGCGGAGTTGGGCGCGGCCCCGTCCAGTAAAGCAACCAGGAAAGAGTTGCGCGGGCTGATTCGCCGTCGCTTAAAAGGCGAAGGATGCCCGCCGACAGCCGATTGGTTGCCGCGTTATTTCGAGTTTCCCACCCAAGGCTACACCGCCCGCCCCGTGTCGGAGGCCCGCGCCGCTTACGATAAGCTGGCGCGGCGCGGGAGCGGCGCGAATTCCGAAGCCGAGGACGACGCTGTGTTCGAGGATGAAGAAACCGATGGATGGGCCGAGGACGCCGACGAAGCCGGTGTCGAATGGGACGAGGCTGCTTGATGGAGCGGCGGGCGGTTCGCCGCCCGCCCGATACGAAAAGAACGCCGGTCTCCGCGCTGGAGACGACGCCACCACCACGAGGCTGAACAATGGAACTTCCCGACTCTCCCGGTCATTGGGTGTTGCAACAGGGCGACGACATCACCTATGGGGATGTGGCGATCCGGCAGGATGGGCCGAAGCCCGGCATGACGCACCCATTCGCCTTCAATAACGAACAATCCGATCCCTGTGAAGGATTGACCGGCGATGGGCGAAAAGTCCGCGATGAATATCGGGGCCGTCTGAAAAAAATGAGCTCAACATGACCTCACCTAAAGCATCCCGGCGCTCCCGCAAGCGCCCATGCGCGAGTGCGCCGCCGGCGTCGCCCGCCCCAACACCCTTGAATTCTGATCAAGCTCGCGCCGTTTCGGAGTTATCTAGCGCCCTTGATCGCGGCGATCCGGTGTGCCGACTGTTGGGTTATGCGGGCACCGGCAAAAGTTTCAGCGTGGTGCGCTTGCTCCAGGCTTACGCGACCTATCGCCCGGTTCTGCTGACCGCGCCCACCAACAAAGCCGCTGCGGTTCTCCGGGCAATGGCCGCTGAGATTGGCGGCCAGGTCGAAACGGCGACGATCCACAAGATTCTGGGATTGCGCCCGGAGGTGGACGCGGATCGAGGCCGCTACATCCTGAAACGAGTGCGGCAACCCGCGATTGAAGACGGCGCGCTGATCGTGGTGGACGAATGTTCGATGGTGGACTCGCTCTTGCTGGGCCACATTCTGCAAGCCGCTCAGTCCGCCCGCGCTCAAGTGCTGTTCGTGGGCGATCCGGCGCAATTACCGCCGATCTTTGAGCCGGACTCTCCGGCGTTTTCCGGTCATGGAGTGACCGCCCGATTGACTCAGATCGTCAGACAGAAGGCCGATCACCCGATTCTGGCAATGACTCAGAAGATCAGGGATGCCATGCAGGGGGGACCGGTTCCTGTGTTTGAGACGAAGCATTCTACAGACGGGAGTTTGATCCACCTTGGCGCGGCAGAGTTTGAGGCAGCGATGCTCGCGGCGATGCACCGCCCGGAGTACCACGCCGATTCCGATTATTGCCGCGTGTTGGGCTGGACCAATGGCAAAACCGACCACTACAACCGGCTGATTCGCCGCTCGCTGCTAGGCCAACCGGCTGAACAACAGGCGCTACTACCGGGTGAGACTGTGGTGGCTTGTTCGCCCATTCTCGAATTAGGCATTAGCATCGGCGATAGTGTGGCTGTCCTTAACGCCGTTCCCGACATTCGCCATTCCATTCCTGCGCTAAAAGCCAGAATTGCAAACTCAAAAGGAAAGCAGCTCGATGTTTGGGTTGTTACGCCGGATGGGAAAGAAGTCTACAAGCAGGAATTATCGAAACTGGCGAAGGTGGCGAATCAGTTGCAATCGGAGTTCAACGATCATCGCAACGGTAACACTCTAAGCATGTATCCACAGTTGTCAGATAAACGGCGTCGGGCAGCATGGGTTACTTTCTTCGAGTTCAAAGATGAGTCATTCTCCGACTTACGCCCGGTTCATGCGTCAACGGTACATCGTTCCCAGGGCAGCACTTACGAAAAGGTGTTCGTGGATTTAACCGACATTGGCCGTTCAACGCGGCGCGATGTGTTGCTGCGACTGCTCTATGTCGCTTTAACCCGATCACGCGGCGATGTTTATGTCACGGGCGAATTGCCGGAACGGTTGTACCGGGAACCCGATTGAGACCGTTCCGTTTGAATCTTCAGCACTCCACCCCTAAAAACCACCATCGGCTTGGATTTCGTGCCGTCGGGTGGCGCTGCAACGCGAAACGCCCGATTTCAATTCAACCCTTCTTTTTCACCCTCCCAGACCGCCACGATTCATCCCTGACGCTGCAACCGCACTCAGGCCACTTCACTCACCACCGGCCTTTTTTCTGCAATCGCTTCCTTAATTACTCCGAGGGTTCATCCCTGAACCGTCCGCTCTGTCCACCTACGGCCTCCCTACCTTGAGCCGTTGAGAATGCCTTAAAAAAGACGATTCGCCAGCGGGGGAACGTGGGTTTTCATTCGGTTTTCTTTACCAGAGGCTCCTCCGGTTCTAATGCCCGATGCTGAAAAGCAGTTTGGCGTTCGTCCCTGAATAGGCTGGATCCTTCTTATTCATCATCCCTGCCTCTCTCCATACTTTTATCCACACTTTTATTCGCGCCCGTAATGGGAAGGGTTCGATTTGCGCGCGACTTGACAATAGAGGTTTGTGTTGGAAACTGGTTATAGAAGTTATTTCATCTCATATTTTATAACCAGCGGGAGAACCAAGACGTGAATGCGCACCACACAAAAATAGAACTTTGTGGCGAGGAATACGCCGCTGTCGTGCTGTTTGAATGGGATGAAAATCCAATCATTAAAGGGGTTACTATTTACCGCTCAATCCACAACTTATACAACACAAAAGGCGAGTATTCGCCCCGTGTTGAAAGAATCAGTGTTGACATAACCGCAATGCTGAATGATGACCAGATTGATGCGTTATCGAATGAGATAGTCGAGTGTTCGGAGGAAGCGGCATGAAAAAAAATACCTATGAAGTCCGTTATCGCGTACCGCTGAAGAAGTATGGCGTTGTTGAGCGTCGTTCGGCAAAGGTGGTAGTGGCCTGCCGCGATGAGGCGCAGGTATTAGCCGCCGAGCGGGTTGCGCAATACGAAGGCGCAAATATTTTGATGCTGAGATGCTTAAAGAAGGCATAGCAAAACCGCTCTCGCTGTTACAAGCAACGAGAGCGGCCTACTTCAACCCCGAAGTTCAAAGAAACGAGGTGATGCGATGGTAGCAGAAAAGACCGACCGCCAGAACGGCCACACGCCGGTTGGCGACCCGAAGAAGCTCTCAACGCTGGGCAAGGAATTAGCCGTGCGAAGGTTGCGGCTGCGCTGGAATGCGAAGCGCCGCCGCGCCGAGATTGTCAACCGCTGAGCTTGAACCGACCCAACCGCCTATCAACGTGATCGAGGAAACCGCAATGAATGCTCCCGTCAACCTCCCCATCGAAATCGCCCTGGACGAAACCGGCTTGCCGGAAGGGCAAATTATGGCGGACTCCATCCGCCAATGGCGAAGCGATTGCAAGTCAGGCCAATTCAAAATCGGCGCGGCCATTGTGTACGGTAACAGAATGGACATGGAGATCGTCGGCGCTCAAATCAGCGAGGGCGAGTATTTCGCGTATCCGCTCCAGAAATGGTTAGCCCTCCTGTTCGTCGATTCGGATCGGGTGCTGTCGTCGATCCTGTTCAAAGGGGAATCCCTCGACAATTTCGAGGAGCTTCGGCGGCGATACCGGCTGAAGGGCGAAACCCTGTTGAGCAAGACGATTCGCGCCCAAATGGCCATGCGATCCAGCAGGAAGCATGGGGAAACCTATTACGCGGTCGAGTTTGAGGTGGTGAGTGAGGGCAAATACGCCGCCGCCATTGCCGACTTCCGGCAGCAACACTACAACCCGGCGATGTTCCGGCTCTTATCCGGCCCGACCGAGAACGGCAATGGCGCCGCCCACGATGCGAACGGCAACGCCGGAACCGAACGCACCGGCAAGAAAAAATAAGTCCCCGACCCCCTTCCAGCGCCAGGGACGGCGCGCAATCGGAGCCAAGACCATGACCGAGCAGACGACCCATTATCAGACTGAGCCGATGACCGAATCGCTTGAAATCGCCGAGTACCGCACCACCACCGCCGCGCTGGCGCTGTTGCGGAAGAAATACGCCGACCCGTTTGACGTGACCACGAACCCGGGTATGACCGCCGCCAAGGCCGCCCGCGTCGAGATTCGCGGCTACCGGGCGACGCTGGAGAAGACCCGCGCCGAGATTAAGGCTCCGGTCTTGCTTCGCGGCCAGCAGATTGACGCCGAGGCCAAGCGGATCAACGCCGCACTACTTGCCATCGAGGAACCCATCGACGCGGCGATCAAGGCCGAGGAACAGCGCAAGGTTGAGGAAAAAGCGGCCCAGGCTCGCGCCGAAGCGGCCCGCGTCGCGGCGCTTGCCGCCCGGGTCCATGGGATTCGCGAGCGGGTCATCGCCGTGGCGAATCAAGATGCTGCTGCCATTCGCGAGGCGTTGGCACAGGCGCTGGCATTTGAACCCGACCCCGATGAGTTTGCCGAGCGTTGGCCGGACGCGATGAAGGCGATCACCGAGACCCGGCGGGCGCTGGAAACGCTGCGGGCGGAACGGGAAGCGCGGGAAAAGCAACAGTCAGAGGAAAACGCCCGGTTGCAGACCCAGCGGGAAGAACTGGCCCGGCAACAGGCGGAACTCAACCGGAAACGGGCTGCCGATGACGCTCAACGGCAAGTGGAACGGGAGGAACTGGCCCGGTTGCGCGCCGCTGAGCAGGCGCGCCAACAGGACGCCGAGGCGCGGGAACGCGCCGGGGAAGACGCCCGGTTACAGGCCGAGCGGACGACGAAAACCGCCCGGACGAAAAAGCCCGCCCGGATCGATCCACTGGCCGAGATCAAGGACGCTCTCGCGGCGGGAACCCTCACCGGACCCGACGCCCTCGACCGCGCCTATCGCTTGGGCTTTGCCGACGGCGAACAGGCCCGCAAAGCGGCCTAAACATCACCGCGCCCGGGAGGGCGCGAACCGCCCGGAGAAAAACCATGCCATCGAATCGGTCTTATTTCCAAAGGCCCGGCGTGTCGAGCCACGCCTTGATCGAAATCGCCCGCACCCCGCTGCATTGTTGGGCGAAGTACGTGAACCCCAACCGCCAAGACGAGGAACCCACCGCCGCGATGCGGTTTGGGACCCTGGTTCACACGCTGATGCTGGCGCCGGAAACCTTCGGCGACGAGTTCGTGCGGGCCGATGCGATCAATCGCCGCACCGCCGAGGGCAAGGCGCAATACGTTGCCTTGCTGGAGTCAGGCCAGCCGGTCGTTACGGGCAAGGAGTACCGGGCGGCGTTGGAGATCGTCAAGGCGATCAAAAAGCATCCCGTGGCGGGCGCGCTGTTCAACAGCGGCGAACCGGAAAAAGTCCTCACCGTGCAGCGGGAATCGCCTTTATTACCGCTCAAGGGGCGACTGGATTGGCTCAGTCCGCAGCCCGCTATCGTGGAATTGAAAACCGCCGCCGACGCGAGCAAGGCGGCCTTCCTCCGCACCGTCTACCGCTATGACTATCACCTCTCTGCCGCCTATTACCGGATGTTGGTCAGTCGGGCCACCGGAACGCCTGAAACCGACATCCCGCATACCTTTGTCGTCGTGGAACCTAAACCTCCGTATGCCGTAGCGGTGTATCCCACCGCCGAAGGCGTGTTGGCCGAAGGCCGGGATTTATGGGAAACGAACCTCGCCCGGTTCGACGAATGCTGGACGAGCCAGGATTGGCCCAGCTATCCGGTTGAGTCGCTAAAGCCGTCGAGCGGGATGGGCAGCGGCCTCCGCTTGGAGATCGAGGAAGGGGAGTTGGAACTGTAGAGCCTTAACCAGGGCGCCAGGGACGGCGCAGCGCTGGAGAAACGCTGCGACTATCCTGAGCCCGTCGTTAGAAGGTACGGAGAAGAGGGCACGGCTCACCGTGCCATGGGCCGAAGCCACGGGCGGCTGGATCGCGACTGGAAACGGCGATACGCGAGAAACGGGAACGATGAGGTGAGGCTATCTGAACTCCGAGGAGAGGAGAAAGAGGTTGCAAACGGTTGAGGCGATGATTGATCCCACGGGCAGAGTGCGACTCTGGGGCAACGTGGCGATTACGACCCCTCCACTCGCGGGCCTACTGGGATACCTGTCGGGTGATTTATTTCGTCGAGAATGATGCCCGGTTGGGCCTTGTCGTCACGGCCAGGGCAATCGCATTAAAAAATTGTAATTATTTAAAGATATCTGTATTTAAATATTTGCATTTTCTTGCAGGAAATATATTTGAGTCCAACCAA
>NZ_CBTJ020000116.1 GCF_001051235.1 Candidatus Competibacter denitrificans Run_A_D11 | reverse complement strand
GGGGCCGCATGGCCCAGAGGAAGATGTCAGGTCTCGGGGGCCGCATGGCCCAGAGGAAGACGTCAGGTCTCGGGGGCCGCATGGCCCAGAGGAAGATGATGGTTCCAACCAACCTAATGGCCCTGATACCGGGGGCAAAAAGCCGGGTCATAGTGGCCAACCACCAGGTCACCCACCCCGTCCAGGCCAAGCACCGAACCGATTCCTCATTGACGGTTCCGGAAACGAGGAAGAAGAGGAGCAAAGGGCGGTTCGTGAGCAGAGACTTCCCAAAGATGACGCTAATGCCCGCCGGATAGTAATGGACTACGAGCAACGAGAAGGACGCCAGCCTAAGGAAGCTGACCGGTATCAAGCTGGGTACGATGTGTTGAGCGGTGACGGCAAGCGAAAAATTGAGGTCAAGGGTCTCCAGGGTGCTTGGCAAAGTGATGCCACGGTGACCATGACGGGACGTCAGTTTGACGATGCGCGCACCCAAGATGGCGACTGGTGGCTTTATGTCGTGGAGAACCTCGGAACTGATCATCCGAACGTGATTGCCATCCCTAATCCTGCAAAAGGGACTTCCCGATTCTATCTCTACGCCCGCCACTGGCGAGATAAAGCCGAAACAAAGCCATCTAAGCCACTCCCCGGACCCGATGACGATGAGGAATGAATGATGACCTCAATCGACCAGCCTTTTCGCATCAGCCCGTCGCGCATCGCCCGTTACTTCTTTCACGACTGTGAGCGGTTTCTTCGCTTCTCCGCCACGCCCGCGACACGTAGAAAAGCTGACGGCATTCCGGAACACAAGCCCGACACCAGTCCGGTAATGGAGGCGATTCGAGAAGCGGGGTATGGCTGGGAAGAGCAGGTCGTCGAGCAACTGCTGAAAGGCAAGGTACTCATGGCAAGCGGTAAGCCCGGCGCTCCGGTGCGCGAGCGTCGGCTCGACCAGAACGAAACCCTCCACGCCCTGCGCACGGCGAATGCCGGGTTCATCTACCAAGGCCTGCTGCGCGCGCCCAATAGCTTCTACGAGCGTTTCGGCATCGACCCCTCTCGGATTCACTTCTCTGATAATCACCCGGATCTGATTGCTGTCGAGACCATCGGCGAACAACGCCGATTCCGGGTGATCGACATCAAGCGCGGTGATACGGCGAAAGCTATCCACCGTATCCAAATTTTGCTGTACACATGGGAATTGGAGGAAATCCTCGCCGCCGAGCGCATCGATGGGGTTGTGGATGTCGTCAAGGGCGGCGTGTGGCTCGGAGGCGCTGTCTCGCCGCTCGACCTCGACCTTGATCCGGTTCGTCCCCACGTCGTCCGTTTCCTCCGCGAAGACCTGTCGCGGATCTGCTCCGACACAGCGGATCAGGCCGCGTGGCATCTGCATTTTCGGTGTGAGTGGTGCGACTACTTTGATCATTGTCGCGCTGAAACGCGAACGGCGAACAATATCTCGCGCTTGGCCGGCCTGACGGGCTTTGGCAAGCGCTTTCTCTCCAAACAGGGCGTCACCACGGTAGACGACCTCGCGCAATGGTTAACGCAACCGACTGCTGACGACGCGCTTGCCCGGTGCGCTTCCCTTGCGGGTCGCCGCCATCTCCTGCGAGGCCAGACAAAGGCATTCGCGCAGGAAATGCCTGTTTTACACGGGGCTGGATCCATGGCGCTCCCGGCCGGGGAGAACGTCGCCGTTTTTCTTACCGCCCAGGAGGAACCGCTGGAGGAGATTTGCTATCTGGCCGGGGTACTCGTTTCCGTACGGGAGGACCTCCACGAACCGGTCACTGGCCGCACGGACACGCCCAAGCCGGCAGTGTGGGTGGCCAAATCACGAGATGATGTACCGAAAGTCACCGCAGGGGTCATCGTCTATATCGACACCCTTTTCGAGAACGTCGCTAACTACAACCGGAATCGAACTTGGGAAAACCAACTCTCATTGCAGTGCTACGTTCACAACGAACGCGAGCGCGCGGTGTTTAGCAGGTTGCTGATTGCGGCCCTCGCAGACCCTACGGTCCAGCAAGCCGCCATGCGCCTGCTCCTCCACTTCTCCAGCCCTGATCTGGCCAACGTCGAGCAACATCCTGAAGAACCGGTAGCCTACCCACTGGTAGTGCTTTTGTCCGCACAAGCGCAACTAGTCGCCTTGCCGGTCGACACCAGCTATACCCTGCCGGAATCGCTGGCCGCGCTGGGGAGTCCCTTCACCTACAAGCGCAATCCGCATGTGCACTTTCCGTTGGGGCATGCGCTGCGACCTGACGGGATTCACAAGGTCTGGGACGGCAAGCAGGACGTTTCCATCGTTCGTAACAATGGCAAGAATTTACTCTACGCCAGCCGCGCGCTCCTGCTCGCACTGCGCCAGCAAGCAGGATCGCAACTCTCGGCATGGCCGCCCAAGTTTACGATGCCGGGCACCAGCGGCATCCAATCGCCGCTACTGGCCAAACTGGCTTTCTTTTGCCGTTTCGAGAGCGTGATGTCCTGCCTCGAGGTGCGGGCGACCCGGGCAGAGGCGCACGAAATCCAGCGGGAGTTGGGAAAAATCATCGAACTGGAGGCCATGGACGGAAATCGCTTCAGGATCGTGCATGGCCCTGCCACCCTCGACGAAACCACCATGCCCAACTGGCTACTCGTGACCGACGACCCGAATGGTCGGTTCGCACAGCTTCGATTCCCCGATTACTACTACCGCGACAAAAACTTCTACGGCAGGGAATCGCCCCATCGAGCCATCGTCGGCATCGAAGCGGTGACCACTGATAACGCTGGAATCCCACAAACCTTGTGCGTAGCTTGGCGCCAGGAATTCAGTACGGGACGTGCGAAGGCCGGTCGGTGCTACGTCATGCACCCCCGTTTCATCGACTACAACACCGATAGAGTCATCCGTTGGCTAGTCAACCTCGACCGCTCTAGCCCCCAGTCACTGGTTGCATTCCTGGGGACGCCTTCGTCACCCCAGCGTTCGCTCGGCGCGAAGGTCGAGAAACGGGCCGCTGCGAGCATTCCCGCGCTCTCGCTGACCCCCAGCCAAATCGAGGCTTTCCGGGTGCTGCGCCACTACGAGAACACAGTCGTGTGGGGTCCTCCCGGTACTGGAAAAACCCACTTCGTCGGCGCGGCGGTGGCTGCCTTGGTGGCTGCGCATCACGCCGAGAGAAAACCCTTCCGTGTGCTCGTTACCGCATTTACCCATGCCGCCATTGAGAATGTGCTGAAAAGCGTTGCTCGCACCCTCCAGACATGCTTTACCACCACGAATATATCTGTGTGGAAAGCTGGAGAATGGAGGGGCGATAAAAAACCAGAACCTGTTACTGAGGTTGATCCGAAGTTTCACAATCAGATCTTGGGACAGGATCAGGTGGTGATCGGCGCCACGGTTTACGCCTGCATTAAAGCCAACCCTGGCGAGGTGTTCGACTTGGTGGTCGTCGACGAAGCCAGCCAAGTCCGCCTTCCCGAAGCGTGTGCCCCTTTAACTCTTCGCCACCCCGAGGGCCGTCTGCTGCTGGCCGGAGATCACCAGCAACTTCCCCCGATCGTCAATGGGGAATGGCCAGACCCCATAATAGGTCCCACCATCCATGGCTCTATCCTGTCCACGCTACGCATTGACCAACACGTCGCACTCGGTTTACAGCTTCATGAAAATTGGCGGATGAATAAGACCCTTACCACCATCGCTGCCAAGTTCATTTACGGTGATCAGTATCAATGCGCTACGGAGAAGATCGCGACCCAGCAACTCCGTTGGGCGGCGGCTGGTGGTAGGGGTCGCTTTGCCAAGCACTGCCTCGATCCTCACTATCCGTTCGTGATAGTGGTTCTCGATGGGGTGGATGCGGGCAAGGAAAACCAGTTGGAAGCGCGCTTGGTCGCGAGATTAACGCGGGCACTACGGAACGGGATGGTTACGGCGACCGGAATGCCTTATGCCAATGACCGGGACTTCTTCCACGGCACCGGCAAAAACGGACCCGGTGTCTTCATCGTCAGTCCTCATCATGTTCAAATAGCCGCAATCCGCAAGGCCATTGCTCGCAATGGCCTGAAAAACCCGTTCGTTGATACGGTCGAGAAAATGCAGGGCCAGGAAGCTGAGGTAGTCTTGATTTCGTATGGCGTTTCCGACCCCGAATTTGCACTGCGTGAGGCAAAGTTCATTTACGGGCGAAACCGGCTCAACGTTGCGATCACCCGCGCTCGGTGCAAGGCGATCCTTTTCTTGCCAAGACCGCTCCTGGATGCACCTCCCGGAGTGCTGGATGTGGAGGAAGCCGTTGCAGGACTCGCGTTCATGCGGCAGCTCTACGATCTTGCAACTGAGAAGGGTGATCAAAAGCTTTTTGCTGGAAAAAATGGGGTGAGTGCTGAGGTGCTACGGTTCAGATTTGAAGATCAATAGAGGTGGAATCCAATAACTATGGAACATTTGTGGTGAGTGATCATTCGCCCGTCCTGGTTTCCTGGGTTGCCGTCAACAATGATCCTTATGAGCGTGAACGCGCTACGGCCCAGTACCGGCTTGTACAGAATCAACCGGTGCCTGGCCCTACGCTGACATTACTGTACGATCAGGCATCACCTTATGCGGGACGCATCCATGATGTTGTGCTGTTTTCCGGAAATGCGCCCACCGCATCAAGAGAATATCGTGCGCTGACCGAAACCTTGGACAGCTTGCGTAGCCACGATCCCGAAATCAACATCACCGTTGAGCAATGGGACGGTGAAGACCCGACCGATCACCGGGGAATCTTTACGTTCCTGAGCCAGCGGATGCCGATATTGCGCCAACGGTTCGCCGGTCGTGAGTTGGTCATTCACATCAGCCCAGGCACCCCATCGATGCAGACCATCTGGGTATTGATGGGCGAAACCGGGTTTATTGAACCCCCGGTACAACTGGTCAAATCCTACCGGAAAGAGGAACGCTACGGTCGGGCGGCGGTGGTTCCCGTCAGCTTAGGCATCGACACTTTTTACAAGGCGTATCGTCGGTCACGCCCGGCGCAAGTCAGCGCTGAAGAGCAGGGGATACTCTGGGATCCTGCGCGTTTCCGTACCAACCGGATGCGGCAATTGTTCGCGGAAGCGCGCCGCTACGCTCAACTCAATGTACCGGTATTGCTATTAGGCGAGCGTGGCACCGGTAAAACCACTTTGGCCAGTTGGATTCGCATGAATAGCCCGTTTCGCCGCGAGGAGCAGGACGCACATTGGCCAGCCGTAGCCTGCGGCCAGTACAGCCCGGAAACGATGCGGGCTGAGCTATTCGGCTACCTTAAGGGTTCTTTCACCGGAGCCACCCGCGACACTGAAGGTCTGTTAGCCGCCGCCAATGGCGATACCTTGTTCCTCGACGAGGTCGGTGATATCAGTCCTGATCTCCAGCGACTCCTGATTAAAGCCGTGGAGGAAAAACAGTACCTGCCTTTAGGTAACGACCGCCCCAAACACAGCAATTTCAGACTGATTACCGCGACCAATCTGGAATCGGATGAGTTGCGACGCCGACTTCATCCCGATTTTCTGGATCGGATTAGTTTACTGGTGCTGCAACTACCTGCACTACGCGATATTTCCGAAGAACTCCGGTGGTTGTGGCCGGATGTCTATCGCCAAGCCGCACAACGGTGTGGCGTGACCGAAGCAACCCTACACTCGGAAGATTGGCCCGATCAGCAGGTCATCAACAGCCTGGCGCGTCATCCATTACCGGGTAATCTCCGCGATCTGTTCCGCGTCGCCTATCGCATTCTCTCCGCCCGTCATGATCCCGTTGAGCCGTTGAAGTGGACAGAGGCTGTGGACTATGGACTGGAGGGGCTAGATAGCCCATCACCCTGCGGATCCGGAGCATCCCCCAAGCCTGCGGTAGCCAGTCAAGCCATTGCTCGCGCCTTCGCCGAAACCCAACCTTTGGATCACTTACTCCAGCAACTGGGGCGTCTCGATACCGGAAGGATCGAAAAGGACCTGAAGGCATTTTTAGCCCGCGAACTGCGTCGCTGCGCCCGCACCTATCAGAAACCGATCAATGAGCTATGCGATGTCAGCGAGCGGACCCTGCGGACTTGGGTGCTGGACGAACCGAACCGGAAAGATGTTGCCGATCATCGGCAAATTAATTCCGAGTCAGTGGCCTGACCAGGTACTTCCTGACGTTGCCAAGTTCGCAAGAGACTAATTTAACTTTTAATATTAATAGGTTGGATAAAAATTTGCGGTCTATTAACGTTTGGCATGGAAATCGCCTTTCCTGGGATGACATCAGTGACCTACCTGATCAAACCGGGAGAACCAGCGATGAACGTAGCCCTACAACAAAGCGAACTCCAAGGCCATTCCCAACCGGTTTTATCCCAGCACGCTTGGAAACGCATGTGTGGACGCAGCGTCTCACCCGCCGCTATCCGGGCCGTCTTGGCGTATGGGCGGAAAGTCCACGTGCGCGGCGCGGCAATCTACGCCATCGGTCGCAAGGAGGTCATTCACCACCGCCGGTTAGGCAGAAATCTGTCAGCTTTCGATGGATTACAGGTTGTGTGCAGTCCAGAAGGGCTGGTCATTACCACTTACCGCAATCACGACTTCAATGGGTTAAAGCATTAAGGTCGTCATACTGAGTTTTAGAAGTGTTTATTCAGCGAATTCATCAGGAGAAAGTGACATGGGATTTGCGAAGTACCAAGAAGATATCGTAAGCCGCTTCGTGAACGACACGTTGATGCATCAACCCAGTGTGCCGGTATCCCGGCAAAGACCAGGAACGGCTACCGCGCCAACCCCGCCTACGGCCAGTCAACCACAAAAAGGAAATCCCAAGATGAGCAGCTTGAAAAAATTTGCCGTTCCGACCCCAAGACCGTTGCCGGTGATCATTTTGGCCGACGTGAGCGGCAGTATGAGCGAGGACGGCAAAATTGAAGCCTTGAATGCTGCGTTGAAGGACATGATCAAAACTTTTACCAAGGAAAGTCGGTTACGGGCGGAAATCCAGGTGGGTGTGATCACCTTCGGTGGCGAAGCCGCGCAATGGCATCTGCCGCTGGCGGCGGCGCACAGTGTGCCGGATTTAACTGAGTTGACCGCCGATGGGATGACGCCGATGGGCGCAGCATTTAGCCTGGCCCTTGAGCTACTGGAAGACAAAGACCGCATTCCCTCGCGGGCTTTCCGGCCAGTTTTGGTCTTGCTGTCCGATGGTCAACCCAATGACGACTGGGAAGGTCCGTTTCAGGCCTTATGCGCGTCCGAACGGGCGCAGAAAGCGACGCGCCTGGCCATGGCCATCGGGGCGGATGCGGATGAAGACATGCTGCGTGACTTTCCCAACCACATAGAAGCCCCCCTGTTCAAGGGCCATAACGCCCGAGATATTTATCGTTTCCTCAAGGCCGTAACGATGACCGTTACGAAACGCTCGACCGATACGGATCCTAATCAGGAAGACGTATTCGTGGTTCTCCCTCCTGACGATGACGACAAGATCCTTGATCTCGATTTTGACTAATGAGATTCGTTGCCTGCGGTGCCAGCGTGACTGGCCCGCACCACCTGGATCAGGGGCAACCCAATCAGGATGCCATGCGGTTGGCCGGGTGGCGTGGCGGTTGGCTGGCGACCGTCGCCGATGGACTGGGATCCCGGCCGCACAGTGACATCGGTTCCCGTCGGGCCTGCCAAGTCGGCAGGCGCATTCTGAGGCAAACCATGCCGACACTGAAATTTGTGGACGCACTACCTGTGATCCATGAGCAATGGGTAAAGGCGATTGCGCCTTATGAGCCACGGGATACAGCAACAACGCTCTTGCTATCCCGCATCACTGCGAATGGCCAGGTGCATGCGGCCCAACTGGGCGATGGATTGGTGCTGCTCCGTGTTGGAGGCCAGTTTCAATGTATGACGCCCAGGCGCGAGGGCTACGGCAATCAGACTTGGGCGCTTGAATCGGCATATCGGCCGGATAAATGGCATACCGCCGAAGGAACGCTGACTCAGGCAGGCGATGGCGTGGTGTTAATAACCGATGGTATTGCCGATGATCTCGATCCAGAACAGCTATCCGCGTTTATGGCTGGACTCTACGAAGATCTCAGAACTCGCAATCGACGCAGCGGCAGGCGCTGGCTGCAAAGCGAATTGACCGACTGGTCAACCCCTATGCACAGCGATGACAAAACCCTCGTGGCAATTTTCAGGATATCCCAATGAGTCAGGTAACCAGCGAGTCTTCCAGGAAAAACCGAACCGTGGTCGATCAACATGGGCAACGCTACGAATTGACCGGACGTATCGGTGCGGGCGGACAGGGCGTGGTCTGTACTACCAATTATCCCAATGTGCTTGTCAAGGTCGCCCAGGTCGCCGGGGCGCGTACTCCAGAGCAAAAGCGAGAAAAGCTCGCTGACTGGTTAGGGAAAATCCGTCGCCTCATGCGTCAACCGCTTGAAGGCTTGCCGATTGCCCACCCACAGGCGCTGATCGTAGAACCACAGCCCGGCTATGTGATGGAATGGATGGATGGCCTCATCCCAATAGCGGACCTGCTGCAAACAGCCTTCGATACCTTCATGTCGGATGACGGTATCGAAGGCTACATAAAAACGGGTGGCCTGCAACGCAGATTACAGATTCTTGCTCGTCTGGCATGGGTATTGGCA
The DNA here is from genome assembly GCF_001051235.1 of Candidatus Competibacter denitrificans Run_A_D11. Taxonomy (GTDB): domain Bacteria; phylum Pseudomonadota; class Gammaproteobacteria; order Competibacterales; family Competibacteraceae; genus Competibacter_A; species Competibacter_A denitrificans. Next base: position 19,936 of record NZ_CBTJ020000116.1, on the reverse strand, counting down.
GAGTTGCATGGTCGGGGACTGGCTTATGGTGATTTATCGCCGGCCAATGTATTTGTCTCTCAGTCCCTGGAATATGCCGAAGTCTGGTTGATTGATGCCGATAACATTTCCAGTCAATCACGCGATAGTCATCAGGGGGTTTTCACTCCCGATTATGGGGCACCCGAAATATTGCGTGGCGAATCCGGAATCAACACGTTTACGGATAGCTGGAGTTTTGCGGTACTGGCCTATCGGTTTCTCACCTTGGCCCACCCTCTGAAAGGGGATCGTGTACTCGATGGTGAACCCGAGCTGGAAGAAACGGCGCTTCGGGGTGAACTGCCTTGGGTAGATCATCCGACTGACCGGAGCAATGCGCGAACTTTGGGTTTACCCAGCGCAATTACGCTGAATACCCCATTGAAAAAACTTTTCGAGCAGTGTTTCAACGCCGGTTTGCATGATCCTGGCCAGCGCCCGAGCCTGAGTGAATGGGCCGATGTGCTTACAGACGCTATCGGTCATTGTGTCCAATGCGCTTCCTGTGACAGCACATTTTTCTATACCAAAACCCTCGAGTGTCCATTCTGCGGCCATCTCCAGAATCAAGAGACCGCGTTACTGCTTCGTGAGTACCGCTATATGCCGCTTGCTTTGCTGAGCGAAGGCTTGAGCGATGACATACCAGAGTCGTTGATTCGGAAAGAATGCTGGTCTCGCACGGGCAAAGCCATCGTGTTGCAGAGCATGACGCCTCTTGAGCTGAAAAGTCTGCCCTTGAATACTTCGTTATATGCGGACGCATCGCTGCTATGCACCCTTCAACTGAAGGAGGACGGGCTGTGGATCGCTCCAGCCAATCACACGAAAATTTTTCTACAGCGAGCTGCCGACGATAAAGTCTTACCGATCAAACGCAACCAGCGCCTCAAATCGGCCAGTCGTTCTGAGACGTCTTTTTGGCTACACCTGGGCCTGATCGAGGAAGAACACGTCGTCTGGCGTTTTGTATGGTGAGTGCGCCATGAAAATCAGCGATTTTCCTCTGTTGTCGAGTGAATTGGTGCAACTCACCGGTGATGATCTGACCGGTGGATGGCAGGATGGCCAGGTCGTTCAGGTGCAAGCCCTGGATGATGACTACCTGATCCGGCAAGACGATTGGGTTTGCCGGGCTACTGTTAAGGATAACCGGTCCAAGATTGCACTTCAGGTACAGCGAGGTCTTACTGTGTGGGTTCTGCGCCATCATCGCGGCAAAATCCTGCATCTCCAGTGGTTGGAACTGGTTGAGCATCTCCAATTGGATTTATCGATTACGGTTGATGAGGCAATCACCGAGTACCTGGCCGACAAGGGGGAGATTGCTACCGCTGACATCAACAAGGCCATCCATTGGCTTAACGAGCACTTTATTGCAGAAGACGGCTTACCGGCCGCTTCTCCGAAAGTTCCGGGTCAAGTATTTCTGGGTCGTTTCGACAAGGAGGCCAATGACAGCTTTGAACTGTTCGGAGATCGCTGGCGAGGAACGGTCAGGCGGTATAAAGGCGCACTAAAGTTGATGCGCGTGACTGCCCTGCAAGGTTTTACCGGGCAATTGGCAATGGCTGCCGGAAAAATCGTTTTTCAGGACGCCAGCGTTGCCACACAACGGCAAAGCGAAGAGCAACAGGCCTTGTTAGAAGCCGCATTGCGCGATAACGGCAGTTACCTGCGTCTTTGGCAAGAGTACGGTGCGTTGGAGTGGGAGCAGGCGCAAGACTGTGCGCGGCAGCTGGGTTCATTACGTTTCCAGCAAGTCAGTCTGATGGAAGACGAGCGCCGGGCCTGGTTTCTCCAGGCCGATGCCGATCAAGTGAAAAACTTCCGGGATCGGTGGCGTGCATTGGAGATGAGCGCCTCCACCCAAGTTGAACTCGGTGAACGTGAATTGGATCTCGATACCGCGTTCGAAGATTCCTTGACCAGTGGGGGGAACGACCAACGACGTCCGGTTCGTGGCACTTTAGAATTTCGCGGAAATGGTGTCATTCTGGTCCCTCCTCAGGACCGGCGTACCGAACGTCCCCCGGCCAAGGGTTATCTTTACTATTCGCTTTCTGGCGATGCAGCGATAAGGAAACGGCGTGAGCGTGCAAAGCAGTCCATAAAATCCGGTCGCCGCCTGCCCCAATTGAGCTATCTGCTCGAAGGCGTAGCGCCGCCCAGCGCCCGGCACCGTCAACTCAAGGGCCTGTCTCCCTACGCGAAAGCCTGTTTTAAGGGTCCCCCCACCGAGCGTCAGGAACGTGCGTTGGAGGTTGCCATCAATACGCCTGACCTGGCGTTGATTGTCGGTCCGCCAGGCACGGGGAAAACCCAGGTCATCGCTGCCCTGCAACGACGGCTGGTAGAAACCCGTGGTGGAAATTTGTTGCAGCACCAGGTGCTCATCACCAGTTACCAGCATGATGCGGTGGATAATGCCCTGAATCGGGCAGAAGTCTTTGGCCTGCCGGCGGTACGGATTGGCGGACGAAGTCGTAGTAATGAAGGTGGCGTCGATCCGGTCAAGGTTTGGTGCGAACGCAAACGCGCCAAGATCTCTGCTGGTCTGGAAGCCGTCCAGGCCCGCGAACCCCTGACGCAACCGTTGGCTGATCTCCGGCGTCGAATCATGGGTTTGCGGCTCGCCCGCTTGTCGCCGGCGGAACAATACGCCCAGTTCGAACAAATCGACGCCCTGTTGCAGCAGTTGGCCAGACTGAGTGTGCGCCTGCCTCCTAAGATCAGGGATCAATGGGATGAGTTTCTGAAAAGACAGCGCAAAGCGGGAGCACCGCTCAAATCACGTCAACCCGCCAGGTTACTACGCTTGGTGCGAGCACTGCGAACAACGCCGACCGGGTTCAGTGATGACGGGGCTGATCGGATTGACCAGTTGAGGCGCACACTCGAACGCGCCAATGTTCCGCTTCAAGAAGCGGAGTGCAGTTTGTTGCAACGGCTGGCGCTGACTCGGGAGGCAACAGCGGCCGATCTGGCCGAGTTGGCGGACTTCAAGGGGGCGATGCTGGATCGGCTGATTCCGGATTACCGGCCTCCGGTACTCAAGCAGGCGCTCACCAGGGAAGCCGTGGAACTTCTCAATTATATTGAATATTCGATAGAAGCTCCCTTACGCCAATCCCGGCGCGGGATTGCGTCGGTCGTAGCGACTTACCATGCCGCGCTGGCCCAGGATCCGCAGCAGGCCGAACGCACCGTTCGCGAATACGCCAGCATTGTGGGCGCCACCTGTCAGCAAGCAGCCAGCCAGCACATGAGCAACTTAAAGGAGCTGAGTGACGCTGAGAAAACCGAGGAGATTGAGTTCGATACCGTCGTCATTGACGAAGCCGCCCGTGCAAATCCGCTGGATTTATTTGTACCGATGGCCATGGCGCGGCGCCGGATTGTCCTCGTCGGCGATCATCGCCAGTTACCCCATCTGGTTCAGCGGGATTTGGAGGAAGAATTGATTGAACGACAGAGCTTGAGCGAGGCGCAAGCCAAAGCCTACGAACAAAGCCTGTTTGAACGTCTGGTAAGACAACTCAGAGAACAAGAAAAAGTAGACAACATTCAACGTGTCGTCATGCTCGATACCCAGTATCGGATGCATCCCACCCTGGGCGACTTTATCAGTCAGCAATTTTATGAATCCGAAAGGTTGGATAAATTACGCTCGGGGCGGCCAGCCGCTGATTTTGCTCATACGATTCCAGGTTATGAAAACCGTTGTGCCGCGTGGCTGGAGGTTCCTTTAAGCGAAGGGAAAGAAAGCCGGCGGGGACCCAGCCACATCCGTCAGGCCGAGGCCGATGTTATCGCCCGTGAAGTGAAACGCATCGCCGATGCCTGCGGGCCATCGCTGAGCATCGGCGTCATCAGCTTCTATCGCGCACAATCCGACCGGATCCTCGAAACTTTTCGTAGCGGTGGGCTGGCCGAGGATGAAGAGGGCGAGATCCGCATTGCACGCCCCTATCAGCAAACTGACTCCGGTGAAGAGCGTCTGCGTGTTGGCACCGTCGATGCCTTTCAGGGCAAAGAATTCGATGTCGTGTTCCTGTCAATCGTGCGCGCCAACGATAACGTCATTACCGAACAACATGAACCGGTCGACCGTGAGCGCTTGCTCAATAAAAAGTATGGTCATCTGCGGGTAGCCAATCGCCTGAACGTAGCCATGAGTCGCCAGCGCAAACTGTTGATTGCCGTTGGCGATCCGCGTATGGCGCAAGGGGCCTTGGCCAAGGAAGCTGTTCCAGCACTAGCCGCGTTTCTGGAACTCTGCCGCAAGGAGCAAGCCCATGGCGGCTGAACGCTACCTGTTGCAAATTGAAGAAGTATCCCGACCCCCAGCTTCAGGCAGTCGCCCCTTTCTCTGGCCGGTGTACGTTTGGAAAGTATTATATCCGGATCCGGAACAGCGTGACTCGCGCCTCAATCTGTTTCAACAGGCGATACTCGGATTAGTTCGGGCGAAATGTCAGGATCCTCAGGAAATCGCTGACCTGCTGGGTCTGAACTGTGAACTGGTGCAGTTCATTATGGCGGCACAACTGATCCCAAATGGGTGGATGACCAGTCTGGGGGCGTTGACGCCGGAGGGTGAGCAGCGGCTTGATGAGGACGAGACGACCGAAGCACCGGTTTGTATCGGGTATGCCTATCAGGATGCCATCTCAGGAAACTGGCTACCGCGCTTCACCAAAGAACTTCGAGAAATTGAACCCAGGCGAACCGATGAGCAGGGATATCCGGTATTCGTGTTTGATCGGAATTCCGGGAAAGAGGATCGCCCATTCCGCCTGAAACATGCCATCGAAGGTACTTTGGACCTGGGATCGCTATTTGAAGCGTATCGACACTACCAGAGGGATTACGCTCATGCAAAGCAGCGGGACGCGGGTGACCGCCCCTGCTTACCCCGCTTGCACATGGAAAGCTTCAGCTTCATTGAGGATAGCACACAGCCGACGTGGCTGTGGACATGGATTTTTGCCGATCGCGACGGAGATCCGCCATGGCTGATTGCAGATCCCTTTAGATTGCAACACGCCGCGGTATGGTTACGCAAACCACTCCAGGAGATTTTACCCGATTATCCCCATGTGGCCCGCTATATCGCCAACGCATTTGGGCAGAAACCAGCCACCGATATGACTGCGGCTGAATGGTTGCGTTCTTTGGAGAATGAAGTCGACCTCAAATTGCTGGCCGATTTCGGTTGGTCAAGCAAGGTTCCCAGCATCAGAGGCTATCTCGCTGGGGTAAAACGCAGGATGGAGCTATTGTCGGGGCAAGCACGAACTTGGCCGGAAGATATTACCAGTCTACTGATCGAAATGCATAACCTTGCCGAAAGCGTCCTGCAGTGGATGCTCAAAGTCTATCCCCCAGACATTCAGCGGTTGCCGCATTGGCGTATCCAGTCTGAATGGAAAAATGGAGAAGCACGCGATTACCTTAAAGCCAGTCATCTTGCCTGCCTGACTGATGACGTGATCAGGCGGCTTGCTGCACAGCCACTCAACCAGGTGAGAACGGCGGTGACTCGTCAAGGATCGACATCACTTAAAGCGCTACTGTTTGCCACCTTGTTGGCGACCTGCAATCAAGACGGGCATCCTTACCACACGTTCGCGTCGAGTGAATTACAGTTCAATCGACTGCTGGATATGGCGGATGTCCGAAACAAAAAGGCTGGCCATTCCAGCAAGGATAGAGCGATCAAGGAAGAAGCAATGGCGTATGCCGAATTCGTAGTTCAATGGGTTCAAATTTTCAAGAAATGGTACTGATCATGGCAAAGAAACATAGACCACCGAAAGGCCCCAATAGCTCTACAACGCTACACGAAAAATTTGAAGGCGCGAGGAAGAGTATAAATTCTGTCAAAGAGATTAATGAAAATGATAATCCAGATACTGCATTACCTATCATGGAAACAGCTCAACTCGCCACTCTGGAAAAATCTGATTCAGCCATTCAGGCTGAGGCTGAGAAAATTTTGAAAGAAATCTCGGGACTATCAGCGAAAATTCTTGAGATACATAAAAGTATCCAAAAACGCTCGGAAGATTTGACACGGAAAGAAGAGGCATTTGCAAGGTGCAATGATGAAAAAAATAAACAACGTGAAGAACTCACTAAACTGAAGGCAGAGTTGGACCAGCGTCAAACCGACCTAGATAAAACAGGATCAGCTTTGACAGATAAGGAGCGTGACCTGGAATTACGCGAGCTTGATGCACGATCCGGATTCGCAGCTCAAAACGATAAGGCCCTGCGTGAACTGAAGAATGAGATTGCCGAACTCGAATCAAAAAGGAATGAGATTCGCCGCGACATTCATCAAGCCGAGCAGCAGGCCCATGATGATGAAGCTAAAAGATTAGCCAAACTTATGGAACGCGAAGCGGAGATTGCTGCCAAGGAGCGATCCTACCAGCAAGACCAGTGTCGCTTAGACATCGAGTGGAAAGAACTGAAACGTAGGGAAACTGTAATTCGTAAAGAAGCACTCCACGAAGCCGAACTGGAACTCAAGCGCCACGATGAAGCGCGTCAGCGTACCGAAGCGCGTCTTGAGAAAGCCTACCAGGATTTGAGGGATGCTGAAGAGCAACTTGAGCAGTATCGTGAATTATCCGAATCATTGGCAGGGCGGCCAGCGCAAGAATTACTCCATGAATTAGCGGCTTGTAAGCAAAAAATTAATCAGCTCGAAAATCAGCTCACCAACAATCAGGATGATGATTTGCATGCTAAAAATGAGGAGTTGCGACAGATTTGTGATGCACAAAGATCGAAACTCGCTGATATCGAATCTGATCTGGCAGAAGCGAAGGCTGAATTGCATCGTCTGCGTCTTGGCGTCACCGATAAGCAAAACCTGGAGAAAGAAAAGCAGGCGCTTGAAAAAAACAATCGAATACTGAGTAGCCGACTGGACAATTTGGGTAAGACCGTAGACGATCTGACCCAATCCCACCAAGCGGAAAAACCATTTCCACAGATGTCATGGATGGATAGCGCATCGCGTAACGATTGGAGCAAAGATCGCCAAGCCACTGAGTTGAATCTGTCAGAGCAGGATGTTCCTAATCTAAAGCAATTTGCCATTGAATTACAACACCGGATCGCTCAGGCTGAAGATAAGACGCCGCTTTACTTTCGTCTCGAGGATATTCAATTGCTCATCGCTGGGTTAGCGATGAGTCAACTGCATATCTTTCAAGGAATCAGTGGTACCGGCAAGACCAGCCTGGCAAAAGCCTTTGCCAAGGCCGTCGGCGGGCAATGTACCGATATTGCCGTTCAGGCGGGATGGAGAGATCGTGACGACCTGCTTGGACACTATAATGCTTTCGAGAAGCGTTTTTATGAACGCGACTGCCTGCAAGGTCTTTATAAAGCAGGGACTGAATTTTACCGGGATCGATGCAATATTATTTTGCTCGATGAGATGAATCTTTCGCGCCCTGAGCAATATTTTGCTGAATTTCTCTCAGCACTTGAAAAGAATGATCCCAGAGAGCGATTGATCAGTTTGTCGGAAAGACCATTGCCCAATGCGCCAGTACGTCTTATGGAGGGGCGTAAGATTTGTATTCCAGAAAATGTCTGGTTTGTAGGTACGGCTAATCATGATGAGACTACTAATGAATTCGCTGATAAGACCTATGACCGTGCTCATGTGATGACCCTGCCCCGTCATGAAACCAGTTTTGAGATCGAGGAAAAATCCAGGGTAAGCTACACTTTCAAATCATTAATGGCGCGCTTCGACGATGCGATCACGCAGAACGAAGATGAAGTAAGAGAACTACTGGAAGATTTGACGACCGGGCCGCTCACCAATATTTTGCGGGATCGTTTTGATCTGGGCTGGGGTAATCGCTTTGAGAAACAGGCCTTGCGTTTCATCCCGGTATTTATGGCGACCGGGAGACGGAAAGAGGATGCGTTAGACTATCTTCTTGCCAGTCGGGTATTCCGCCGTGGCAAAGTTACCGGTCGATATGATGTCGACATCAAGGATCTTGAAGCGATTGAAGACGTGTTGACCAATATTTGGAAAAAATGGTCATCGGAACCACGCCGCTCACTGGAATTGCTGGCCAAGGATCGGATCCGTAAGGAACGGAATATATGAAAGTTCTGGATCGTTTCACCGGCAGACAACTGGATACACTGCCAAGTGATTTGACGCCGGGCAGGTACAGTTTACTGGATCGGTTGGTCGTTAATGGTCACGAGTTGCAAGCGGGTGGCTTGCTACTGGACGATGGATCAGGGGCTATCCGCCTTGAAAACGCAGGACATGCATTTATTGAACTATCGGACCAAGATGAGGAGAACGGCAAGCTGGTGGCTGTGGCCGCTGAGGCGATCATGACCATCGCCGGGAAAGTGGCTGATGGCAACCGGAATATTTCGCCGATGCTGCCGAGCGAAATTGCCGCCCAATGCGAACTGAAGGAATTGGAGCGATCCGTGGCAGAAGTCCTCGAAGAAGGTCATTTGCAGTTTATATCGGATCAACCTCGCATGGACCTGCGCTACGACAACTGGGTTGTTCCAGTTGCGCGTGCGCGCCGACTGGCAACATCGGCCCTCACGCATTTGGCCTCACACTCCGATTGTTGGCAGCAGCGGACCCTGAGCGGTGTCCTGCCACGGAAGATCTTGGCCCGTTTCAGTGAAGATGATTACGCCATCTACGAAAATCGGCTCTACAAGCGTTTGTTGGATAAGCTGGATCGTTATCTTTCTGGTCGGATTGAGGAAATTCAAGAGCTGAATTTACAACTGGAAGAGGCGCTTGACTTTGAGGACCCCGACAAGACTCATTTCCGGTTGCGGCGGGACATCTGCCGACTGTGGGGCGAGGCATACCAGGACGATAAGACCGGAATCCAGCTGAAAGCAGGGAAAGAGACCTTGGCCGAATTGCAAAAACAATGGCGTAGAATTCGTAGCTTGAAGCAGTATACGCAAGGTTTGTATAGTCGTGTTCCTGCTAACGCGGCGGTGCCGACCGAAATTCATCGGACTGATATTTTCAATCATGATCTTCACTACCGTCACTTGCCGCCCTTATGGGAAATGTTGCAGATCAATCAAAAAGATCAACAACTCACCCGTGAAGAGCGCCTAGCTCAGCACCAGAAATTGCAATCCTCTTATAGTGACTATATTGGGTTAGTTTTAAAGCGAGCCTTGGAGAGAGATCGGTATGAATGCAGCATCGAAGAAGGGCAACTGAGCTTTAGTGGAGCGGGTAAACAGTTTATTGTGCAACGGGACCATCTGGACTGGACGATCAGTGACACACGTGATGGTAGTCTCTATTTGCGGCTCATACCGGTAGCCTGGTTCGGCGACACCCTTGAAGATGAAGAACCCTTGGATCAAGACCGGGTTATTTGCTGGCCTGGCAATAAAGCCAGCCATACTTCATCTCAGTATCTCCGTATCTCGCCGATGGATTTGTATGTGGTCGAAAAGATGGGGAGGCTCATCGATGAATGGCTCCTCCGACCACTAGTTAAAGGCTACGGTCGTCGGCTAGGGCCTCTTCCTACGCGGGTTAAACAACTGACTGATGATTGGCCTGAGCAGTTTAACAGTGTTTCTCCTACCCATGTACAACTGATGAAACCCCTTGATGATGAACAGGTTTCACAATTAACGAACTTATTAGGAGAGTTTGCCAGTCCCCAGGTTGCTGAAATGATCGATTCTGCTATTCGGCAAATTGGTGCTCTTTCTCGCCTGTGTGGCCATGAGGCGCGATTCAGTCCTAACCCACCGGAAGATTTCTACTGCCAATGCCCGAATTGCCAAACAACGTGGGGTCTTAGAACTACTGCTGAGGGGAAGTTTTTTTCCATGCGTCCAAGTAACGCCACGGCTACTCCAGCCGACAGGGGGTTCGCATGGGCAGGTCGGGATTGGCTCGATATTAAAATAGACACAGGAACCCCCCATGGCTGGGTAGGCGTAAGGATTCCTTCGTAAATGAGTAACAGGGTGACTGAATGATTTGTGCAAAAATGGGCAATAGTGGCTTTAACATCAACAAGCAGCTAATTTTAAAAATAAATTTATGATAAATGGAGCGCTTCGCGCCCGGATGATTAGAACACCGCCTAAGAAAACCATCCTTTTACCTTTACGATAATTGACTAAGAAAACGGTCGGGATGCGTAGGCGAAAATCGTACAAAAAAACGCTAAAACAGGTTTTATTAGCCTGATGCCAGGCTTGTTACTCATTTACGAAGGAATCCTTACGCCTACCCTTGCTGACAGCGGCCAAAGCAGGGCGGCATGGGATTCGTGATTACCTGCGGGTACTGACGATGTTTCGCCACGGTCTCCGGGTCAGCGAAGCCGTTGGTCTCCGTCGCAATGACGCCGATCTCGACCACGCCCGGCTATGGGTACGGCGCCTCAAAAACGGCTTGGCCGTGGAACATCCGATCGCCGGCGATGAACTGCGGGCCATCAAACGCTATCTCACCCTGCGCAGCGATGCCTTGCCCTGGTTGTGGGTGTCAGAACGAGGCCATGGGTCGAGGGCATGAGCTTTACCATTCAGCGACTTTAGCCGCGCGCCACCGGTTCATCCAGGGTCCTCCGGCGGGGGACTGATTCCGGCCGAAAGCCTCGGCGGCTTTGACCCATGTCGGGCGAATCCAGCCGATCCGGCGGTCGGTCAGACTCTCGCCGTAGGCCGCCGGAAGTGACCGCGCCGCCAGTGCGGGCGCACGGCGCGAGTCGATTCCGCGTGGGGCGTTGCCGACTCCACCGGAATATCGGTCACCACCCGCGGGCCAATGAAGGGGTTCTGGAGCGACGAGTTACCCGCCTATTCCAAATCCAGGGGTGGATCTTAATGGCGATAAGCAAACCATTGGACCCACTAGTGGGTCACTTGCCTTGACCACGGCCATTGATCAGAATTAATAATAATCTTATCAATATATTAAATCGAAAACCGAGGGAAATAATGGCGATCAGCAAGGCACTTGACCCACTAGTCGTTTTCTTGTGGAGGGATGCTGGATTCAGGACGCTTCTGGCGCGGGCCGCAACAGGGCGTCGAGTTCATCCACCGGCTCGGCCCAGTCCGAATCCTCCTCGATGGCCTGTTTCAGGAATTCCGCTTGAGCGGGGGTCCACCAGGAGGCCTGCTGGAGTGGAGTGTTCGGATCGAACGGCCGATGCCCATGGATGAAATTCTGGATGGCGAGGGCGTCGGACGGCAGCCCTAATTGATCGAACAGGGTGCTCAGATTGTGTGGCGTGGTCTCCATGCGATGCTCCGGTCGGGTTTATGGTGAGGGAATCGCTGATATAGGTTCGTCTTCAGCAGGGGAGTTCCAACGCCCGGGTTTTGAAGGTGACCTTGAGCTTTCCAGGGGTTGCGGCTCAGAGGGCCTGCGGGCGCCGCGCCAGCCAGCGGGCGACGGACCCCGGAGGTCGGCGGGGATCGTGCGTTCACTTCACGGGCGGCTTCTGGGGTCCGCGCGGATGCCTGCGGTACTGGCGCAATCGGGTCGTGTTCCTGACGGGGATACGGATCTCCATAAAATGCTTACAAAGCATTGAGTGGATTTTTCCCTCCGGTCAATTTTCCGGTAATCCGAACGATGGATCGGACCCGTGCAATGCCCACTCATCCGCAGGCTCCATGGAGTGGATCCCGTCGGCGCTTTAGCCTCCGCCGTGAACCCTCACCCTCGTAACATGTCATCATGTATTTACGAACGAAAGGGGGCGGCGCAGGGGGTGGGGACGGGATTCATGATAATAGGCCAAATCATGATTGAAAGTGGATTTAATGATTCATTTAGCGTCACCTCCTGCACGGAGAAAAAATCGATATTCTCGAAAGAGGGCGCCGAACTTAACCCGCACGGGGATGGTCAGAACAATGCATTTGCATTACGCTCCAAGCGATTAACTGTTGATCCCTCGAGACCGCCATGCCCCCCCTCCTTGACGTTGAATCCACCCTCACCGATCGGTATCAGACCACGGTGCCGGCGAGTGTGCGACGCGCCCTTAAGCTGGGCAAACGCGATAAGATCCATTACGCGATCCTTCCCAACGGCGCCGTCCTAATGACGCGCGCGGCGGCGGCCCCGGGCGAAGATCCCGCCTTGCGGCCCTTCCTCGATCTTCTGGCGCGTGACATCGCTGGTCATCCGGAACGGCTGGCGGCGCTGGACCGAGCCTGGTTACACCGTCTGCGTGCGCTGGTCGGGGACGTGGCGGTCGATCTGGAGGCGCCGCTATCGGCCGATGACGAATGAGCGGCGCATCGCCGGCACCGCTGGTCGTCAACGGCTGGACCCTCTTTGCCCATCCGCTGTTCCTCGATCAGGTGGAAAGGCTGATCCAGCAGGTCGAGGGCCTTCAACAGAAGGACCCGGTGGGTTATCTCAAGAAAAATGCCAGCAAACGGCTGGCGGCAATCACGCGCTTGGTCTTCGAGGTCGTCCCTCAAGACCCGACACGTCGCGAGTACCGGCAAGGTCATACGCTGGGTGAAGCTCATACCCATTGGTTTCGCGTCAAGTTCTTTCAACAGTATCGCCTGTTTTTCCGCTATCACGCCCCGAGCCGCGTCATCGTTTTCGCTTGGGTCAATGATGAGAAGACCCGACGCGCTTACGAACAAGAGGATGACGCTTATCGGGTTTTTAGCAACATGTTGGCCAGCGGCCATCCGCCCGATGACTGGGCGGCTTTGTTAGCGGAGGCGCACGCCGCCGCGTCGCGCTGGGCCATGCTCGCGACGCGCCCGCGCCCCGGACCTTGAATACGGGGTTCGGGGATGCCCGCAGTGTTCTGGAATACTCTTTCACCAAGACCCTCCGGCTGGTTTCCGCTAGCACCCGTGATCATGTCCAGTACTTTCGCACGGAACTGCAAATCAAAAAGGATAAACCACTGGTTTCCTATTTGTTTGCGGATGCCAACGGCCACGTATTCAGTGCGCCGAATCCCGGGCGCGACGGCAGCGAGCCACTGATCCCGGGAGAACCCAAGGCGCGTGAGCATGTCGGGACGTGGACTATGGCAGGCAGTGAGCGAATCGAAACGCCAGCGCTGAAACACGTCGATGCAGTCCGGATTGAGAACTTCGACTGTGACGACCCACAAATTACTGCCGAGCGGCGCATGGAATGGCGCGGCCGTTATTATACCCGCAATGTTGGGCTGCTAGTGGAAGCCGAGGGCTTGGGGGGAGAATGTGTGCTGACGCAATATGACGTTCGCACACGCTGAACTTGAACCTGACCAGAAATCATCCGGTTATTTGGGGCGTCTCTATGACCCGCATTGAATTTTATTCCAGCCGCTTCCTGCCCTACCTCCCGGAATCCTGCCAGGTCAACCCCGGCGCGTATGGCTTCGAGTTAGCGTTATGGCTCTCCAATGCGCTGATGCAGACGGGCATCGTGACCAGCTACCCGTTGGGAGAGGATTGGGGCTGGTTCATCGAATATGCGGAAGGGGACGCCGAATTCATGATCGGCTGTGGCTGCGCGGCCAGCGAAGGCGAGGGTTACCTGGATCAGCCCCTGCGGTGGTCGGTGTTCGTCCGGCCAGTGTTGTCCCTCAAGCAACGCTGGCGCGGCCAAACGGCACCGGCCATGGCGGCGAAACTGACCCGTGCCTTAGTCGCGGTCCTCGAAGGGGAAGGGATCACCGTCCGGGTGGAGGAAACGCCTTAACTCTTAGCCCGGATTATTCATAAAAATGGGCAACTTTCATTAGCTGGTAGAGGAGCCGGTCACCCGGACTCCCCCCCATTTAGAACCCATCATGCCCAATTCAGGCAATAGGCTCAGGATAAAACCATTCACGTCGCTTTGTACGGTCAATCCCGTCGATGCCCTTGGCCTTCGTCCTATTCAGCCCATGGAAGCACGCCGCCAGTCTGTGCGGAAAGCGACGCTATCCTCTTCAGTTTCGTATCCGTCATAGCGCAGGTCTCGGTTGGACCCATGACGTTTCCCCTCCAAGGTCGATTCCACCCAGGGGCCTTCCCTCCACGGGCGTTACTCCGCTTCATCGGTACTATGCCCCATCTGACTTCCTGCCCGTCGTCCCAATGTCCAGCCCTTTTAAGGTGGCAACGTAGAATCAATGACTTACAACGAAATTTAGCCTAAAATTGTGTAAAACAGCAAAAATAACCTCAAAAATATCAGTTAGTTGCAAGAGTACCTTAAAAGGGCTGGTCCCAATGTCCTCGCTGTTACCCTTGTTCATCGGTACTCCCACTCCCGGAAGAACGGTCAGGATCTCCCACGTTCACCGGTTCCCTGTTGCGCCATGCCGTGCTCTCAGACCCCGGAGAGGCCGCCTGTCCTCTGCCCTTCCCGCGGACGGCGGTGTGGTCTTCTGATAAGTTAACTGTAGCCGCTTGCAATCATCGGCGGGTTTGCGCGCAATCATCGGCTTTTTCCTGCTCAAATTAACTGATTCTATCGGGGAGGCCGTGCTCACATTCTCTGCAACTGTGCTTGCAATCATCGCCCGGTGCTTGCAATCATCGGTTCCTCTGCTCACATTCCCTGCAACGGAGCAGGCAAGAAAACGGTGGTTTTCTTAACCACTGCCGGTATGTCCACCAGACCGCTGAAAATCTCGGTTTTCTGGGCAATCAACCCGGTAAAAAATTCAAAGTCAGCTTTGATGACCGCCACACGAGTTTCTTAACCGGTTAGCACAAATGCCATCCATCTCAAGCGGTTGGCTATCCCATCCTCGGTTGCAATTAATGTGAGCAGACCACCGGATGATTGCAAGCAAGGCTTCATGATTGCGCGCATCGTTGCAAACAATGTGAGCAGCGATGGCCGGATAGAATCAGTTAATGTGAGCAGAAAACCGGCGATGATTGCGCGCAAACCCGCCGATGATTGCGAGCAGCTACAGTTAACGTCATCGACCCTCCCGCAAGTATCATTAACGGGGCTCCATCACTTCAGCCTTGCGGCTTACGGCCTACCGCATCCCTGTCTACGCTTAACCCCTGTCGTTACCGGCAGTCGGCTCAAGACTCGGTACGAGATGGGCTGGGTCGGCCCTTTCTCGGTGGCACTTTCAGCCACTAGCGAACCGGCGCCTCGTGGCGCACTAGCAGGTTGAGTTACCTGCCTAGGCTTATGCCGACTTTCCGTCCATTTGCTACTCAGACCCCTTTCTACAGCTACGAAATCAGAAACCTGATTTTCGGCAGCTACCGGGTTTTGTTCTGCGTGAAAGAGCAAGAACAGACGGTTCAAATTCTTCACGTCACGCACGGGGCGCGAGAGCGGACACCGCTCTAACAGGGTTTCATCCATTTTGTCCCATGTCGGAGTTTTTCGGTCCTCAGAAAATCAATGACTTGTCGGAAATGTTGCAGCGCAACATCGGACAAAAGGAAACAGTCGGTCTATCGAAGCTGCGTTTGCTCCGCGCCCATCACCTTGCACGTTGGGTGCTGAAAAATCCCTTGAACTTTATCGTTAAAACGGTGCAAACCCCTCTAGTGGGCTGCCGCAAAAGTTTTGACAGGTTCGGAAGCCTCTTCTGGCCCGACCAGATTTTCGGTGGGTTCCAAGGACGGATAGATGCGCTTGAGTTTGACCCGGGCCACGTCGGTACCAAACTGCCAGTGGATTTTGGTCTGGAGTTGGTTGCGCGGGCCTTGCCACGCGGCGATTTCCTCCCGCAAGGTTTCAATGTTTGGAATGCGACGATCCAAACACTGGCCGGCGAGAACGGCCAACTCACATTCGGCCATATTGAGCCAACTGCCATGCTTGGGGGTGTAGTGAAATTCGAGCTTGCGGGTGATTCGGCGAGCTTCCTCCGGGGGAAAGACCCCGTACAGGGCCGCGGGGGTATGGGTGTTGAGATTATCCATGACCAGCCGGATGCGTTCGGCCGCTGGAAAGTAGACATCGACCAGTAACCGCATTGGTTGGGCAAAGTCCTGTTTAGTCCGTTTTTGAGTGACGTTGACCTGACGCCAACCCTGCAAGGGCTGGACGAACAGAAACAAATTTGCCGTGCCTTCCCGTTTATATTCAGAGTCATAGCGCGCCGGCTGACCGGGATGAGCAGGCAGCGGATGACGGGTTTCGCTGGTCAACTGCACGGGGCTTTCGTCAAAACACACTGGGGGATACCGGGGATCGTCGGGTTCGGCGTACAAGTCCAGGACCTCCTCCATAGGCCAGACGTAGTCGGGACTGACACTGGGAATACACCATTCTTGGCGTTGCCACGGTTTGAAGTCGTTTTTTTCAGCACGCGACCGACGGTATCCGGGGAAATCATGTCAATTTGGCGCAGTTCCACCAAGCGATCGGCCAGCAGTTTCAAGGTCCACCGATGGCGGCCCGCCGGTGGGGTACTACAGGCTAAGGCGATCAGAAAGGCCGCCTGTTTACCCGTCAAGGCCGGCGGTGAACCCGACCGAGACGGCTCACTTAACGCTGCCGTCAGTCCGTCATCCACAAAGCGCTGGCGGGGGCGATGCACCGTCGACCGTCCCAGGCGGAGCGTTTCGGCAATCTCCTCATCGGTGGCACCCTCGGCGGCACGCAGCAAAACATGGGCGCGCGCGACCCGGCGCGCGGTCGTTTTGCCTTTGCGGATGACGTCGAGCAGGTATCCCCGCTCCTCTTCGGTGAGGTCAACCAAGTATTTGTGGGCCATGGGGTTTCCTCCTGTTGACCCCACCATAGGGTCCCCATCGCTACCTGTCAAAACTTTTGCGGCAGCCCACTAGTGAAACCAATCAGTAGGCCAACGTGCTACCGATCGACGTGAAGCGCTGCTGACGCTTTCAACCCAAATGTCGCGAGAGACGCAAGGCTAGACCCGCAAGGGTGCGGACGGGATTCGCAGCCGTGCTGATTGGCATGACGGACATGTCGCAAACATAGAGACCGGTGGCGCCTCGGACCTTGAGGTCTTCATCCACAACCGACTCGTGGTTAAAGCTGGCGTTGCGATTGGGCTTCCAGGGCATCCGCAAGGTGCCGCAGGCATGATGTACAGTACCCCAACCGAAAGGCCATTGCTTGCCGTTACCACCGCCATACTCACCGGTAATCCAGTCCACATCGTTGAATTCCGCAAACACGCGATTTCGGGTTTCATTGAGTAAATTGAAAAACTCCTGGTGGCTCTTTTGCCAGCCTGCGAGTGCCGGGAAACGTGACTGCAACAGATCATCAAGCACAGAAAAGCGCTTGAAGCGTACATAGGGCCTGTAACCGTCGTTGGGTTGCGAGAAAATGCCGTTGAAATCGTCCAAGCAATTGGCGAAGCTGAATTTAATATCCACGCGGGTCTTGCTGGGATTGTCATCGACTGGTTCCGCGGAGGGGTCGTTGTTACGTAGGTGCCAATATTCGTGGTTGACGTTCATCTCGATATTGAAGGGAAAGATCACATGGCCGCTAGCGTCACGCTTGCCGCGTGAGTAAAAGATGATCTTGGCGTGATCCCGGCGACTAAGAGGGATACGTGGACTATTTCCCAACGACGAGACATAAGCCTGTGACTCTCCGGTAACGGGGTGATCCGTCAACCCAAAGCCTACAAGCCCCTTTACATGATCGGGTAGACTTTGGTAAATCGCGGAACGATTGATCAGCTTCGGACTCTCCGTAGAGCCAGCGGCAATCACAACCTTGGGGGTGTAAAAGCTGACTTGTTCCCCTGTGACTGTGTTCGTGGTACTGACTTCATACCATCCATGAGGAACGTCAGTAATGGCCTCAACGAAGCTATTGAGTTTGATGAAGAGACCTTTGCCGTTTTGATCTACGCCAGGCGTTAAGCCTACCTGGTTGATGAGCAGTTCGGCGGCATTAAATACGCCCGTCGGCTCCACAAAGAACTGATCCCGCGGTATGCCATCGCGATTGAGATAGGGTTGGTGCAAAGCGCGAGGTGTCTCTTGTATATCAAAATCACCGTTCAGAGGGCTACTGCGGAAATGCTCCACCAACTCCTTCGCCTTTTCACCGAGCGAGATGGACTCGTTCATCCGGTCGGCCGCCAAGTCGAAGTAATCCGAAGATAAAGCTGAGCGCACGTTATCCGGGAAAAAATCCAGTTCCCAGTCCTGAGCTTGTGGGATTAGGCCAGACCAAAAGATCGAACGCCCGCCAAGAGCGAATTGTGGCTGGCCGCCAATGAATTGATCAGGGGTCGATGATTGCTTGAAATTGTCAACGCCGAAATGATTGGCCACGGCAAAGTTTGGTATGCGGCTGATGTTGTAGACGTGTGTCGGATAAATGAACGAACCAGCGTCCAGCACCAGAATGCGATGGCTCTGGCCCAGTCGGTCAGCTAAGTCATCGGCTAATATACCGCCGCCCATACCGGAACCGATAATGATGTAGTCAAAGTCTCTGTTGGCGCCGTCGTAGTCTCTAATTAAACGGGTATGGGCCTGGGGTTTCTCTGCAACCAAATTTGGGTAATTGTTCTGAAATGACATCTCTGTTCTCCTGAGTTTAGGTGAATCGTAGTATAGCCGTTAGAATAAACACTCGATCGGGCTGTGGAGCGGCCTAACGGGGCGGCGGATAAGCCGCGCAAGGCGAGAAAGCCGCAGGCTTTTTCGCCTGAAGTCGGCTTGATCCGCGAGGTTGTGCGGCGCTTCGCGCCAAGCAACCTCGCGGATTGTAATCCGCCGCCCCGTTGTCGCGGGCGCGAAGCGTCCGCGACAATCAGTGATTATATGGTTCCGCATAACTCCACGTGGTGGAGTTATGCGGCAAAACGCGACCCGCCGAAAAATTCCGACGGATCGCGTGGCTGGTGGTGCGCCGGTGCGGCGAGCGGGCCGGGTTGCCCTTGCCCGCCTATCCACACATGCTGCGCCATGCCTGCGGCTACGCCCTGGCCGACCAAGGCGCGGACACCCGGCTGATTCAGGACTACCTCGGCCACCGCAACATCCAGCACACCGTCCGCTACACCGCCGCCAACCCGGCGCGGTTCGAGAAGCTGTGGCGGTAGACCGCCACCCCCGACTTTTGGCCCCGATGGATGGCCCGTCCGACCGGCTGAAATCACGGGCGCGGCTCGACGTGCCACAAGTCTTGATTTTTGGCACTCCAAAGCAAATTAGACAGATCATGCCGGACTGTTCGGTCGATCCGTTTCGGCATGGCGCTAAATAGGGCGTCAGCCGGCCCGCCGTGGCAGGGCGGAAACCCTCAAAGGATATGATGGGATTCGGCTGGGCGGCCGAGCAGGGTCTACGCTACAGCGTGAGACAGCTAAAAAAGAGCGAACGGGCATGGCGCAATTCACCCTTGCAGGAGCTGCCCGAGCAGCCCGTGTGGGCAGGGCCACCATCCAACGAGCTTTGAAATCAGGCCGCTTGTCAGCAACTACTAACGAGCCGGGCGAGCGGATGATCGACCTGACCGAGCTGCTCAGGGTGTTCGGACCCGGGGTTTAGGGCGCAGCGGAACATAAAACCGGGTTAAGGTGCCTTGCCACCGTGCAGGAGATGCGATATTTGGAGTATCGGCATTATTTTTATTCATAAAAACATGAATCTAGCCGTACAGCATCATTGCGTAAACCTATTGCCAATCGAATTGATTTTGCAATATGTTTTTGCAACGCAAAAACCCACAATAACACATCACCCCGTAGCGATTGCACAAACGACCGTTTGCGCAACTGATTCAACGGCGAAAAGTGCCACAGCTTAGTTGCACGATGGATTCCCAGCAAACGGGGCGCACTACGTCAACGCCGCCGGGGATGCAGGGCAATCGCATTAAAATTTGATCAAAAATCGATACTATTGTTTTAATTATAAGCAAACCTAATCGAGAAAGTCAGTAACCTCGGCTAAAACCAGG
>NZ_CBTJ020000115.1 GCF_001051235.1 Candidatus Competibacter denitrificans Run_A_D11 | reverse complement strand
GTGTGACAAAAAGGTCGGGGAAAATAGACTTCAGCGAGCGACGCAGCCACACATAGAAAAAGTCCGAGAGGTCACCAAACCCAATATTGTCGAAGTAGATACCGTCTTGGCGGTCAAGGGACGGGGGTCCAATTGGCCTGATAGGGTTGCTGATGTTTGAGAACTCCGAACGCCAACTGCACCAGTTTGCGCATGGCGGCGCCCAAGGCGGCCATCTTGGCTTTACCCCGGGCCAGCAAGCGCTGGTATAAGGCCTGGATGTGTGGATTATGGCGGGTCGCCACGACGGCCGCCATGTATAGCGCCGCCCGAATCCGGGGTGCCCCGGCTTTGGAGAGTCGGGGCCGGCGATGGAGACTACTACCGGATTGGCATTCAACCGGCACCAGGCCGAGAAACGCGGTGACCTGATCGGCGCAGGTAAAATGGTGCCCGTGCAGGACGGCCACTAGGCGCTGGGCGGTTTTCTCGCCGACGGCGGGAATCGACTGGAGCAGGTCGCGGTCGCGGCGCAGATCAGGATGCTGATCGATGTGGCTCTGAATAGCCGTTTGCAGGCGGGTCGCTTCCTGTTCCAGAAAGTCAATGTGCTGCTGAAGCGACTCCGCAACCGGTGCGGGCAGCGGGATCGCCTCCGCTTTTTCCTGCCGGTTCCGTTCCCGGCGCCGGTCGGCTTCGACCGCATCCAGGCGGGCCATCAGGGCGTTCAAGTCCCGAATCGCCGGGGGCGGCGGTTGCCAACGGGGCGGGTTGATCAAAGCCCCATACCGGGCCAGCACCTGGCTGTCGCGGGCGTCGGTTTTGGTGCGCACTGCCAAACCCTGACCAAAGGCCTTGGTCTGGGCAGGATTGACCACCGACACCACCGCCCCGGCCGCCGCAAACCAGAGGGCGACCGCTTCATGGTAGACCCCGGTTGCTTCCAGAATGAGATGAACCTGACCCAGGTCAGGCACTTTTTGCCGGATCAGCCAATCTTGCAATTCGGCAAAGCCCTCTGGGGTGTTGGGCACGGTCTTGGCGCGGCGTTGATCGTTCTCAGGATTCAGCAGACAGCTATCCAATTTGTTTTTGGCAACATCAATACCGAGACTGTACATGAGGATGCTCCAAGAGGATTAACAACCTGCGCTACACTGGCCTTGTGCATGCAGGATCACCGCACCGGGCGGGTCCTCGGTTACCGTTCAGTGTTCGGGCAGGCAAAACCACAGAGGTCAAGGGCTTCATCTACAGATCAGGGTGGGACCCTCAGGGTGGATTCAAGCTCACTCAACCTCTGGGAGGCAGTTCATCACCACCCCCGCCAAGATACAAGGGTGGATCTATAGAGACAACTTTTCCAGCAGTAATCACATTCGCTGCTGCATCAGCTTGGGACGCAATACCCTGGGGAGCACTTGGAAAAAAATTA
>NZ_CBTJ020000114.1 GCF_001051235.1 Candidatus Competibacter denitrificans Run_A_D11 | reverse complement strand
CGAGACCTGACGTCTTCCTCTGGGCCATGCGGCCCCCGAGACCTGACATCTTCCTCTGGGCCATGCGGCCCCCGAGACCTGACGTCTTCCTCTGGGCCGTTTTTAGTCTTCGGGCTTTCAGCCTCTCCGAAAGTGTCGACCGGTACATCCAATTCACGACAGAGCTGATCGAATTTTCGCTTGAAGTTCTCCGGATCGTCGAGAAGAGGGATAAGGTCCAGGAGCCGAAGCGCCCGAGCATTGCCTCCAAGCCCAAGGGCCTGCTGGACTAATGGTCGGAGGTCAGTTGCCCATGCCGCGGCTCGATTGCCCACGACATATAGGTATTCCTTACCATCCCATGTTGCGTCGAGTTGCTCCACGCGCGGATCGGCATCACCGATACGGAATGTCCTATTGATGGATTGGGCAGAACGGAGAACGAGATCGGTGGTGAGAAGATCTTCTTCTTCGCGGAGGGCGCGTACAGCCTGAGTAATCTGATGAAGTCGATCAGTTTCCTCCGGCATGGGCTTGCCCCCGGAGTGATGAACGGTGAGATGGAAGCGATCATCGGAAAGGCGGCTGATATCCAGGATTTTAAGGAGATCATCAACGTTGAAATCATGTTTCCTTCGAGAAATCCAGGCCTCCAGCCAGATCCCGTCGGTTGCATGCAAGCATGCCGCCTTGTCTGGGGCATCGTTCCAGACTGGCTCGTGAGGATGCGCGCTTGGCAGTGGTAGCCAAACGCCGCGACGAGCCCCCGGTTGACGACAGAAGAGCTTTACCGCTCCACGTTCAAGGTGTTTCCGAATCTGCGGCCACTCCGACGGCTCAGCTACAATCGTGCGCCAGGCACTCACGACTGCATCCTCGACATCAGGTGGCTCCTGCGCCCATACCCACTCCAGGTAGTCGACAGCTTGGTAGGCTATTGGCTGCTTGGGAATGTCCAGAAGTTCTGCCAGGCGATTAGCGCTATCCGCCAACAAAGTGTCGGCTACGGCCGCAAGGAATCCGCCAAAATCGTAGTTGCCGGCGACCACCAAACGCTTCGATGTTATCCGACGCTTCCCATCACGGCAGGGATTACTGACAGGAATCAATTCCAGAACGCTGGCGCGATCCCGCAAGAGTTTGACGTCGAGATCATCGTCACCAAGAACATCATGCCATAGGGTTACCAGTGCCCGATCTGAAATTTCCGGGCGCTGGGATGCACCCAACAGTACAGCAAGCGGGCCAGGCCGTGGCACGGCTTCGCCAAAGTTGACGACCGCCGCAAGAGGTTCCAGTCCCCTTCGGACGGCATCATCCAGGTCGGCGAACGGCGCGTCTGGATTGTGTGGATCCGGCCGCAGCAGTACATCTCTCGGGGGGACCACGCACCCCTCGCTAGTCGGTATCCAAGGTCGGTCCCGTAATAAGCAAATCCACAGCGGATTTTTTCTGCTACCTTCGTATGCACGTTTATACATGCTAGCAGCCCAAGTGACGTATACTTTGATAGGTGAGAATTCACGACCATCAAAAGCGTCGGGTGAATACTTTCCTTGGGCGACTGTGGTAGCGAATGCGCGGGCACGTACAAGGTCAAATTCACCATCTTTTAGGATATCTTCCCATGGCTGGAGATTGGTACCCAGTATATGGATATCATCACGTTGCCCACTTCCTAATCTAAATGGCAAATCGAGTGTCGTATGTCTCTGGCCTGGATATCTTTGTCCCGTAAGATAATGAAAAATGCGACTTGAATTAGCGTGGAATTTTTCGAGAATCTCCCACTTTGGTTCCAGTCGCGTTTGACATAGGGACCCGAAGAACTTACGCCACTCAGAGTCGTTTCCATAATCTGAGGCAACGAGTGGAATTTTGCCCGATGCCGCTACCTCGATATGAGGAAAGCCATAGGCATCTCCCACCCAAACCTCACCCTTTGGCAAGAGCCGTCGGTGCCCACTTTCTACCGCGAGGACGTGGGTCACGGCTTCATGGCCGGCTGGTAGCGGTCTGAGAGCTGCGGTCACAGTCACGACACAACGGATAAGATCCGTTGGATCGGTATTCCACACGGACGTATTCCTTGCAAGTCCAGTGAAGAATGATTCAGTGATATCCCGCAGTCGCTTCTCGCTACCTCTCGGCCAGAATCTCATGGCTACCGCTTGTGCATCATTATTATCGCGTTCATTCTCAGACGGTGGAGCCACAAGTGCCAGCATGAGCGCCAGCGCAGGCGTATTCTCCAGGTCGGGTGCAAGAATTTCGCGGGCATTTTTTTCTAATTGAAGATATTGTCGAGGTGGGGGCACTAAGTCATCCATACCGCGTAGCTGCCAGTTCCCATTGGGAAGGATCGCGATTTTATCTGGCGGTGCGTACTCTTCGTATCTGCACCGTAGTATTGTCGCCACTATATGGATTGCAACCCAAGCTCTGACGCGGTCGGACGGAAGAGACTGAAGGATAGATTGATAGTTGGCCGCTGCCGAATCCCATTCCTGATCACTCGGTTCGTGTATGATCCCTGTCGAGCGGAAGAAATTTCCAGAATCTTTATCCATCGAAAGGGCAAACGGTGGGAATCCACCGAGCCAAGAGCGGATGAATTGTGGCGCCAATTCCGATAAGAAAGCATCCGGTAAATACCGGCATTCATCAGCACGTACAAATTTGTAGACGCACATCTCAGGACGGACGACCCATCGCCGAGCCATGGATCGGTCCTGTTCTGCTGGAGGTATGGAATTTCCTGATTGTGGATTTTCGAGCTCGGGCTCGGGAGAATCCAAGCTCGGTACCAAGGGTGATGTGCGAAGCGCAGCAGTGACTGGAGAGAAATCAACTTGGATATCCAGGATGTCAAGCACTGGCCGCCCATCGGTGGTTATACGAAGCTTCGGCAAACGCCGGTACGGCTCCTCGATTTCCTCTGGCCCCTTCCCATCCGCGATCCATTGTAGTAGTCCCACGATGAGGTCTGGCAAGTGCGATACGATGTCTGCGTTCCAAGCGTTGTCACGCGCGGACATCGGGCCTTGACGATCGGCTTGCAGGAGCCAGTTGGCTTGTAGATTGAAGCCGAGCGGGAGGGTCTTTGCAGTGGGCAAGACGGCATGGAGCACGCCGATTGTCTGCCCGTTGAGGAGATTGTCTTTTTCATCCAATTCGGCAAAGAGCGCAAGCTCCTGCTCCCCGGGATCACCATGCGGGTCATCTCGAAAATCCCGCCAAGACTTGATAGCCTCGGCAGAGGGCGTCCAACAGGTACCGAGAAAGAACCACCGGCGTCGCTTACCTGAATCCACCAAGTTGAAGTATTCAACGCCGGATGGCCCATCACTCTCGCGCGCCACCCGGATTCTCCTTCCATTCCAATTCAATTCCCAGACATCGCCTTCTTTTCTCAGCGAGCGCCGTGCGAGAAGCACGGGGATGACATCGTCGAGCTTGCTAATGTCTTCTGTCAGTGCATTTGGGCTACCTTTTACGCGCGAGAAATCGAAGCGGCAGCGAAATCCATTTTCTGGCGGAATTGCATCGCACCACTTAGGTAGAAACTTCCAGCCCCCATCGAGTGTCTCACCGGGGCGCTCATAGAAGAATGACCACTCGCCGTCACACAACACGACTCGGTCGAACCGGCTATAAACCGACTTAAATCCCAACCCCATGAAACCAATTGTTCGGCCCGATTTTCCTGTCGCTCCCACGGCTGAAAGTCCAAGTACATCACTGGCATTGAATGCCTCACCGTCGTGCTGGAAAACCAGTGCTCCATCACGGATCTCAAACGATACACGCTGAGCACCTTCGTCCACTGCGTTCTGGAGCAGTTCGAAAAGATATAACTCGGCGCGTGGAAATTGCTGATCCAGTCGCTTCACAAAACCGGCTAAGAGATTCCCCGTTAATTGTTGTTTGTGGTCATACTCAATCGCTTCTATCACAAGTTTCCGCAGGTTATTATCTGGTTCAACGTCAGCCGCATCCAATAGATCTAATGCTTCTTCCTCTTGGTCAAGAGGCGACCAAGCTTTTCCCTCTCGTAAAAACCACTGCGGTTTATCTTCATTCTCTTCATTTCTGAAAAGGGCTAACTGTAACGCATTAAAACTGTCGGCAGGAGGGTTATTTTTACTGACCACTGCACGTACACGACCATCGTCGAGCCAGAGAGCATGGCTTCCACCCGGTACGGGTAGAATTCGAAGTCGATGGTAACGATCACGATAGCGTTGTTGGCACCAAAATTGTAATTCAATCGACATTTGATTTCCTTGGATTGATTTTTTATGCCCATCAGTACTGGGCCGTCACCGAACAATAGATATTTTTCATCCTCAATTCTTGACAGAATTTAATACCTCCAATTCTTTCACCAGTAGCCCCCCTTTCTTTAAATCCTTCGCTGTCAATGCCACGACCCGCCAATACAAATTACCATTACGCAATTGATCCCGAATGATTCGATCCCGGCGCAGGCGTTGACCACCACGATGAAAAGCCACGCCGTCGATGTAAATAGCGGTGCGAGTCCCTGTTATAGTCCTGCTAATGACTAAACTCGTTAAAATGCTTGTCAAATAATTGATTTTTATGGACTATCCAAGAAAAAACCCCTTGGCGATGTGGGGTTCACTATTAGCGAGACTATGCCAATAAAAGGCAAGTGACTTTCCAATCTTTTTCTTCAAGTCCTTGGTTCACTTGACTCAAATAAGCCTGCATTTTTTTACCCTGATGATAGGTCGCTCCATCCCAAATAATGATCAATTTCTTATCTGGATAAAGCCCTCGCAAATACTGGATAAATTCCACCGTGCATTCTCCATTTCCAGAGGCATACGGATTAAGAATAAACTCTTGGTTGTCAAGGTTCAGCACCCCATAATAGCTTTGTCTTTGTTTCACGTTTTGGATCGGCACCTCCGTCCTTTCATTCCGCCGACCCCACACATAACCCAGCGTATCTCCCCACACTAAATGACACTCATCTTCAACAAAAACAATCACTTCACCGGATACGATTTCCGCCTGATGCGCCTCCAGTTTCGCGTTGATTTCCTGCCGCCTGAACAGCACTTGTGCCTCATCATGTTTCGGATTCACCGCCTGCGTCCGATGCCAACTCAGGTGGGCTTCTTTCAGAAGATCATAATAAGACTGCCGAGATTGATAGACCACGCCATAGTGACGTTCAATGTAATCTTTAAGTTCTTCAACCGTGCAGTGAGGTTGATTTTTTAAATGATAAATCACGACTTCACGTTCCGCTTCCGTTAAAAATCCGGTACCTCCTTTATAATGAAGTTGTAGCGCAGATGCTCCTTGATCTTCATAAATGATCTTCCATTTACTGACAAAAGAATCCGATACATCTAATACAGCACAAATGTCTTCTGTCCTGAAGTCAAGAAGAATCATTTTTACCGCCAGTGCTCTTTTCATTTCAAGGTTTTCGTTAGAGTCAATGATATCATTGAGCGTTAACATCGTAAATTCTCCTCAGAGTTTTTACTAAAATTTTAAAATATTTTTAAAATTCCACAACCTGAATAGGACTGCTATATTAGGTAGACTACGACAAAATCCGCCACGCTGATCGGGTGTTCACCGGCATTCGCTGCGACCGGAACCTGCTTGTCCACCGGCAACCCGTATTGCTCAAACTGACGTAAAAACTTCAGTTCCAGCGGCGAACTGACCCCGGCAGCATAGGCTTCCAGCCAGGGCTTGGGATCATCCTGGACAGATTTTTCTGTTTCCAAAGTCACGGGCGCTGATTGGCTCAAGTGTTCCAGGTCGGGCAGGATGAGCGGCCATTGCAAGTGCTGATGATGCCGCTGGTTGTTATAGGACTTGAGGCAGCGATAACAGGCTGATTCACAATCCACGTGATCCAAGTGGTCCATGGCCTGTGCCGCGACCTGATGAAATTGCGCGGCGGCCCGTTCCAGAAAACCACTGCCGCCCACAGCGGTATCGATAAACGTCAACATCCCTTTCCAGTGAGGCGCGGGTTCGCGGATCTTCCACATCGGCTCCAGCTCAAATTCCAGTTCCGAGCCATCCAGCATGAACAGATGGCGCATCCCGGTGCGTAGAGCATAGCCCAGTGAGTAACCCCACCGCTGGTAATCTTCGGCTTCCCAGTCCGGTGGCAAGGTCACGATCAGCCGTAAAGTGGTGGCCAAGAGGCGGGCGGTAATGGCTAAGACCTGCGGGGGTTGTCCCCGCTGCAGGCATTCTCTGGTATGCCCATACGGGTCGTTCTGCTCGGTCTGGCGGCTTCGCGAGCGTCCGCCCCGTTGCGAGGCGTTTTGATCCTCTGGCATTTTCAAATCTCGTCCACAGACCGGACAGAGATAGAAACCATGTGCGTTCTCATGCAATTGCGGCGCCCCGGCCTCGCGTTCAGCAGCGCTGGCCGGTTTCCACTCGTTCAGCCAGCGAATTTCCTCTTCCTCCCTCAGTTCAGCGTTCCAACCAGTCGACAGGCGGAAACGGTGGATGCACCGGCCATTCCATTGCGGATGACAGGACACCAGCGCAGCTAAGGCGTAGCGATCTTCTTCTTCCAAAACCGGGGTATCGTCCCGAATTGCGATAAATCCGCCGAACTCATGGCCTGGCAATCCTCGCTGATCGTTGACGGGAATCGTCGTGGAGCGACAACGGGGACAGTAGCCATGTTGCTGCACGGCATAGCACAGATCGCAGTCTCCACAGCGCACATAAACCCAGTCGGGATGGGGTGACTGGGGGTTCCAGGGCGAGGCATTGTCCAAACCGACCACCCGCCAGCGATGACCACGGGCATGAACGCTAGCGTTGGGCTGGTATTGGGCGATACCGAAGCGCCGCTCCAACGCGATGGGGTCTTCTTCGTGCGGATCATTCCGCAAGCGCAGGGTGCAGGGTTCGTTGGGAAATTCGTAGCCCGGCAAAATGCCGAACTCGGCAAAGCGCCGCAGGGGATGTCCGGCGGTGCGATCATCGGCTTCCCCATCGGCGCCGTGGTCGCCCCGCATTCCTAGCAGTTTACGTTTCAGCCTACATTCCGCACCCCTAACCATAATTTATTGATTTTTGGTTTTTAAATTTTTGGCACCCAATTCTGGCATGAAATTTAATCATCAAATATCAAAATCTTACTTAGGGGGTGCGGAATGTCGGTTTCAGGTTCATGGCGCTGACGGCGTGCCGGTCACCCTTGCCGAGGGCGGTCCAGGTCGCGATAGTGGTTTCCAGTTCGCTAATCTGGCGGCTGACGCGCTGGAACAGGTCGCGGATCCGGTCGGGTAACGGATTGAGCGCCGCCCGTAACGCGGCCTGGTCGGGAAAGCCGGCCGGCTGAAGGAGGGTCGGTCCCCACGCCTCCCAAGCCAATGCCGCGGCCCGGTCGGCTTGCGTCATCACGTTGTGGATCAAAGCGTCAATCGCAGCGGTCTTCTGCTGGCCCTGAAACTCGATGTATTCGGCCATGCGTCCGGCCAACCCCGGATCCGCCAGCCCAAAGGCAATTGCATGCAAGTGGCTGAGAATCACCTTACGGTTCCCCAGTCCAATCCCCGGCGCGGGGACTTCACCGGCAATCATCTCGGCGGGTTTATCGTAGAAATAACCGTCGTGTAG
Source organism: Candidatus Competibacter denitrificans Run_A_D11 (assembly GCF_001051235.1). Taxonomy (GTDB): domain Bacteria; phylum Pseudomonadota; class Gammaproteobacteria; order Competibacterales; family Competibacteraceae; genus Competibacter_A; species Competibacter_A denitrificans. The sequence goes on along the minus strand of NZ_CBTJ020000114.1, from coordinate 52,872 downwards.
GGTGCTGCGGGCATAACCCAGCACCACGCCGACCCGGGAACCCCGTCCAGCGCGTCCGCCGCGTTGCGCGTAGTTGTCGGGACGCGGCGGGATGTTGCGCATGATCACAGCATCCAGGCCCCCGACGTCGATGCCCATTTCCAGGGTGGGCGAACAGGCCAGAACATTCACCGGCGATTGTTGCGTCGGGGCCTTGAAGGCGGTTTCAAAATCGATTCGCTGTTGGCTGATGATTTGCGCGGTATGTTCACACGCCACCAGTGGTAACAAATTCGGTTTGAGAATCCGCCGCACATAGCGATTGCGCTGGACTTCCGCGTCCGGCTACGGCTGGAACAGGCCATAACAGGCGGGACAGGGCGCACTCTCAGCTACCCAGGGCATCCGTACATTGCACACACTGCAACGAAAGCGCTCGTCGCCTTGGAGCGCAACCAGATGCACCGCCTCTGCGTTGATTTACAACAGGGTGGCGTCCTGACGCCAGCCATACAGTTTGACGAGGATCAGCAGGCGCGGCCCCTGCGTCAGGAATCGCAACAGGGTCAACAATAAGACTTCCTGGGGTTCTGCTCCATTCATGCGCATCAGCAGATGCTTGAAAATGCGCTCGGTACGGGGTCCTCGGCCGCCAGCCCCCGGTCGCCGCCAGACGTTGTAGCGCTTGATGCCCGAAGGGATAGCGCTGGCGTCGATGAACCCGACCGGCTGAACCTGAGCATCGCAGGCGTATCCTTGCGCGTTTTTGATTTTCCGCTCCCAATCCGCGTCGCGGAATTCTTCGGGACCATTCGGGTTACTGATGTGGTATTGCAGCAGGGGCCGCGACAAGGCTCCGTTGCGGCGCGCGTCGTCCAGCAGACAGCGACTGATATGCAGGAGCTGTGCGGGCGTAATGCCGGGGCGTAATGCCGAACTGCTGCGCCAATCCGCCGCCCTGCTCGTGGATATAGCGCTCCAGATTTTCGTAGCGCACGCCCACCAGGCCGAGACTGAAGACCGTGGCGCGGTAGCCCGCGGTGATAGCGAGATCATGCAGCAGGGGCGCTTCCTCCCAGACTTGGGCCTTCTTTCTGACCGATTCCAGCAGGTATTCGAGGGTGTCGTTCGTGTCAATATACCGGTTGTCGCGATACTCAACCCCCAGCGCCATGAGTTTTTGCACCGCCTCACTGAGATTCAGGGCGCCCCCAGCGCGGTTCAGCGCCAGCATCAAGCGGCGGCGCATCCGGTCATAGCGCCCGGCATAGGTAATGAAGCGGGCTTGATGGGCGGCGTCCTGGCGACTATCGGCGAAGATCAGCAAGCGTTCCTTGGGGTCGGCGCGATCCTGGTTCTGGTGCTGTTCGGCCAGACCTTCAACCAAACCCTCAGCCAGCACCCGGACAGCGGCGGAAGTCCCGAGCGCTACCGGACTGAGGACGCTGCGTGAACCCGCCGTTGCGCCACAGATCATGCAGCGTGTGCGTGCCGGAGCCAGAATGCAGGGTACGGCGTACCGACGGGGTGCGGTCGAGAATTGTTGAGTGGCGGGATCAAAAGAGCCGGTGAGTACCGGGCGATGGCGAAGCTGATCCTGGCGCTGGGCGGTTTTACGCTTTGTTTTGATTTTCGCGGCAGGCGATGCAGCCGGTTCATCCCCGTCGTCTAAAGGCGAATCATCGGCTTCTTCATCGATGAGCGAGCTTTCATGGCGATACAGCAGCCATTCATTCGCATCGTCGCGGCCGGTATGGGGTTCAAGCGGTTGGGTGGTCGGGGTATCGGGATCGCCCTGGAAGCGGAGCGCGTCTGCGCCGCAACTGCGACAAAGATAGAGCGGGGCCGTGGGTTTACCACAGGCGCAGTGTTCCTCCCCCATCGGGTAGAGCTGGCCGCAGACCGGGTCAATACAGCGGTGAAAATGCCAGCCGCCCCGAATGAAGCGATGAGTCCGCAGCCACAATGCGCCGGGGATGCCATCAGGCAACGCTGCGCCGACGACCAGGGCGGTTTCCACTTCCCGACGCAGCGCCGCGGCCTCGGCATCGCGGCGCTCAGCGACCGGCGCGGTGATCGCGGCAATGATCCTACTCAACGATAGGGTCCTGTAAATTTTCTTGTGATGGCGAGGGTTGGCAGCATGGGGCTAGGGCATCGACTTCATCCAACCCATTGATCCTGCTAAGTGATGTTCGTTTTACTGGTCCACCCCACCGTTCCCATCACAGGAAAATTTACAGGAGGAAAAATGACAGGGATACACCGCGCCGGAAGGGTGATGTCGGACCCATCACAAAAATGATAAAGCCCTCTTGTTACTCATTTACCAAGGAATCCTTACACCTACCCATTGTTGTCGATGCTATAGATCCAGATTATCCTCATAACCGGGTTCATCGTGATGAGCGTTTTCCATGGCCGCTTCCAAAGGCAAATAGAAAAACAACACTTGCGGGAATTTCATGGTGCCATCCTCGTTTTCCAGGAGATTCTCTACTTTTTGGTAAATGGGATCATTTTTATCAAAGGGCACGTCGATATACAGTTGCCCCCGATAGCGCTCAATCCTTCCTGCCCTGGCAAATGGTCCACAGGGATGGACGGCAATATGGTTGTCGGCAAACCATTGCAGCAGCGTTTTACGAATCTCCAAGTTTTCGTAATCGATAAAAAGATTCTCGTGATACTCATCGATATCGCGACGGTTAAAATCGGGTTGTTTGCAAAATTCGATGTACACAACGCCCCGCTGCTTATCGCGGGCGATTTTGTCGATGTAATTGATCAGCATGGGCATTTCATCTTTCTCCAGTCAGGGGTATTTCACTTCGATCCGTTGGTCCAAAAGGCAGAGCCATTGCTCGCTATCACCCGAACGACTCCCATTCTTCCATTCGTGACGCCGTGCCCGCCCGAGAGTTGGGTCGACGAAAAAGTCTGGCGGGCCATCCGGCGCTCTCGACTCGACCGGAGCGCCGGATCGGTTTGGCCTCAACGCCCTTGGCGTCTATGCCTCGGCGACCGATCCGGCCCCGCTCGGCTGTCCCCCCGTGTTCGGCGCCGACGCCGACCACGCCGACCCACTCGCAGCGCCGAAAATCGGGCACGCTTTCCGAAGTCCCCGGCCAAAGCCGCTCGGACGCGGGACCGGTCGGGGGATCGGAAAAATGGGAGCCGATCAGGAAAGCGGACGGGTTCGCCTCCCGGGCCGGAATGGAGTGCAACAGCATCCGGACGTGCTCGCAACCCTGTTGGCCCAAGCCGATCAAGGCGGCTTGTTCTGATAGAAATGGGTTCTCGTTCATGGGAGAGAATTTCACCTTGGATGACAGGTGCAGGATAATGCCGGTATCCGACGGGATGCGTCGTCCCGTTGCCCCGTCATCAGATTTGAGGTCAAGATTGGCGCGGGCAAGCGGCATGTAGCCGCTCGGGAGGAAATGCAGCGATTGCTTCAGCAGGCCAGACCGATTTCTCGGTTGCGGGAATCAGGGTCGCGGATGTCGACCGTCGTGCGCTGGAAGGATACTTTGAAAACCGCTATCGGGAACCGCACTTGGGGATACCGGCCAGTCCTTGGGGCGGCTGTTACAGACATGGGGTTGGCTCGCGAAGGGGCGCTGACTTTTCCCTATCGCGGGCTGAGCCACAGTCACTACTCAGGGCGGGCCGTGTCTACCCTATACGGCGGTTGGAAGCCTTCCAGACGAAAGTCCTGATTCCAAAACGCTCCAGCGAGACCCATCAATCACCCGGTCGCCTCGCCCTCGTCGAAGCGCCCGCCGAACCCCGTCAAGCAACCGGCTTGGCTGAACGACGCCGAAAACCCGCCTCCCGGAGTACTTCCAACACGTAAGGATTCGGATAATAGTGCGGCGGCGCGAAGGGCGCCTGCCCCAAGCTGAGGTACTCCAAAACGAAATTGGCGACCGCCGACGACCGCGAAATACCCATTTCACAGTTCACCACCACGTCCACCGCTGCGTTTCTGTGCTGGTCCAAAAAAGCCACGATCCGCTCGGCCTGATCCGTGTTGAACAGGAACGGCGCGACCTCTCCGCGTTCCGGATCGTTCTCGATTTCCTCCGGCGTCGCGTCCAGGAATTGCAAATACAGGGCGTCCACTTTGCGGGGACAGGCCCGTCGAGGACGCCGAACGCCCGAAAAGGGATCGGCGATGGACAGATGCACCCACGGGGATTTTTGGGTGTAACGCTCGGCCTCGGGCCGGGAAAGAACGGTAACCTTCATCGTTTATCCTCTCTCTGCAACGGTTCGGGATTTCGCGACCCGCCCCATCATCGCACCGGAGACGGGCCGCTCGTCGAGGCTTGGATAGGAGCGGCCCGCGTCCCGCCCTACCGTGTCCCGCTGCCCCACAGGAGGGTGTGGACCGTTTGCAGCAGGATCAGCAGATCAAACCCGACGCTGGCGTTCTTCAGGTAGTACAGGTCGTATTGCAGCTTCTCCCGCGAACTCTGTTCGGAATCGGCGTAGGGATAGCAGATCTGCGCCCAGCCGGTGAGGCCGGGTGGGCCCAGGTGCCGCAGCCCGTAGAAGGGAATCGTCGCCCGCAAGTCGGCCACATAGTGCGGCTGCTCCGGGCGCGGCCCGACCAGACTCATCTCGCCGCGCAGCACGTTCACCCACTGGGGCAGTTCGTCGATGCGGGTTTCCCGCAGGAACCGGCCGACCCGCGTGACGCGGGGATCGTTAGGCTTAGCAAGCCCGCCTCCAGCGTCCACCCGCATGGTGCGGAACTTGAGGATCGTGAACGGCCGGTCGTGCTGGCCCACCCGAGTCTGCCGGTACAGAATCGGCTCCCGGAACCCGGACTCCAGTCCGATGGCCAGGGCGGCCAGCAGCATCACCGGCCAGGTCAGCGCCAGCAGAATCAAACTGACGGCGAGATCGAAGCCCCGCTTCAACCGTTGCCGATCCGACAGCGCCGGAAACCCGTCGACGAACAGGACGTGGCTCGGCCGCAGCGCGTCCAGCGCGAGCTGGCCCGTCTCCCGCTCGACGAAGGCCAGGATCGGGAGAATCGCGATCCCCGCCAGCCTGCACTCCAACAATTCGTCGAGCGGGAAGCCCCGCCGCTGGTCGTCCAACGCCACCACGATCTCATCCACGCACAGCGCCCGCGCCAGATCGACCAGCCGGTGGGTGACTTGGAGCCGCCGCCCGAGTGGCACGCCGGCGGCTTCGTCCTCGTGAACCTGCACGTAGCCGAGAATCCGGCAACCCAGGGGTTCGGCCAGGTGCAATCGCTCCAGCCGCGCCGCCTGTGCGCCGACCCCCACCACCAGCACCCGGCGCTGGAATCCCGTCCGGCCGGCCGCACGCAAGAACCCGCACCGCGCCAGCAGCACGCCCGCGCCGGCAAGACCGAGCGCCAGATACAAGGCCCCATGACCGAGGTTCAAGGGCGCCAGCCAACCGACGAGGCTCAGCGCGAACAGCCCGAACAGAAAACTGATGCCCACGCGCAGCAGCATATCGGCGGGGCCACGCCAGAACCGGCGCTCGTACAACCCCAAGGCGATCAGGATCGCGCTCAGGACCAGCGTGCCGGCCAGCGCGTTCGGCAGGATCACGGCCAGTTCGGGGCCGGTGCTGCCTTCGCTCCATGCCCGCCACAGGGTCGGGCCGAGGGCGAACGACCCGAATAACAACAGAACTTCCGCGCCCAGCAAGCCCCGCAGCGCGGGCGAAACCGAATGGCCGAATCGATGGATCATAAGCGGACCTTCCCGTTGGGTTTCTGGTGACGACCTTAAAATAAAGGCCACACCCGACGGGATGCGTCGTCTCGGCTCGGTCCAGCCCTCTTGCTAAAGGGGATCCGCATCCACTCAGGCGACCCGGCCCCCGATTCCGGGTCGCCCCATGACCGATGGAACGCAGCGAACGATCAATCGGGCGCGGCACCGGGTTTCCCGACGCTTCACTTTCTCTGCTTCTCGCGGTCCTGCTGCGCCCGGTCTTCCTCCGTGAAAGAAACATCACTGGTCCGTGCGGCGCGGTAGTCAGCGATTCTGGCGGATGCCGCTCCCCAAACCGCGGCGATACCGAAGGAACTCTTGTCGAAAGCCATCGCGGAACGCGCGTGAACGCCGCTGGCCAGCGCGTCATCGATGGCCGCCAGGTCGGCGCTCAAGAAGACGAACTGCCAGTCGGATTTCTCCTGCTTCTCCTGGATCATTTTCTGAATCTGTTCCTTACGGAACTCACGGCTGGCGTTCTCTTGGCCGTCCGTGATGATGACCATGACCACCCGCGCGGGCCTGGCTTCTTCCCGCAGATCGGCCAGGCGCTTTTCCAGATCGTTGATGCCTCGGCCCATGGCGTCCAATAGTGGGGTGCTGGCGCGGGGGACGAAGGTCTTGCGGGTCAGTTCCGGAACCGCTGCCAACGCTTTGAATGGATGTACGACCTCGTAGGGGTCTTGAGAATCGAACTGCACGAGGGTCAGCGTCGCGAACCCCGGCTCGGCTTTCTGCTGCCGCAAAAACGCATTGAACCCACCGATGGTGTCGTCGCGGATGGCTTCCATCGACCCGGTACGATCCAGAATCACGGTAATGTGGGTGTCGTCGTTTTTCATCGCATTTCTCCGGTTTACCGAATTGGTAGATTAGGGGGGAGCCTGACGTTGGGTTTCTGGTTAGGACACAGTGGACCGCCGGTTTGCCGTCCCTGCTTCGCCGATGGCCGCCTTCGCCGCCACCTCCGTAGCCAGGCGGCGATAAAACTCGCCGGCGCTAGGGGTTTCATCCCACAGTTCGTACTGCCGGACCACGGCGGCGACATCGCCCGGCGCGAGGCGGTCGAGCCGCAGCACGGGTTCTTTCCAGGCCAGCGCCTCGGCCAGGTCGCCGCCCAGCCGCACGAATTCCTGGGCGAACAGGCCCCAGCGCTGGCCGGGCTTGAGCCAGTCGAAGCGAATCTTCCACGGGAAGCGGCGCAGGCTGGCGGCGTCCAGGCTCTCCATGAGATTGGTGGTGGCGATGAAAATCCCGTCGAACGCCTCCATCTGGGTCAGCAGTTCGTTGACCTGGGTCACTTCCCAGGAGTGGCGGGCGCCGCGCCGGTCGCGGAGGAAGGAATCGGCCTCGTCCAGCACCAGCACCGCGTCGCGCTGGCGGGCGTCGTCGAACATGGCGGCGATGCGCTGCTCGGTCTGGCCGACGTACATGTCCAGCAGGTCGGAGGCGCGTTTCACCAGCAATGGCTTCTCCAACTGGTCCGCAATATGGCGGGCCAGTTCTGATTTGCCGGTGCCGGCGGGGCCATGGAAGCAGAACACGCCGTGTGGACGGCGTTGCAGCGCCGCGATCAGCCTGGGAATATCCTGATCAACGTTAAGAAAGCGCAGGTCATAGCCGGTCGGCACGACGTTGCGAGCCGGCGCGCGCTTCTGCCGGAGCAGGGTCGCCGAGCGGTCGAGCGCCTGCTGCACCAGCGCCCGGTTCGCCTCCAGATCGCCGTTGCCGGCGTGGCGGGCCAGCTTGGCCGCTCGCTCCAGTTGCGCCGGGGTCAGATGCTCGTGGGCGGCGATGCGCGCCAGCCAGTCGTCCTCGCCCGCCCAGTCGCCCAAGTGGTGGCGGGCAATCTCGATGCGCACCGACTGGGGTGGCACGGTGAACCGGATGGCGTAATCGAAGCGCCGCAGGTAGGCCCGGTTCATCGAGTCGGCGTCGTTGGTCAGCCACAGGGCCGGCACGGGGTTGTTCTCCAGGGTGCGGTTGATCCAGGCTTTGCCGCCGGCGGCTCGTCCCCTTCTCCCACCGAACAAGTCGGCGAAGGGGTCATGCTCGAACACGTCCTCCACTTCGTCGAACAGCAGCAGGGCATTGTCATGTCGCGCCAACAGCCGCTGGCCGAGGGTGAAAGCGCGCAGCCGCCGCTCGCCCCGGATCGGATCGCCGTCCTCATCGGCGTAATCCACCTCGTACAGGTCCGCGCCCACCGCTGCGGCCAGCACGGCGGCGTATTCGGTCTTGCCCACCCCGGGTGGACCGTACAGCAGCAGGTTGGCGCCGGGAATCTTGTTATCGAGCGCCGCCCGCAACAGCCCGACCGCCGCCGCCGTATCCCGTTGCAGGTGCGGAAAATTCGCCAGCGTCAGGGTGCGCCGGGGCGAACGCTTGAGGAAGCAGGCCATCAGCGCCTCGGCGTCGGCATGCGGCGTGAACAGGATGTTCGACAAACTCTTCCACACGTCGAGCTTGTCCTCCAGATCGACGCTGTGCGCGGCGATTTCGACCAGCCCTGTGGTGATGAGCGTGCTGGTAGAACTCAGGGCCGCCCGGATGTCGTCCTGGAGGAGACCGGTCAAGCGCGCCAACAGCTTGTGGAGAAACGGCGTGCTCGTGCTCTGCGAGTTTTGGGCGATGGCGCGCTGGAAGGTGCGATCCCCTCGCAGAAACACGGCGAAACAGAGCACGGCCAGTTCGGCTTCGCTCAGCCCGAGCAGCGCGGCGAGCAGATTCAGATTGCGCACCAGTGGCAGGTCCGGGCTGAGAGTGATTTGTGCCAGTTCCGCGCGTCGTTGCTGGAGCCGTTGGGGCAAGCGCTCGTCTGACTGAAAGCGCCCGCGCTGGTCCTCGTCCTCTTCTTCTCTCTCGTCCGGCTCGACGTCATCGCCTTCGGCCAGGCCGGTCAGGGCCATGAATTCGTCGTTGTCCCAGCAGCGATGGTGATGAAAGGGGTGACGGCGGTGTCCGGTGCGCACCCAGCCCAACAGCAGGGCCAGGTCGATCAGCCAGCGGCCCAGCAAGGCGCGATAGGCAATGGTGTCGTCGTCGTCCAGCGTGGTGAGAGCGGTGACGGGGTTGGCGTGCAAAAAACGGGGTAGAGTCATGAGGCGCTCCGATCAGGTCAATGAACGGAGCGTAGCATACGGCAGACATCCGACAGGATGCGTCGGTTGGGTTGATATGGTACGGGTGAAGAAGGAGTAGAGAATTCACCGCCGGACAGCACGCCCGTTACGGTTCGTCATGAATACTCAGGACTTTCGCTTACACCCTACGCATAGTGGTATGTTTGCCAAGTTAGCTACTACATATGGTGGTTAAGACCCTTCCGAGCGAAAGTCCTGATACTGTAGGATGCGGTAACGAAGGAACCGCATCAATCGCGAACGATGCGGTTTGTGCCTCACCACATCCTACGCCACTGATGGTTCCAATCTCAGCGAGTCAATTTTGTTCAACCGTACCCACAAATCCATAATAAGCAAGCATTTAAGCGGCGCGAAAAACTTGCAATACTTCATTAACCCACGTAACTTCTGGTTTGCCCTGAGGATGGGATGCCACAACAAATGTATACTGGTGTCCAGCAGTAACTGCCTTTCCATGTGTCTCGACTTGGGTAAATCGGTTTATTGAGGAGTGTATATTTCCGTGAATAGCATTAATGAATGGTTCTGCCCAATTCATACCAGTCAAAAATAGTATACGCCTTGGACGATAAGTTGCAATTTCGATCTTTAGTAATTCAACACAACCCTGAAGCTGTATGTTACATAGCGCACCTCCCGGGTTGCCACCATTGGCTGGTGCTATCTTATAAAGATTCGACCATACAATATGAGAAGGCCAATACGGCTTATGGATATTTGCGATTTCTAATCCATCAACCACCTCTCGAATTACTCGCCAGAATGCTGATCTTGCAGTATTATAGCCAGTATGCACACCCCAGAGCCTCGTTATCCATAACATAGGGCATCTACCAGGATATTTGGGATCTTCAATTGACCCATCAAAAATTTTTTGTGCATAATTTATTGCAAAAGCTTGGTTACGAAGTTCATTAGGGTAAATACCATCGTCCCATCCATTGACAGCTCGACCTATAACCATTATCTCATTATTGCAATCATGCCCGCTCATTGATAGGAATCCAGTAATTTTCTTGTTAGGAGGAAGCCGCATGCAATTTCTTCCAACTAATAGAAGTAATTGTGTGGCAACTCAATGACTAACCGGCTAAAGCCGGTAGGTTGATCGGGGCGTGAACGCCCATTCAGACTAAAGTCCGGTACTTACCGGATGAATCCGTCTAAAGCTTATTCCCCCTCCGCCGACGGACACGATTCATCCCAAATTTGGAAGGTACCCGAATCATCTTCTTGTTCTTCGATATAACGCTTCACTTGTTCCTCTGTCACCGCTCCTACCGTCGCACAAAAATAGCCTCTCCCCCATAGATGCTGACCCCAATATCGTCTTTGTAACTCACGAAATTCCCGTTGCAACCGGTACGAACTACGCCCCTTCAGGTATTGCGCCATCTTCGCCGGCGACAAATGGGTCGGTGCACTAACCAGTAGATGCACATGATTCGGTCGAATATTCCCTTCGACTATCGTCATCTCCTGTTCGATACAAACTTCCCGCAGAATCTGCCGCAACCGCAAGCCGATGTCCCCTCGTAACACCGGGTAGCTGTACTTGGTCTTCCAGACAAAGTGATACTTCAATTCCGTAACCGTATGCGCTCCACGCCGATAACGCTCTCGGTCCATTCGTGATCTCCGCTCAAGCTGGCCCCTTGAAAGGGGGCGTGCTAAAGACATTTCCGCCTAAAGGCGAAGGTTTATACCCGACCGATTGGAAATAAATCTCTTTCTTGTAGCGTTGCCATATATCCTCCTCAGCCGATTGAATCCGGCAAATTGACTTTGTGGTAAATATCACCAAGACGCAGGCTACACTCAATGGATTCGATCTTGACTATCGCATCCAGCCCATGAAATTCCGCATAAAGCCACGTTCCATCTTCACGCCGGGTAAACATCTCAATCCGGGGTGTATCCTGGGAGACGAGCAGATAGACGATCAGTGAATCGAGAAGCTGATAGTGAAGGAACTTGCGGCCCCGGTCGTAGGCTTCCGTAGAATTGGACAGAATTTCAATAATGACCACGGGATTCAGCAGGACATCCCGGTGTTCGTCTTCGAAGCGTTCCCCTTGGCAAGCGATCACAAGATCAGGATAAGTATATTTTCTGATTTTCTCTATCCTGACCTTCATATCGCTTGAATAGACGCTGCATGGTTTGTCCAGCAATTGATTTCCCAATACCCTGACCAGATTCGCCGAAATTTGATTATGCTCGCGGCTGGCGCCAGCCATGGCGAAAATCTCGCCATCGAAATACTCACTTTTGGTTTCAGCTTGCCTTTCCTGAAACAGGTATTGCTGAGGAGTTAGCCAAATCAGGGGTTGGAGGTGCATAAAATTTATCCGGAATTTTTGAATGCTACGTTAAACTAACTGGCCTTTTTTTAACCACCGCTTGAAGGATTTCTGACTCTCGCCCGATGGTTTACCCGCCAACCAACCTTCAACACTGATGTCTTCATCAATCTCTTCCCAATGAATGCCTTGACCCTTGCCAATCAATCTCCAGTGATTACGCTCTTCCTGAGATGCATGTAATAACCGGGGAAACCAGGCCAGCGGGACTTCCAGAGTTCGCCCATCGCTGAGATCAACACTCAAGGTATCCTCCGTTACTGTTACGCTTTCAGCATGAGGGATTTGGATTTCAATCGTGGAAGTACGCATTCCAAGCCTCGGCTCATCACGATCACCCGCGTAGAAGAAAAAGCGATAGGGTCCGATTCTCAATATCGTTGGCATTTTATGATTCAATCATCGCCACCACCAGCGACAGATTATCCCTTGCCCCATGCCGCCAAACCGCATCCCGCCAGGTCTTGGCCTGCGCCGCTACGTCCAGCAGCGGATCGAACAACTCCCAGAGCATTTCTTCGCTGATCTCGTCATGGACGCCATCGCTGCACAGCACCAGCCTATCGCCCGGTTTCAGCGTCGCCTGAACCCGATGAATGGCGAAATCGCTTTCCTCGGAATCAGCGCACAACACATGCTCCAGCATCCCATAAACGCTGGCGTATTCCGCATCCGGCGACGCATGACCCCGGTCGATCATCCCCTGCAAGACCGTGTGATCCTTGGACAACCGGCACCATCGTCCTTCCCGATTCACCTGATACACCCGCGAGTCACCGACGTTGAGTATAGCCGAATTCTGGCCCCGAACGTGCGCCACGGCCAAGGTCGAAGCCGCGCCGTAGGTCTTGCGGTGACTGCCCAGGCGTTCGGCCAGTCGAGCCTGCGCGCGGCGCACATGCCGGTTGGCGACGAATCCGTCCTGCAACCACTCCGGGTGCTCCCGGACGGCCTTGAGCAGTTCTTCCAGTACGATCCGGCTGGCTTGTTGTGGGGCGATCCGGCGGTCGCCGCCGCTGGCTGCCACCCCGTCGGCCACCGCCAGCACCACCTCGTCCCCCGCCAGGGACACGGCGGTGATCGGCAACACCGGGTCTTGGTGAATCGTGCCGTCGATCAGGATGCAATCCTGCTGCTGGCGACACAGTTTGCCCCGGTGCATGGTGTAGGCGAGCGTCAACATCACTCCGAATCCTCCATCACCAGCTTGGGTTTCGCTCGACGTCGAACCTTTTCGATCCCGCGCCGAGCGGCAAATTGATAGGTATTTGAAATGATACGATAAAGTATTGCATCGCCCGGCAGTTCCAGGTCATCCAACAAGCGGATAGTCCGCCACGAGTCCGCGCTCGGCGGCGACCGCCATATCATCCGCGCACCGCCGCAATTCGACCCATGTGGCGCCTCCATTGTTGGTTTGGAAAAGCATCACGTTCAAGTCAGGCCGAAAATGCGCGTTGCTCCAGTCCAGCAAGGATTCGAAGCCATGTTCGATCCAAAGCGATGCTCGGGTTGGATAGACCTTTTGAGCGTCGGCCGCGCACAGTTGGCAGACGTAGCCCCCGGTCGCAAGCCGCATCGGGACGATGTCGAGATCGGCGATCAAATCCCAGGTTTCCCCTCGATAGTCCACCCCGACCACGATGCTGCCCCAGTCGCAAACATGGCCCCAAATCGATGGGGTCACGCCGGCGAAGCGAAACGTCCGCGACCGCTTGCGGCGCACGATGGCGGTCGGCGGATGGCGAAAGCGAGCGCGATTTTGCTCCAACCAGTGGTCGAAAAGGCGCATGGAAAAAGACTGAGGCATGAGTGGGTTCCTTATGACATGGTTCAACCTTCAGATTGTGTTTCGGGATTGATCCGAGTTGAATGGGGTTAAGAATACAGCCAGCGTCCGACAGGATGCGTCGGCTGACTTTCAGCGACACAAGCGACGATGGTATCCGACGCAACTGGTCGCAAAGCCAGAGTATTCTTGTATCCGATAGCGGGCGACCGCCGAACGCCACCCGCACCCGACCTCCCCACCCGAAGGACATCGCCATGCCCCGCAAATCAACGCTGGACCCCAAAGTAAAAGCCCTGCTGGATAACCTCAACCTCGACGATGGCGACGATGATTTGCTCGCCGAACCGGCCGAGGATGCGACCGAACATCTGCGCATCCTGTACGAGCGGCTGGCCAATGGCCGGGAGCGGGCATTGCGGCCGGGAATGCTGGCGATCTGGAAGCCGGGGCTGAAAAACCGCCGGTTCCCCGCTTACGGTCAGCCGGCCATCGTGGTCGAGCGGCTGTCCGCCCCGATCCTCGACCACGAAACCGAGTCGGGGATGACGTACTATCGGGAACCGCTCGATCTGCTGCTGGGCATCCTGCACCGGGACGGCGATTTTCTCGTTTACCATTTCGACAGCCGGCGCTTCCAGCCTTACGCTGCGGGCGGAACCGGGAACCGTTAGCGTTCGTGGTCAGCGCTCGGGCGTTCGGCGCGGACGCCCGTTTTTCCTCCACCCAGGAACCGCTCATGAAAGAAGACGCCATCACCACCTTCAACCGCCGCCTGCGCATTCTGGCGATGTTCAAGGGCAGTGAACCGCTCACCACGCAGATGATTTTCAAACGGTTGCAGGGTACCGCTGAGGAAATGGACGAGCGTTCGGTGCAGCGCGTTCTGGCGCTGCTGGGGGAGGCCGGTTATCTGGACGTGGTGAATCCCGACGCCAAGCCGTTGCACTGGCGCTGGCCCAAGGGCCGGAAGTTCATGACCCTGCCCCGGCTGTCCGATCAGGAGGTGCTGGCGTTCCGGCTGCTGGAGCGGTTTCTGGAGCCGCTGCTGCCCCGGAGTTCCTATCGCGCCCTGCGGCCGTATTTCGACGCGGCTCAGGACGAACTGGATCGGATGCCGGGCTGGGCGTCGGTCAAGAACTGGGAAACCAAGGTGCGGGTCGTGCCGCCGGCCCAGCCGCTGTTGCCACCGGAACCGCCGCCCGCGCTGACCACGGCGACCGGCTGCCCAGACTGGGAACATCAGCAGGAAAAGATTCGGGCGGCGATCCTGGAGGCGCTGTTCGAGAACCGGCAATGCGCGGTCGAGTACCAGCAGCTCTGGCGGGACGAGCCGGTGAATTGGATTCTCCATCCCCTCGCGTACCTGCAACGCGGGCCGGCGTTCTATCTGCTCTGCACCCTCGACGAGTACACCGACGTGCGGCAATTAGCCGTGCATCGGATGCGGTCGGTCACGGTGCTGGACCCGAAAGCGCGCCAGCCGGTCGGCTTCGATGTGGATCGGGAGGTGGAACGCAGTCAGGGCATGGGCGGCAGCAATGAACCGTTGCGGCTGGTCGTCCGGTTCTGGAAACGGGCTGGGCTGCATTTGCTGGAAACGCGCCTGGCCGCCGATCAGGTCGTGGAGGATGAGGGCGACGACCACTTCCGGTTGACCGCCACGGTCAACGACACCGCGCAACTGCGCTGGTGGCTGCTGTCGTTTGGCTCCAAGGTGGAGGTGCTCGAACCCACCGAACTGCGGGAGGAAATGGCGAGTCAGGCGTACTGGATGAATCGGTTGTATCGCCAGGGCGAGCCTGCCGGTCAACTCGCCGAATCCGATACCGCCAGTAGATCGTTGCCGGCAGGAGACCCGTGAATGAACGAAACCGCATGGCTGGAAGATGCTCGCCGACCCGCTGACCCCGCTGTTTGCCACCGAACCCTCGGTGTGCTATGCCCTCACCCCCTCCTGTGCTTACCCTACTTTCATCGTCGGGGGTGTCAAGACCCATTGAAATGACCGTTAGGGAGCGTGTGAAGTTAGATGATGGTATAAGACGCCGGTGAGTCCGGTTCCCTTTCAAGGGCCGCTGGCAGAACGTCAGCGGCGTTCAGAAATTCCGGAGGTGCGCTCGAGGGTCTCGTCGTGGAGAACCAGGCAGACCCCGTCTCGGGTGGGCTGGACGTCCAGTTCGAAGCCGTCCATGCCCGCGGCGAGGGCCGCCCGGAAAGCGTCGAGACTGTTCTCCAGATGCGTCGTGGACAGTCCGCGATGGCCTAAGATCAGGGACAAGGAGCGCCTCCAAGGATTCGGTGGTTCAAGTATTCGCCGAGCCGCAACGCCTACCCCACCGGTCATTCTGGCCCCTTGAATCCTGTCGGGCCGTCAAATTGGCCTACTGGGCTAAAAGCGGCGACCCCCTCCATCACCGTCTGCCCCTCCCGAGGCGTCCGGTTGTCCCCTCTTAAAGCACGCCAGGACGTAGCGATTCCCCTTCGTATCCGGTCTCTCACTTTCTGCGCTTCGGAAAGACCGTAGGACGACGCTATTTTTTTGATCTTTTCTCACCTGGCCTGTCTATTGCTTTATCCAGAGGGCGTTCACTTTCTTAAGGAATCACCCAAGATGAATGACGACTCGTGGGCAGGAGACCTCGTCGCCCGATCGGGGACTTGGCCCTCCCTCCGGTCGGAGAGCCACCACCCGGCCTTCGTCCGGTGTATGGCGGCGCGTTTGGCTTTGGAGGCGATGCAGATTGAGAAAACCGCCCGGGTGGCGGCCCATGAGGTGTGGGAAGAATCGACCCGACCCCACCGACTCCCCGGCCCTGCGGCCCGAGCGATCTAACCTGGATTGGAGTAACGCGATGAACAACTTCGGCTTTCCGGTATCTCCCGCCATGCGGTTAGCGGATTTGTCAACGGCCCTGGCCCGCCAGGGACTCTGTTTGTATTGGGATGTCGCCCGTCGTGCCGTGATGGTGATGGCCGCCACTCCATTATGAAGAGTGACCTCACGTCGCACAACAATGTACCCTTGCGCTCTACTGACCCTGACTGACAGTCGCCCGGGAAAGCGCCTATTGACCCTCCTGAATGGTTTGGTAGCCACATCACCGCCTCCAAGCGCCGTGCTCCGCTTACCGGGGCCGGCGCTTTCTGCGGCTATTGTCTTTCGCGATGATAGCCGGACATTCTTGTTCCCCTATTGGGCTAAGCAGGGGAGGCTCACCACCTATCAGTTTTGCCGAAACGATGATTCTAGAGCATCTCTATAGAGGTTTCCTACAAGGATAAATCAACTGGTTACGTTACTCTTCTGACCAGTGATCTCGGCGATCTTAAAAACTGATAGGTGGTGAGGCAGGGGGGCACAATGTCCGCATCTCAGGCGGTAAGACTAAATGACAAATCATGAATCCACCATAAACTACGATGAAGCACTATTCACCCTGTCAAGGAGATGAGGTTGAGGCATGGCTTACGACGTGAATTCCATCCTCGACCGGCTGTGCGCCGCGTTCCCGGCCTGTTTCAGCCGGTCGGCTCCCAAGCCCTTGAAAATCGGCCTGGGCGAGGAACTGATGGCGCTGGCCGGGGTGCATCCCGCCTTGGCCGATCTGACCCGGACCCGGATTCGCCGGGCGCTGAAGGTCTACACCGGCGCACCGGCCTACCGGAAGGCGCTGAAGCGAGGTGGCCCGCGCTACGATCTGGCCGGGCAACCGGCTGGCGAGGTCACGCCCGAGCAGCAGACGTTCGCTCAAACGCCCCGCGTTCCGAAACCGCCCGCTGACGCTGACGCCGCCGCTGACGCGACCGCGCCACCGAGGCCCCGCCATTCGCCACCCGCGCCCCGGCGCGATGAGAACGCCGAACAAGCCCTTTTGAAGGAAGTGATCGCCATGGCCGTTCCCGGCAAGCTCGATGTGACCCTGAAAATCAATCAAGGGGTGTGACAATCATTGGAACGAAAACCTACGCTAAGCAATGTCATCCCATCCGTTGATGTTAAGCGGTCTTAGTCTTCCACTGGCGACTGGATCGGCCAAGGCGAAGGAATAACGCCCGAGCACATTGATGTGTTTATGTTGGAGAGGCGATAGTCGGGCGCTATCCTCTGGATTGATTTCCATTCCCTCCGACTGCAGATGCTCCAGTGCCGCCTGCAAGTAAATCGTATTCCAGAGTACGACGGCGTTCGTAACGAGTCCCAGGGCACTGAGTTGATCTTCTTGACCTTCGCGATACGCCTTGCGGATTTCTCCCCGTTTACCGTGGCAGATCGTTCGGGTGACCTTATGCCGGCCCTCACCACGGTTAAGCTGAGTCAGGATACGACGCCGGTAATCTTCATCATCGATGTAGTTGAGCAAATAGATGGTTTTGTTGATACGACCCAGATCGATAATGGCTTGTGCCAGACTGGATGGGCGCTCACTTTTCAGCAGGGATCGCACCAGTTCGGAGGCCTGCACCGTGCCGAGTTTTAAGGAACCGGCGATGCGCAGCATATCATCCCAATGCTGCCTGATACGGTCGAGTCGGGCACGATGACGGGCGATATCGTTGAGGGTACCGTAGTCTGCCGACAGGTCAATACGCCAGAAACGGGCCTCACCCACATCGGCCAAGCGGGGTGAGAATTGGTAACCCAACAGCCAGAACAATCCGAATACCATGTCACTGGCGCCCGCCGTATCGGCCATGATTTCCGTGGGATTGAGACTGGTTTTCTGCTCAAGCAACCCTTCCAGGATGTAAATAGAATCCCGTAGGGTTCCGGGCACGACAATGCCATGAAAACCGGTATATTGATCGGAGGTGAAATTGTAGTAGGTGATGCCCCGATCGGCGCCAAAGTATTTGCGGTTGGGGCCCGCATTGAGGGTGCGCACGGGGGTGACGAACCGCAGACCGTCCGCGGAGGCGACGTCACCGCCGCCCCATTGTTGTGCCAATGATAGCGTATCTTGGTAGCTAACCAAGCGGGCATTGGCGCGGGTTAGGGTTTCAGCCCGAATGTAATTCTGCTGCGCCCAGTTCAATCGTCCGCGTACCAGGGCAGGATGATCGCGGTGTTCAACGGCCCGTAGGCCAATATTACAAGCCTCACTGAGAAGAACGGCACAGAGGGTGGTTGAGAGGGCAGCGGTACGTGCTTCTGCTTCGCTTGCGTGGGTGAATTCATCCGCAAAGCCCGTTCTGGCTTGGATTTCCAACAGCAGTTCAGCGAGGTCGACGCGAGGCAACAGGGCGGCGGTCTGCTCCCGTAATTGAATGAGACTGGCCGGTTCTTCCAGTTTGTCGAGATGGGTAATGGTCAGCGTCGATTTGCCGTCTTTCTGTTCAATCCGGATAGCTCCATTCGTGGAGAACCGAGCAGATACGCGGCGATAGGTCGCGTCAAGCTCCGCGCTGAGTCCCTTTACGACTTCATCTGCCGAGGGGGAATGGCCCAGTGTGCGGCAGATGTTCGTCCGTTTGGCTTGCCACTCTGCGCCTTGCAGGAGTTTGGCACGGGGATCGCCCCAACGCTCGCTGGCCTCCACATAGATGTCACGTCGGCGCAGCCGATCCTGGAGCCGTTCCAAAACACAAAGCGTGTAAGCGGGTGGACTGACCTGTCCCTCTTTATTAATGACCAAGCGTTGCCAGCCGGCATCAATGATATTGACCGGTGCGTCATCAAGCGCGGGTTTGCGACGGCCTTGCAGACCTTTTAAATAGTCTAGAGCCGTGAGTAGCGGTTTACCGGCCGGCGCAGCTTTGAAGGAAATCGTCTCCAGAACCCGCGGCAGGAAGCGGCGTACCGTTTGATACCGTGTCAACATTTCCTCCTGATAATCTTCTTCCGGAGGTCGCGCCAAATCATAGGTCGTGGCCATCGCCCGGGAAATCTGCTCCACGGGAATGCGGGTAAAAATAGCCGTTCTTACCTCATGATCCGCATGCGCCTCGTCGAGCAGCATCGAGCAGACTTCGGCAAGAGCGAGGGCAGCCCGGTCAAGATCGCGAAGCGACCGTATCCGCTTTTGTTGTCCCAGGGATTTGGCGCGGGTGGCGATATCCGTGATCAGCAGATCGAGCAGGTCGAGCGCGTCATCCAGGGTTTCCGCTGTATAGGCATCAGCAAATGCCACCAAGGTCGCGGTCCGCCGGTCTTGAGGCATACGCGCAATATTTGCCGCCCAACCCATTGCCGCATAGCGGGCGAGCGATTTTAACCACACCCGTGGAATGCGCGAGAAGTCCAGCTCACGGATGCCCAGATCGCGTAGCTCTGCGTAGCGTTCTAATGCAGCCATCATCGATGGACTACTGATCCGCGTCGGGCCTTGGCGCAACTGATCAAAACGGCTTCGACGCTGGCCTTCAGGTACTTGCAACAAAGCCTCAAGCTGCCGCCGTTGGTCCTCACTCGGCAGACGAGCCAGCCGCCGCCAGGCCCTGAGCGCCGCTCGATCGCGCACTTGCGCGATCAGCCTCATCAATGTGGAAAGACCGGGCAGCAGTACCTTCCGATGGATGAGCCAGTGCATGGCAAGGTCGAAAAGGTGACTGGGTCGTTCATGACTGAGCCAAGTGCGGGTATAGAGCCACCGGTTTAAGCGAAATCGCCACCGGGGATCATTGAAGTCCTGATAGGCGTACCGGGAACGGATTTCGGCGGTGTGCTCCAATCGAGTGGCTTCCCGCTCCATATACTTGGGCAATGACGAGGCGTTAGGGATTTCGAGTTGCCGACTCACATAGGCGATAACACCTGGCGGGACGTTGATCGGATTCGGCAGGAAAGTCCCAAGATATCGAACCGTTCCCAGTTGGAGCGCAAATCCGAGACGGTTGTAAGCGCTGCGCCGTTTACCGATCAGAAGCCGGTCGGCATCGTCAAAGTGGAAGTAGCGCGCCAACTCCTCTGGCGAGGGCTCACCAGAAAAGCGGCCGTAGCGCGCTTTCTGGACTTCAGTCAAAAATTCAACCGGCATGGGGCTGTCTCATCAAACGACCGTTTTCTGAGACAGACGCCGTACCGACTACCCAAGCCTTGGCAGCGTGGAAAATCCGTTTCATTATGTCGTCTCACATTTCTTAGTATTATAAACTCAATTATATCATTCAAAAGTGAGACCGCGCTCTGTGGCCAGGGCTTATGCAGAGAATGCCCCTATGGGCAAGTTGATCGGCTATGCCCGCGTCAGCACCGGTGAACAGGATGTGCAGCTACAGCTCGACGCGCTGGAGGAAGCTGGATGTGATCGGGCTCACCTTTTCGTTGACACGGCATCCGGCGCTCGATCCAACCGACCAGGTCTGGATGCCTGCATCGCCGCGCTACAGCCCGGTGATACACTCGTCGTGTGGCGCTTAGACCGTCTTGGGCGATCCATGCCACATTTGGTGACCTTGATCGAAGCGTTGCTCGGTAAGCAGATCGGGTTCCGGTCACTGTGTGACGGCGTTATTGACACCACCACCGCTTCCGGCGAATTGATGTTCAATATTTTTTCAAGCTTGGCTCAGTTTGAGCGCCGGCTCATTCAGGAACGGACACGGGCAGGTCTAGCCGCAGCACGCGCACGAGGCCGAAAGGGGGGACGCACGCCGATCAGCCCGGACGATCCACGGGTGAAGATGGCCAAACGCATGCATAAGGTCCACGGTATGGACGTCTTGCAGATTTGCAAGACGCTCAAAATCTCACGCCCCACTTTCTACCGATATCTTGCCCTTCCAGACAGCTACAGCGCTTAGCGTAGGTTTTCGTTCCAATGATTGTCACACCCCGACACCCCATTGGCGGCCCTCTTTTTCCACTTGACCCCGCCCCGAATGCAGGCAGGACGCCGTCACCGGGGTTGCATTCCAGTGCAGGGACGCACGGTGACGCCTTTTCGTTGAGGTGTTGCGGGTCTATCCCGTGGTTATGCGGTGCGCGGCGTCTTTTTGGCCGCGCTCCGCATCCTCTGCCTGGAGGGCGATCAAGGGTTCTCGGGGGCGTGGCGTGGAAGGCCCAAGCGCAGGGGCGCCGCCACAACACCGGAAAGCGCCACTGCGCTTGTTGCCCCTGCGCTGGCCGCACCACGCGACGCATCCCCGCACGGCGCCCGTCGATGAGAACCCCCTGCACACGGGACTGAGCGGATGACGCTCACTCGCGCCTCTCGCAAAGCGCGGCTGATCCTGCGGGCTGCGGGGATGTGTCCGGCTTTGTGGTGGTTATTTTCGTTGTTGCTGTCTTTTGCCCCTGCCCGCCGCCGACCCTGATCTTGAAGGCGGCGGGCAGGGGCGGGGCCGACAAGCGGGGGGCGCGCGGAACCATGGTCGCAACAGGTTCCCGGCGCCTGTGGCCGTGTGCCGCGAGTGTCGAGCGGCCCGGCCACGACGCGCCGCATGACAAAGCGCCTCCCCGCGCGAAGGCCCCTTGCACGGGCGTTGCGCGCCGGGAGCGCGCCGCCCGCACGGATGCGTACCGGTTCCCGGAGTGGATGGACGTGAATCCATTGCGGATAGCGCTGAAGGGCGGTTCAGGCGAGACCGGCGCTGGGGACCGTTCCGTCATGACGGAAAAATTCCCCAAACGATCCGATTCGGGATGTGGCGATGGAGGATGTAGTAGAGGGATGTGACGGGCGCGTTGGCTCGGAAGTCAGCGGGTTAATGAGTTCATGGATGGCCTCTGGCGCGTCGCCCGGATAACCGTTGGCGCTGAGCATCACCCTGGCGATCCGATTCCGCCACGTCACGGCGCTGGAGCCAGAATAGATAGCCCATCAGCAGCAGGACGATCAGGGTGACAAGCACCACGACAGCCGCGATCAGTTGCGCCAGAAGCGGCGTCATGGCCGATTGGCCTGATGAGCGCGTTGTGCCAGCGACTAGTCCCGCCAGCGGGCGAGGGTCAGGCCGATGATAGCCCACACGATCAGCAGCAGGACGATGCGCATGGCGAGGGTTCCTATCGCGGCAGTTCCGGTGCAGCGTCCGTCAGAGCGCGCCATTCCCGAATCATCGCGGCCTGTTCACAACGCTGGCCTTGGTCATCGGTCAGGTTCCAGACGGTGGCTCGTTCGATCATGAAGTGCTGGCTGGTGTGGGCGATGCGCACCCCGGAATGGTCGTCAATGAATCTGCGCGCTTGCTGCCAAAATTCACTATTTTCTTATCGCCAGCGTGCAGCAGCTTAGCTGAAAGAAATGGATGCCACTTTTGAACAGAGAGACGCTTCTTTATCCGTTTTTTGTGTTTCACAGGGCTGGGCGCAATCTTGCGCTGGTGTCTCTTCTGATTGCAGAAAAGGCAAGCAGCAACGATATTGCTCTGTGATGTAGCTCCCCCGTCTTGGCGGGCAACCAAATGCTCAGCCGTACACTGAAATTGCTTGGATTGCGGCACTGTGATGTCAAACCGAAGAGCGAAATGCTCAGGATGATCGAGCCACATTGGTAGATCGCAGTAGTAGCACCGACCGGCTTGATTTTGAAAAGCGTGGGATTTAAAGCGAAAGTTTTTGGTGGTCATAAGCGGCCTCAGTTGTGAAATTGAGTTCCCCGTCCCTCCAATTTGAGAAGTCGGGGAAGCCAGCCGAGACGCTCAGACAGGCCACTAAAGGAGTACCATTGCGGTAGTTCCCGTAAAACTTATATCACACTTGGTGAGCAGAAGAAATTCTCTATATGAGTGATACAAGGATTTTTGGGATGACTAACCGCAGAAATCCATATACGGCTATTTTCGCATGAATCGTTGTCTTCGATTACGCTTACAAAATTCCCTTCATTCGCGCGGTTTCCAGCCACTGCGGAAATTCATTCAACAGCCGGTCGTACAGTTCCAGGTCCTTGATCGCGTCGAGGTCGTTGACGTGCATAAACCCGGCGTTGTCGATCAACCGCCCTGGTAACTCATCCAGCTTGCGCAGGAACGGGAAATCTTCCTTGCCGATGCCCACGAATTGCACGAACACCGGCTGCTTGGACAGCTCACGGATCGCCTCGGCGCTGGCGGGTTTATCCGCATTGCCGCCATCGGTGAGAAAGATCACGAACACCGGGGCGGGTTGCGGACTCCGGTACTGGTCCCGGATCAGCCGCAACGGCGGGGCGTAGTTCGTCGCTTCCCGGATCTTGTACTGGGACAGAATCACCCGCTCGACATAACCCTCAATCTCATCCAGGGTGACCGGCGGTAGCGGGTAAGCGTTCGTGCCGAACAGCAACAGATCAATGCGCCCGTCATCGTCGAAGTTCATGGCCAGGCCCAGGACGCGCTCGATGACGCGCTGCACCACGCCCGTTTTATACAGAGCGTTCATCGACGCCGAAATATCCAGCACCAATACCACCTGGGCGCGTTGGCCTTCAATGCTGTGCTTGTTGGCGGCAAACGCGGCTTTCTTGCTCAAATCGACGATGTGCTTTCGCAGATCGATGGACATGGCGCAGTTCCTCCTGCGTGACGAAGAGTTGGAGAGAGATTTTGGTGTTCATTGACCCTGATGGGCTACTCCGCTGCCGCGCCCAGGAAAATCTGCACCACCCGACCCGCCGCGAAGGTGAACAGCAGACCGCCATAGACGCTGCCCGCGACGAAGAGGCTCCCGACCTGGCTCTCCTCGGCGTTGCGGTCGCGCCCGTAAGCGGTCATCACCTCCGCCTCGGTGCTGCCGATGCCGATCCCGCGCCGGGTTTTCCAAGAACTGGGACGGGTCAGGGTGATGGCGGTGAGGGTTTGGGAGCCGGAGGACTCAGTAGCGCTCAAGTCCAGGGTCAGCCCGCAGGCTGGCGCGGTCCAGGCTTGATGATAGTCACCGTCCGCGCCCCACAATTCCACCGGGCCGCGTTGCACTGGGCAGGTGATGAGCGGTTTGACTTCACTCGCCGGAAGATCGAGGCGCAGCGGGCCGATTCGCTCTTCCTTCAGTAAAGCGAAGTCATCGGCGGCCAGGGCCAGGTTCCAAACTACGCTCACCAGCAGAGCAACAAGAGTTGGGTTGCGCATGATCAGCTTCCGGTCAATTCCTCGATCTTCGCGTCAATCGCCGGCAGCAACACGCTCAGGCAGAACTGCTGTATGGTGTCGGAGGTGTCGGACGTCCGACATTTCCTTCAGTCCGTCGCCTCGGGGCGCGCGCCCGTTCCGAGCCGGCTGAGGGTGAGTCCCATCTCCTCGTATAGATCCAGCAGCTTCCGATAATCGGCGTCATTGAGGGTTTCCTCGCTCTTGGCCAGGACCTTGAGCGCCAGAATGAAGCGCTGGCCGTTGTCCATCGCTTGGTCAAAGGTGGGTTTAGGAAGCCGGGGCGTGGCTTTGTGCGCGCGCGCCGCCCGGACGGTGGCCAGCCGCCCGCTCTTGATCTCTTCCCACAGCCGCAGTTGCTCGCTTTCCTCATCAAGGCGGGCCAGTTCGATCAGCACCGACTTGCGCAGAGTGTCGGACGTCCGACATTCCTCCTTGATCTTCTGGGGCAGGGTGTTGAGCCGCAGCAGTTCGTTCACCGTCACCCGGTTCTTGCCGATGGTCCGCCCCAGGTCCTCCTGGCTGTAGTGGTAGCGCTCCATCATGGTCGCTAGGGCCTCGGCGGCTTCGAGGGGGTTCAGGTCTTCCCGTTGCAGGTTTTCGATCAGGGCAATTTCGTCGGGATTGCCCTGGGTGATGATGGCGGCGATGGTGGCCCGACCCAGCAGTTGATGCGCCCGGTAGCGGCGTTCCCCCGCCACAAGCAGGTAGCGGTCGCCCGCCGCTTCCTTCACGGTCACCGGCTGGATCAGGCCGTGCTGCTCAATGGACGCCGCGAGTTCCCGCAGGGCCGCTTCGTCAAAGGTCTTGCGCGGTTGGTCGGGATTCGGCGTCAGCCGGTCGAGGTCCACTTCCACGATCCGGGGCAGATCGAGCGAGGTGTCGAAAAACATCGACCGCGACAGTTTGCCGCGCAGGGTGGATGGCCTACCGGGATTCGCCATGGGTCAACAGTTCGTCCGCGAGTTGGTGGTAGACCCGCACGCCCGGCGTGTCCGGGAACGCCTCCAGCGTCGCCTGGCTCATGGCCGAGGACCGGTCGAAGCTGGTGCTGCGGTGAACCGGTTCGAACAGGCGAATTCTCGAGGTGAGAATCTCCCGGAGTTCGGCCAGGCAGTCGTTGTCGTGGATGTTCCGGGCGTTATACATCGTGGGCAGCACCCCGAAAATGTCCAGGTGAGTATTGAGTCGCTTGCGTACTTTCTCCACCGTGTCGAGGAGCAGGGGAATGCCCATGATCGAGAGATAATCAGTCTTAACCGGAATCAGGAGGGTGTCGGCGGCGGCCAGCGCGTTGACGGTCAGCAAGGTGAGCGAAGGCGGGCAATCCACCAGGATGAAATCGTAACGGTCCCGTACCGGCTGGAGCTTGTCGCGGAATACCGAAGCACTGTCCCACAGCAAGGTGAGTTCCGGTTCGGCGCCAGCCAGGGAGATGCTGGCTGGAATCAGGTCCGGTGTTCCCGCACCGCCGGCCAGGATCAGGTTTTCCATCGCCTGGTCCTTCATCAGCGCCCAGTACAGGGTCGCTTCCTGCTTTTCCAGGGCGCGCGGGTTGTGGCCGTAGTAAATGGTGAGACTACTCTGCGGGTCCATGTCGATGGCCAGCACCCGCCGATGACGTTGGGCCAAGGCGCAGGCGAGATTCACTGTCGACGTGGTTTTGCCCACGCCGCCCTTTTGGTTCGCCAAAGCGATCACGGTCGTCACAAGTTCTATCCCTATTTAAGCAGGCCG
This sequence comes from Candidatus Competibacter denitrificans Run_A_D11, assembly GCF_001051235.1. Taxonomy (GTDB): domain Bacteria; phylum Pseudomonadota; class Gammaproteobacteria; order Competibacterales; family Competibacteraceae; genus Competibacter_A; species Competibacter_A denitrificans. The sequence continues at coordinate 27,083 of NZ_CBTJ020000114.1, read as the reverse complement.
GCTCGGCAAAACGGGTGATACCTGCATTGCAAGCGCCGCTGGTTGAATTTCTCCCACTGGGATAGGGCTGCTAGGTTCTGTTGACATTTCATCGAGTCCAAATGAGGAAAGCAACGAAGTGTAGGAAGGCCATGAAGTGGTTGGCGGTTTTCTCGAAACGCGAAAAGATGCGGCGATAGTGCTTGATCTTGTTGAAAAAGCATTCAACGAGATGACGTTCCTTATAAAGATGTCGGTCGTAGGTCCGTGGATTCAAGCGGTTGGAACGGGGCGGAATGACCGCTTGCATGCCGCGCTTCTCCACGACCTTCACGAACGCATCAGAATCGTAACCCTTATCGCCGATGACGGCTTCGGCCGGGAATTCCCCGATCAGCCGTTCCGCCTGCCCGATATCGGACACTTGCCCGCCGGTGAGGACGAAGGCCAGGGGATTGCCCAAGGCTTCCGTCACGGCATGAATCTTAGTGCCAAAGCCGCCCCGCGAACGGCCCAAGGCTTCCGCCTCGGCGGAACTCTGCTCCGCCCCCGCCGCGCCGGGGTGGGCACGGACTACCGTACTGTCGATCAGCAGATGTTGCAGGTCGGGTTCCCGCGTGACGTGGGCCTGCAACTCGGCCCAGACGCCGCATCGTTGCCACCGGGCAAAGCGCTTGAAAACGCGGTTCCACGCTCCCCGCGTTGCGGGCAACAACCGCCACTGACCACCGCTGCGCAGCACCCACAACACCGCCTCCAGAAAAGCTCGGCAGGCAAGGGGGGTTCCCACATAAACATGGGAATGGCTCAGCAGAAACGGCAAAATCACCGCCCATTGTTCGTCGGTCAGGAAGGTTCGGTCCATGTCGTTCCGCAAAAATTCCAACCTTCCGATCTGTACTGCGAAATGTCAACAGAACCTAAGTAGGAGTGGCAGGGCGTGCGTCGGGTTTGACCCAGAGTAGTGCCTTGTCGGCCCCAGGTCCACGTCACCATCCATTGCCCCCACAAATCTGGTTGCACCTGGATTTCATCATCGCGCACACCCCATTCTGTCGCTCTTTCCCAGCTCCGGTGCAAGTTTTCCATCGCGACCTGCTCATTCAAAGAAATGTTTGCGTCATTTTAATTGAGAATTGACGTCACCCGGCGGGTTATCCACCCTCTGAATAGGCCGAAATTTGTCGTCCCGGCTTAAAATGCCGAAAATTTGTTTTAAACTAAGTTTACTCAAATATCAATTTGAGTAAATAGTATCCCTCCCCAATATCCCGCCCAACCCGCAACAGGGGACCGAGGAGCGGGTGGAGAAGAGCCATCATGTTCGACCGGGAAATCTTCGACGAGGCCCGCAAGGAGTTCCTCTCGCATCTGCGCTACACGCGGGGGCACAGCCCGCGCACCTGCTACAACTACCATTCCGACTTGGGCATCTGGGCGGGGTGGCTGACGGAGGCCAGCAAGGACTGGCAGCGGGTCAAGGCGCTGGACGTGGAGCAGTTCAGCGCTTGGCAGTTGCGGGAGAGAAAGGTCGGGGCGCATCTGGTGTCGCGGCGGCTGAGCTGCCTGAGCACCTTCTACCGCTGGGCCAAGAAGAACGAGATCGTGGTGGACGATCCGGTGTATCTGGCCGACAAGCCCAAGCGGCCGCAGCGCATGCCGGTGTGGCTGGAGCGCGAGGAACAGGCCGCCCTGGAAGCGGCGGTGCGGCGGGTGGACGACATCCCGGAGAATATCTTTGGGCAGCGGCGGGCGCACCTGCGGACGATCCGCCAGCGCTATGAACTACTGTTCGGCCTGCTGCTGAACTCGGGGCTACGCATCTCCGAGGCCCTCGGCCTGAAGGTGCGGGACGTGCGGTTGCGCGATGGTACGGCGCTGGCGGTGCGGGTGATCGGCAAGGGCGACAAGGAACGGCTGGTGCCGCTGCCGGAGAAGTTCGGCCAAGTGTTTGGGTTCTGGCTGAAGGACAAGCCGGCGGAGGAGTACGTGTTCGCCCAGAAGCCCCGGGGTCAGCCGCCTGGCGCGCACGCGGCCCGCGCCTACTTGCGCCGGCTCAAGGACAAGGCCCACATCGCCAAGCCCATCACCCCGCACAAGCTGCGCCACACCTACGCCACGAATCTCCTGAACGCCGGCGCCGAGCTGGTGGATATTCAGGCCCTGCTGGGGCATGTGAATCTGGCGACGACGCAGATCTATACCCACGTCGATCAGGACCGCATGGCGGCGGTGGTCAACAAGCTGTGAGTTCGGGCGACCGCCCGGTTCCGGCCATCGCGCTGGACCAATTCGGCCTGCTGTGCGCGGTGCTGGCGGCGGTCGGCTTTTCCTTCAAGGCGATCCTGGTCAAGCTCGCCTACCGGTACGGGGTGGACGCCGAAACCCTGCTGGCCTTGCGCATGGCGTTCAGCCTGCCGTTCTTTATCGGTATGGCTTGGGTGAGCGTCCGCCGCGCCACGAGCCGGTTGACGCCGCAGGATGGGGTCTGGCTGTTCGGGTTGGGGTTGTTGGGCTACTACCTGGCGAGTTATCTCGACTTTCTCGGTCTGCGTTACATCAGCGCGGCGTTGGAGCGGCTGATCCTGTTCGTCTATCCCACGTTGGTCGTGCTGCTGTCGGCGTTGCTGTTCGGTCAGCGGATCACGGGCCGGGTGCTGAGTGCGCTGGCGCTGTGTTATGCCGGTATCGCGCTGGCGGTGGCGCATGACTGGCGGCTGGTCGGATCAACGCGGGACCTCGCGCTAGGCAGTCTACTGGTGTTTGGCAGTGCGCTGTCCTACGCGCTCTACCTGTTGGGGAACGGCCGGGTGGTGAACCGGCTCGGGGTCCTGCGGGTCACGGCGTTCGCCTCGATCGTGGCCGGTCTGCTGGCCATCGGGCAGTTTCTGCTGCTGCGGCCGGTCGCGGTCCTGCTGCTCCAGCCGGGGCCGGTTTACGCGCTGGCGCTGGCCATGACGCTGTTTTCGACCGTGTTGCCGGTGTGGGGGGTGTCGGAAGCCATCCGCCGCCTGGGCGCGGGACCGGTCGCCTTGACCGGCAGCCTGGGACCCATCGTGACCCTGCTGCTGGCGTGGCTCCTGCTCGATGAGGCGTTAGGCGTCGGGCAACTGGCGGGGGCCGCCCTGGTGATCATGGGGGTAACGGTCATGGCGCGGCGGTAGGTGACACCGCCACAGGGACGCATCCCGTTTCATCCGAGGAGTTTCGGTACGTCCTCGATAGAAAAACACCCACCGGTCTTGTATCTTTGATTATAGACGCGCGCTTGCAAGACGGCACGGCCCGCTCGGTGCGGGTGATCGGCAAGGGCGACAAGGAGCGGCTCGTCCCCTTACCGGCGGCGTTCGGTCAGGTGTTCGGGTTCTGGCTGAAGGACCAACCCAGAGGGGAGTTCGTGTTCGCCCGCACAGCAGGGCAAAAGCCGGTGTCCTCCCAAGCCGCCCGCGCCTATCTGCGCGGGATGGTGCAGAAGGCCGGCATCGAAAAGAAGATCAGCCCGCACAAATTGCGCCATACTTACGCCACGAACCTGCTGAACGCCGGGGCCGAGCTGGTGGACATCAAGGCGCTGCTCGGCCACGAGTCCATCGCCACCACGCAGATTTACACCAACGTCGGCCAGGAGCGGATGGAGCAGGTAGTGGGGAGGTTGTGAGAGAGGAGTTAGCCCATTTCTTCACCGAGGTTGGACTCGCGGGTCCGTGGCCCTGCTCGCCGACACGGCCACTCCCTGTCGCGCTATCGCGAACAGGCCATCGCCGACCGCCGCGCTGGTCTGTCACTCGCTCCATTGCCCCGATAGGGGGGAGAACGGGTACGTCAGCCGTTATCGGGAGGGGAATGAACGGTTACCTTTGCATTAACGCAACGGAACCAGAATGGCACTATCGTACAGTCATGCACGAACGACCACGAAGGCCACGGTTATTCTCCATATGCTTCAGTTTCCATTGAGGGTCAAGATCACCATCTTGTCCAAGAATAGTGCCGTCATCACAACCGCTCCAGTTCACAAGGCAGTTCGAGCCACCGATCTTACGACACTCGTTGACGGCGGTCTGCTCAGCGGTCTCCAACGACTTGAAACCACAAGCCTCACCCGATTTTGAGCCACCTTGCTCGGCTGCTGTGGCAACCCATCCCGTCCCCTTGCACTTAAGCAGTACATTTATGTGCCCACCCCACTTAGACGCACAGGTTCTAGTGTACGAATTGATAAGACTATTCAGCTCACGCTCATTCCGCGCAATCAGGTACTGCGAACGGCTATGATAGCCGGCAGCACATTCGACCTCAGCAACAGCGGAATACCCATCGACTGATGTAATCATTGCGGCAGCACCGGCCATAAGAGAAAGGATCAAGAAGCACATACCAGTTCTCCTTATTTATACTATAGAAATTTGAGCCGCAGACGGATAATAATTCGACTACGGAACTATCGACGTTCAGCGCAGGTTAGCATGACTCAGGTGCTTACGAAATCGTAAATGCTCAGCGACTCTTTAGCCATTTCTAACTCTTTCTCCTAGTCATCAGGGGTACATTCTACTCTGTCTACATTTCTCTGTTTCATTCCATCAAGTAATTTATTAACTGGTAAGTGAGAAAGATCAATTTCTTGTCCACTCGCATTGAAATAACGGCACTCTTTTTGAAAACATTCTCCTCGTGTCAAGTGTCCAGATTGCACTCCAGCTTCTGCATCCCTAAGAGACATTCGTGGCACCTTGTATCCATTCATGTAATAATGGCAAGCTCTATACCGTACCGGTCGGATTACGGTTGAGTTTGAGCCACCTGCCTTTCCAGATCCTGGATATGACCCTGATTTGTCTGATCCTGATTCGTTTGACGGTCGAGATTTATTACTGGCTTTCTTACATGGGTATGCTTTGTCAACCTGCCACCGACCGTATGCATCGCAAGTGTGTTGATAACCGGATACACAATTTGAACAGTATGGTGTTGGTCCAATGATGCAGTGTGGACCTTCGGCATACGCATTTAACCGCGTGACACCATCTACACTTTCCACTGACGGACGATACGGCGATGGGCAATCTGCGAGTGCGTTGCCGGCAGTCATGCCGCATAAGGCTACAATCACAGTCAGCGTTCTCAAAACTGGGTAGGAGTTATTCATTACATATACCTATAAGTATTTGATTAAAATTGAAAATTAAGATGCTGATGGCATGATTTCGAACAGCTACTTATTATCATATTCTAATGCGATTACCCCGGGCCTACCAATACGTGAGCTGGCAATAGGCGAGACAGGCGCTCTGTATGGCACTGTATTTAGAAGGACAATCTCCTTTGCGTAGGTCGGCATCGATCGCCGCTCCGGCCCGGCCGGAGCGGAAATGGTAGTCCGTCAGGTTGCGTGCGCCGGTCATGCAGCGGTTTGCCAACGAGAGGAAAGCGGCGCTGACCGCGTCCACGCACTGTTGGTAGCCAGCAAACTGTTGCCAGGTGACGTCCCAGTTGCAGTTCTGTGCCTTGGCAGCCAGGCGTTCGCGGTTCTCGGCTTGGCGTTGCGCCGCCCCTAATGTCGATCGAGGATTTGGGGACGGTGACGAATCGGCTGAACTTTCACACTGATCGTAATTGCGGATACAAGTTTTATCGGCCAATTCACTTGTTTGTATGCATCGATCAGTGCATCTGTCTTTGGCATCGAAATCATCTTCGTAACGTTTTTCGCACGATGCCCAACAGCGATCATTTTCCAAGTCAATTCTTTTACCACACACATCAAGCTGGTTATCGCAAGTTTTCGAGCCTGCATGCGAATTTCCAGCGTGGAGAAAGAGTAAGAAGATCGCTATAACTGAGAAGTCAAAAAAACGTAGATTGACCATTTCAAATTCTCGCAGATCCTGAAAAAGTAAGAATCACAAAATTCAAACATTTTGTGTGTTTGGTTACACGCTGAACACCAGCTCAACCTAACACCATGACTGATTTAGGATGGCTATATAGCGCTCCTATCCGAATTGTGGAATCAACGATTCAAGCCACCTTGGCGCTTCGCGCCACCCACTCCCAGCCCTTTTAAGGTGGGTAAACATTCGCTGGCATCCGCTGGCACCGGGTTTTCAGCCTTTTAGCAGTGAACCTCTAGTTTTACCCATTTATCTCTAGATATGTCGATCAACATCTAATGATAAAATTATTTGAAAGTTATTAAATATCAATTATATAAAATAATTTTATATAATTAGCTGATTTATAAAAATTTGGTACATTAATTGCTTTATAAAATCACAGAAGTTAGTTTTTCAGTTATTATTGTTTATATACAAAAAGTTATGATCACCTTAAAAGGGCTGCACCCACTCCTTATCCAAGGAGTTGAAATTCCACAAACGGTATAGGAGTAGTATTATGGTTCAGGTTTAACAAGATGATCGACACACATCATATTTGTACCTACACTCGCTTTTACACGAATTCTCGCTTGATAAACCAATACAGGTAATTTCACAATGCCCATATATAGCTTGGCAGGTCTGGAGACATTGCTGTCTGCCGGAGTCTGCTACGAGTATAGAGAATTCCTTATTAACTACTGGAAAGGTTATTGAAAGAGATTCGTTCTCGAGTGATTGCGCCCACCCGAAAGCTGAAACTACAAATAGTAAAGTTGATGTAAATACTTTTAGAATCGCTTTCATAATTAGTTCTCCGCTGTCCCATGCATGCAGTCTTTTTTTCAATCTCTTCTGGGGTCATGTTGTTTACTCTAAGGGGAAGCTTTAAGTACAGGACAAAATTTTCAAAGCCCACAGGAAATCCTGGAATTTTTCGGCGAGGTTGTGAGTGAAGGGTCAGGCGCGCATGGCAAAAGACAAGACCTGATCCCTTCCAAAATGGTGATTTCCGTGAACGATTCTCCGACCTGCCTAGCCTCCACAAGAACTCTCGAAGAAGGGGTAGAACAAGCAGTTGTGTCACCAGCCGCCATCTCTCTCAAATCAACTATTTGCACTTATTTACAAGCTGGATCACGAACACAGGTGCATCTACCACTATCATAGTGAGGGCGACTATCACTACTACAACTCTTCCTTCGCGTTGGTTCTATATCATGACAATATGCCCCGCACGATCCAATACCACTAGCACCACTAGCAACTAAAATTTTTTTACTAACATCAAATTCAGAGAATAATGTATTACTAGAGAGTCGACTTAAGAGCATATCAGGCTTAGTAGCTACCCCAGGTTTGCTAACTATATACTCTTCAGCAAGAGTTACAGATGTGAGCATCAAAATGCTTATGGATGTAATTGCAATTTTTAATGACATTATGTATCTCCTCAAGATGAAAAAGTAGATCCGGGGTCTCCACTTAACCGGAGTAATCCGAGCTGCTGCACCGGTTTTTTGCCAGATCTCCCTTTTCGGAAGTGGATTTTTCAACAGTTCTCGTGGAAACTAGCAGTCATCTCCATATAGTCATCCCATGGATCGGTGCTTGGAACTGCAGTCTGATGGGAGCTGACGCGAGGCTGAATACAGCCTCATACAGCCTCACACTTATACTTCTTAGCCTAAAAAATAATACAAGTAAACTGCTCAGGAAATTATTTTCATCGGCGATCAAAGCTCCATCTAGCCCCTCACAAAAACCTCCTCAACTGCCCCGGTATCCGCTCGTCTCCAGCCTCCAGCGTCCCCAGCACCGCCCGCCGCCCTACAAAAACCGCCTCAACTCCGCCGGTATCGGATCGGCGGGCGGATCGTTTCCGAGATCGAAATACACCGGCTGCTCGCCCGGCTTGAGCCAGAACTGCACCACCACCTCGCCCCGGACGGCCACCAGATCCAGCCACGGCCCCAGTTCCTGAGCGCGGGCGTAGTGCAGGCGCAGGATGCCGCCCCGATACGACGTCGGGTTATAGGCGTCCACGCTGTCGAGTCGCCCCGTCAGCGCCGGCCCCCGGCCATCCGCGATCTCCACTTCACCCAACAGGTAATACGTCCGGTTTTGATCGATGCGGCTGACCAGCCAGCGCAAAGTGTGGCCCTGCATCGCCACCCGTTCGGCCACCACCCGCAGCGGCTCGCCCGCGATCAGCCGCGCCGCGACCGGATACAGGTTATGCTGCGCCTCGCTCTGGCCCACCGCGCGGGGCTGGCCCTGATGCAGGACGATGAAGCCATTCTTCCACGTCCCCACCACCGGACAGCGGCACGTCACCCGTTCCAGCGTGAGGTTGTCCGTCGCGGTCAGTTCCAGCGTGTACCAGTGGGTGCCGGACACACGCGCGTACTGCTCGACCGCGATATCGAAGCTCTTGAGCAACGCCTGGAGCGCGTCCCGGAAGCCGAGATGGCTCAGCGGATACAGCGCCACCGTCAGCGCCAGCAATGCCGATAGCAGGATCATTTCGCCCTTGCTGCCCACAGCCAAACGCCAATGGCGATTCCCCGGCGTCACCAGCCGGATCGGCGAGGGCCAGAACAGATCGACCCCGCGCACGTTCAGCATGTCGATCCACAGGTGCGACCAGTAGCCGCCGACCACCGCCCAGAAGTACAGCGGCGCGACCCACCACAACGGCGCGGCCAGGGCGGCGACCACCAGCAGCATGACGGCGGAATGGGTCATCGTGCGATGGCCGAAGCGGCGTTCCAGCGGCACGGAGACGAACCAGAACAGCCGGCCGATCCGGGCGGGCGGCAGGTCGATATCCGGCAGCAGACTGGCGATAGCCGCCAGCAGCCAGCCGATCCCGTCCGGCTTGTAGCCGAACAGCGTCGCGCCGCCCAGGTACAGGACGGACGCGAACGCAACGTGAGTGCCGAGGGTCATGGTAGCCGTCGTGGTGGGGTTTTAACATCGCCGGAGATGTGATTTAATACCGTATGCGTATGGTATTGGATACGGATGTGGTCGTTGCGGCGCTGCGCAGCCCGTCCGGTGCGTCGGCGGCATTGCTCTTGGCCGCACTGGACCGCCGCGTCACGCTGGTTGCGAACGTACCGCTGGTCATCGAATATGAAGCGGTGTGCAGCCGGGCCGAACACCAGCAGGCGGCCGGCGTCAGTACCGCCGACGCGCAGGTGTTTCTGGACGGCGTGGCCGCCCTGATCGAACCCGTGGAAACCCATTTTCTGTGGCGGCCCCGCCTGCGCGACCCGAATGATGAGATGGTGCTGGAAGCGGCAGTCAACGGCCATGCCGACGTCCTGGTCACGTTCAACCTGCGCGACTATGGCGTTATCCCCCTTCAATTCGGTATCGAGGTCTTAAGTCCACGCGATGCCTTACGGAGAATTGCTCCATGAGCACCACGGTCACCTATCCGCTGCGCCTGCCCCGGTCGATCAAGGCCGCCGCTGAGCAACTCGCCAAGGCCGAAGGCGTCAGCCTCAATCAACTGGTGGCGACGGCGGTCGCGGAAAAGCTGGCCGTCCTCAACACAGCGGCGTTTTTTGCCGAACGGCGCGACCGCGCCGATCTGGCGGCCTTTCGCCGCATCGTGACCCGGCCCGGCGGTCAACTGCCCCAAGCGGGGGACGAGCGGGAGATCGGTTAACCGCTTTCAATTGGCCCGCCCCGCCCCCCGGAACAGGAACACCCGGATACTGATGACCACTGCCGCGAGCATCCCGGCGAACACATACAGCTCGGTGTCGCCGGTGCCAATCGCCAGATACCGGGCGCCGATGATCGACGCCAGCGCCACGATCATCACCGGGGTGAAGTCCAGATAGCGCACCCCCGCCGCATGGCGCATTTCCCGGATGCGCTGCTTGTCCACCACCCGCTCCTTGCTGGAGTCCGCCAGCAGATCGGCGAGGGCTTGCGGGTTGCCGTTGGCCTGCTGGACGACGTGAGCGATGAACAGCGCCGGGGATTCCACCAGGGTCCCGGTCTGGGTGAGGTAGGTCTGGGCGATCGCGCGCGCGTGCTCCGGGGCCAGCGGCGGGATCTCGATCTCGGCCAGCTTCCACCACAGCTTGGCCACGTTGGGCTTCTTCGCGCTGGCGCAGGCCACGAGCTGGGCGGCATCCAGGATCGCCAGCCAGAAGGCCACCAGGGTGGGCGTGACCGGGGTCAGGTCGTCCACGGCGATCAGCACCCGGCCGGGCTGGGCGTGAACCGCCGGGATGATGGCGGCGGTCAGGTCGCGGATGCTCAGGCGGTTGACCGAGCGCTTGATCTTCGCCCATTCAATCGCCGCCGGGTTCAGGGCGTCGAGGTCCGCATCCAGCTCCAGCGCCGAGGGTTTGAGCAGGCCCGATTCCAGCAGACCCCGGGCAATTTCGAGAAATTGCCCTTTCGCCTGATGTTCGTGGACGTGGAGGACGATGAGATCGCGGCGCACGATCAGCCGGTCAATCACCGCCTCCAGGACGGCGGATTTGCCGATCCCCACCGGGCCGGTCAGCAGCAGGTGCCGGCCCTTGCGCGCCTCGCGGGCGACCGTCTCCACCAGGTCGTCGCGGCCCAGCAAACCAGTGATCGCTTTCATTCGGGGAGCCTCCCCTGATTGGCCAGATACTTCAGTAACGGTTCCCACTGCGCCCCGGCGGTATGGGCGACTTGTCGGCGCTGGGCATCAAGGAGCAACTCCAGCCGCTTCACCGCCGCCGCTTCGGCGTTCTGCTTCTGGGCGGTTTCCCAGAGCTTTTCCACGTCGCCCTCGTAGCCTTTCTGGATGCGCTCCTGCAACCAGTCGGCTTTGGAGCGGTGAAAGTCCAGCCGTTCCCGCACGGCGGCGTGTTCGGCTTCCAGTTCCCGTAACTTTCCCAGGTCAGCCAGCGCCCGCCCGCGCACCTCGTCGATGCGGACGGATTCAGCCAATGCCTGTTGGGCGTACTCGCGTTGTTCGCGGGGCGAGGCCAGCGGGATGTTGACCTGAATCCCGACGGTCAGCGGGGAACTGGTCGTCGTGTCGCCCCCCTCCGAGACCGTGCTGCTCGTACCCGACGCGGCCCGCACGTAGAACGAGGTGTGTTCCATCACCCGGCGGGTGAGGCTGGGCGGTCGGTAGGCGGTCGCTACGTCGCGCTGAGCGGTCACCACCGGATGATAGGCCAGAATGAAGGCCAGCGCCGGTTCTTCCTCCCAGGCCGCCGCCACGGTCGGAAGCAGCATGACGAGCAGCAGGCCGCGCTTCATGGCGGTTCCTCCTCGGCCAGGCCCACGGCGTTCACCCGGAACGCGGTCAAGCCCAGTCCGGCCAGACACCGGGCCACGGCGTCCAGGGTGGCGAAAGTCCGCAATCCGCCGCGTTGGCGCTCCAGCGGCTCGGTGCGTTCGCCGGTTCGTGTGGTGTAGGTGATGTGTACGGTCCACCCGTCCGCCGTCGCGTCATGCTGCACTTCAACCTCGCGCACCGCCGCTGCCTCCGCGAGAACCTTCAATTTTAAAAGTTGCATTCATCAATTTCTTATTTTTGATGGATCAATTCTAGCAGAAAACCACGATTGCGGTCTTTTTAAGCAGGACAAGAAATTCTCTCAAGTCCCTATTGTTCTTAAAAAGATAGACCGCGTTGTGCCGCATCATCCACAGAAACCGGGGATAACTTCCGCTCTGCCCAAGACGGTGAAATTGTGAAACACTAACCGGTCTGTAATTCTACGAGGTTCTCGAATGCCCCAGGATGTGAACCCCCTGATTGACCGGCTGTGCGCTGCGTTCCCGGATCTCTTCCACCGGCGGACGCCCAAGCCCTTGAAGATTGGCTTGGGCGCGGAATTGATGGCTTTGGCCGGTGTGCATCCGGCCCTGGCCGACCTGACCCGGACCCGGATTCGTTGGGCGCTGAAAGTCTACACGGGCGCGGCGGCCTACCGGAGCGCGCTGGCCAAGGGCGGCCCGCGTTATGATCTGGCGGGGCAACCGGCCGGGGAGGTCACGCCGGAACAGCAGGCGTTCGCCCAATCGCCCCGCGCTCGGAAACCCGCGACCGCCGCTGCTGAATCGACCGCTTCGCCCACGCGCGCCGCCGCCCCGGCGGGGATTCCCCTCCACGAACTGCTCCCGGAACTCATCGCGATGGCTATCCCCGGCAAGCTCGATGTCACGCTAAAAATTAACACCCTGCCCCAGGCGAAACCCGCTTCACCGGGAACCATGCTGTTTGCCGTTCAGGCCGAGGGGTGCACGGTGCTGGTGGAACTGAAGAACAAGATGTGGAATAGCTTGAAGACCGCTGCGGAAAGCTACCCGCACTGGGTGGCGGCGATCACCGGCAAGATGGGTGCGGCCATCGAGGGCGGTTTCCGGTTAGACAGCCCGGCGGTGCAAGTCTTCGAGAAGAAAGTCAAACCGGACGCGACGGCCCCGGCGGCATCAAAAGCGCCCGTGCCGGTGTCCACCGGCCCCGAACCGGAACCCGCCCCGAGAATTGAACGCCCGAAACTGGGCTTGAAAGGGAGCGCCACCCCCGGCAAAAGCGCATAATGGGTTGATGCTGTTTTAGAGTGGCCCTGATGAAAAAGGGATTAAGACCTTCATCCGGCTTCCCGGTATTTGACAATAGCGGCTGCCTCTCATGTCTTCCTGTAGCCCTGATTAAAAAGGGATTAACCAATGAACCCCGTCTTGTGCGGGGTTTTTCGTCTCTGCGAGGTATTCCCATGTCAGCCGATGATCAATGGCGCTGGAGCGAAACTGATCTTGCTGTAGAACTCTGGCGGGTGATCGTGGCGGATATGTGGCGACATCCCCTGGCCTGGTGGTTGGGCTGGCTCTGACACCGCCCAGCGCCCTACAACGTCAGGTGCAGCCGCTCCTCCGTCAGTGCCTGATATTCGGCCCATTCCTCGGGCGTCAGACCCGCCGCCATGCCCAGCCGACGCAGATTCACCCGCACGTCAGGAACTTCCCCCAGGAAATTGGGTAGCATCTGCCCCTTACTCATCGCCAGCATCACGTCATCGACGATATCAATGTCCAGGATGACCGGTTGAGTCCACTGCTCCCCGCAGACATAGCCCAGGATTGCGGCAAAGGTCATGGTCATATTCGGATAGCGGTCAGGATCGATTTTTTCCAATAGGCTCGGTGAGGGCATGAGTTTTATCATCCGGCGAGTTTGGCGGTGTGCCGTGGGGTTATTGGCGGGTTTCTCTTCGTAGGTTAACCCATCCATGATAGACGACCCGACCGGATGATTTCTGATAACTGTTTATGTGGTGGCCCACCTGATCGGAGGAAAGGGGTGGCTATGAATCTTCTGGATCACATCGCCGAAGCCCGTATTCAGGAGGCCATCGACCGGGGAGAACTGCGCGGCTTGGCCGGCGAGGGCCAGCCCTTGCGCCTGGAGGATGACTCAGCGATTCCGGAAGAATTGCGCGTTGCCTATCGCCTGCTGAAGAACGCCGGGTTTTTACCGCCCGAACTGCAATCACTCCGGGATGTGCGGGAAGCCGAACATTTGTTGGGGGTGTAAGCCCAAACCCCAGAAAATTCCGTCACGCTAAGATAAGCTTTGCCACGATCGCATCCAAGTCGATAATCTGCCCGTCACCACGGAAGGTGTAGTGTCCATTCAAATGGATATGGCGCCATGCCGTCGGCGAAATCGTCTTGATCAGAGCCAGAGCTTTCGCGTCTTGGTTCGCTTCGTATTTTTTGAGGAGCCGTGACAGGATGGCGGAATTGTAGAAGATTATGGTGTTGGCGATCAGCCGCGCACATTGGTTGCTGATCTCGATTTCAATATCAGTGCGACCGGTCAACTCCTTCTTGCCGCCGACTTGGGCAATGGCCGAACGCAGCTGATGGTAAGACTCGATCCGGTTCTGCGAGCGGTGGACGTTGCGCTGCAGTTGCGGGTTATGCAGGTAGCGCAGGGTGTAGAGGCTGCGGATCAGTCTGTCGAACTCGAAGATGGCTCGCCGTGTCGGATTGGGTGTGGTGTAGGTGCAGAGCTTGCGGATCAGCGTACCTTGGGTCATCTTTTTCAAGCCCAGCGTGGCGACGATTTGGTCGATATTGGATTTCTCGTCGACAATGACTTGCCGGTCGATCTGACCGATGGGGCGGATCAGACATTTCTCGTAGAGTGCCGGGTCATCGGCGCAGTAAAGCTGCTTTAGTTGCGCTTCGAGATCGGTGAAACGCGGCTCAAAACGCCGTCCGAACCAGTGCAGAATCGCGAAGTTCGCCTTGTTGACGCTATGCATATCACCGGTAATCGCCGTTGGCACGATGTCTGACGTATTGCGATACCAGACATCGAACACATGATGGGCCTCGTACTCATGCGCGCCGATGAGCCAGCCCTGCAGCGGCACATGGTTGCACAGCAGGGTATAGGCGACGACGCCTTTGCCGCGCCCGAAATACTTGCGTGAGTACCGCGCCTTGATGGTGGGTCGTTCAACCCCGAATTTCTGGCCGTCGACCGCACCGTAGAGCGTCTCGAGGTCGAATGAATAGTGTGGGAAGATCGGCAAGCCGGCAATGGCGTTGCTGATGCAGTCGTTGGCCGCCTGCAGCGAGGCTTGGCGCAGGTACTGTTGATAGGTCGTCTCCAGCACATGGTAAAGCATATCGCTGGTGCGTGACATGATGAGGTTGCCATGATTCATCGCTTGGGCGATGATGACCGCCATCAGACTGTCCGCGTCGGCGACCTGCTTGGCGTAGCGCGGCTGCAGTGGTGTCAGCGCTGATAAGAACGGGCATTGCCCGTTCACAAAGCGGAACACGTCGGCCACATCGCAGAACGGCAGTTGCGCGTAGAACGCCTCCTCACGCTCGGCATTCTTGTCGGCCTTGGGCTTACGCCAGGTCAGCGCTTGGGTTTGGCGATCGTAGTCGAGGTGCTTCAGCTTGCCTTGGCGCAACTCACGGTTGAATGCCAGCCATTGCTGGTGGAGTTCGACCGTCAGTGTATTGAGCTGGGTGTCGATCGGTTGGCGCAGCCAGGGAATGTCCATCGCCCTGAGTATGTCCGCCTTCTCGTCGAGAGAGACGAGTTCGTCGGTGAAGCAGCGGTGCTCAAAGCTGTCGTCCAGGTAGATTTCGCCTGACTTGAGGCGCTTTCTAATCTGGCGGTAGAGCCAGAATTCATAGCGGTCGGCGTGTACGCCCGTTGGCTTCCCGTCCGCATCGAATGTCAGCAGATAAGACCGCAGGCGCTTGGGCAGGGTGGCCTCCGGGCATTCGGCGAGCGGGCGCTGCGACAAGCGTTGCGGTTTAGCGAATACGCCCTTCACCCAAGCGAGGGCTGCCAGCCAAGGGTTATCGAGCATGACCCCGGAAAAGTCGAGCGCACTATAAAGCGGACGCAGATGGCGCCGCATGCGTTCGGCCAATCCATCCACCACCTGCCAGCGCAGGGCCAGCTTGCTCGCGGGTTTCATGCTCAGGCGTTGGCCGGCGATTTGTAGCCTTTCCCTGGGCATGATCTTGAACGCGCGCTGGCGCACGTCGCCAAAAGGCGTGGTGTCAGCCACCGCGTCATCGACATAGAGCAACAGCAAGCGCCCGACCTGGGGCGTCTCCTGCTGCCGCTGCACCTGCTCAGCCGCGAAGTGCTTGCTCGCACGCGCCTTGCTTGCGTCTTCCACTTGCTTCATGTGGTAACCCAAGGCGTCGACGAGATGGTCGGTAAGCTGTCGATAGCGTTGCCAAACGTAGCATAACAGGTATAAATGAGTCTGTTCGGCCTTGAGGCGGCGTAGGTCGTAAACCGTGTAGAAGTTGGCCAGACTCGCGTAATAGTTGAGATTCTGTTGCGAGATCGCGAGCTTAGGCAGCAGCGCCTTGGCTATTCGGTACAGCGGTTCGAGCCGGGCGCGTTTTGCGCGCTCCTGTGCCATCTGCCGCCAGCCGAAGTCCTTGGCATCCTGTTTGAGGGCGGCCAGTTCCGACAGGGTGTCGTCGCGGACCAAGAGCTGGGCCAGTGCGTCCTTTGCGGCGCTGTCCAACCCCTCGGCGAGTAATTTACCCAAACGTCGGCGTTCAGCGGACAACGCCTCACTGATCAGAGCCTGCAAGGTCGTATAGCCGGGCCGGACGATCTTATGCTCGTTGAGATAAATGATGAGTTCAGCGACGATAAAGCCGAGCGTGACATCGCGGCGAACCCTCTGGGCGACCTGTTGCGTGAGTTGCGGGAGCAAATCGGCCGACCAGAGCCGATAGCCGAACAGCTCCGCGATCATGACACGCTGCGTGTAATATTCGTGCTTGGTGAGGGCCTGCGGCTCGAAGGCTTGGTCGTTGAAATAGCGGGTCAGGACGAAGGCACAATCCTCCGGCACCTCATCCCAGGTGAACCGGAAGAAGATATGCTTGGCTTTGAAATAGCCGATCTGCAAGGCGCAGTAAGTCTTGGCACAGAGGCTGGGGCGACTGCTGGCGAGCGCCAACTCCGGTTCAGACAGTGACAAATAGTCCAGTCGCTGCCCGTCATCGAAGTCGGGCAAGCCATACAGGGCGTACTGTTCGGCCTCCGACAGGACGGTCAATAGCTTGTTCTTCGTCGCCATCGTGGGATATTGCTTCCGCTAAACACTTTCCCGATAAGGCCCCTTTTCGGGAAAGTTATTCACCAGTAGATTATTATAATGCTTGTATCGCAGGCCTCGGCTGAGTGAGCGCCAATGATCCTTTTCGGGAAAGTTTAGTCGCGATGAAACCGCCTCTCAAACAACGCAACGATCATAGACGTAGCCGGGAGTACCTCACACCGACCGAGGTCGACCGGTTGATCATTGCGGCTAAACGGCTTGGACGTCATGGCCATCGTGATGCGACGATGATTTTGCTGGCTTATCGGCATGGGCTACGGGTTTCAGAATTGGTCGCCTTGCGACGCGAACAAGTAGATTTGCGACAGGGACTCCTGCATGTGCGCCGACGTAAGCACGGATTGCCGAGTACCCAGCCATTACGAGGCCCGGAAATCAGAGCACTACGTCAACTATGGCGCGATTACCCGGCTACACCCTATGTCTTCGTCTCTGAGCGCAAGGCGCCATTGACGGACTCTACCTTTCGCAAGTTGGTTGCCCGTGCTGGCGAAGCGGCAAACCTGGGTATGCCCATCCATCCACACATGCTGCGGCATTCGACGGGTTTCAAGTTGGCGAACGATGGACAAGATACACGCGCCATCCAGCACTACCTGGGGCATAAGAATATCCAATACACCACCCACTATACGCAGCTTGCGGCAGACCGCTTCAATGACTTCTGGGACGACTGAATCGCCAGGATCCAAAAACGGCATCTAATCTATATAATTGATTAATAAATATTTATAACTTTCAGATAGCTTGGGCATCAAGTCCTGGATGCGATCATGGCGGGGTATTATTTGGCGTGACGGAATTTTCTGGGGTTTGGGCTTACACCCCCTTGTTGCAGCAACTCCCCGAAAGTGACCGGAGCCGCGCCCGCCTGGAGCTGCTGCAACTGCGATTAGCCGCCAGCCGTCGTCAGCCCATGAATCTCTTGCTGGAAGATCAGTACCGGCAACGATTGCTGGAACGGTTGGGTTAATCACTGGACCCGGAGGATCGGCCCTATCCGCGTGGGCGCGTCGCCTTGGGTGCTATGCTCCACAGCTTCATCAAGCTGCGGGAGCGCGCCCTATGAATCCTGTCTGTCGTGTGTTTTGGTGGTTCGGATTTCTCATGGTCTTGTCCGGGCCGCTGCTGGCCGCCGAACTGACCGGTAAGGTCGTCGGCATCAGCGATGGCGACACATTGACCCTGCTCGTGCCGGAGGGGGCCAGCTTCAAACAGGTCAAGGTGCGGCTGGGAGAGATCGACACCCCGGAATCCCGCCAGCCCTACGGCAACCGCGCCAAGCAGGCACTCTCCGATCTCGCCTACAACCAACAGGCCCACGTCGTGGTGCAGGATACCGACCGCTACGACCGCACCGTGGGCCGGGTCTTCGTGGGCGGCGTGGACGTGAACGCGGAGATGGTGAAGCAGGGCGCGGCGTGGGTGTACCGCCAATACCTGAAAGATCAATCGCTGCTGACGCTCGAACAGCAAGCCAAGGCGGCAAAACGTGGCCTGTGGGGACTGCCGGAAACTGAACGATGCCCGCCCTGGGACTGGCGCAAGAAGGCTTGCCCAACGTCAGCAGCGACACCAGCGGCTTCACCGGCTGCCAGTGCGCCGAAATCGATTACCAGTAGCGGTTTCACCTGCGCCGGCAAGCGACGTTGCGGGGAAATGACAAGCTGCGAGGAGGCGAAGTTCTACCTCACGTCGTGCGGGGTCGGTTCGCTGGATGGGAACAAGGACGGCGTACCGTGTGGGGGTAGAACGAGCAGTCGTGTCATGAGCCGCCACTGAGCAACCGGAAAACCTATACCTGCACAGTTTCCGCTTATTTGCCTTTACGACAGGGTTTTCCGCACAGTTTTTCGCAGGTTGTGGGCCACATTAACGTCAGATTGCTACCCATGCCGGAAAACACTTGTTTTCCGATACCCAATTTAAAATAGGGACTTATCTCAAATGGCGGCGGGTGGCGCGACTGCTCGTTCTACCCCGTGTGAGAAGTTATGCCGGTAGCTTGTTGAATGCTCGAATCTGGGCGCTAACCTACCTATCTGTTATAGTCTCGCTAATAGTGAACCCCACATCGCCAAGGAGTTCTTTCTTGGATAATCAATAAAAATCAATAAGTTGACGAACATTTTAACGAGTTTAGCGATTAGCGGGACTATAGTAGGCGATAAGAGCCGCTTTGGGATAGGATGTCTACAAACTGGAAAGACAATGGCGCGAGTGGATCGAAAAGAAAGGAACGCCACAAAAACCGGATACGGCTTTTGTGGCGTTCTGTTGGAAAAAGCTAATAAAGAAAAATTAAGTTAGAAAATGAATATACTGAGACGGGCTTTGTATAAGATTTTTGTTAATAACATAATTATTAACACGCTAAACTTGCCAGTTGTTGGGATAATTATTCCTCCTATGGTTGGTCTTTATTACGGGACACTCGACATATGGGGCGATGATTGGAAAATCATAAGTGAACATAAAGAAGTTCATGAATTTATATTTACCGTATTGTCCGTAATTACTATATTCATTTTGTTTGTTCGTGGAGTTTCTGAGCAAATTAAAAGCAAAATATCAATAAAATATAACGAATTGCTCGAAGAATTAATACTTTTAATAGGTGATTTAGTAAAAAAGAAGAAAGACAGGTTTCATAAAAAAGCTAATAGAGTTAAAACGAGGTGTCGATGCATTTAAACTTATAACACAACCAAAAGATCAAACAAATCAAGCGCTTGATGGAACAAAATCTTTTATATCGAAAGGATTTGGTATTGACAGAAAAAATATTTGCATAACTATTATTGCAGGAGAACCAGAGACAGATACATGGTGGTATGAATTTCAATGCGATACGCAGTGGCAGCATACAAAACCGAAAGTTATAATGACAAGCAACTCAACAGCTAAATATTGCTACAACAACGGTGAGAGTATATTTATACCTGATCTCCGTAAAGGAATAAAAGAAGGCATTTTCTATGAATCAGAACGCTACAACAGAAGAAAATCAGGGTCTCTATATTGCAAGCCTGTTAGAGTTGAAATAGATAATAAGTCTTATATCTATATTTTTACTATAGTAATATACGGAGAGCTTCTTTGCACTCCTTATGATTTAGATGAATGCAACGCTACAGAAAAAATATTTGATCAAATTAGCGACCGAATAGAACTTGAACTTTACCTTAACTCAATGAAAAAATATCGTGAAAGTGGGAGATAGCCAGATATGAGACGCATCTTAATCAATGATAAAAATGAATTCGGTTTTTCAGAAATAAAAATATCCGACTGCCATCAAGGCGTAAAACAGTTAGGCCGATTTTTCGAATCAAGAAACACCAAAAATCAAACAGGCCATAGCGTGATCGTTTCCAACAAAGCAGGCTCGTCTGAGCCAAAAAACAGGCATAAATAACTTGCAATGCCAGAACCATACGACAAAAGGGTTCCCTTTTGCGCAGTCGGCGGCGGGTGTCTAAGCCTTTGTTTCGCTTGAGACTGGTAAGCGGCAAAAGGGTAGGGTTAAATTCTCGCCTTTCTTCCACCCATCTTTATTAACTTTATTAACTACTTTATGTACACATTTAATCGTACTTTTCTTTCTGAATTTTCTCGCATCCATTTATATCTGTTAGATATTGGATCATTTCTTCGAGTACAATCAAATCAATCAAACGATGCCCAGATTCCATATCACAAAGAGTATGAGTAAGCCCATGATACTGGCGTTGATCTAAGTTCTCAGAGGTCAATAGCGAATTGATACCATAACGTTCTTTATATGATTTGCCTGTACACCACACGACTGCAAGATCAATATCTTTAATATTTTTATCACCAGATTCAATATCCTCTACCAAGCCATCGAGACAAAACTTAAATTCAAGTACTCTTGGATCAGTTATCATTCCATGAAGCTGATTAGCAACTTCCATGGTAATCCCCAGTGGATTTCTATCTGCATGATATACATATTTATCTACCTCAAGATCAAATGCAATTTTATACAAACTATCATAAGTTAATCTTTCATTTGTAGACATTATTTTAATCCCTCTAATTACACCACCAGCAACAAGCTGGTGAAAAAGAGCAATTACATCTTGCTCTCTAGTAGGAATTGATGTTATAGAAACACTTTTTGTTGGTAAGAAAAAGTTCTCATTGGTTATTACTAACGGTGATGTTGTTTCATGTTGCAACATTTCCTGCTTCCAATCAGAAACTTGTTTCTCTCTGAGAAGATCAGGAGCTACTCCTGTGTTTGCTTTAAGGCGTGATCGAACTTGAGAAAGATGATTTTCTGTTATCTTTCTAGCTATCTCTTTAGCAAAGTCAGTGAGTTCACGATGAAATCCTTTCCGACCTAGATCAGGGGTATAATTTTGAAAGTGAAAAAGGAAATGGAGTTGATTTTCTCGCCCACGATTTCGAGAAAGCGGGACTTGGATTGTTTCTCCTTGAGGCATATTATTCGCGGCCATCTGTATTCCACTATTCATCACTCTATGGTTTGCGCGAATACCCAAGTTTTCGTTGAATTTCTGCCACAACTTTGCAGTATATCCAAATTCAAAAGAAACGATAGGATCGTGCTTTTCTATGATTAGCTTCTCTTCATTATCTAGATTTTTTTGTAATAAAATAAGCAACTCTTTAGAATTCCAACTCCCATAGATAAAATCTAAATTGGATATTTTATCTGGGTGACGAAAATTCGAACCTTTACTATCAAATAACTTTCTTTCAATATCTTTTATTTCCAGAAAACTTCCATTTTTAGAAAATTCTTGATATATCCAATAGTATCCAATTTCATTCTTTTGGAATTCAGTTTTCTGTCCTTTCGAATCAATAACTTTGACTATGATTATTATATTTTCATTTTTAATAATTGCTCCTAGCCCGGTTTTTATCGAAAGAATTTTGAACCAAGCCTCTGCGGTTTTAGCTTGAATCCAGTCGAGTCTCTTTGGATGTGTTGATTCATCAAAACGTACAGTAATTGAAACTCCACGATCACACTCAACAAAATTAGGATCAATCGCTTGCTCGCTATCAGGTGTTACCTTCGGGTTTCCACTAGGTGAAGGATCATCGAGCCATCTTCTTGCCCCTATTAGCTTCCCAATTGCTTGAAATGATGATGTTTTTGTAGCGACTTGCAAAAAGTTAAATCCATATGCAACATATGTAGCGCCAACTCCTTTATGCCCACGCGCATCTGTCGACTTGAATGAAAAATTCGGCGCTAAAAACTGTTGAAACTGATCCTTATTCAATCCAACACCATTATCCGTAACTGTTAATTTATTATCTTTAATATCAATTGTAATCACGATTTTTGGTTGATACGGAGCAGGACCACCAAATTCACACTCCTCTTTCATGCGCAAATCAACTGCGTCTAAAGCATTTTGAACAAGCTCACAAAATGGATCGTACCAACCAATATATGAGCTTAAAATGTTCTTGATCTCACGCTTGAGAGCGCCTAATGCAGCTTCGGATTGCTTAGAGGATTTAAACTCTAATGGATCAAACTCTTGAAAATCGGTTTTAGTCATATCTATCTCTTTTTGCAGTCATGTTATTAAGAATTAGGTATACAATTTTTTCCGTCAAATAGGAAGCCATGTTCGAAGCTTAGATGAGGCTTTCATTTGGCAAAATTGAGTATTTCGATTTTGGCGCTACAAAGTTCAATGGACAAATGGTGCATTTTGTCCTATGTTCGTCCTATTTATCTCCCGCAACCAATTGAATTGTCAGGGAGTGGAAAACCCCAACACTGGACAAAACGATGGTTGCGCGCAAATACCTCGCTAGCCTCGAAGTGGAACGACTCTTCGCCACCTTCCTACACCCCAAACACCTTCAACACCTCATCCCCGTAAAGGTTGATCACCTTCACGGCGATCTTGCCGGTGTCTAGTCGGTCAAAGGGGCGACTCTTGGTTGAATACAGTTCCGCCCAAACGGCTTCGTCTACACCAGCCCTGAGCGCCCGTTGCAGCTTCTCATACGGCTTGTCGCCGCCCGTGAAGTAGGCATAGCGGACGAAGAAATTCCTAACTTTGCTTTACGACCGCTCGAACCCCTGCTTGCTAAACCGAAGGGTCTGACAGTTTTCGGTCACGATCCGTTGGGTATCTTCCGCCACGCCTGACGGGAGGGTGGCTTCGATTTCCAGGGTGATTTTGATCTGAGCGCCACGGAGGGTGGAGAGGTGTTGCAGAACCTCTTCAGCGATGCGCCCAGCTTCCTTCCCCAGACGGTCCGGGTCGAGTTCCACCGACCCAAAGAATCGCTTGGGGAGAATGGGCTTCTTGGGTTCCGGTTCCTTGGCTTCCCCCCCCGACTGAACCGGACCGTCACCCTCCTCCTCCTCCTTGGAGGAGCCACCCTCACTACCCCCTGGGGTCGATCGTTTGGCTTTGTCGGCTTCCTCTTGCTGTCTCGCCACCTCGGGCTTAACGATCACGCTGGAACTATCGATGACCACTGAACCGCCACCGGCGGTCACCAGGCCAAGGTAGCGGTCTGTCGACTCATCGTAGCCTTCCGCATAAGCGAAGTGCTCGCAGAAGAGTTTACTGATGCCCTCCCTTATGGCTTCCGCCAGGACGGCTCTATCTCGCAAGCGCGGAAGATAGAGATACGAGGCGAAGTAATCCCATAACTTTTTGGTGCCGACGTGATTCCCACTGCCCCACAGGTAGCTGTTGATTGGGATACTCAGTCGGGCCGGGCCAATCCGGGTAATCAAGGCTTCTTCATGCACCAGTTTCTTGCTGGCGCGCGTGACGATCTCTTCCTGGCCCTGCAAGCGGGTGGGCAGATATTCCACCTTGGCGCGCGGATCGGGTTGGCTGGGAACCAGGAGCCAGGCCCAGGTTTCGCGGATCCGGGCACTGACCGTATCCCGCATTTCCGTTTGGCGAGCCTTGGCTTGATGAGTCTGCGATTGCGTCAAATCGAGGGAACCGTCATTGACGATGGACATCCAGGCCAGATGAAACCGGGTCGCTTCCTCCAGTTCGTGCAGGCGCTGTTTGTCCGGCGCCAAAAACACCACCATGTTCTGATAGAGTCGGGGACTGTGGCCGCGCGTGGTCAAAACCTCCCGAGCAAAGACCAGCGCGGGGCTTTGTTCATCCTTAGCGATATGGGGATGCTCCGGGCTAACGATCACGAGCCGCACTTCCGGCTCGTCCGGTACTTCGCCCGAATGGGTTGGCACCGGATGCACGGCGGCGAACTCGCCCCGGCCACCGGTCTCTTCGCGGAGCACGCCGATTAAATGCGCCCAGACATCGTGGACATCGAGTTGGGCCGCTCGGTCGTCGGCCAACCGCTTCAGGCTGGGCTGCGTGGAATACCAGTAGCGAGCGCCGTCGCTATGGAGGTAGGTGGCGCTGTTGGCCAGGCGCCGGATCGCATCGCCGAAGGTAGCGGGCGCTTCGCCCGGCTGGGTGCAACCCAGCTTCACTTGCCGGTCGTCGATACCGGGGTTCTGCCCTTTGTAACCGGGTGCCGAACCCATGTAGATCGTGCGCGCGACGCGCCGAGTCGCCGAATAACGGCCCAGGTTGGGATTGTCCTTGTCGATCCGGAGCGGTAATGACGTATCGCCGTCCACATCGCGGGCCAGCACGGCATCCCAGGATTCCTCCATGTAGCGGGTCAGTTCCGACTGGACGGCAGCCAAATCAATGGGGATCGAGGCCGGAACGATCATCAAGCTCCGGTCATCTTGCGACCACAAGGCGTGAATCACCGACGCCATCAAGCGCAGCACGCCGCGCGTGCGCTGGAACTTGTCCAGCCCGCCCCAATCCTCGTAGAGCCGGTCGAATAGTTCGGGATGGATGGGGTAGGCTTTCTCCAGTCGCCGCAGGTAATCGCCTTCCGCGCACCCTGGGGGAAACTCGGAACGGTTCTCCTGATACATCCGGCTGAAGGCGCGGATCACCGCATCACGCGCCGCGAAATGGGCTTGTTCGGTAATCGGCTGAAACAGCCGCCGCCGCACGATTTCAAAGCCTTCATCCGCCGTAGCAGGCCGCCAGCTCGATTCCACGCGGGAAAACGTATTCTTGAGCCGGGCTAGGGCGGCTTGCCCCCCTTCCCCGCCGATCTCGATCTGCGAAGCCGGCAGGCTGGCGACCACCAGAGTATTAGAGACCGCTTTGGCCGCTTCCGTGAGAGCCTGCACAAAGGTCAGATTGGCATCGAAGGAACCGGCGGGGAGATTGCTGACGTGGTAGAGCTGCCGAACGAAGGCCACCCATTCATCGATCAGCACCAGGCAGGGACCGAATTTCTCGAACAGTGTGGCCAGAACCGTCGAACCCGGGCTGGTGCCGTTGGCATCCGCTTCGGCGATCATCCGGTAGGCGGGCGCCCCGCCCAATTGCCAGGCCATTTGGCCCCAGAGGGTGCGGATGACCGTGCCATCCTTTTTGGTTTCCGCCTGACCAGGGGACAGCGCGGTCCCCACAATCACCGCCCGGCGCGCTTTCGGCACCTTGGAGATACCGACCGCCGTCATCAACGGTTCGACGCCGGGTAAGGCCCGTTCCGCACCCGCACCGAACAAGTGGTACGTCGCCAGCATCGAGTGCGTCTTGCCACCGCCGAAATTGGTTTGCAGTTCGACCACGGGATCTCCACCTTGGCCGGACAGCCGCAGCAAGGCGCTTTTGAGCAAGTGTTCGAGACCTTCGGTGAGGTAAGTCCGGCCAAAAAACTCTACAGGATCCCGATACTCATCACTCCCCTCACCCCGGTGAACCTGAGCCAGATCGGCGGCAAACTCCGCTTGTTGGTAGCGCCCGGAGGAGACATCGGGGTGTGGCGTGATCACTTCCCGCCACGGTTGCAGACCTGCCTTGGGCGTTCCTTCCACAGCCAGGGTCTTGCGGCGTGTCTGTTGCCGGGCCTGTTCGGCGAACACCGTGCGTTGTAATTCCACCCGGCTTTTGTCCACCGCATCGGCTTGCTCCTTGGCAGAGACGGCTTCCAGCAGGCGCTTGACGCTGTCCAGGGCGCGCAACGTGTCATCGGAGGAGAACGGTTCTTCGTGGGCGAAGGCATTGCGCACTTCGCTGAGTTCGCCCACCAGCGCGCGTTCCGTGCGACCGAGGACGCTCTCGAAGACCGAGCGCCAGTGATCGGCCATCGCCTTCAAAAGCGCCTGGCTATCCCAGGCCAGGGAGCCATCCGGATTACGCTTTAGCGGATAACGGCGACTTTGGTCAAATTGATCGGGCCACGTCTCACCCAGCCGGGCCTGGAACATGCGTTCCACGAAGGGCGTCAGCCCCACCCTCAGCAACTCGATGGCGTCGTGAACCCGCTCGCGATTGGATAGGGCCATGGTGCTGCTCCTTAGAATCCCAGATCGCCCGAGACCGGGCGGCTTACTGATCCTTGGGCAGCCAGCCGCGTCAGTTCGGGCCAGGCGATCACCAGGGCGTTATAGGCCAGGGCTTCTTCCGCCCATTTCTTCCGCTCGCAGATCCCGTAGAGTCGGTACGCCAAGTCGCGCGCGGTGTCGGCCAGCGTACCGAGCTGGGGAAGCAGCGCGCCCGCCGCCACTTCGCCTTGGGTTTGCATGGTCCGGATCAAGTTTTGGGTCGATTCCCAGACGGTCGGGCGGGTGCCAGTAGCCGGATTCCAGTCGGCGGGCAGTTCTTCGCGACGGAGCAGGCGGACCTTGCCGCCTTTGGCGACCAGTATTCCCGCCTCCTGCACGCCGCGCACGGCGACGCCACGGGCCGTGGCCAGGGTCTCCGCGACGCCATAAGGGCCTTCGTCCATGCCGTGCGTTTCAAACCAGGTGATGGCGAAGCGAGTATCGGGATCGTATTCGCCTTCCTGTTCGGAGAGGTATTCATCGAGGGCCTGGTTGATCAGTTGCAGGGCCGTTCGCACCTGCATCGGGCGGTCGTCGGATTCCAGCACCTGAGCGTACCGGGTGAAGATGGCCATGCCGGGTCCGATGGCGGACTGGGCTAGATCAACCGGGGCGATGTTGCCGTGCTGGAGTTTCTTAAGCGCATCGGGCAGTTCGCGCTTCAGCGTCTTCAGAAAATCGCGGCGGGTGGTAATGGGGGCGGCAGTAGCGCGTTTGCGGCAGACTAAGACGATACTTGAGGCGAGGGCGTTGGAGCCCATTGCACGCATACGCCCAGCTCCCTCGGTTCGCATAGGCCAAGTGCCAGTGGTAGAGAAACCTGAACGTATCACTGCATCAAGAAAAGTCTCCCATCCCGTGCTGGCAGTGCCGGCATCACCGTCACTTTCGGCCTGCTTGAATGCATAGTAGATGGTGATAGGGAAGGCTGGGTGGACCTGCTCAGCAAGACGGTTCATTGCCTTTGTCATGCCTTCCAGGAAGAATTTCTCCGCACCCGACTTACCGTTATGTCGACCTGGTGTGGCAACCAACTCTTCAGCTTTAGGCACCGCAAGTGTGACAAAAAGGTCGGGGAAAATAGACTTCAGCGAGCGACGCAGCCACACATAGAAAAAGTCCGAGAGGTCACCAAACCCAATATTGTCGAAGTAG
>NZ_CBTJ020000113.1 GCF_001051235.1 Candidatus Competibacter denitrificans Run_A_D11 | reverse complement strand
AGGGTGGATCTATAGAGACAACTTTTCCAGCAGTAATCACATTCGCTGCTGCATCAGCTTGGGACGCAATACCCTGGGGAGCACTTGGAAAAAAATTAATTACCATTGCGCCTTTCTCAATTGCAGTCCCAAAACTTCCGCCAGCCTCAGCAAACGCATTTGCCTCTGCGAACTCCCAAGTCATTCGTAATGCTTGCATGGCAAAGGTCTCTCGAAAAGCCCCACGGTCATTCATCCACGACGCGATCGATGAGCCGATATTGGCTACCTTGGATATCGCAAATGCTAGATAAACCCCAACCGCATTGGCATAGGCCATTGCGCCGGTACCCATAGAGGCAAGGGGCTTGCCGTCGTCGGGCAAGCCAGCAACGAAGCCATCACGCATAACCCGCTCACACGTTTCCTGCACTAGATCGGAGAAAGCGGTCAACACTACGAGTTGACGAGGCGTGAAGAGATCACTCCATTTCGTCATCCCATAATTGCCGACGCGGAATCCCAGCGCCTGCTGGAAAAACTCGACGTCCGGCTTCCACTCCGGCTTCGCCTGGCACGCCACAGCCTCGTGTTCCGGCGTCGGCGCAAGATAAAACCGTCCGCGCTCACCCTCAGCGACAATGGCCATCATCCGCGCACCCATGCGCCCGGCTTTGCCCTCTGCCCTAATGTAATCACCTGAAATCGGTGCACCGGAAATCAAGCAAACAAAATTAGCACCCGCTAGCTTGGTTCCATTCTTGGCCGACTCAGCATCCTTTGGCTTGCCTATCTTCACCGTGAATCGATAGCTATCACCCTCGATCACCGGCTCTACATACGCTTCCTTGCCCGCCTTTGTCGAGAGCATGAAGGTCGAAGCCAGAGGCACGTCCACATGCGCAAACGCCGGGTTCGGACTCTTCACCGTCCGCGCCCACAGCCAGGCGATCACCGTCAGCTTGCGGCCCACCAGCGGCTTCAAGTCCGGCCGCTCCTTCGCCATGTCCGCCGTGATCTCGATCTTCGGATACAAGTGCCCGATGCGCTTCTCAGCTTCATCGCGCATCCACTTGCCGTAATAGCGCACATCCTCAGCCAGCCCTTGCGCCCCTTTCCATGAACCGGATGCCCCCAATTTGCGCCGCGATTCCGGGTTCACCGGTGCCCGCCCGGCAAACTTGGGCGGAATCTCAATCATTGCCTTGTTGATCAGCACCGCCACCGGATTCAGGTCGCTGGCGTAGCTTTCCAACCCCAGCCGCTGCGCTTCCAGCGGCAACGACCCGCCGCCGGCGAACGGATCGTGGAAGGCCGGCAACTTCTCCGGATCGAACAGTTCCGCCGCACGGGGATGATCCCGGTTCTCCGCACAGGTTACCCGCCAGCTTTGCCAGATCTCGTCCCGCGCCTGCTGGAGCACCGTTTCATTGGTGGTATTTTCCCACTTGACCAACTCCTCGATCAGCCGGAACAGGCGCTGGCGCTCCTGCTCCTGGGCCTCATCGGTCGGAAACTGCTCCGGGTGACCCGAGGGGTCATCCACCATCTGGGCGAAGATCACCGCCCGCGCCGCTGCCAACGGCCGCCGCGCCCACCAGAGATGCAAAGTCGAAGGATGCCCGTGGCGGATCGACTTCTCCCGCGCCGACGCCACATTGATAGCCACCAGCGGCAGAGCGATTTCAATAAGCTTCTTTCTAGGAGTCATGCTGGGGCAGGCTCATGATTGACATTTAACTGAGGCAGTTGATACATCGGGAGAGGAATCGGCGGGATACCGATGCGCCCGCAAGTGCTTTGCACATACTCTCGCCAGTAGGGCCAAACGTGATAGCCGACGTTATAGCGGGCAAATTCCTTCAAGGCATCCTGAAGCTTTTCTTCTGTCACATCTTTTTTCAGGACGTACCGCACACTGAATTCGGCTGTAATCTCAACATAAACGGCCTCATCCTCAGACGCTGCCTGATTTCGTAGCGTATCCAATGATGTGTTATTGACGAGGCGGACACCTGCTGAGAAAAAGAAAATGACTACTTTGAAATTTTCTTTACCTTCCTTATGGGCTACCTCGACAATGTTAAATTCACCTGTTGGACCCGCACGGTGTTGGGGAGTCAGTAACAAATCGCTTTCGATTAGGTGTGGCAAGAATCCCTTCCTGCACTTGATAGTCGCCGTATTCAGCGAAACCGTTTGAATGTCCAATGCCTGAATAGCTTGATCAATCAATGATCTATTCATAAGTCAGGCCGCCGCTGGCCAATCCTGCTCGGGCATAATGATATTGCCGGGCTGGGCATACCGGAGCGGCGACGGTTTAAAAGGAACAACATTGTGACCCAGGGACTCCCATGGCTGATCACACCCTTGCATTTCCACCTGAAATTTCGAATTCAAGTCTAATGCAAAGCAAATATCCGCAAGGGTGCGTAGGGTCATATTGCGCGAGCCGCTCAGCACCTGCGAGACATGGCCCTTGGTGGCGCCGATCCGGTTAGCCAACTCGGTTTTATTGACGCCGACTTCCTCCATTGCCCGCCAAATGGTTTCGGTCACTTCGGTAATGAACCGCTCTTGCGCAACGAGTTTGGCGTTTGCGTCACTTTGATTCGCCCAATGCTCCAGGAAATCTGTCATGGTCTACCCCTCCTCGATCAATCGCCAATTCTTGATCACTTGGTTCGTATCTTCTTGGGCAAGTTTCCGCCCTTTTTTGTAAGTAAAGTGGCTGATATAAAATACCTTTTTGTGACGGCTGGAAAACCAGCCATAAGCCCGCAGCCTGTCAACCTTAATGGCATAGAAATGCTTATCATCGGGCAGCATTCCCTCCGTATTCCAGTGATCGGGGGATCGCAACCGCCCCTGGTTGGCAAGATGCTCGCGCCGAACCAGCATCTTGGCCCAGCAACTCGCTTGCTTCTTGGGTGCAGGGATGTGCTGCAAAGCTTTCTGCCAGCTCGGAGGGATCCAGTCATCCGGTTCAACCCCCTCGGGTGGCTGCTCACAGTAACGAATAGTGAGGCGTGTTCCTCGATATTCAAGAGTCATAGTTTATATTTATATAAACCTTTGTCCAGCGCAATCACCTCGGTTCCCCAGCGTATTCCAGTAATTTTTGTAAACTGAAGGTGCGGGTCGTTTCGGCAAAATCCGGTTCGCCAAACCCAAACCCCCGCAAGTACCGGGGTGCCCGCGCGCCCTCCTCGGCCACGATCACCAGAGCCAGGCGGAACTGCTCGGGCGCGTTGCGCGAACAGAGAATCTCATTTTTGGTCAGCGTGATGTCGTTCTTGCCGATCCACCGACCTTTCACCTCGATGAAAACCAGCGTCCCCGTCGTGGGGTCTTTGGACTCGATGTCATATCCCAGGCCCTTCTGCGCGGAGACATCGCGGGGCATCCGCCCCAAGGCCCGTTCCACCGCCAATACCGCCTGCATGGCCAGGCGTTCAACTTCCTCCCGCGCCAGCGTGTCCGCTGGGGTTTCCACCGGTTCGGCGGAGACGAGCAGTTGCCGGATCAACCCCCCCGGCACGACGATCGCGCCCCCTTGCACCACCGGGGGCAAGGCGCTGATCTGCCGTTCCTGGTCCAATTCATTCAACCGGCGTTGCAGACGATCCGCCAACTCGTCGGCGCGGGCCGCCGCGTTCGCCGAACTCAGGCGAGTTTGCTGGCCCGCCCGCTCCTGGGCCTTGAGGTCTTCCGCCCGGCGATCCCAGAAATTGATTTCCTTCTTCAGCCGCGCCGTGACTTCCTGTTCTACCTTGTCAACGTAGGGCAGTTTACGCTTCCGCAGCTCCGCAACGTGACCGGACACCACGGTTTGAATCGCGTGGCCAATGACCAGGTTCTCAATGTCGGCGGACAGCCAGTCGGCTTCCAGCCAAGGTTCCACCGCTGCCCGTTCTTCGACGCTGATCGGGCGGTAATCCAGGTAAGGCGCTGGCCCCGCATCGGCGAGCATCCCGTCTTCCCGATACTCCACGAATTGCAGCCGCTGGGAGATAATTTGTTGTTCCTTATTGCGCCCCTGGCGTCCGTCCTGGACCGCGTGCTCCAGGTAAAAAAGCACGCGCACCTGTTCCCCGTCATCCAACTCATCGACCAACACCGCCCCCCGCTTCAGCAGTTCCCGATGCCGCTCCAGGATGAGATCGAGGGTCGCGTCCAGCAAGGGATGGCCCGGACACAGGAACGCAGCCACTGGGGTCTGGTTGATTTTTTCCTTCTCGAAACACACCCGCTCGTAGCGCGACAACACCGGTTCGCCGATCCCGATGAGGCGATCCCGCTCGCGGATCGGACCGGGAACCTGGGTAATTTCCCAGCGACCGGGTTCCCGCAGGTAAATCCGCCCGCCAAGATGCCCGAACGCTTCCAGGAAGAACGACTGAATGAAATGGGGTTGCAGACGCCGGGCCTGAGCGCGTTCCATTTGCTCCCGAATGTCCGTGATCTGGCCCGCTGACAAGGTGTCGTGGACCAGGGCGCGTTCCGCCAGGAGATCCAGCACATGCTGGCGGTCGGCGGCGTTGTCCACCGCCTGGAACAGGCGCTCCTTCACGTCCGGCCGGTCGCCGTAGCGGATCGCTTCCACCAGCAAATCGCGCAGGGCGTTGCCCTCAAAGAGCCGTCCCAACACATCGTAAACCCGGCCCCCCAGCGCTTCCCGAGCGGTTTCAAGCTTCTCCAAGAGGCGCGCATACACCTCGCCCTCGCGGGTGTCGGCGGCCACCAGGTTCCACAGGTGACAGACTTCCTGCTGGCCGATCCGGTGAATCCGCCCGAACCGTTGCTCCAAGCGATTGGGATTCCAGGGCAGGTCGTAGTTGACCATCAGGTGTGCGCGTTGCAGGTTGATCCCTTCCCCGGCCGCGTCGTTGGCCACCAGCACCAGCACCGCCTTATCCTGGGTGAACGCTTCCACCGCCTTGCGCCGCTCTTCGCGGCCCACCCCGCCGTGAATGACCACCACGGCTTCGGGACGGCCCAGCCGGGTGCGGATTTTGTCCGCCAGATAGTTCAAGCTGTCACGGGGTTCGGTAAAGACGATCAGCTTGCGACGGTTGCCCTGCTCGTCCGTCATCAAGGGGTGATCCAGGATGCTGTTGAGCTGGACCCACTTGGCATCCACGCCCGATTGTCGCAAGGCTTTAGCTTGGGCTTCCAATTGCTTGAGCGTTTCGATCTCGGTTTGCAGTTCGGCCAGAGTTCGGGCTGCCGTCGCCCGATCCAGAATGCGCGCTTCCGCCGCTTCGACTTCGGACTCCGGGGCGTCTGCCAAATCCTCCAGCTCCTCCGCGCTCAGCGTGCTGCCACGGTCTTCCGGACGGATCGGAGCCGACCCTCCCCGCGCCAACAGGCGTTCTTCCGCGAGGCGCTGTTCCAGCCGTTCGCGGCGCCGGCGCAGGGATTCGTGAATGGCTGCGGGCGAGGAGGCCAACCGCCGTTGCAGGGATTGCAGCGCGAACCCGATGTTTTGCTTGCGCTGATCGTCGGCACCGGCAAAGCGCTCGACGCGATTCATTTCCTCGCGCACGTAAGTGGTCACCGCCGCGTACAGCGCGGCTTCCGGGTCCGCCAGGTGATAGGTCACGGTGTAGGCCCGGCGCTCGGGAAACAGCGGCCGGCCATCGAACTTGAGCAACTCCTCCTTGGTCAAGCGCCGCATCAGATCGCGGGTATCCGCTTGATGCACCCCATCCCGAAACCGCCCTTCAAATCGGTCCCCATCCAGCAGGGCCATAAACAGTTGGAAATCCGCTTCCTTGCCGTTATGGGGTGTGGCCGTCAACAACAGGAAATGCCGGCAGTGGCTACCGACCGTTTGGCCCAGGCGATACCGCTGGGTGAATTTCACCTCCCCGCCGAAGAACGAAGCCGATAGCCGATGCGCTTCATCGCAAATCACCAGATCCCACTCCGGTCCAGTGCGGAATTTCTCCTGGAGATCTGGGTTGCGACTGAGCATGTCCAGCCGGGCGATGAGCAGCGCCTGGTCGGCGAACGGATTGCCGGTCCGGGACGCTTCAATCCGGTCGCGGGTGAGAATGTCGAAAGACAACCCAAACTTTTGCTTCAGTTCATCCTGCCACTGCTCGACCAGATTGCCGGGCGTGACGATCAGGCACCGCTCCAAATCGCCGCGAATCCGTAGCTCTTTGATCAACAACCCGGCCATGATGGTCTTGCCGGCGCCGGGGTCGTCGGCCAGCAGGAAGCGCAGGGGTTGCCGGGACAGCATTTCGCCATAGACCGCCGTGATCTGGTGCGGCAATGGCTCCACTTGAGAGGTGTGAATGGCCAGATAGGGGTCGAACAGATAGGCGAGACGAATGCGGTAGGCTTCCGAAGCCAGTCGCAACAGGTGGCCATCGCCATCGAATGACCAGGGACGACCCTCCCGGACGACTTCCAGAGTCGGTTCCTCATTGCGATAAACGAGACGCTGCCCAACTTTTCCTGCGGTATCTTCAAAGGTAACTTTGATCGCCTGATCGCCAAACCACTCCAAATTAACCACTTTGGCGGTTCCGCTGGGCGTCAATCCCGTGATATAGGCTCCAGCCTTGATCTCTTCCAGTTTAGCCATAATGGTTACCCAGTGATCCCCCATGAGCGAAATACCGCTGCCGCTGCACAATCCAATTCACGCCGCAGGTTTTGCTGGTACTGTCCAGTAACGGCCTCAGTCGGTTTTCATGCGCTTGCATGAGGGTCTGTTGACGCAACCCGGCGGTGGCGCCGTCCGGTCAGAATCTCATGGGTGATGCCATTCTCGTCAAACCGGAAATGGCGTTGCGGCCCCACGAATGGGGAGTTAATGACTGGGTTTTCGATGAGATCAGCCATGACCGGCGCGATCAGGCGGTCAGAGCATCGTGAGGGTAGAGCTTGGCGTCAGGCGTCGCATCCGGGATCGCCAGGCCGCGCTGCTGGCAATATGCGCAGATCATCACTTCGAGCATGTTGGAGAGACTGCGGCGCTCCAGCGCGGCGGCGATACGCACGGCCTGCTTAAGGGCCGGGTCAATACGGGCGGTGAGGGTGTCCGTTTTGGCAGTGGGCATGGTGTGTTATGGACTGCGGTTGTTATTTTTTATGGCGAACGTATGAACACCCTACTACAAAGAAAGACTGGAATATAGATGGTGCATTACTGGGTTTTTGTGCAGCGCCCAGACCCCCTTAATTTGCTGCTTTAGCGATACTTTCGCCAATATAAGGAGACGATTGACCCACGCCAAGCGCCGATGCCTGCGACAAACCAGGGTTGTCAGCCGGAACCGCCGAAAATTCCGTCACACCCCCTTTAGCCTGCAAGCTGCTTGATGCGCTCGGCAAGGTGTCCAAATGCTTCATTCACGTACTCCAATGCCCTGGGTTCTGCGCCCTGCGCACGTAAAGCGCTTTTGAAGCTTTCCAGATCGGAAAGCCATTGCTGATGGAGCTGATCCATCTCACGAACTTGAGGCTGAGCGACTTGCCGGTGGCCGCTCCCAAGAAACGCCTGATAGCCGCGCTCCAGGGTTGCCGCTGTTGCCAGTAACTGAGCCGCACGTTGCTGGTGCGCTTCAGAAAGCGGAGCCAGGCCGTCATAGGGCCGCGATGCCTTCTGGCGTTCGGCTTCAAACGCCTCTTCCATGATGCGGGCATAGCGGTAGAAACCGGGGAATTCGTGGGACAGCGCCAGGAGTTGATCGTCGGTGGTCCCGACCCAAATCCGGTGCAACTCGGGCACGTAGCCCATCATGCGATGGATGATGGCCGGAGCGTCATTGACCCCTTGGGCCGCAAGCTGGTGCATGTGCTCATCCATCTTTGCCGCCAATCGGCGAAATTCATTCATGCTCATACCGATCCTTCCATCACCGTCGTGTCTGCCAAGTCACCGATTCGATGCTACTCCCAAATCACTGCCCAACCGTCGAACAGGGTCCGGCTCACGGTGATCGTGTAGAACCGTAGCCGGTTGCGGGTGGATTCGCGCCGCTCCAGGTGTCTCGCAGGGGGGTTGCGGAAACGATTGCCCCGAAGAACCGAATCAACAACCTTCTCAGTCTTTCTTAACGACCAGCATCGTTGTCTGGTATTCAATCACCGGCTGATCACGCTGGTTATAGGCTTTGTTTTGGTAGATGAACAGGAATCGCTCCGGGTGTTTGGTGGGGCGCAGTTCGACCACTTCGGCCTCCGCACGGAGGGTATCTCCAAACAACACCGGAGACGTGATCTTCATCCGGTCCACGCCGATGTAGGCATAAATTTCATAGCCGTCCTGGGCCAGAAACTCGGTGATGGTATCCGCATGGTGGACCAGACCGTCGGCGACGGCAAAGATGACCGGTCCGGCCAAGGAGCGTTCCTTAAACCAAGTGCCCTTGGCATACTCGGCATTGCTATGCACGGCCATATTGAACCAGGTCAGTTGATGCAGGAGGGAGAAGTCCCCGACATCCAGCGTCCGGCAAACCCGACCGGGAATTTTGGCACCCGCAGTGACTTTACCCATAAAACGGTTCCTCATTGCGATTAGGGATCATTCTGCTCCGCTCGCTGCTCCGCACGGGGCGCGACGCCGCACCTGCCCGCCGCTTCCCAGCCCCGCTCCGCCATGATCCGGCGGATGACCTCGGCCTGCTCGGGTGTGACCCAACCCTGCACATGCACCAAGCCCCGTGCGCTCAGGCGCTGGCGGTAGCGCTGCTGCTTGTCGGCGTTGCTATAGGCCATGGGCTACCCTATAGTGATTATGGTTATATGTTACCAGACTCCCCATTGGAACCCCCATGAAATCAGCCTGCCTGTTATCCGTGGTCATGCTCTCTCTGACAACTGGGCCGGCGATGGCCGTGAACAAGTGCGTCAACGAACACGGTCAAGTGGTCTATCAAAGCGCGCCCTGTCCGACGACAGCCAAAGGTAGCGAGATCACCCTCCAGAAAGCGCCTCCGGCCCCAGTAACCTCACCGACTGATGCAGAGGAACTGAAACGCATCCAGCAAACCGCCAGCACCCTGGAGCGCGAGCGCAGACTGAAGGACATCGACCGCGAGATAGGCAGTGTGGAAGGATTGATCACCAATTACCGCCAAGCAATGAACAACGAATTGAGCGCCCTGCAACAGAAAAAGCAGCTTGCTAACAACAACCTGGCGGGCGCTACCTGGGAACAAAGCATTTCGGCTGAAATGAGCGCCGTTACCCAAAAATACGACACACTGATCCGCAACCAACAAACCCGAATTGAACGGCTACGCGCTGACGCCGACCTGTTGCGCAAGACAGAATAACCCAAGCTGGAAATCCGATACGATGGAAGACCCCCCTCCCTA
Source organism: Candidatus Competibacter denitrificans Run_A_D11 (assembly GCF_001051235.1). Lineage (GTDB taxonomy): Bacteria > Pseudomonadota > Gammaproteobacteria > Competibacterales > Competibacteraceae > Competibacter_A > Competibacter_A denitrificans. The sequence goes on along the minus strand of NZ_CBTJ020000113.1, from coordinate 30,285 downwards.
CTGCACCGGCCCCACCGACAGCGCTGAACCGCCCCTCACCACCGAGGACTTGATCGCGCTGGCCCATGCTCAGCGCCAGGGCATCCCCTACGAGACCGGCGAACAGTGGCTCGCCCGGTTGCCGGAGCGGTTGCGCGACCTGGCCGACCTGATCCTGGGCGGCAAGATGAACGCTGGGGAAATGGCCTACGCCCTAGCGGCACTGATCGACAGCATCGAGCACGCGCCGGCCGATGCCCGGAAGGTCCATTGAATACCCGCCGTCTCGCCGTCCTGCTGCTCGGCCTGACCCTCGCCGGTTGCTCCAATCCCGGCGATGACATCCCCCCGGCCCTGGCCGCACTCCACCAGCGGGCCGCTGGAGGCGATGCCGCCGCCCAACTGGAACTCGGACTGCATTACGTCACCGGCACAGGGATTCCGCCTGATGAGCAGGCCGCGTTGCGCTGGATCGGGAACGCCGCCGCTCAGGGGAGCGCCGCTGCCTTGTGTGAGTTGGGCAGCTATTACACCCTGGAACCGCACCAGGATTACGGGCGGGCCGCTGGCCTGCTCCAACAATCCGCCCTGCAAGGCTTCGCCCCGGCGCAAAGCAGCCTGGCGATCTTGTACTGGGCCGGGAAGGGCGTACCGCAAGACCGGATCGAAGCCTACGCCTGGCTGGGCCTGGCCGCCGAACAGGGCGAACGGGAGGCGCTGGATTTGCAACCCAGCCTCCAGGCGGAATTGAGCGACGCGGAGTTGCAGCAGGCATGGCAACGGGCGCAACAATACCGCCAGGGACCACTGTAACCGTTACCGGAATGCTTGAGGAGGAACCCCGATGACCCTCATGGAAAACATGGCCTATCCCACTGACGTGGTGGCGTTCTGGTTTGCGCCGGACGTTCAGCCGTTGTGGTTCGCCGCCACGCCCGACTTTGATGAGCGGTTGCGGGCGCGCTTCCTGACCACCTATCGGGCGGCGGCGGCCGGTCAGTTGACCGACTGGGACACCACCGCCGAGGGAGCGCTGGCGCTGGTCATCGTTCTCGATCAATTTCCACTGAACCTGTTCCGGGGCCAGCCCGACAGCTTCGCCACCGAAGCGGCCGCCCGGGTCGTGGCCGACCGCGCCATGGCCCACGGCTTCGATCAAGCGTTGCCGCCCGAGCAGCGCCAGTTTCTGTATTTACCGTTCATGCACAGCGAGACGTTGGCCGATCAGGAGCGCTCGGTGCGGCTATACCAGCAACCGGGCCTGGAGGAGAGCTTGCCCTTCGCCCGTCATCACCACGCGCTGATCCAGCGGTTTGGCCGCTTCCCGCACCGTAACGCCATTTTGGGCCGGATCAGCACCGCCGAGGAACTCGCCTACCTGGCCTCGCCCGGGGCGTTTCACGGCTGAGGGGAATAGGCCGTTGCCATTATTCTTCATGAGCTGCGGTACCCGTCACGGTTTAAATCCTTGAGTGACTTACATCACGATGCAAAAATGAATCGCCTTTCCTGCCGCTACCGCCCGCTCAAGCTCCGCTTTGCAATCGAGCAAGTCGGCTTCGACATCCGCTTGTGTCCAGACCTCAGTCGCCGCCATGGCCCCGGCATGGGCTTGTAGATAGGTGAGGAGGGTCTCAACCGAACGCAGCGCCTCAGCAGCGTCAAACCATTGGGCGGCGGCGGCCGGCCAGCCATCTTCCGCTTCTGCAAACTCTCCGGTTTCGTCCAGATTGTAGCGGAGGTCGGTATCATCGTAGAAATCCGACAACGGTTGGACCGAAAGTTTGACGGCCAACTGCTCCAGTGGCTCGGCAAGATCCAACAGAGCCGAGTGATCGGATTCATTGCTTTCGTATTGATCGCCGTCCCGGAGATTGATCCAAAGAGTAGAACTCATGTTACTCCTTCAATCACAGGTTTCTTTAGGCATCCGATTAATGACATAACGGTCCGTTACTGTATCTAAGGCGTTAGTCGATCAATTTAGCCTTAGCTTTTTTAAATAACGCCATGATTGGCAATTGACGCTGACCCGGCTCTACTACAAAGGATTGTCCAGCCATGATGCGACCGGGCAATTCTACGGCTAAATAAAAACCACAAAAACCACTTTGAACCATTTTTTTGGCGGCTTTGGAGTCCCCCATCACCGCATTGAATTTATCGCAGGGTTCGCGGGGTTGCGTGACTCGCAAGGTACAGTCGGGAAAACACAGCCTATCTCCCACATACAGCATGGATTCCAGCAAACCGGTTAGCGTTAAATTCTCGCCAAGAGTTCCATACGGCAACTCGGTAGATAGTCCCCTTGCTGATCTTTGCGCCCGCCAAAACGGGTAATGTTCTGCGGGATAAGCATAAACCGCTTTCGAGAGGCCGCCGTGTACCGTCAAATCGGCTTGTTCATCGCCATCGAGGCCCAGTTTATTCACGGCAACGGGTCCCTCAACCGCTTGTTTGCCCATACCGCTCAATACGGTTCGGTCGCCCATTTGAAGTGGCAATGCCCTACCGATTTGTACACTGAGAACCCGGCATTGTGGTTGAAGCATCATCATTTGCTCTCAGGGAACTGTTGATTCAGAGGCAAGAATACTCTCCCGCTTGCGGTAAACCATCGCCTGACTCTTGGCAATCAGTGGGTCGCGATTCTTTTCCGTCACGGTGATCTCGTAGAGCGCGGTAGCGCCGCCCAAATGGACTTCCCTGGCTTCAGCCACCCAATGATCGCCAACTTGAGTCGCCCGAAGAAAGTTAATCCTCACATTGAGCGCCACCGCTGTTGTACCGTGTGAATGGCTCGCTGCCGCAAAGGCAATATCGCCTAAACCAAAAATGATTCCACCGTGGGTGGTTCCATGAAAATTCAGCATATCCTCGGTGACCACCAAGGACACACGACTGTAGCCACTCTCTATGGCTTCTATCGTTGCGCCAAGCCAATGCGCATAGGCATCTTGGCGAAGATGTACGGCAAGGTCAGCACTGATCATGACCGATATCCGCATAACGGCTCGCGCCGATCAACAGCGCCGCCCAAGAGGCGCCGACAAAGGCGCCGGTGGGACGCTGAACGGAGGGTTTCATGAGGGTGAAGCTCCTGATCATCGTCAAAGGTCAACAGGGATTAAAGCGTATCATGATCCGGTGGGATACCCTTCTGCTCCACCGGCTTGCGGGCAATCACCCAGTAGAAGGTCTCTCCGCCGGTGTCGATCAGCCGGGCGCTGACCACCGCCAGCCCCGCCGCTTGCAGCTTGCCCAGCCCGACCTCGGGCCGGTCGTGGCTGTAGGGCCGCCGCCGCCCCAGGAACTCCCTCTCGCCGTCGAACTCGTCCTGGCCGGTGTACTCCCGCGTCGCCAGCGTCAGCAGCAGCGCCCCGCCTGGCGTCAGCACCCGCGCGAACCCCGAAAACAGGGCTGCATGTTCAGCGCGGGGCAGATGGAAGACCACGTAAACAGCGGCGATGCCGTCAAAGGAGGCCGGCGGGAACTCCAGCGCGCGCACGTCCATCCGCTGGAAGGTCGCTTCCGGCACTTGCCGCCGGGCCAGCGCCAGCATCCGTTCCGAGAGGTCGATGCCGGTCACGGTATCCCCCCGCTCGACGAAGTAGCGGGCGACCGGTTCCCCGGCCCCGCAACCGGCATCCAGGACGCGCACGCCCGGCGGGAGAAAGCGCGCGAACTCCTCCAGAACCGGCGTGGTGTCGAAGAGATGCCGGCCGGCGGCGTAGGTTTCCGCCAAATCGTCGTACAGCAGGGCCAAATCGGGCATGGGCGGGTGTCTCCGGGGTCAAAACGCAGGGCGGTTGTTTGCTACAGTTTAGTCCTTTCACCCCGACCGGACCGCCTCCATGGCCAAACGCTCCACCCGCTCCCGCACCGCCACCCCCATTCCCAAAACCCTGACCGGCATCATCACCGCCATTGCCCTGGCTGTGCTCGCCGCCCTGGGCATCCAGACGGACTGGTTTCACGGGAAACCCGCCGCCCCGCCGACGGAACGCCCGCCCGTCGCGCGAACCACCCCCCCGCCCGGCAACCTGCCGAACACGCCTGGCACGTTTACGGCGGCCAAGAAAGCACTTTACGAGCAGGTCTACGCCGATCACCGCATCACGTTCTATTGCGGTTGCCGGTACGATGCCGACCGCCGGATCGACCTGGGAAGCTGCGGCCTGGAATCCCTGGCCGACAAGCCCAGGGCGCAACAGATCGAAGCCGAGCACCTTTTCCCTGCCGCGCAATTCGGGAATTTTCGCCCGTGCTGGCGCAGTCCCGGCGACTTCCCCGCGTGCGCCAAGAGCGACGGGCGAACCCTCTCTGGCCGGGCCTGCTGCCAGCGGGTAGACCCGGTCTTCGAGGCCGCTCACAATGATTTGATGAACTTGGTTCCCGCCGTGGGCGAGGTCAACGGCAAACGGAGTGATTTCAACTGGGGGATGATTCCGGGTGAGCCTCGCGTGTTCGGAGCTTGCAACTTTGAGGTAGACAGCGGCATCCGCCGCGTGGAACCACCGGAGAACATTCAGGGCGACATCGCCCGCACCATGTTCTACATGGCCGATACTTACGGTTTTAACCTGTCCCGCCAGGATGAGCAGTTGTTCACCGCCTGGAGCCGACAGGACCCGCCCGACGCCTGGGAGATCGAGCGCACCCGGCGTATCGCCGCCATTCAGGGCCAGGGCAACCGTTTTGTCGAGAACTACGCGGCGTTGTTCGGCAAGGCCGCTCCCGCGCCATCGACACCGGCAACATTGCCCGCCCCCGCGCTCGTCGCTGCCCACCCGGCGGGCTGGGCTTGCGGCGCCAAGTCCACTTGCGGGCAGATGAGCAGTTGCGACGAGGCCAAATTCCATCTCATACAATGCGGGGTGAAGAGCCTGGATCGGGACGGCGATGGGATACCCTGCGCCTCGCTCTGTCGCCGCTGACATGGGGGGAAAACGCCATGGCCTGGGTTTATCTGATCGTGGCCGGCCTGTTTGAAATCGGCTGGCCGGTCGGCCTGAAGCTGTCGCAGACGCCGGGCCGGTTCGTGTTGGGCGTGATCATCGCCGTGGTGTGCATGGCCGCCAGCGGGGCCTTCCTGTGGCTGGCCCAGCGGAGCATCCCCATCGGCACTGCCTACGCGGTCTGGACCGGCATTGGCGCGGTCGGTACCTTCGCCGTCGGTATTGCGTTCTACGGCGATTCTGCCGGCGCGATGCGGCTGGTCTCGGTCGGATTGATTGTGGCCGGGATCATCGGTCTGAAACTGGCGCATGGACCCGGCTGACAGAAAGAACCGGCGCTGGCAAGCGGTCAAACCGCCCGCGGTCAGCGGCATGACCCCTAGAATCTGATAAGTACTCACATGCGTCTGTTGAGAACCAAACTCGTCCTGATGGCCTTGATCTTAGCGATCACCAGTAGCCTCTTCACCCGTGCGGTGGCCGATGATGGCCTTCTGACGCCGATCTTGCCGGATGCGCTGCACTGGATCGATGCGCCCGGGGGTCTTCCGCTACAGGCCGTATGGATTCTTGGCGCTGAATCGAAGCCGGAACCCTACCTGATCCGGGTCCAACTGAAGGCCGGGGGCCACATTCCACCGCATACTCATCCGGATGCACGAAATAGCACCGTGCTGTCCGGTACGCTGTACGTTGGATTCGGCGCGTCGTTCGATGAATCAACCTTGGTGGCGATTCCGACCGGCGCGGTCTATGTCGCGCCCGCTCAGGTTCCGCACTTCCTCATGGCTAAAGAGGAAGTCCTCTACCAAGAGGCCGGGATGGGGCCAACGAAAACGATGTTCTTGAAGCGGTGAAACGCTCTCACTCAAGCGTTGAGATGCAATCATGCCCACTCAAACTCGATTGAAATCTTTTGATCCTTGCCCCTGCGGGGCGAAAGTCGCCTACACGGCCTGTTGTGGGCGGTATCTGGACAGCAGCTTATATCCGAACACCGCCGAAGCCTTGATGCGCTCACGCTATGTGGCCTATGTTCGGGGCCGGGCCGACTATCTATTGCAAACTTGGCATCCGTCCACGCGGCCCGCCTCGCTCGATCTCAGCGCGGAAACTGGCTCTTGGCTCGGCTTGAAGGTACTCCGGGTGGAAGCGGGTGGTGCCGAAGATGTAGAGGGCCTTGTGGAATTTGTGGCCCGCTACAAGGTGAACGGTCGGGCGCAGCGGTTGCGTGAAGTCAGCCGGTTCATCCGGGAAGAGTGCCGGTGGTTCTATCGGGAGGCTGAAGGAACGATCGGGTTCCCTTCGCCTTCCTAGATATAGCCGCTTGCAATCATCCAGCCGTCTGCTCGTAATCATCGCTCTGTGCGTATATTCATCGTACTCCTGCTCACATTCCCTGCCACTGAACAGGCAAGAAAACCCCCATTTTCTTAATCGTTGCTGGTAGTTCCGCTAGCAGCCTGTCGGATTTGGGGGTGTTGGCGAAGCCAAATGCGGGTTAAAAAGCGATTTCCGCCCTTTTGGAGGCCATGTGGGGTAAAAATTCCCCCTTTCCGGGCCGTTGTCCTCGTTATGGGCGCAATACGGCCATGCGCTTCAGATTCCAGGCCAGGCAGACCAGCGTCCATTCATGGGTCACATGCTCCAAGCCCCGCAGCAGGAACTGGCGAAAGCCCATGGCCGACTTGATGATGCCGAACACCGGCTCGACCGTCTGCTTGCGCAAGGCGTAGCGGGCCTTCCCCACCCGCGTTTGCAGGGCATGGGCCATGGTCTCGAGCGGGGTGGCCTCGCCGGCCAGCGGCGCCGGTTCGCTGAACCGTTCCCGCTAGGGCGGATGATGGCTGTCCCGCGCCAGCGCGATCAGCGGTTCAATCCCGGCCTCGTGGCAGGCGATGACATTCGCCTCGCTGCAAAAGCCGTTATCGGCGAGCAGGTGGTCGGGGGTGTTGAGGCCGTCCGGCGACGCCTGAACGGCGGCGAGCATCGGCTGGAGCTGTTCCTTATCGTTGGGGGCCTGGGTGATCCGGGCGGCCAGCACCAGCAAGGAGTCGGTGTCAACCAGGGCCTGGGCGTTGTAACACGGCTCGAAGCCGCCACCGGATACGGGCATGATGCGCGATTCTTCGTCCGTCAGGTTGATCTGGTCCTCCGGGCGGGGACCCGGCTGGGGGAGCTGGGGTTCCTTCCCGCGCGGCTTCTTACCCGTGGCGGCCTGCGTGGCCTGGCGCGTGGCCAGCGTGGCCTCATACGCCGCCTGCTCGCGCGCCAACCGCTCCTGAGCCCGTGCCTCGATCTTGCCTTTGGCTGCGGCAATCGCCGCCAGCCGGGTCTCGCGCCGCGCCAGTTCGTCCGGCAGGTTCATCCCCTCGGGCAGGCCCGACCGGTCCGCCGCGTCCGCCTGCTGCAGGAGTTCCGCCACTTCGGCTTTGAGTTGGGCTTCAATCTTCTCGGCGTGACCATACGATAAGGCACTGTGCTTGCTGGCATTGGCGTGGATCTTGGTCCCGTCCAAACTTACCGTGCCAAACCGCGAGAGTGGGTTCTCTCGGGCCACTTGCAGAACCTGGACAAACGCCGACTCGAACTCAGCGCCAAACCGGCGCCGGAAGTGGGCCAGCGTGTCGTGATCCGGGTGCAGGTTGCAGGCGATATAACGAAACGCCAGGGAATCGTAGGTGGCCAGTTCGATCGGGCGGCTGGAAAAGGTCCCGGTGGCGTAGCCATAGATCAGCAGCGACAGCAACATCGCCGGGGGGTAGGCATCGTAGCCCCGGCCCGCGTAGGCCCGCTCCATGGCCGATAAATTGAGTTGCTCGACGACCTCCACGACGTAACGGGCCAAATGGGCCTCGGGTAACCACTCTGGGAGAGAAGGGGGGAGCAAAAAGTCCGTGGCACGGTCAATCGGGCGAAAGCGACTCATCGATCAGCATCCTCTGGACGGGTTCCGCTATTTTACAGGACCATAGTCCGACAGGCTGCTAGACTTCTGAAATTCTCAGTTTTCCGGGCAATCAACCCCGTCAAGAATCATCGATGAAAGGAGAATGATGGGCTACTGGCTACTAAAATCCGAACCGCAAACCTTCAGCCTCGCTGACTTGGAAATGGCTCCAGATCGAACGACGCCTTGGGAAGGTGTGCGTAATTATCAAGCACGCAACTTCCTGCGGGACGGGTTGCAGGTAGGCGATGAAGCCTTTTTCTATCACTCAGGAACGGCTCGTCCCGCGGTCGTTGGAATCGTTCAAGTGGTGAGGGCAGGCTATCCAGACACGACCGCATGGGATCCCGCCAGTCCCTATCACGATCCAGGTAGTACACCCGATCACCCGCGCTGGCATCGGGTGGACGTGCGGTTCGTCCGGCGCTTGCGGCGGGCGGTGACTCTGGCCGAACTGAAACGGTATCGAGACCTCTTGGGTGATTTCGCCCTGTTGCGCCCAGGGAGTCGGCTGTCCGTGCTGCCGGTGACCGCGGAACAATGGGCGTTCATTCTGGAACGGGAAGCTCAAGCACCGCCATGATCGATGATCGATGAATGAAGAAAACGAACTCCGTCTTCGAGAAATCGCGTGAGGACGGCCCTGAGTTTCCCGTCATGCACCTCTATTCACGCAGGATCGCCCTCACCGTGATTACCGTAGCGGGGAGGGGATGACCACCCACGCGAGCCTCGTAAACGAGGCGTACCGGGCGCTGGGCGGCGGAATGACCCTGCTCATTCTGCGGGTCCTCGTGCGGGTAATTTTATGGATTCTGGGAGTACCGCTCATGCCGTATCGTGCAATGCGGTCCCGGTTCAGAGCGTGTCCCTGATGCCCTTCACTCCCTTCCACATGGGACCGGGACTGGCAATCAAAGCCATCGCCGGTCGCCATTTTAGCTTATTGACCTATGGCATTGCCCAGGTCGCCATGGATATTGAACCGTTGATCGGCTTGTTTCAGGGCGCGACCGTTTTGCACGGTCGGAGTCACAGCGTCGCCGGTGCAACGGGGATCGCGTTGCTGGTCTGCTTGTTATCGCCACCGATCCGCCGGGCGCTACGCCGATGGTGGAATCACGAACTCCCATTCCATCGTCTGGAACGGTTCCGTTCGCCGGACGCTTTATCATGGGGAGCCATCGTGACCGGCGCGTTCATCGGCACTTATAGCCATGTGGCGCTGGACAGTTTCATGCACTCTGATATGGCCCCCTTTTGGCCGTGGTCAGCGGCCCCGGCATGGCGAGGGATCGTTTCGACCGAGACGTTGCATCTTTTCTGTGGTGTAACCGGCCTGATCGGAGTTCTGGCAGGGCTGTTACAGGGGCGGCGTCGCCCCGCGCCTCAGTCGCCGGGCTGAGAGCGGATTGAACAAAGGCAAGGTGCCCTGGTTGAAGGCGGCCCAGGGCGCATGTGAACACGGCGGACGGCATTTTACCGACTTGGATGAAACGGGTCTTGCTGCACTGTTGCAGGCCGCGCCCTCTTTCACCGTGCGGGAGACTGGGATTACGGCAGATTAACGCCCGGTCGGGCGGATGCGTGCTGATTCAACACGCTGCTGATCGCGGCCCCGGTGAGTACGCCTCTCCGGTAGGTTCTATTGCTGTTTGTCTCTCCCTGCATTCTGATCCTCCCGACGAACTGTAGCTGTTTCTCGCTATCCACCCCTTGATCCTCGCTTGACGAACGAGCAACGGTTGCCTATGATTAGAGTATATTTGTACTCTTTCAGGGTAAGGCCATGCCGAAGATACCGGATGACCGGGCTTACTTGGCCCGTCTCCAAGACTATTACGCCCGCTGGCGCAGCTTACCGGCCTATGGACCGTTACAAGCGGTGTTGGGGATGGCGTCGCGTTCGGCGGTCGCCAAAGTACTGCATCGTTTGCAAGCAGCGGGCTTTCTGGAGCGCACGCCGGACGGGCGCTGGACACCGACCGGGCGGTTCTTTGAGCGTCCTCACGCCGAGGTTCCCGTCCCGGCCGGTCTGCCTCTGGCAACCGCGGACAGTGGTGACGCCCGCTCGATTGACGCTTGGCTCGTGCGCCATCCGTCCCGGACGGTGCTGATCCCGATCACCGGCGATTCGATGATCGAGGATGGCATTCATTCCGGCGATGTGGCCGTTGTGGAGCGCGACACGCCGGCCTGGCCCGGTGATCGCGTCATCGCCGTTATCGACAACGAATTCACCCTCAAGACGCTGGCGGTGGACGACGGGGAAGCGGTATTGAAACCCGCCAATCCGGCCTATCCGGTGTTACGCCCCGGCGACCGCTTGCAGATTTTCGGCGTGGTGGTCGGTTTAATTCGCCACTATCGGAGGCTCCCTTGATGCTCACCGCTTTGAACTCATCCGCCACTGCATCGGCCTTTTCCCTGTGGCTGATGGAACACAACACCCACCGGACGCCGGAACCGACCGGCTGGCCGTTGTTGACCATGCCGATACCGGCTGGCGCACCAATGCCGCTGTCTGATGACATCGAGTGGTTTCCCAGCCTGGATGACCATCTGGTACGCAATCCGGCCCAGACGTTTCTGCTGCGCGTCGCCGGCGAGGGGTTGGCCGAGGCCGGGATTCATGACGGGGATTTGCTGGTCATGGATCGAGCGACGCCGCCGCTGGCGGGCAGTGTGGCGCTGGTGATCGTGGAGGGGGTAGCCGTCCTCACCCGCCTGAGCCGCGATGCCCAAGGCCGGTTGAGGACATCAGCGGCAGAATCGGGCTTCGGCCCGCCGCTGGATGGAGCAACGAGGGTGGGCGTCGCGCGCTGGGTGATTCACCGGCTCTGGCCGGGACGGCTGTCTTCCTGACCCTTCACCGGGGGTTTCCTTTCAAACCGACGAGGTGACGATGATGAACAAAAACTTCATGAAACACGGCGCTTTTAGCTGGAACGAGTTGATGACCACGGACGTTGAAGCCGCCCAACAGTTTTATGGCGCGCTCTTCGGCTGGCAGACCGAAGACGATCCGGGCGGAGAGGGCTATGTGATGGTCAAGGTCGGCGGCGAAGCGGTCGGCGGGATGATGGCCGCACCGCCTGAATGCGCCGGGATGCCGCCGGCCTGGGGCGTCTATGTCACCGTGGACGATGTGGACGCCACTGCCCGTCAGGTGGAAACCCTCGGCGGGAAACTGCTGCGCCCGCCGGAGGATATTCCTGACATCGGCCGGTTCTGCGTGCTGCAAGACCCGCAGGGCGCGACGCTGTGCGCCATCACCTATCGGACGCCGTGAGACACCCCGAGCGCGACGGCGCGGCGCATCGCGGCTTGAGAAAAACTGAGGCTCACGCCGTGCTGACCCCGATGGACGTCCATCGCTTGCCCGACCCCACGTCAACCGGCTCAGCATGAGGAGCGCCATGCCATGTGCGGCCGTTTCATCCAAGCCACCACCGGCGAAGTCCTGGCCGAGCGGTTCCAACTCGCCACCCCGCCGGACCTCGCGCCCCGCTACAACGTCGCACCCAGCCAGCCGGTGGGGGCGGTTCGGATCGCCGCGGGTGGGGTTCGGGAATTCGTCCCCCTGCGCTGGGGTCTGATTCCGTCTTGGTCACCGGAACCCCGGACTGCTTACAGCACGATCAACGCCCGCGCCGAGACGGTGGCCGAGAAACCGACCTACCGCCAAGCCTTTCGCCGACGGCGCTGCCTGATTCCCGCCGACGGGTTTTACGAGTGGGTGAAACTCGGTGCCCGTAACCAACCGTACTGCATCACCCCAGCCGACGGACAACCGATGGCGTTCGCCGGACTGTGGGAACGCTGGGAACGGGACGGTCCAGTCATCGAGTCCTGCACGATCCTGGTGACCCAGGCCAATGCCCTGGTGGCCCCGATCCACGACCGGATGCCGGCGATCCTCAACCCGGCAGACGAGGCGCGCTGGCTCGATCCGGCCGCGACCGACCCCGCCGCCCTGCGCCCGTTGCTGGCGCCGTGCCCGCCCGAGCGGCTGCGGCTCTGGCCGGTCAGTTCCCACGTCAATCATCCGCGCCACGAGGGACCGGCGCTGCGGACGCCGCTGGCTACCTCCGTGAGTTAACGGTTCCCTCCTCCCCTGCGGGTCGGATCGGCCCTCCACCAGCGACCTCGGCGATGGGCGGAAAGAACGCGGTCCTCTCGGCCTCGGCTGGCTCGGGGGTTAACCCGAAGATCGCGGCGCGCACCGCGAGCGTCCAGAGGGGCTGGCCCTGGTCGGTGACGGGATCTGGCCCTCTTCAAGCGCGCGGGCGGTGATGTCGTGAATCGGCTCGGTAGTAAAGGTCATGGGGAAATTCTCAGGGTGGGATACGACAACGATTTCTTGGCCTTGCGCAGCGACCACGCAAACCCCTCGCGCTGCGCTCACGCGGCTTCTCGTCAGTGATCTTCCGGTGGCGGCAGGTCCGCCATCCGGCATGGCAACGCGCCGGCGCTCTGCTCCAATAACTCCCAGTCGATCCAGCGCCGGCCTTTCTCCAGATCACTCAGTGGAGGGCCGTTGGGGCCGCTGCGCCGCCTCGGCGCTGTGGCCTTACGGTCGGGCGCAACCCCCGGTGATCGGGCGCGGGCGCGGAGAGGATAGGGTGGCGCTGCTGTATCGGGCCGCCCTGACCTCGAAGCCGCCGCGTCCCGTGCGCCGAACCGTGGAGGGTGGGGAGTACCGTTTTAAAGGACAGTGGATCGCGGCGGTGGGAGTGCCTTGCTCATTTTCTGCGCAACTCGATGACCGCACGCAACCCCGCGATTCAACAGGTATCCTCAGCGGACCAACCCAGTTTATCCACAAAAAATGTGGATAACACCCTTGACCCGCCACGCCGGGCCGATCTCAATCCTTCGAGATCAATCCGTCGAACAGATCCTTAACCGCCCAGGGTTTGCGCCGGTTCCGGTAGGCGCTTTGGAGGTGCTGGCGCCGGTCGTGGCGCCAGTGGCAGCGCGGGCAGAGCGCCGCCAGATGGGCCGGGTCGTTGTGGGCGGGATTCTGATCCAGATGAGCACAGGTCAGGATCGTTTTCACCAGGCGTCCCATCGGCCAGTCCGAGGGTCGGCACCAGCCCAGCGACTGCCCTCGATCATCAAACCATTCGCCGGTCTCCGGGTCCAGCCCGCCGCCGCCGGCGATCACCAGCACCGTCGCGCCGTGTTCGCGACCGCACCATTCACAGCGCCCGCCCGCCCGCTCGAATTTGATCCGAGCGGCCAGCGCCCGCCAGTCGGGGGGGTAGAGGGGGCGAAGATCGGGGTGGATGGGCATGATCATCTGATATTTTTAAAACGTTATGGCGTTATGGCGTCATTCTAATCCAGGCAAGCCTTTATCCGTGAAAAGGCGTGATAATCCACGAACCGCCCGCTGTTGAATGCGGGTCCCCTCGGTAACCGCCCGCTGATGCAAGCGTTCCCACTCCGCACGCGGGAGCCGGACCGTCAGCGCTACGGTATCGTCTTTGCCTCGTGTTCGTGGCGTGGGAGTCATGGCCCTTTCTAATTCTTCGCCGACCGGTTGATCCATTACCTTTCTAGGGGTAAAGGCGGCGAGACCCGTTCCAGTCGGCTTGCTCAAGAGAGTGGCTCCTTTAGCCACTGTCACAAGGTTCTCACTTTCTCAGCCGCTTTTCCATCCGGTTCAAACTCAGTCACCGCCCGTCCGGTGGCAACCGCTCGTGCGAAAGCGCGCCGCTCGGTGATCGTAACCGGCGCAACCCGTAATCCATAGTCGGAAAGGATCGGACGAGATTCAGCCGTTTCAGGCGCTCGGAAAGGACCAGCGGACCGTACGAATACGGCGGGCGTTCCGGCGGCTTTAATGATGTCCACGGCATTTCCTGCTGCAGCCCTGTCCAATGCGGTCGGGCGACAGGGGATCACGACTCAATCTACCGCGCGGGCGACTCGCGTCGCATCCGGTGCGGCGTGCGGAGCCGTGTCGATGATGCACAACGTCATGGCGTCATGACGTGATTCAGTATCCACAATCGCTACTTGTTCACCGGCTTCGGCGGCGGCTTCGGCAATATGCACCACGAGGGTCGTCATCGGCGCTACGCGAGTCGTTCTTTCCACCACCGGTCGGCGGAACGAACCGCCGCTTCGGGTACGGGACCTGCGGCAACGGCGGGGTCGGCGGGGTGCCGGTTGGATCGGGCGGGCGGCGGGCTGGATGTGGTTTTGGACTCGGTGGGGGCTTGGGGGCCGGAGCAGGGGCGGTGTTTGGATCGCGGTTCGAGCACGATCTCTTCGGCCCGGTTGCAAGGCGCTTTGAGCCAGAAATTCCTACTCCAGAACCCAGGGATTCTCCAGTTGCAAACGCCCCTGATACGGCAGCACCAGCGGTTTTTCAAGCAAGCAGGCCGGCAATTTCAGTGCCGGGACCAGACGCGCCTGCGCTTCGCCCGGATCCGTGACGAAAATCGACCAGACGGCGTTGGAACCGTGGGGCAGCAACAAGCCCTGGCGGCCCATCCGATGGTAGATCACGCGGCGCTCCGGGAACGGTTGCGCTTGGACCCAGGGCTGCTCCATCAGCTGTTCAGCAAACAGGCGCGCCGTCACCCAGTACGCTTCTTCAGTACGCCAGCCCGGTCCCGGTTGCCGGTTAAACAGCGGGTGGCGAATCAGGTCCTGCAAGACCTGGCGCACGGCTTGGCTCAATTCCGTGGGGTGAGACGGCCTCTCGTGAGCGTCGAGCGGATCGTCGTCCTCAAGCGGCGGGGTCTTGACCGCCGTGGCTTCAGCATCCGGCAGGGACGGGGGCTGCGCCGGCGCAGCGGTCGTGGAGGCCCGTGCCACGCTCTGAGGGGACGCGGCCCATTTTCTTCGAGGCGCGGCGGTCGTCGGCGCTGACGCCCTGGGTTCAGCCGCCGCCACGGCCGGCGCCGCGGTCGTGGAGACCGGAGCCGCGTTCGGCAGGGACGGGGACTGCGCCGGCGTCGTCTCGGTGGCGTTCACCTGCGCCCAGAACGCGGCTGAATCCATCCAGTCAATCCCCAGGGCGGCGGCGGAGAATATCCATTTTTGCCCTTCCTCGGGTAGCCATACGCCCGCCAGCAGGGTGCCTAGACCCGAATAGGCGTCCTGAATCCGGGGCGATACGGCGCGCCACGCCCGCGCTGGACGGTGCGGATCGGCGATGCGCGTCAGCGGGCAGCGCATGAGCGAGTGGCGGTGTAAGGCGGCTTGATGGGCGGTTTCCAGAGCATCGCACAGTACGCGAATAAAAATCAGATAGCGCCAGGGGAGGGCGTTTGCCGGGTACCGTAGCCGCAACGCCTCCACCCGCTCGGACAGCGCCTCCAGACGAGTCAACGCCTCCTGAAGCCACGTCAGAGAATCCTCGTTCCCCGGTGGCGGATCGACCGGTTGCGGACGGGCTTGAGCCAAGGCGCGCAGACTGGCCTGGCCCAAGGCCATCTCTTCCGGCGCTTCGCCTGAAAACCAGCAGGCCGCCCGCCGCTGCTCCGCCGCCGGAATACCGACGGGGAAGGAAGCGACCGGCGGGGAAGGAGGCCGGGGATCGCTCTTCCTCCCAAATAACCCATCCATCAAACCCATACCCACTCTCCGGTCCCGGCGTCGCCGCGCTGCTGAGGATTGACACCCGCTGTTCGCCGATGTAATAGTTTAGCTTCTTCAATAGGTTCTCCCGCACCTCTTCAAAAAACCGGGAACAGGGTGTCCTACCTGTATAAACCTGGGCCGGGTGTTCCCGCACCGTCGTCAGCAAACTGGGAACAGCGTGTCCTGCCTGTATAAACCCAGGACATCGCAGTAGGCCCCTGCGTATAAAAAGGCCCCAAGGACATCGCCAAGCTCTGCGATTTCAACCACTGACCAAGGAGGGCGCAACCGGGATGGCGTGCGGGAAGCCCGGTAAAATCCGCCGTGCGGGCTGAAGGATTCCACTGAGAGCCAAAAGAGTATCGATGCTCTTTTGCAGCGTGAGGGGATCAGCCATTCTTCGTGTCGGCTTTAGCCGATTACGTCGTATGGGGCGACATCGACCGATTTGATGCGTCTTTTAACCGTCTCCCTGGCCTGAAGGCCGAGGCGGTCCACCCTCGGCGTCCGCCGATCACCGTTCTATCCCGCTGGGGATCTCTGATCCCCGGCGAAGGGCTGGGCGCGTTCCCCGCATTTTGGAGACCCCCACGCCGCAAAACATCCTTTGTTATGCTGGGCGTCCTCCTTGGAGGCGCCGCCCGTCATCCCGCGCACGCCCTGCACGCAGGAGGCGCGTCTCTTCTTTATCGCGCTCTTTTTAGCCGCCAAGCTGCCGTGGTCGAGCAAGAACGCCCGGACGCTGCGGCGTGTCCATCGTCGGCCCTGAATTGAGCCAGGAACCCCCATCTTCCAGAGCGGGGGGAAGATCAGTAAAATCATTGAGTTGAAAGGAGTTAAACCCATGACTGGAGAAGCCATAGCGACCCTCGAAATTCCGCAGGCCGTGTTGGACGCTGCACACTTGACCGTTCTTGATCTGCGGCGTGAGTTGGCGCTCGCCCTCTATGCCCAAGATCGGCGGTCGCTCGGTCAGGCTCACCCATTCG
Organism: Candidatus Competibacter denitrificans Run_A_D11; assembly: GCF_001051235.1. Classification (GTDB taxonomy): domain Bacteria; phylum Pseudomonadota; class Gammaproteobacteria; order Competibacterales; family Competibacteraceae; genus Competibacter_A; species Competibacter_A denitrificans. Next base: position 13,807 of record NZ_CBTJ020000113.1, on the reverse strand, counting down.
CTGGCCTGACCCTATGGGAATTCCGGCAATGGCTCGCCACGCGGCGTATCGAACCGCACTACGACATCGCTGAATTGCGGGATGACCTCACCCCCTTGCGCGAACGGGGTCGCCTTTCTTGACGGTCGCGATCAGCCATACCTCACCACTGACCCATCTTGCCGCCATCGGCCAGTTCGATCGACTCCAACCACTTTTCGGTGAATTGCTCATTGCCGAGGCGGTCTGGGAAGAACTGAACGCCGGTGGAAAATTCTGGCCGGGCCGCAATGAGGGGGTCGGCGCCCACTGGATCACGCGGCAAACGGTAGCGAATCGACCCTTGGTGACGGCTTTGCTGGAACATCTGGATCGGGGTGAAGCTGAAACCATCGCCTTGGCGATGGAGCATCAACCGCCTTTGATTCTGATGGATGAAAAGGAAGGCCGACACACCGCACAACGATTCGGGCTGAAAACGGTGGGCGTAGTCGGTATTCTGCTCGAAGCCCACTCGCGTGGTCTGATTGTGCGCGTGGGTCCGGTGCTGGATCGGCTACGCCGGGATGCGGGCTTTTTCCTAAGCGACCGTGTCGGCCAAGCCGCATGTGAATTCTGTGGCGAGGCATAAATTTCGCCAAAACGTTCGCGGGTTAATGCGCAAAGTCGATGAGGAAATTCTGACTCGGCTTACGAAATAACGAAAAGTTTCTGCCGGGTTTCGTAACGTCGTCGGGCCCGCTCGACGGACGCGGAGTCGCCCGTCAGGGCCGCCACCCGTAGTTCGTGCCAGGGCTTACCGGCGGCGCGTTCGGCCCATTGTCCCAGCGTGTCCTCCATGAAGACACGGGCGGAGAGCCGCATGGCCGTTCGGTAGTCCTCGAACGTCTGGAGAGTCTCAATGCGATTGCCGAAGCGAGCGAAGCGCCGCCGATAGGCGTGCCGCCCTTCGTCCGTCCAAATCAGCCATCCGCTCTCGTCGAGAGGATCAAGCGGTTCAGGTTCATCATCGTCGGGGATTGAGGTTTCGTTACCGTCTTTCATGCGCGCGCTCCAGTCCAGTGCTGGAGCCCGCATCGCATGAGTGGTTCATTTTGCAACCCCACCGGGGACACCGTCCCCGGTTAAGGGCGTGGCGTGTCCTCTTTTTTTATGGAGGCGCCCATGGATTTAAGCGGCTTGTCGCCGGCTTTTAAAGCGGTGATGGAAATCGCCCATCACGCGGGATCGGGGATGACCGTCCAGCAATCCCGTTCCATCCCTTTCCCCACCGGTGTCTGCCAGGTGTGGGAGTTCAAGCCGGCCCTGCCGCCTCTGGAGCGGGAGCCGGTGGTCGTCGGCGTGTTGCTTCAAGGGAGAGGGATTGCGCGCTGGACGCCGTTGAACATGACGTTTGGGGAAGCCGTGGCGCATTACGAGCGTCTGGCGACCCCACGTCGGGCGGCGGCGGAAGCGGAAAGCGCGCCGATACACACGGCTCCACCCGTCTCGAATGCCCCCACCACCGCTCAGTGGCCGGTCGCGGGGCCTCCCCCGGTGTCACGATTCGCCGGCCACCGTTGCACGGCAACGCCGTGATGTGGGCCGGGGGCGCGTCTTGAGACTCTCGCCGACCGATCCGCAGGGGCGGGCGGCTTTCGACCCGATCACCGGCGGGGAGGACACTCCTGCCGATCCTTAGGGGCTGCCACGGGTAAAGCTTCTCGGCTTTATCGAGTTGATCCTGCGGCCCCTTCCCCAGCACAGCCGGATGACGCACCTCTCGCCCTGCGGGTTCTGCGCCTTTAACGGCCTGTGCCACGACGGCGATCCAGCCGGGCTGATCTTCCTAGAAGACCCGCCCGCGCCGGTCGCCGTGCATCCGGTCGCCGAGTCGCAACCGGCGATGTTGTCGTTGTTCATCCCAATCGGGGACCTCTCCTCCCCGGCGGGGGCGGGGGGTGTCCTCATTTTTTATGGAGGCGCACTTGATGATGATGAAGAAGTTAGTGGTGATTGCTGTGGTCGCCCTGAGCGGTTGCAGCACGATTCGATCCCTGGATGAGCAGATTTCCGCGCACATCCAGGGATCGTTCAGGCCGACAGCCGCTCGGTCGAATGTCCGGGTGGTGGAAGACGTGAGGGTCTTCCGGCCCGTGCCACTGAGAGAGGGGCCGGGTCACGGCTACCGGATAATCCGCATTCTGCAACCGGGAGAGACGTGGGTGCCGTTGGGCACCATCGGCCCCTGGCAAGCGGTGCGGATAGGGCCACCGAGCGGGTTTGTCTTTTCTCGCTCGGTGGCGAAGAAGGCAGGGATCAAGACTGACGCTAACAGCCTTGATCAAGTGAAGTTCTAACTCAATCGGGGGTCTACCCAGTCCCCGGGTTGGGGGCCGGGTCGATCTCCTTTTAGGAGAATACCATGGAGCTTAAGCCGGTTAAAAACTATCTGGAAAGCAGTTCGGTTGAAGCATTGCGACGGTTCATCCTCCACTGCGAACGCCTGATCGACAGCGTGGACGAAGACCTCCGCCAGGCGGCTCGTGAAGCGCTGAAACTGGCTCGCGAGGAGCGGGCCGTCCGCGAGCGGTTGCGCGGGCTACACCGTCACCCCGATGAGGGCCAATAGTTTATCCATGCCCTCGGCCATCCGTTGACGCCGTTCCTCAAGAGGCATCAGGCGTCTTCCCCGAACGCCATCGGTGATGAAATGCAGATCATCAATGGCGTTATTGGCGTCGTCATCGTCCTTTTGATCCGGCGGTAGCCGTCGGTATTCGCGCATGGAGACGCTGCTCATCGCATCCTCGACCTCCTCCAGCGTGCGAAGCCGTCGAATATCGACGCCGACGCGCGCGAAGCGTGAGGCCAGAGCCGCTTGGCCGGTTCGGGTGAAGCGAATGCGCTGGGTCTGCGGATCGAGAAGCAAATAGCCGTCAAGGGCCAGGCGCGTTTCTGAACTCATGGTCGCCTCCTTCCAGGAAATAATTCTGAGGATACCACGAGTTTTTTGATGTCAAGCCCTTCCTTGGGGACCCTTCTCCCCAAGGGATGAGTGTCCCCTTTTTTTATGGGGACACTCATGCAAGCGACCTTCTTGATTGAAGAAACCCCCGCGCCGGGCGTGAAAACGCATCCAGTCTCTCATCGCTCCTTACGATCACTGGATGTAAAGGGCGAATACCACGATTGGCGCGCCGATGTGGGCTGCCTGGTCGAGCACTGGGAGGAACTGCATCTCGTGTTCCTCCAATCCTCGTTGCGCAGCCTGGCTTCCAGCGAGCCGCAGGAACGGGAGGAGATTCTGCGGTGGCTGAATGCGCCGCAGGTCCGGCATCCCGAACCCTTCAGCTTCCAGGCGTGCCTGGCTTTGTACGACCCCCGGCTGGATGCCGAGGACGTGCAGGGTCTAGTGCGCCGAGTTCTGCGCCGGTCGCGCGGCTAGCGGTTTCCGGCGTTTCGTTCTTAATCTCCTCCCCGCCCTAACGGACGGGGATTTTCGCAAACCCCCTCGGGGACGGTTCCTACCGATTCCCCGCAGGGGGAGCCGTGCGTGGAACCGCCTCCGTCAAGAGGTATCGCCATGCAAGAATTTCAAGAATTTCAAGTGAATAAAACCTTTGGCATCGCCGCGTCCGATCAGGTTCGGGTCTCCGGCTTGGCCATGCCGGGTCCCCTGACGCCTCGGATGGATCCGCAGTACACGTTCCGACAGAACCTGCTGTCGGACGTTTTAGGATGGCATCGGGGGATTGTGTCCGGCCCAATCCACGACGGGCTGTGGTTGACCGGCCCGATGGGGTCGGGCAAGTCCAGCCTCATCGTGCAGACCGCCGCCCGGCTGAACCTCAATCTGGTCGAGGTCAACGGCAAGCGGCGCCTGGAAGTGGCCGATTGGGTCGGGCACCTGACCGCCATAGGCGGTGATGTCCTGTTCGAGGACGGTCCCCTGACCACGGCGGTGCGCCACGGCGCCTGGCTGTTGATCAACGAGGCCGATCTGATCGACCCCGGTGAACTGGCGGGATTGAACACCCTGCTGGATGGGGGGCCGCTGATCATCCCGGAGAACGGGGGGGAAGTGGTTTTCCCCGCCCCCGGTTTTGGGCTGATTTGCACCGCCAATACCGTCGGCCTGGGCGATAGCAGCGGCCTGTATGCCGGGGTGCAACGTCTCAATGGGGCGTTCCTGGACCGGTTTTGGGTCGTCAAGGTGGACTACCTGACCGGCGAAGAAGAGTTTGCCCTGATCAAACGGCGCGTGCCGCAAATCAAGGACGAACTCTTGCGCGGCATGATCCAGGTGGCGGCGGAAGTCCGCGCCTTGTTTCAGGGCGCAGGGGAATCCACCGCGCCGCTCGACATCACCTTGTCCTCGCGCACCCTGATCCGTTGGGCTTACCTGACGGTGCAGTACGCCGGCGACAAGAACCCGTTGATGCGCACGCTTCAACGGGCGTTGACGAATCGGGTAGAACCCGAAACCGCAGAAGCGATTGAGGGAATGACCCGGCGCATTTTTGGGATACCGAACTCCTCCACCGGGGAAGACGCCCAGAACGCGGCGGGACCCTCGACGGCCGGGGGACCCGCCCATGCCCATTAAAGTAAGGCTGCTTCGGTATCAATTTCCCGACGGACGGTCCAAGGATTGGGCGTATCCCACGCCGGTGATGTCGGATGCACAGAACTTCACGGTCTATTTTGGCCGTACCGGTTCCACGCTGCGCCAACGGGACACGCCTGCATCCGCGTGTCGCAACGGCAGCGTGTTCGCGGAAGCCCCGCAGCGCATTCGGGAAAAGCGGGCGAAAGGGTATCGGGAACTGGGCGAATATTGGTTGGCCGATAACCACCGAGATTTGCGCCCCGTCACCCCTGCGCCCGCAGGGCCTGAGCCGATGATCCACTCGGCCTCGACCCCGACGCCACCCGCTATCGGGCCTGCTCTGTACTGGCGGTTGCGGATTCAAGATCGGGCGGATGAGGCCGCTCTGGAAAACGTCGGTCAGACCGTGGCTCGGCAACTGGAAACGGTCGGCTGGCGAGTCACGAACCACAGCGCGGGAGAGAGCATGTTCCATGGGTTCTGGCCCCCCGTCGTGTCGGGAGCCACCCACGGTCGAGTGGAATTGTTACCCGGCTACGAACCGGTGATCGCCTTTCTGTTGCTGGTGGCGCGCCGCTTCACCGGGGTCCGGGTAGCCAACGAAGACCAGCAAGTCATCACGGATTGGCCCCAGGAACTGCCGGTGTCGGATCAGATTCTGGAAACTCTGGGGTTAAAGCCGGTGAGCACAGAACGCCTCCTGGCCGACATGGCCGGAGAGGCGTGGTTCTACTAAGAATCGGTCTTGGGCGGACACCCTCCGTCCGCCTCCCAGGCCGGCGGAGGGCGTTCGCCTTTTTCTTCAACGAGAAGGAGGTTTTGATGCACGCGCAACCCTTGACCCTGTTGGCGAACGAGTTGGTTTTCGTCAACCTCGATATTTCCTGCTGGAGCGGGAAAAAGAGCTTGACCCCGGAAGATTTGGGCCTGGATCGGTCGCAACTCCCGCCCGAAACCTTGGTCTCCCTGGGCGAAAAGCAGTTGATTAATCCAGAGGCGCTGCGGGAATTCACCACGATCCGCAGCGCCGCCCGCCGCCACTGTCTGGTGGTGGGAACACGGTTTATGGGGGGTTACGCCGTGCCCAGCGCCAAAGCCCAAGGGCTGCTCGACCAGCTCACGGTGCTGGAACAGCGCTATCAAACCGTGCGCACAGCGTTTCTGGATACCTATGACGGTCAGCTGGCGGCCTGGGCCGATCAGCAACCGCTGGAGTGGCAGAAGCTGATTCGAGAAGCCCTGGTGCCTGCCGAGTACGTGGGTGGACGGCTCCATTTTGCCGTTCAGGCGGTGCGTTTTAGCGCGCCTTCACCCCAAGTGGTCGCGCATCCGGGCCTGGAAAAGGCCCTGTCGGGTTTATCGGGGCAAATTTTGTCCGAGATCAGCCAACAGGCGCGTGAAACCCTGGAAGAGTCCTTCCAGGGGAAAACGACCGTGACCCGGCGGGCGCTCAGCCCGTTGAAAGCCCTGCGCGACAAGCTCGATGGCCTGTCGTTTGTGGACAGTGGCTTTCGGGCGGTGGTGCTGGAAATCGATCGGCTGCTGGCCGGCATCCCGGACCGTCTACCGATTCAGGGCCGGGTCTTGGAAGGTTTACGGCAATTTCTGTGCCTGGCTTCTCAGCCGCAAGGGCTTCAGACCTGGGCTGCGCAAGCAGCTCCGGTCGTGGATGCACTGTGGACGGGTATCAGCACCGATTTAGCTTTTACTGTGCCGTTCAACGAGGACGCTGAATCTCCACCGTCCAATGAGGACGCGGCATCGCGACGGTTCGACGAGGCGGTGGAATCCACACCAAAGCTACCGGCTGAGGCCGAAGTGATCGACGCCGGCGGCGACTGGTTTTATTGACAGTTTTTTTACCCACTGCGGGGCGCGCGTCTTCCCCGTCGTGGGGGAGCGGCGCGCCTCCTTTCTTGTTGGAGGTGAGCATGAGAAGCAATCCCTTAGTGGGCGCCTTGCCCCTGATCGCCCAGATGCTGGGCCGCAAGTTGGGAGTCAAGGTCGAGATCGGTGGAGATGAAGCCTACACCGATGGGCATACCCTCCATTTGCCCCGCTTGCCGCTGGAAAGCACACCGTTGGCAATTCTAGCCAACGGCTTCATTGATCATGAAGCCGCGCATATTCGGTATACGGACTTCACAGTTCCGGTGCCGCCCGGCTTGGCGAAATTGTTGACCAATATCTTGGAGGATATCCGCATCGAGCAGGCGCTCGGCGTGGACTATCCGGGCAGCCGTCACAACCTGGCCGCGCTGGTGGATTATCTGGAGCATCACTCAGACGATGAAGCCGCAGAGCCCATCACTGAACAACCGGTCGCGGTTCAGGTCTTGTCCGCGCTACACAAACTGCTGCGCGCCCGCGTTTTGCACCAGGGCCTTCTGGCCCAGCAGGCCGATGATCTGGAAGCACGACTGGACGCGCTGCTCCCGGAAGGCGTGGTGATCAAGCTCCTGGCGCTGGCCTTTGAGGTGCGTCATGCGACCTCGACGACCGCCGTGCGGGATTTGGCGCTGCGCATCGTCGAGATGCTGAAGGAAGAGGAAGAAGCGGCGAAAGCGCCCACGCCGCCTGACCCACCCGACGCGCCACCGGGCGGCCCTCGCGCGGGTGAGACGGCTCCTCATAGCGCTGCTGCTTCCGCGTCCTCACCCGACGCTGGAGCAACGGAACCGAAGGGAAGCCCGCAAGACGCTGCTGCTTCCGCGTCCTCACCGGACGCTGGAACCGACGCACAGAGTCAAGAGGCGCAAGCCTCCTCCTCGGCATCGTCTTCGCAGACCGGATCCCAGGAGGCCTCCGCGCCACCGGGCGGCCCGGGTAAGACCGAAACCTTGACCGCCTTGTTGGCCGCCGATCCGTCGTCTACCGAGGGCCCGGACCTCGGCGCGCAAACCCGCACGCTGCTGACCGCCGCCGCCTCAGAAACTTCAGAGGTGAGGGTCGTTATCGCCGGGTACGACCCGCCGCCGCCGAACACCGCGCCCCAGGAGAAGGCCCGGCAGGCGCGGGCGGCCACCGCCGCCCTGCGTCACCGGTTGGGCGGACTGGTGCAAACCCATCAGGCGTCGGAGCATTGGGCGGCTTGTCAAGGTCGGCGACTGGCTACGCACCGGTTGTACAGCGTCCCATGGCCGCAAGCCCGTCTGTTTGACCGGCGCGTCGAGCGGTGGGCGACGGATACGGCGGTCGCGCTGCTGTTGGATTGCAGCGGATCGATGGCGCGCGACATGGCGTTGGCTAATCAGGCGGTTTTGGCCCTGGTGCTGGCCCTGGACGACCTGCCCGGGGTGGCGTGCTGGGCAGCGGCGTTTCCCGGTCGGCGGGATCAGCGAGTCATCCCGCTCAAGCAGTTTCAGGAGCGGGCTTCCTGCATTGCTGGACGCTTTGAGGTGCGGGCGCATGGCGGGACGCCGTTGGCGGGCGCGCTCTTGCGCGCCGGTTGGGAATTGATCGGACGTTCGGAGCCGCGCCGCTTGTTGATCGTGGCGACCGATGGACAACCGGAGGAGATAGACCTCGTGCGCTCGATCCTGGCCCGGTGCCGCGCCAGTGGCCTTGAGGTGCTGGGTTTAGGCATCGGCCAAGCCCTGGATGAGGTGGAAGACCTGTTTGGTCGTCGGGATGCCGTCACGATCCAGACGATTCAGGAACTCGCGCCGATGCTGTTCACGCTGTTGGAACAGCGGTTGACGCAGGCTGCGTGAGGAGTGTCGGACTCCACACGCCTGTTTTGAATTGACCTCAACCCGTTCGGGAGAGCACGCGCGATGCGTCATTCCCGAACGGGGGTGGCGCCGGGCGTTCTCCCCGACCTCTTTGGAGAACCGTATGGAACCCTTGAAGAGCGGGTCAGCGCGCTGGCCTGAATTCCTGCAACGCTACAGTCCCGCGGAGGGATTCTCGGTGCAAACCGAAATTCTGGATGCGTTGAGTCTGAACCCCGGCTTGATGAAGCTGTATGAAATCGCCTTGCACGGCGGGCATTCACCGGAATCCCTGGGACTCCCCCCGCTGCTGAGCCGGGAACCCGCCCTGATTTGTCGGGCCACCTTGCGTGATCCCCACGGTTGCGTCCTCGCGACCGCAACCGCCGCCGCCCCAGCGGGCCAAGCGGTGGAAGGGCTGGAAACCGCGGCTCGGCAACGGTTGCTGGCCGCGTTAGGCTTGGGCGACGACCTCGTCGACGTGGACGAAGCCCCTGATCAGCGGGATGAGAGGGATCAGGGCCTCACCGCGCCGGGGGTTCAAGCGCCTCTGCCGGGGACTGAAACGCGGGCCGTAGCGGGCGCGGACCCTGCGCCTGCAACGCCGGTCGACGAAGGCGGGGCGATGGCGACTTCCGCGTCGCCCGCGAGAGAAGACCCGGCGACCACCCTATCCGCCTCCGCCCAGGCGGTTGCTATAGCGCCGGTGGAAACGCCCGTCGATACGCCCTCCCGGGGGGCCTGGGGCGCGGCGACCGCCGCCACCGCCGAGGAGAGGGCGCTGCCGTTGTTGCAACGCCAGATTGCCCACCTGGCGTCCCTTCGGGGCATCGCCGTTCCCGAAGTCCATACCCGGGCGGAGGGACAAGCCGCCTTGAAGGCGTTGATGCAGCAACCGGCGGCGGTAGTCGTTTAGAGGCGTTTTTGTACGACCTTGGGCGTGCCAGCGGATTGAAAAACTCATCTCACCTCTGCCCCTCTCCCGCCAGCGGGAGAGGGTTTTTTATGCAGTGTCGTTAGTGTGTGGGTCGGGGCAGTTGGGGTTTGCCGTGATAGTTTTCAACGGCGTCGATCATCGGCGCCCACGGGTAGGCGGTATCCAGCGCGGTTGCGGGGCCTGAAAAAAACAGGATCGCACAGCGCCCGCCACACGACCAGCAGATTGCCCAACAAGGGTTCGGCAGTCGGGTAGTCTGCCCTCTCGCGGTGGCTACGAACCCTTGCCACCCTCCGGTCAGGAGTGACGCTTTCCGGGTCCAGGTCGTCGAGAGTCGGGCGGGACGGATCAGGGTAGGTTTTGTGGGTCAGGGCCGGTTGCCGAGAAGGGAGGCTATTTCGCTGCGGTGCGTATGAACCGGCTGAGATGATCGGTTGCCAGTGGGGCATCCGCATGGGATAGCGGGGCCGGGCGGTGTTCCAGGAAGGCCGGCCATGCCTTGGGGTTCAGGATCCAAGGAGCATCTCCGTTCCACGGGGCCGTCGTCTTGACGAACCCGCCCGGATACAGCACGACCGGCTGGACCTCGAACCGTGGTCCGGTCGATTCCCGGAGCACGTTTTGCAGCCCATGGGCTTGAGCCTTGCCTTGCACCATAGGATCGCGGTCGGGGACGTGGCCAGCGAGGGTGATCCGTGCGCCATCATAGACGATCTCCGGCTTACCCTGGGTCGGCTTAGGGTAAATCTGGGTTTCGAGGGTGAAGATTCCAGCTGGGCCGATCAGCGCGGCCACCCCGTGGGGATACGTCTGGGCGGCTTGCTCGAATTTCTTCCAAACCTTCGCCGGCCGGATCGCCGTGACGGTGCCCTCCTGCGTCTGGACGCCGATCTTGAGGCCGCCCTGCACGAGGAGCGGCTGGGGTAATTTGGAGAATTTGACGGTGAGTTCGAGTCGGCCAGCTACGAGGGACTCCTTCAGGAGGGGGGTAGCGTTGGCGAGAAGCGCGGCTTTTGCCGTCGAGGATGGGTTCCGGCGTGGTCGGCGGGGCGCGGTCCGAACCTCGTCCTCCGCCACCACGCCACCCGCCTGGCCCTGCAAGTCCATCCGAACCGCGCCGGCTTGTAGCGCCCCCCGATAGAGCGGCCGGTTACAGTAGCGGCCCAGCGCGCGCTTGATGGCGGATTTCTCGAAGCCCGCCGCCACCCAATCCTGGTGGATGCCGATTTTAAGCGGCCGGGGCTGCTCCCTGTCGAAGCAGGCGGGGCACGCCTCGATCAGCGCCGGCAGGACGGTGGCGCGCGCGGGCGTCGGTTCGGTGACGATCTGGCTTGCACTGCGGGATTGGGGTCGGTCATAGCCTACGGTTTCGTTCAGTGCAAGTCAGAGAAATGAGGTTCCGAGCGGGCTTAACTCGGCGACGCGGTATGGAGCGCTCCGCCACGCGGGCAGCGGTCGTCCAGCATGGTAGTCACGTTAGTTTGATCAACATGAGGGATTTCCCAGTGTTTGATCTCTATTTTTTAGAACCAACTCAATAGGATGAGTTGATAATTGCCAATTGGCAATTTTTCATGGTGAATACTCGCTTCTCGTACCTCAAGTTGCTAGCAATCCTCATTGAAAATTTCTGGTGATATTTTATATTTTTATCATAAAATTCATGTAGTTTTTTAAAAATTGCCAATTGGCAATTTCTTATTCGGCGAGCATCTGGAGCACATCACCGAACGCATTCAACACTTCTTCTCGGTTAGCTCCACTACGCGGTAGCACTTCGATCAGCAACCCGCCGCGTGGACGACGGATAGCGGTCAGCATTTTCTGCCCTGTCGCAGCCCGATATTCCAGAGGTGTTTGCTTTGGCTTGGTGGCCCGGTTCTTAGCAGCGGATTTAAGAAGTTGCAGAATCTGTTGTCCAGTCAGGAGCCCCTGTCCTGCTTGAAGAGCCTGCTGTTGCCGGGCGTAAAGTTCATCCGCGCGAGCTAGAATGCGGCGGCGAATTTGTGGATCCTTCAGTAGCGGCTTCAGTTCTCGGGCGTGATTGGCTTTGAGCTCCGTAATATCCGCATACGCCTGGATGATCCCGTCCGGCAGGACCGCCAAGTCTAGATAGCGACTCAGCCAGGCTTCGGAGACCTCCAGACGTTCGGCCATATCCCGCTGTGACCGGTAGTACGACTCCAGCGCCTGTCGATAATCCAGCGCCCGCTCGAAGTCGCTAATATCCTCCCGTTCCCGGTTTTCGCAGTCGCTCAGTCGGAAGGCTTCCTCATCGGTCAGGGCGCGAACCTCAATCAGAAACATCAATTGCGGGTAATTATTTCGACGCAGCCAATCGATGGCCCAGTGTCGGCGAGCACCGCAAATTACTTCGAAATCGTGTTGTGGATCACCCTGCACGCGGCGAACGATGGCCGGAAATTCCTGTCGCCCCTGCGCTTTGATGCCTTGGATCAGGTCGGCGCAGCGTTGCTCATTTAACAGGTCATAGCGCCGGTTATGTCGCGTCCATAACCGGCAGCGTTCTGGCTCCACCCACAGCAGCGTTTTTTCGATGATCTCACCGTTAGCCAATTGCGCCAGATGGTTTTCTCGCTCCTGAAGATAGCCGATGGTTCGCTTTCGAGCCGATACAGAATCACTAGTCTCCGATGGACCGGTTGTCAGCTCGCCCGCTAGATCTTCAAACAACACTTTGTTCCGAGCAGCCATGCATGTTTCCTCAAATCACACCTTCGCGGCGCAGGGCTTCGTGGTGACTGGGCCAAGTTTTCCGAATCAACAGTTCAATTTCCCGATTGACGGCATCGAGATACGCCTTGCAGCGTCGGTAGGTCTCGCGCGAAGTCGTGGCTTCTTCCAACTCGTAAACCGACATCAGCCGCGCGCCAGCATTATCGATTTCCGCTGAATCCTTCATGACCGTGTTAAACATGGCAGTTTGATAAACCTGGCGCATCATCCGGGTAATCTCGGTGTGGGCCGATTTGGTCTCATCCATGGCATTGATCAATACCTTGAGAAATTTGTAACGCGGTTGAAGACCCTGGGCTGCCAACGTTTCGAGCGCTTCGACTAGCAAGGTGAAAAAGTGCGCAGTGGAGCCAAAATCGACCGTCGCGGGGCGTACCGGCACCACCAAGGCCGTTGCCGCCCGGACCACGCTGAGCGACAACATGCCCAATGCGGGGGGCGGATCAATGATGACGACATCAAAACCGTCCTTGATCGTGTCGATGCCCAAGCGTAGTCGTTCCAGCATCAAGGGATTGGCCGGTAGTCGCGCAGCCAGTTGATATTCAATGCTGTAAAGCGACAGGTTAGCTGGGATGAGAGAAAGCTGATCCCAGTAGGTTGGGCGTAACGCATACGACAGAGTATCCCGCTCACGCATCAGGAAGGGGAAGAGGGTATTCTGGGTCTCTAATTCGTAATCCGGATTAAATCCGAACAGGCTGGTCAAGCTGCTTTGTGGGTCGCAGTCAATAGCGCAGACGCGGTAACCTCGCAACGCCAGATACTGAGCGACGTGCGCCACTAGGGTACTTTTCCCGACCCCGCCCTTGAAGTTAGAAACGGCTAGCACCAAGGGCTCGTCGTTTTCACCGCGCCATGGCAGAGTTTCAAATTCCCGACGCATGATATTGATGTCCGTCAGCGTATAACCGAAACGGCGGCCATGACTGTCCTTGCGCGGCTCCGGCAAGCGACCTGACTTTTCCGCATCCCGGATCGCGGTCGGTGTCCGTCCGACCATGCGTGCCGCTTCGGAAATGCTGAAACCAATCTTCAGCCGCTTCTGCTTGCCAGGTTCGAACACTGTCTCTCGTAAACGCTCGATGACCCGGTAGGAACGTTGCTCGATGTCTCGAATTTCATCGAGCGCAATATCGATTCCCGCAATAGCAAGGGCAGGGGCTACCATCCCTGACTCAAGCCTTGACTGCTCGGCGATAGCATCAGTCATGCCTGTTTCATGCTTGCGTAATTTTTTGCCGGTAGAGCTTACTTTCGTCATAAAAGAGATTTTTTGTGAATTTTGCAAAGTAAGTAGCATTGTAGTGAATAATTGCCTCGTAGTGATACCAGAAATCTTCCTTCAAAGAATCAAGGCAAGTACCCCAACTCTCATCTCCAAAAGTAGGTGCGACTCCGACGACCACCGATCAAGGGGTTAGGTGACTGTTCTCCAGAAGTCATTGCGACAATCTACAGCAGTGGTTTCGACCGGATGCAAAATTACAGCATTGATTGCGACTGGATTCCGGTTCGGCCATTTTGATTGGATATTATTTCAACGGGTTAAATTGATGAGCGGCATGATCATGCCTGAAGTCGCCACCGCTGCTGTGAAAAGTCGCAACGACTGCTGGAAATGACAAGCGGGATGTCGCGCCACCTCGAAACCGTGTCACGCGACACGGTTCGAGCGGTTAGGACGGTACTTTCTCGTCGGGCGGCACGAACCGGCGCCTCTTTCGGAACTCGACGTGCGGCATCGACGGAGCCGGGGGCGGGGGCGGCACGATCCGGTAGCTGCTCGTGACGCGGGGCCGGGGCGACCGGCGGCCGGGCGCCGGTCTC